>WSXW01000005.1 GCA_009773495.1 Bacillota bacterium
AGGGTGTTGCGACTCAGTTTGCCGCCCAGTTTGGGTCGATTTCAAATGAAAAGGGCATGCCGCTCAACGTTTATTCACAAACGTTTTGCGACAGCCCCTTTTTGCATACATTTACTAAGAAGTTCGGCTCTAATAATGATTAGCCATAGTACAATCCACTTCAAAGTCACCCCCCGCTGCCAGACCTGCAAACTTCTTAGTGAAGTCGTTTAATACGCACCTTATCATCAATCATTTCAACAATACCTTCTCGCTCTGCTGATTCAAGCGCCTCAATTACGCAGTCACGAATTTGCTGGCTGGTACGGTTATAGCCGAGTAAACGAGATGTCTCCACACAGAGATCGTCCAGAGTCAAGGCCACTGAATTCGTTAGCGCAAGTAAGACCGCCGCTACCCTTTCTTCTACGCAAATTTGAGCCATAGTACGGGGCTTTAAGCCATCGATTGAGGACCTTACCCTGGGAGCCTCCATCTCTTTTGGCCAATAGAATAGACCTTTGATCGCTACTTGTTCTGCACAATAGCGCATAATGTATTCTTTGATTAGAGTTTTAACCGTTGATCCACCCTTCTCTCTGCCAAAGACAGTTGCAGTGCGTCTCGCAAGAACGTCAATATGAATAGGGCCTTCCAGATTCACTACATGAGAGATAATACTGCCCACGTAAAAGCCTGGCGTCATTCCTCTCTTGTGCTCAACATCATCAATATTGGCTATTTCGTAGTCACTCACTCCGGGGTTACCAGTCGCTGCTTCATCCTCCAGTGAAAAACTATCCTCGAGTCCGAATAAGTCATCTTCTTCAGAACCAGAATTGCTTACCGCTGATGTTGCCGCTGTCTGCAACTCTACATTAGCGTTCAATCTCACGGAAGCTAAGGTCTGTTCAATCCTTCTGAGCTCAGCCTCTGGATCCTTAATCCAATCCGTAGACCAAATCCTGTGAATATTCCAGCCAAGACCTATTAAGACCGCTTGCCGTAGCCTGTCCCTGTCTCTTGCAGTTTTCGCTGAATGATATGTCCTGCCATCACATTCAATGCCTAGTAGATACTGTCCTGGATTATTTCGATCTCTTATTGCCAGGTCTATTCTGTAGGCAGAACAACCAACCTGTGTATCAACCTCATAGCCTAAGGTCACTAGCCGATGGTAAACAACCTCTTCAAAAGGTGAGTCAAACACCTTTTCAGAGTGAACTTTTAGTTCCCTGGCAAGGGACTCAGGACCATGTATCGCAAACTCTAGGTATTGTCGAAGAAGTTTAACTCCAGCTTTATCGCTTCTTTCTAGATCAATGTCAGTGGGCCGCAAGGAAGTAACCACCTTCACATTATACCGAGCTCTCGTTATCGCGACATTGAGCCTACGCTCTCCACCGTCTGAGCTCAATGGTCCAAAGTTCATGTGTACAATCCCGTTTCGATCTTTTCCGTATCCGGTGCTAAAAATGATAGTGTCCCTCTCGTCACCTTGGACGTTCTCTAAATTCTTAACGAAGAAAGCCTCTTCCCTGTCCTCTTGAAAGAATTTCTCCATCGTAGGATTAGACATCCGAAGCCGACGAAGCTCTTCATCTATTGCAGACTGTTGGGCCTCGCTAAAAGTTACAACACCTAATGATCTGTTCGGATACTTCACAAAATGTTCTTTCACAACGGTTACGACCTGCGACGCCTCTTGTCTATTGATTCTGGTACCGCCCCTATCGTATACGCCATCAGGGACAAACACGTACTGTACCCCCAGATCATCAGCTTCCGATGGAGATGGAAACGTGATTAAGTCACGGTAGAACTTTGCATTCGAGAATGCGATCAGGTGTTCGTGCCTGCTACGGTAATGCCACCTCAGAGATTTTCGCGGCATATTAGCACTACAAGCATCTAGAATAGACTCAAAGATTTCATCGTCCTCTTCTTCTGCACTATCGTCATATTGAGCGTCACCAAGTCCAGCTTTAAAGAAATTAGTAGGAGGCAGTTGCTGCTTGTCACCGACGACTACCATTTGGTCAGCCCGAAAAATAGCCCCTATAGCATCTTCAACTAATACCTGGGATGCTTCATCAAACAGGACAAGATCAAAATGAATTGAATGAGGCTCCAAGAATTGACTTATTGAGAGAGGACTCATCAATAGGCAGGGCTTCAGCGTGAGAAGCAAATTCGGGATCATAGCAAAAAGCTTGCGTAGTGGCTTGTGACGCTTTCTCTTTTCTATTTCCCTAGTGAGAATAGATATCTCACCGTCTCGCACGTTTACTTGATAAGGATTTGGACGAGTTGCTGATAACTTAGCGCGCAGCCTAGCCTGGGCTAACCTGAGCTGGTTCTCGTCCGCAGCCTTAAACTCTGCCACCGTCACATTATGCCTATCGCCTCTAAATCGCCCTAGTTGCGGTGAACTCGAGAAAATATTGTCTAACCACAGGGACAAGAAGCGCTTCTCAAAAACGGGTACTATTTGATCTGACGGCAGGTTTTCGTTGAGGATAGCCTCTACATAGCCATTAAGGTTTGTAGCCTTTAAGCTTTCGACCTCGCCTTGAAAGTCTATCCAGTCCTCCATTGAAGCGATATTCTCCAGCCAAGCAGCTACCTTCCTACCCAATTCATCTAGAGGTACATGTTGTGGGGTATTCACCAAACCGGAAAATAATTTCTCTACGAATTCAATGTGTGGAGTCATCTCTCTTAGCATAGACTCGCAGCGACTAGCACTAACGCTGATGTCAGTGAGCCTAGTAGAGTTGACACATATATTGCGCACAAATTGCGATGACGGCTTGGAATTGCCAAACAAGCCGACCATATCCCATGTCCACTGTAATGCATTAAGGACGGCTTCCCACTCAGTTCCTATCCCTTTATAAAATTGTCCGTAATTTGCCATTAACTCGCATTCCCGCTTGGCAATCACAGCATCTATCAAATTCAAGCGCGCCACCTGAGTAGTAACACCATAGGTTGTTTCTAAGCTGCCGCCTTCGGCTACAGAGTGAGACCACACGTTATCATAACAACTATAAAAAACCGTCAACTGCTTGCCTACGTTGGTCGCAGTGGCAATAACTTGCTCAAAGTTCTCTTGTGTTCGGCCCTGCAATATATCGACAAAACGAGATAGACTAGCGCTCGATTTTGCGTAGTTATGCTGTACATCTGCGATCATGGTCTTCAACAGATCCGTCGATGAGACAGTCCCCAATAACAGGTGTTGCACGCCTGAAGGCAAATCATCTGTAGAAAAGAAGGCGAGTAGCTCAATCATGGTCAAGAGCGCCTTCTTAAGAAGTCGCCATTCTGTCCCGCCCCCCTTAAACCATGAACCAAGAGAGTTACCTAGCTCAGCTTGATGCTCGGAAACCCACGCTACGCCATCTTGACTTTGACGTATCAGTTGCAGATCAGAAAGGGCTTGTTCGTAGCTTAGACTTTTGTCCTTTAGGAAACCTCGAATACACTTCATGTCTCTATGAAAACTGGGCTTAATGAAGCGAAAGAACGCAACGTACTCTGTGCGGAACCTCTTGATCATTGGGATAGTATCTATGCTAAGCGCATCTTTGTCATATCGTTGTAAAAGCTCTGTCTGCTTAATATCAAGTTCCTCATATACAATCTTGGCTGCATCCACCACAGAAAGAAGTCTTTCACACATCCCGCTTTCGAACCAAGACACGATGGGCTTAGGCTTCTGAATTATGAGTTGTGCTATAGAAAGTAGGCGTTGTAGCTCAAGGAAATCTCTTGGCTCGTGAACATCCATAACAGTAGCCATAGGAGCGAGGGCCTTAGATAATTCACTGAAGTCTCTTAGAACGGATTCAACTATTTCTGTCAACTCATTGCGCTTTATAAGCAACGCTTCCGAGAGGTTGCTGTCTGTTTGCTTTAGTAATGTTTGTAGGGCTATAGATGAACTCTTGAGGTTTGATTCAACAAGATCCTCGTCAATTTCCATTATTCCCGGGGCAAACATTGATAGCAACTGACATTTGATTAGATGGTACTCCGCACTCAAATCACGCAAACCAGCCGCTTCCTCCGCTAACTGATGTAGACAATCACTTGAAAACCAGTCACTTGGTGGCATAGGGGATGATGCAGCATGCTGCAAGACCTTAGCTATGTGTTCAGCCCCTGCAAAAGTGACTGGCGCGGGTAGGCCTAACTCTTCTATGGCTGTTGTGTTACACTCCATGAACGTCTGTAAAAGTGCTTTCAATCTTGAGAAATGGAGCCGCATCGTCTGCTGAAGCTCAAGCGAATAGCTCTTGACTGCGGACCCCCGCCATATATTAGACAAATATGGAAGGCCTACTCTACGGGCAGACAAAGCAAGCTCGCGTAACTTCTGAGTTAGTTGATACTTCTCTACTTTGCTAATACGGCCCACATCCAAGAGTTCAAATGTGTGGTCAGAATAGTGTCCCAGTTTAGCCAGTTCACCATATACTTCATATACACTCATGTCTAATGGCTGCCGGGATTCATGAAGGCCGTCCACAAAATTGTTTAGGTTGTTCCGTTGACCCTGAAGCCGTTCTAGTTCCAACTCAACTCGTTCTGTTATATTAGTACGCCCTGAATATAACGTACGGCCCAATTCCTCAATCACTTCGCGTTTGTTTGCCTTATGACTATGAAGTTGTAGGCAGAAATCACCTAACCCTGCTGCTTTGATGCGCTTATAGACGACCTCTAACGCAGCCATTTTTTCGCTCACAAAAAGAACCCGTTTACCGGCGGCTAGGGCCTCTGCTACGATATTAGTTATAGTTTGGCTTTTGCCTGTACCTGGTGGTCCCTGCAGGACGTAACTGACTCCTCTCTTAGCGTATTCAATCGCTTCCTGTTGGCTAGAATCAGCATCTACCACTTGGAATAGCTCAGTTGGGTGGGAGGCTCTGTCAAGTAGCCCCATATCGATATCTGCATCAGGTCCCGCAATTGCCGAAGAATCACCTGCTACAGAGTTCACTAGAGGGTGATTGACGATACGGTCTGCGCAAGCTTCCAGATCTTTATACATATTTAGTTTAAGAAAAGAGAATAGACCCAAGACTACATCATGTGCGACGGACCAACCTTTCCGTGTCACAAGTCTCTCTATGTCTTTTAAGTAGGTAACTAGGTCCCATTCATTATCGTCTGGAATACTAGGAAGTGTCACTCCAAAATCATTGGCTAACTTGTGTAGTAGGGTCGGGTTAAGTGTAACCTCATTCTCATACAAGGATATGTGATGGGGGTCCAAGATTGAGCTATGCTGAAGCTCCACAGGGACCAGTAATAAAGGCGAGCGAACTATCTCCCCCTGGTCCGACTCCCGCCACTCTAGCATGCCAAAGGACAGGTATAGGACATTAACACCACGTTCTTGAATTGAGGTACGCGCTCGTAGTCGCAGCTGGTATAAGGTCTTTCCCAGTTCAGCGCCCTCTTGAGAAGGCTGAACCTGGCCTTGCTTCAACAGAGCGAGTTTACTCGAGCTTTCTTCAGGAAATAACTCTACTTGTGTAAGTGTAGAGTTAACAATCTCTAAGGTTCGCTCTTCAACGACAAGCCTGTCAAATATCTTGTAAGCGTCTGGCTCTAGCAGTTGCAAGGACGAACGTTTAGTCGGTTTATAGTAAAGCATGCGGTTCCTCTTACCTAGATCTAGCAACCGGTGCTTCCATCCTTCTAGTTTTGTGGTGATGTCCATCTCTTTAGCCCTCCATTAGTGAGTCATCAGAAACATTTTACCTCTAAAATCATCTATTCTCCATAACTTCGGCCTTTCCTGCACCAGCTTAAAGTTCTGTCAGTATTCGCCTATTATATTAGAGCTTTAGCAGGTTTTTTAACGTTAATAGAGAACAATAACTGTTAGATGTTTCTGTGGAGGGGGTTAGGGGTTTGGAGTTATCTAAAGTTATTGCGGACAAGCTTAAGGAGTTTGGCAAGTCGCCTTACTATACGCTGTACATAGTGGACCCAATTGGTTCTGGAGCTGATGCTTGTATGGAGCTCGCTAGGGAAAAAGGCATACCATACATTAACTGCGGCCGTGTACTAAGTGATGCGTTAGATGATGTTGATCAGAGATACTGGGGGATTAAAGCTACTGACGTTTTACGGGAAGTTTTACCACAAGGGCCACATGAAGTTGCGGTGCTTGCAGATATTCACCTTCTCTTTACTCCAGAGATGGATTTAAACGTTATTCAGTTTATTGAAGGACTCAGGGCGTGTTCACTCCTTGTGTTGTGGCCAGGCTTTGAACGTGATGGAGAGTTGTTCTATTCGGAACCAGACAACGCTGATTTCTGCAAGACAAAGGTCAGGCCCTATCAGTTGATTAAGTAAAGTGGGAGGTCACGTATGCGTTATAAAGATCTTATTAAATTTGACCCTGTAGAGACCGTTATCAAACTCAAGGAAGCAAATGTGCCGGATAAGGCTAAGCGTTTAGTCGAGACTTTTGTTATATCAGATCGTATGGCCATGCAGCTCTCAGACCTCATATTCCCCCACCTCCAGTGGGAGAAACCCCATGGTTGTGGGCAATTACGGCACTGGTAAATCCCACCTTATGTCGGTCATCTCTACGATAGCAGAGCGTGCGGATTTGGTAGGTGCCGTTAGAAACGAGAACGTCCGTAAAGCTGCGGCTACTATGGCTGGCAAGTTTAAGGCCATACGCGTTGAAATTGGAGGCGTTAGAACCCCGCTCCGCGAGATCCTCTGTATGGAACTTGAGAGTAACCTTAAACAGATGGGCGTTGACTACAAATTCCCGCCTATAGATAAGATAACTAACAATACATACGCATTGACGGACATGATGCAAAAGTTTGAAGAGAAGTTCCCTAACCATGGACTACTGCTTGTTGTAGACGAGCTGCTAGACTATTTGCGCGGTAGGAGCGTAGGTGAAATAACCCTCGACCTTGGCTTCCTACGCGAAGTGGGCGAGTTCTGTAAGGATTCTCGTTTCCGTTTCATGGCCGGTGTGCAAGAGTCCTTATTTGACAGCGATCTTTTCTCTCATGTAGCCGAGTCACTTAGGCGTGTGCGCGACCGCTTTGAGCAAGCTCGCATTGTGCGCGAAGACGTCGCGTTTGTCGTATCGGAGCGTCTGCTACAGAAAACACCAGAACAGAAAGCGTTAATCCGGGCACACCTTAAAAAATTCACCCCTGTTTATGAGGACCTAGGCTTAAAACTAGAAGAGTTCGTCAGCCTCTTTCCCGTCCACCCTGCCTATCTCGATACATTTGAGCGCGTACGCGTAGCCGAGAAGAGAGAGATCCTCAAAACCCTCTCTTCATCTATAAACCAGTTGCTTAACAAGATGGTCCCAGACGACTCGCCTGGCGTCTTTTCTTTTGATTCTTATTGGGACTATGTTAGAGACAACCCGTCACTCCGCGCCGACCCTGACATTAAGGTAGTTATTGAGCGCAGCGAGATTATAGAAGATCGCATCAAATCTCAGTTTAGTAAGCCCTTACTTAAAGAGAATGCACTAAGATTACTACACGCATTGAGTGTGCACCGTTTAACTACAGCTGACCTAAAAGTAGAGATCGGCATGTCACCAGCCGAATTGCGGGAAAAGCTCCTGGTCTACATTGACGTACCCGAAAAAGACCCAGCCTTCCTGGAAGTGACCATTCAATCCATATTGAAAGAAACCAAGGACCTTATGAGGGGGAGCTATTTTAGAGCCAATTCTTCTAATGGGCAATACTACCTCTTCGTTGGTGAAGATATCGACCCCAAAGGTGTGGTTGAATCACACATTCGTAACCTGTCAAAAGATGCATTGGACGAAAGCTTCTTTGATGTTTTGGCTGCTGCTCTTGCTGCCCCCGACCGAAAAAACATCCACCAGCCCAGGGCTCGCGAACACGAAATTGAGTGGATTAGCCGCAAAGTAACCCGCCGCGGTTATCTGTTCTTTGGGTCCCCTAATGAACGTAACACTGCCCAACCCCCGCGGGGTTTCTACATGTACTTTAAGCAAGCTTACAACCCCCCTGCCAAAACGTACACAGTGCAGGATGATGAAGTAATTTTTACTCTGGCACAAAGAGACACCGTTTTTGAAGAACGGCTCCAGTACTTTGCCGCGGCCTCTGAGCTCAAGCGCATTGGCTCAAGTGCACATAAGAAAGCCTTCGGGGATGAAGCTGAGGCTGCTCGCAAGGATCTCATAAAGTGGCTTAGAGATAACCTCCCCACCTGTTGTACTGTGGAGTATCGCGGGACCACGAAGAAGCTATCAGAGGTTGCTCGCAAGAATTTCTCTTCAGTGGACGAGCTCATCAACCACGTTGCATCCACTCTGTTAGAGACATCATTTATGCAGCAGGCACCAGAGTATCCGAGTTTCCCCTTCACTACCCCACTCACCAGTGCCAACCTCAACGAGGCGGTTGCATCAGCAATTAGGGTCTTCCAGGGTAAGCCCACCGAGCTAGGGAAAAAGACGCTTGAGGGGTTATTAGTTTACGAAGGAAACCGGGTAATCTCAAACACCAAGTATGCCTCGTATTTTAAGAGCTTGCTGCAAAGTGGCCACGTTGTGAACAACAAGGATGTGCTAGAAACCATTAACGATGCCACATATGACGTTCATTACAGGCTTGAGCCAGAATTGCTAACAGTCATACTAGCCACACTAGTCCATACTGGCGAGATTGAAATTACCCTATCCTCGGGCGTTACCGTCAATTCTACTAATATCGATGAATTGACCAAACAGAGCCTGTCCGACCTTGTTCGTTTCAAAAGCTATAAGCAACCTAAAGGTTTTCCCATAGCTGCTGCCAAGGCACTGTGCGAGCTAGTGAGCCTACCACCCACGCAGATGGACAATGAGCACCTGCGTGACCAAATAGTTACCCAGATACAAGAGCGCATATCTACATTAGTAGAGGAGTGCTTACGAGCGAGCAGAGCTGTAGATACGACCTTCTGGGATGCCTACGTATATGGTGAGAATGAAAAGAACGAGATTAAATCTACGCTAACCCAGCTAAAGCAATTCTTAGAGAGCCTGCAGCGCTTTAACAGCGCCTCTAAGATGCGCAACCTCGATCGGACCAAGGACGAGATCGAAGGCTACGCCCTGATGCTTGAGAGAACTAAACAAGTACTAGAGCTACAGAGACTCCTATCTGACTTAGTAGACCTCGCGGGTTATCTTGGTCGAGCTCAAGAAAAGCTTCCGCTCGGGCACCACCTTAAGGAAGAAGCTCAAAATCTGCGGGCTGTTGTCGTTGCAGGGCTACAAAACCCGGCGGACCGCTTTGCCCCCGCTGCCCACAGCAACTGGCGGACTAGAATGCTAGCCATTAAACAGAGCTATATTAGGGCATATGCTGAGCTCCACAATAAGGGCAGGCTCGGCCTTAGTGACGAACGCAGGCGTAACGATCTACTTAAGGACCAACTACTTGTTGACCTACGGGCAATAAGGCTTATAAAAACCTTACCGCTCGCCGAGCTGACCAGTCTTGAAAATGAGCTTGGCCAAATGAAAGCTTGTTACATCTTTACCGAAAAAGACCTGACCAACAACCCCACCTGCCCCCATTGCTACTACGAGCCAACTGTTGGGCATGCCAATAGTGTTATGAAGCTGACCGAAGTAGAAGAAGCGCTGGATCGCCTCTACAGGAACTCCAACACCACACTCCTTAACGAGCTGGGTGACCCGACTGTGCAGAAGAGCGTAGCCGTTTTACCGCCAGAGCATAAGTCGCAAATAGACGCCTTTATAAAGCGCCGACAACTCCCTAGCCCGATGACTCATGGTTTTGTACAAGCTGTACAAGAAGCGCTGCGTGGGGTAATCCCCATTACCCTCACGCCTGCAGCATTGCACCAAGCACTAAATGGACTGCCTTGTACAGTGGAGGAGCTAAAGCATCGTTTTGAGGCTTACCTCAGGCAACTTACCCAGGGCAAGGAGATGGATCGTGTTCGTATCCTTATTAGCGAGAGTGAGAGTGAACAGAAATGACAGTGGATAAGATTGATCTCTTTGGGTCTGATAAGAAGAAGGGGCAGCGCGAGCTGCCCCCGGTTGAACTAACAAAGGAACTCCTTGATTCCGTTAGGCATATCGAGGGCTTCCCTATCGGCACAGATGAAGATATTATCAAGCTTTCCGCCCCACCATACTATACTGCTTGCCCTAACCCTTTTATAGGCGAGTTTATTAAGAAGCATGGCAAACCCTACGACCCAGAAACTGATGACTACCAGCGCGAACCCTTTGCCGCAGATGTTTCCGAAGGCAAAACAGACCCCATTTATAACGCTCATACCTATCATACAAAAGTCCCTCATAAGGCTATTATGCGCTACATACTTCACTATACAGAGCCCGGGGATCTTGTCTACGACGGTTTCTGCGGTACTGGGATGACCGGAGTAGCTGCACAACTATGTGGTGAAAGAAAGACCGTTGAATCGCTGGGTTACAGAGTTAAAGCCGATGGGACAATCTTAGAGGAGATTAGCCAAGGAGACAAGGTAGCATGGCAGTCAATTTCGAAGTTGGGACCTAGAAAGGCCATTTTAAGTGATTTATCACCGGCAGCATCCTTTATAACACACAATTATAATGTGATGGTAGAGCCTAATCTGTTTGAAAAAACGGCCCAAAGCATTCTCTTGGATGTAGGGAATGAATGTGAATGGATGTACTCATCACTAAAGCCAGCATATCAGTCAAGGTCAGACGAAATGGCCGCCCGTTTGAAAGCGATGCGAAGCCTAGAAGAAGGTCGACTTTTAATTGAGGAAAACGCAAAAATGTTCGGGATTACTGAATATGCGATCTGGAGCAATATCCTAGTCTGCCCCCAATGCAGTCAAGAAGTTAATCTCTGGCGGGTTTCTGCTGATGTGCCCAATAGCACGGTTATTGTTAAACCAGAGTGCCCATTTTGTAAAGCAGAGCTTAACAAGAAAAACTCAGACCGGGCATGGGTTTCCGTATACGACAGTGTGACCCAGGGGCACATCCGGCAGGCTCGCCAAGACCCCACTCTAATAATAATTAGAGATGGTGAAAGAAGACACCCTAAAACTGCAGACAGTTTTGACATGGCCATGCAGGAGTTCCTTCAGGCTACCCCTACGATCTTTCCATACCCCCACAATCGTATGCCTGCTGGTGATGAATCGCGCCGAAACGACCCAGCGGGTTTCACATGTGTTCATCATTTCTTTACCCCTCGCAACCTACATGTCTTGTCAACTCTCAATGGTAGAATGAGAGATCATAAACAACTTAGTCGAGAGCTTCTCTTCATTTTGACCTCATTTATTATAAAAACTGGAAGTAAGCTGCATAATGTAGGCTTGAAAAATGCTACTATTAACTTGGCCGGCGCTGTACCCAATACCCTCTACATGCCAGGTTTTTATGCAGAGAGGAACATTATAACCCTCGCGAGAAAAAAGCTCGGAGACGTTTCAAAAGTCCACCGCTTACCCAAAGTTGCCGGTGCAGTCATGACCAGCACCCAATCTCTAACGAACATACACCTACCCGAGGAGTGTCTCGATTATATTTTCATCGACCCTCCCTTTGGCAGCAACCTTATGTACTCTGAATTGAACTTTCTTTGGGAGTCGTGGCTGGGGGTCACTACCAACTCAATGCAAGAAGCGATCCAAAACAACACTCAAAGCAAGGGCCTCAACGAATATCACAATCTAATGGAGCGTTGCTTCAGAGAATGTTATCGTGTTCTTAAGCCTAAAAGGTGGATCACTGTGGAATTCCACAACTCTAGCGACAAGGTGTGGAATGCAATTCTCTTATCACTTCAGAGTTCGGGTTTTGTGGTCGCCGGAGTTGGTACTATTGACAAACAACAAGGTACCTATGTACAGATGACAACGGCTGGAGCAGTCAAAACCGATCTAGTAATAACAGCCTACAAGCCCTCTAAAGCCACAGAACAAGATTTCGCTGCCCTATCTGGAACACCAGCAGGCGTCTGGCTATTCTTAAAAGAACACCTTGGTCACCTTCCTGTCACTAGTGCGAAGAAAGGAGCCCTTAAGCTCAATCCGGAAAGACAGCATTATCTACTCTATGATCGTATGATAGCATTTCACATTGAACGTGGCTGTACCGTCCCCATGAGTGCATCAGAGTTCTACTTAGGACTCAAACAACGATTTGTAGAGCGTGATGGCATGTACTTCCTGCCTGAGCAGGCAACCGAATACGACAAGGCAAGGTCCCAAGTTCTGAAGATTGAGCAGCTCAGCATCTTCGTCACGGATGAGAAATCGGCTATACTCTGGGTAAGAAGTGAGCTAGAACAATCCTCTCAAACCTATGGAGAGTTAATGCCAAATTTCATGAGGAACGGACAACCGCAGCGTCATGAGAAGATGCCTGACTTGCAGAAGATCCTAGAGCAGAACTTCCTCAAAGACGAAGCCGGTTTCTGGCGTGTGCCTGATATTAATCGGCAGGCCGACCTAGAGAAACTCCGGGAGAAAGACTTGCTTCGGGAGTTCGAAGAGTACAGGGACACTAAGGGTAAGATTAAGGTCTTCCGCACTGAGGCAGTACGAGCCGGCTTTAAGCTTGCTTGGGGTGCAAGAAATTATGCAACAATCGTTGCTGTGGCAAAGAAACTGCCTGAGGCCGTGCTGCAGGAGGACCAAGCGTTACTGATGTACTACGACAACGCACGAATCCGGTTAGAAGACTAAAGACTACGGCGCAGCAGGTATCTACACCTTCTGCGCCGAATTTTTTGCTGAGGTGATTAATGTGTACAACACTGGGGACTGGGTTTGCTACAGAGGCAAGAACACGGCTAAGGTCATAGATCGACGTAGCCTGTGGGGAGTAATAACCTACTGTATCTATATCAGCGAAACTAAGTCCATTGAACGCGCTATGGAGGAACACCTTTCTCCGCTGTCACCGACAGCTCCTAGCCGTGATCGGATTGTTTTTTGTGCGACTGCTTCTAAGCTAGTCGAGGCCATGAGCCAGGGCGCACTGCTGTCCCCATTCCACGGATCCCTCATTCCCCTACCCCACCAAATTCAGTGCTTACAGCGCGCTCTCGGCTCTGATATGGTCAGGTTCTTGCTGGCAGATGAAGTCGGCTTAGGCAAGACTATTGAGGCCGGGCTTATAATGCGTGAGCTTAAGCTGAGAGGGTTAGTCAAGAGAGTGTTAATAGTTGCCCCCAAGGGGTTAACTGAGCAGTGGCAGGAAGAAATGCGCAGCAAGTTTGGCGAGGAGTTCAGCCTGATTCTGCCCAGCGCGTTTTCTGCGCTGCGTCGAGCTGCGGGGAAGATTAATATTTGGCAAAGTGCAGACCAGGTCATTTGTCCTTTAGACTCTGTAAAGCCAATTGATACCCGCAAGGGCTGGACTGCTGATCAACTGGAAACATATAATCGTGAGCGCTTTGAGGACCTGGTGACCGCTGGGTGGGATCTGGTTATAGTTGACGAGGCCCACCGCATAGGCGGTAGCACTAGTGAGGTAGCCCGCTACAAGCTTGGGCATGCACTATCTGATGCAGCGCCTTACTTGTTGCTACTGTCTGCTACTCCGCATCAAGGCAAGACCGACTCGTTTTGGCGGCTAATCTCTTTATTAGATAAACAAGCTTTCCCAGATGCGAGTTCTGTAACGCGATCCAGGGTTGCTCCTTACATAGTTCGCACTGAGAAGCGCCTGGCTATCGATACCCAAGGTAAGCCACTCTTCAAAAAGCGACATACGCAATTGGCGACAGTGCCGTGGGGAACTCCATTGCATGGGGAACTCTATGCGCGAGTTACAGAGTACGTACGCAAAGGATATAACCTAGCCATGCGTGAAAAGCGTAATTACATCGGCTTCTTAATGGTGCTGATGCAGCGGCTGGTAACCAGCAGTACCCCGGCGATTATCCGCGCGCTTGAGAAACGCCTAGCTGTCCTTGAACTAGACCCCTCGGAGCAGGCATTTACTGCACCTGCCTGGTGGGAGTGTGATGGCGAGGACATGCTTGACCTAATTGATGCTCACCAAGAGCAGGCCATGCAAGATGAAAAAGCCCAAGTAGAAGATTTGTTAACGCTAGCACGCAGAGCAGCTCAGGCTTCGCCTGATGGGAAGGCTTTGGCTATGCTAGACATTATTAGATCTCTCGAGGTTATTGAAAATAACCCCGAGCTTAAAGTGCTTGTCTTTACAGAATTCATACCCACTCAACAGATGCTAGAGCAGTTCTTAAAGGATCGTGGCATCTCTGTGGTTACACTTAATGGCAGCATGGATATTGACGAGCGCAAACAAGTGCAGGATGCCTTCCGTAGCAATACACGCGTGTTGGTATCGACAGATGCGGGCGGTGAAGGTCTCAATCTGCAGTTTTGCCATGTGGTGTTCAACTACGACTTGCCGTGGAACCCGATGCGTATTGAGCAGCGCATTGGCCGTGTGGACCGCATTAGGCAAAGTGAAGATGTACGCGCCTACAATCTCATTATTGATGAAGAGGTGGAGAAGCGATTACGGCAGGTACTTGAGGATAAGCTGCAAGCCATTCTGGCAGAGTTCGGTATAGATAAGACTAGCGACGTTCTCGACTCTGGCGAGGCCATCGCGGATTTTGATAGGCTCTTTGTAGATATGATTGTGAACCCAGAGAAGGCCGAGTACGAACTAGAGAGGTTGCTGGCTGAGTTTAGGCTACAGGCAGCTCAAGCAGCTGCAGCTAAAAAGGAACTATACGCAAGCGAGCCACTTTCACCTGCCCTGGCACAGCAAGTAGCAGAAAGCCCTATCCCCTACTGGGTAGAGCAAATGACCAAGAGTTTTTTGACTGCGGAGGGTGCGCATATCAGGTATGTTGGTGAGAGCAGCTACGAGGTCATATGGCCGGGTGAAACAACCGTAGAGAAAGTTAGTTTTAGAGAAACTACTGAGGCTAGTGGTGTTGCTTCTTTGGAGCACCCCCGTATTCGCGCACTATTAGATAGGCTCTCCCCTGTAGTGCCTGGAGTGCCGTTACCCTTGCTGGAACTCACTACCCTCGGACTTGAGTTATCGGGCGTGTGGGGTTTGTGGAAGCTGACTCTAAAGAGTGGAGATTCGAGTATAGTTAGGATTGCTGCGGTGTTCAGACATGATGATGGAAGAGTACTGCGATCATCGGCTGCACGAATATGGGAGTACATCACTGAAGGAGGGCCTATAATAGTAGCGCCTACAAATGAGTACTTATCCGATGCTCTATACGAGGACTTAGACAGCCTTGCACAGGCTGTAGCAGAGGACCTCTACAAGGATATGTCTAATGCTTATATAGAACGCCTCGAAAGAGAGCAGCGAAAGATGGAGTATGCTTTTGCGAGGCGTGAAGAAGCCACTAGTAGGCATGGACTTCCGCAGGTCCGAGCTTTTAGGCTTCGGGAGCTTAGCAAGAAAAAGGCGAAGTGGGTGGATGAGCTCGAGCCACGCAAACGCCCTGTGCCCGAGCTCACCCCAATACTGATATGCAAGGTGGTGGCACGGTGAGCAGCTGGAAAGAGTTCTTAATGACCAAACTGCCTACGGACACACAACTTATAATCCTTATTGACCCTGAGTCACTATTCCTTGACGCGATACCGTTAGCGCAAGAGAGCGGATATGATGTGCACCAGCACTTATCTCTCATGGCACTCACCCGCTTCTTTGAGGGCTGGAAGGCTAACAAGCCAAGAACTATCCTCTACGTTGGGGCAGACTCTAAAGCAACTGTATCGTACCACATAAGGCAGGCTGCCAAAGAGTTGACTCTCACCTGGGAGCTCCTCTTCCCAAATCTACATAAAGACTCACTCCGCGTCTTAGAGCGAGACTACCTACCTGTGCTGTGGGCTAAGCGGCTCCCTGCGCGGCCACTCACAACGGAGCAGAGTATGCAGCACATACTAGACGTGGTTTTTACTTGTAGGCTGAGGGACTTAAACTCGCTACCGCACTTTATAGCATACGCAATACGCCTGCATTATCGGGGGTTAAGAATGCCCTTGTCCTATGCTCAGGCCATTGTTCGATCGATTGATCACCCTGATGTTTTAGCCTTTGCCCCGCTTGAGCCCCTCCTCACCTCGACCAATACTTTCATGAACCTACTGCAAGATGAGTGGGCGCATTATGTCCACGCCCTTGCTAAGGGAGAGGCGGGTGGCCGTATACCCTTTGCCTATGAAGATGTAAGGGTTTACATGGATAACCTGTTCCAAGAAGGTTTTCTTGACCCGGTTGAATGGCACGTGCGAGAGACTATCCCGGCGTGGGTAAAGCCAGGTTTGAAGATGCAAGGAAATGAAGATGACAGCGAACGCCTAATGGCACTTATAGACAGGTTGCAAGAGTCGTGTCCCTCGTCAGCCAAACCCTTTTCAGACTGGAGTCACTTTATGAGGACTTATTCTGAGACGCTCCAACAGTACTATGCGCACAGCCGCGAACCAGAGGTACGCCAACGGGTTGACATCGTGCGTAAAACTGTACGTAAAAGGTTTAAAGAATGGGTGTTGTCTTCATACTCAGCACAGCAAACGAGGGCTGTCGGCACTCAGCCATATATGGTGAACCATATTCCCCTCTTTATGAAACGGTATCATGCAGAGAGCGGTAAGAAGCTAGCCTTGGTTGTTCTTGATTGCATGAGCTGGGACGCATGGGCAATTATTCGAGATTACTTAAATTGTTCCATGAAGTCTTTAGAAATGACCGAAACATCTGTTTTAGCTCAGGTACCCAGCATCACCAGTGTGTCAAGGCAAGCTATCTTTGCCGGTACACCCCCTAAGAATTTTGCTAAGAGCATTGGCTCAACATCAGGAGAAGGCAAGCTGTGGCGTATCTTTTGGGAAACTAACAATCCTCAAGTAGCCGCTTCATATAGTGGCTATTTCCGGGGTGCAAACACTGATGAGCTAGGCACTCTTAGTTCCGAGCTAAATAATGACATACTGGGGCTAGTAGTAGGAATGATTGATGAGACCGTACACGGTAGTGCCATGGGCATAGCCGCTGCACACTCTGGGTTGACCGTGTGGCTTAATTCGGGTTGGCTAAAGAGCTTGCTGAACCTACTAATTGACAACGACTTCGAGGTGCTCCTAACAAGTGATCATGGCTATGTTGAAGCTATTGGCCAAGGCTCCCCATCGCAGGGTGCTCTAGTTACAAAACGTGGCGAAAGGGTTAGAATATATGACAGCCTGACGTTTTGTGAACAGGCTAGAAATCAGTTCACCGAGTCGCTCATTTGGAAGAATGGCGGCATGCCCGAAGGCTACTTCTGCTTAATCGCAGATGATGACAAGGCCTTCATGCCGTATGGTGAGCTCGCGGTAGTCCACGGCGGGATCTCTCCCGAGGAGTTAATTGTTCCATTTGTACACATCAGGAGGAAACAACTTGAGTAAGCAGATAGGTTTTGATAGATTCATTAAGCTACAATGGGCAGAAGACTTGGCGTGGAGGATGAGAGAGACTAAGGATGAGGTAAGTCTTAAGCGCATTATTGCGGAAGACATCCTCAGTAAGGAGCTACCAACACAAGAAACACGACGTAAGACCTCTATTGTGTTACTCAAGGCATTTTACCGAATTCCACCTCAACATGAAAGACTGAGGAATGAAGCACTCGAGCTGTTGCCGCAAGTAGGCGTTAACGAAGCAAAAGCCCTCTATTGGGGGCTAATGCTGTTGGCCTTCCCCATCTTCACAGACACGGCAAGGCATATAGGTCAGCTCTTTTCTTTACAGAGCGATGCCTCTGCTGCCTTAGTACAACGTCGCGTGATTGAGACCTGGGGGCAACGGGGCTCTCTGCATTCCACCCTCAACAAGGTCGTGAAGACCATGGCTGAATGGGGCTGCATTGACTTGACAGACCATAAGAAAGTGCTCGTACCCAAAGCCCCCACCCCCCTTGGTAAACCCGCTTCGTTGTGGCTTACTAGAGTAGCGCTCACAGTATCAGAAACACCCCTGGTGCCAGTAGATCAAGCATTACGACCATCGATCTGTTTTCCATTTACAATGGACATCCATGCTCAGGACTTTAGCGATGGGGAGTTTTTGTTGCAGAGGATGGATGGACGGACGGAGTATGTGGGGTTAAGGCACAGGCTCTAGAAATCATTCTGTACACAGCCCATCATAGCAAGTGTAGAGCATCATGCAGCCTATCGTTATGGCGCTAGACATCTCTATACACTGCTTTGTAGTTATTCATTCACTGGGGGTGATGAAATGGCCGTATCCATTCCCGTACGGAGAATTCTGTCCTTCTACAAGAAAAGGGACACAAAAGAGTACCATGGCCAATACCTCTGTAAAAGTCGTGCATTCCGAGCCAGCTTCATCAAGTGTACCTTCCGACATGTGAATTTCAAGGGTTCAATAATGACCAGTTGTAGTTTCAAAGACAGTTCATTTATCGGCTGTGACTTCTGGGGTACAAACTTCCGAAGAAGCAGCTTCAGAAACGCTCGATTCAGGAATTGCGTGTTTGTTGGGACATTACTAAATGGATGCAACTTCGGTGGAGCCACCTTTGATAACTGCACATTTGTAAATACTAACCTTAATGCTGCCAAGGGTATTTCAATCAGCAACACTGTGTCACTGCTCTATTCATACCCATCACCTATCGTCAGCGATCAGTTGGCCCGTGTATTGGCAGAACTATCTGCCCTGCCCTACCTTCTAAGGTATCGACTACTTCACTTGAGCACGCAGAAGTACAATATGCTCAACCTCGCACTTCTACTTAGTGCCCACTCTGAAGGCTTTCTCATAGAGCAGCTGCCGCGTTTGTCGTGGGGGGCAAAGACATGTACGTTCGGGGCAATACTGGACAAACTTGGCAGGATACGCCAAGTGTAGTATAATGGTTTCGCCCCGCCTCACACAGTCGAGAGACTGTGAAGCTAATGGTTTAACGGGGGCATACTGTAATAGCTGGCATTCGGGAGGTGATGTGGATGGTAGGAGAAGTGTCAACCGTGCTTGGCTTCATAGCTTGGACCGTAGTGAAGCTTGTCACTTATTGTTGCCATCACCCTCGATTGTTTGAGGTTGACTAATGTCAACGCGATGCTAACACCCATGCTGGGTGTAGTATTTTAGAGGGTTTAAGAGTGTGTACTTACCCGTCTCCGATTCAACAAGAACAAGCCACCGCAAAAAGCGGTGGCTTGTCTGTTGCTATCTTAGTACTCCCGTACGCGGAGAGCTCTATACACACGCATGTGTCTAGGCGTATACAAACTCTTACATGTAAGCGAGGCTAAGTGCTTTCTCTTGTAGCTACGTAGGGCCAATTTTGCTTGTGTCTCAGTCGCTAACCCGTTGTCCACCAAGGTCTTGACAACTGCCCTCACATACATTGGTTTGAGCTCAGCAGTGTTAGGCAGGGTGATGAAAGACTGACTATCTGGATCTTGAAACACCAAATGTGTACCTGAGCTAGTCTTAGTCTCAACAAAGCCGGCCTTCAGCAACACACCCCGTACAGATGACAACGGAACTGCTCTCTCCATCACTGCATCACACCTCCTTTTCGAAGATTAGCGATTGTTCACTCTGAGTATACGCTAAATGGCCAGCCATTGAATAGGTGGGAGGGCTGCTGCATCGTGCCGGCCCCGCACCCTAAAGGCTGCTCGTGGAACCACGCCGCTACGCGGGGGGGACCTCACCGTTTCGGTACCACGGTGCTACATGGAGGCGGAGGCTATAGATGGATGTACTAGGGACATGCGGTGAAGAGGAGGCCGCATTCTTTGATGCGCTCCCCTGTTAGCTAGGTAAAGTGCTCGGCGTAGGTCTGGGCAATGTTAACAGTAAGAATAGGCTGCCCTGGTGGATGGGCAGCCGGGACTCTCATTTGATTTTCTGTTTTATCTGAACAAGCAATTGTTTGGCATCCTTAGCCGCCTGTGGAGAAATGGAGTCACAATCGTAGCGGGCCCGGCGACTCTCACTAGAGAGAAGCGTATAGATCTTTTGTATGTTTTTAGGCCCACTTGAGTAACGCTTAGAGACTAACTCCTCTCTCCTAGAATGGGAACCTACTTCGTAAGTGCCATAGTTGTCAGCTAAATCACCGTCGACAAGATGCAAGGCAGCATAGAAGCAGACAGTAACAATCCAATCATGATAGTTTGTCCGGCCGACCTCAAAAATGCCTTCTTGTAATAGGTTCTGGTTACGATCAGATTGGACTTTATGTTCAGCGTGCTTAGGCATGGTTCACTTGCCTACTACAACGCTAGAACGTCTTTGGTATTCACTTCTCGTCAAGATGAGGAAATCATACTTTCCGGGAGAACTATTATATATATCGGTGAATACGCCTGTTATATCAAGCTTGGTGTCGAGTTCAGCCTCCTTTTCAAGAATCGCCCACAGATGAATGACGCCATTTCTAATAAAGGTAATGGCCTCAGCCCCAATATCCAATTGCTTAATACCCTGCTGGAACACCCCGAACAGCCGCTCGGTCGTATCTATTACCTCACCCCCGACTGTAGATCTGGCCAGACTCTTAACTAAAACGTCAGTGAGCATATCCCAAGATCTGGCTTGATCAGCAAAAGGATAACGTCTGTTCGTCCCTAAGAAAAACGCGCCATGTATTAACCTCTTTAGGTTCCCTAAATTCTTCTGGGACTAGCACTTGGACTTCCCGCTTAGTCACTTGATGCACCCCGTTTCCTATCATCAACTGATATTTCTGTATCGTCACAACATTTTCCTTCTTATTACTAATATGCTTGTGACGACTTTTAGTCCACCCGTTTCTCAGGTCTATGAATCCCTGGTGATTTCTTTCTCGCACTCGCTCTCACCAAGTCATCAGCTCCTTTTCGCTATCACGCTTCGGAATTTATACATTGGTGAGCAGTCTGATGAGTGTGCTACCTAAGCCACCGTGCTTAGGCCCCGCACCACTAAAGGCTGCTCGTGATCACGGTGCTACAGACGGAGTGCCCAGGGAGGTTGAGAGGCTAAGTTAAAAAGATGGTAATATTACCTTTACAGTAATCGTTATTAAGTGATATTATTATAATAACGCAAGAGGCCCTGTTGAGCCTGATGGCTTAAGAGGCCCTCAAAAACATATATGGCAGACTATAGACATGCGTATGTCCATACTATGTACCGGGTGCCAAGTTTAATAGAAGGAGGAGCTAGTATGCACGAAAAAGGAAAGTGTCCAGTAACAGGAGCTACAAGGCAGAGTAATGCTGGTGGAGGCAGGACGAATCGGGACTGGTGGCCAAACCAGTTGAATCTTAAAATCCTTCATCAGAACTCACCTATGAGAAATCCCCTGGGTGAAGCATTCGACTATGCGGAAGAATTCAAGAAGCTAGACCTTGAAGCATTGAAAACTGACTTATATGCGTTGATGACTGATTCACAGGAGTGGTGGCCGGCAGACTACGGGCATTATGGCCCGCTTTTCATCCGCATGGCGTGGCATAGTGCTGGCACATATCGGATGGGAGATGGCCGTGGTGGCGCTGGATCGGGTAGTCAGCGTTTCGCGCCTCTCAATAGCTGGCCGGATAATGCAAACCTTGATAAGGCACGACGTCTGCTGTGGCCTATCAAGCAGAAGTATGGCAGACAGATTTCTTGGGCCGACCTGATGATTCTGGCAGGTAATTGCGCATTAGAGTCAATGGGATTTAAGACTTTTGGTTTTGCTGGTGGTCGCGAGGATATCTGGGAGCCTGAAGAGGATATTTATTGGGGTTCCGAGGGCGAGTGGCTGGCCGATAAGCGCTACTCTGGTGATAGGGAACTCGAAAATCCTCTTGCTGCGGTGCAGATGGGTCTGATTTATGTGAATCCGGAAGGACCAGGCGGTCAGCCAAGTGCAATTGCTTCTGGTAGAGACATTCGCCAGACATTTGCCCGAATGGCCATGAACGATGAGGAGACTGTTGCCCTGATTGCCGGGGGGCATACCTTTGGCAAGTGTCACGGCGCAGGTAGCGCAACCCATGTAGGCCCAGAGCCCGAGGCTACCGATGTCGAGGAGCAGGGGCTTGGCTGGAAGAATAGTATGGGTAGCGGTAGAGGCGTAGATACGATTACAAGCGGCATCGAAGGGGCCTGGACTCCCACGCCGATACAGTGGGACAATAGTTATCTAGAGACCCTGTTTAAATATGATTGGGATCTTGTTAAGAGTCCGGCTGGCGCCTCTCAGTGGATTCCCACTGATCCGGCAGCTGCAGACACTGTGCCAGACGCCCATGACCCAGCACGAAGACACGCACCCATGATGACCACGGCGGACCTGGCCTTGAGGATGGACCCTATTTATGCGCCCATAGCTAGGCGGTTTAAGGATAATCCAGAGGAGTTTGCTGATGCTTTTGCGCGCGCTTGGTTCAAGCTGACGCATCGCGATATGGGGCCACCTAGTCGTTATCTTGGCCCAGAAGTCCCATCTGAGGAACTGGTTTGGCAAGACCCCGTGCCTGCAGCCGACTATGAGCTAGTTGATGAGGCAGATGTCGCAGATCTTAAGGGTAAAATCTTGGATACCGGCTTGTCGGTCTCTGAACTGGTCTCTACAGCGTGGGCCTCAGCATCGACGTTCCGCGGCTCGGATAAGCGAGGCGGTGCAAATGGGGCCCGCATTCGACTAGCTCCACAGAAGGATTGGGAAGTTAACGAGCCACTAAAACTGCAGACCGTCCTCGTAGCCCTTGAAAAAATCCAAGGTGAGTTCAATAGCACACAGGTAGGACAGAAGCGGGTTGCCCTCGCTGATCTCATTGTCTTGGCTGGTTGCGCAGGTATCGAACGCGGGGCCAAGAATGCTGGTTTTGACGTGGTTGTTCCTTTTGCGCCTGGTCGCACAGACGCATCGCAAGAACAAACTGACGTTCAATCCTTCGCGGTGCTTGAACCGAAGGCAGATGGGTTCCGTAACTACCGTAAAGCCAAGTACGCCGTTTCTGACGAGACAATGCTTGTTGATCGTGCGCAACTACTGGGGTTGACCGCACCGGAGATGACTGTTTTGGTTGGTGGCATGCGGGTATTAAACGCCAATTACAAGACGTCCCGTCATGGGGTGCTGACTAAGCGCCCAGGCAGTTTGAGCAATGACTTTTTCGTCAACCTACTCGCCATGGGCACTGCCTGGAAACCTCTCTCTGAAGACGTTGACGTTTTCGAGGGTAGAGATTCGAAGACTGGTGAGCTCAAATGGACCGGCACTCGCGTTGACTTAGTATTCGGTTCGAACTCTGAGCTCCGGGCAATCGCCGAGGTATATGCGAGTGACGATGCACGTGAGAAGTTTATCCATGACTTCGTTAAGGCCTGGAACAAGGTAATGAACGCCGACCGTTTCGACCTGGCTTAAATGTGCCACTCGCTGAATAGTATATAAAGAAAACCCGGTATACCTGGCATGCCCCCCATGATGCCTACTGCCGTAGCAATGAGCTTTGAACTTGCTACTTATGGCGCTGTCACTGGTCTCCTGTACAAGCTTTTGCCCAAAAAGGACATCTTCACTTTCATAACCCTAGTAATTGGCTATGATTGTTGGCCGAGTTGTGTGGAGAACTGTCATTATACCGGCTTTAGTCATTGCCTTAAGAAGGGCCAAGCTCATTCAGAATGCAGCTGCAGCGTAACTGACTTGTTGCTGAAGCGATAATAGTGGCATCCGAAGATGTTGCTCATAAAAGAAATCATCGACCGTTTATCGGCCGATGATTTCTTTTACTTCCTCGATAGCTAACCGAATGTAGTCACTGATAGGTAAGTCCTTAACTCCTACCACCCTGATACACGAGGTGTCCTCTTCGCCACCTGGCGACTATTGTCTTATACGTAAGGGATCAGAAGAAAGCAATGGCATACTCTACAGAATGTCGCATCCCCTTGGCCAGTACGTTATTAACATGGCGCTACATGAATGCTCCATTGCCGGGACAGTAACCTTTGATATTTCTAATCACGAGGGGTACAAGCTCAGCCAGGTAGAACAGCTTAGAGGTAAGCGAGGATATCTGACACTCCATAAATTTACGGTTTCCACCTTCGACAGCGAGGAGGTCCTTCTATTCTTCAAGATCTACGTGTCTGTAGGATGGCATCCCCCAGTTTTCTGAGATGCGCTTAGCGCTATCAACAGTTCGGACAGATCGGTATCACCACTCTCGCGTCAATGTGAGTAATCCCATACTGCATTTCTACATAATGCGACCTTAGGCCTTTGAGGTTAGGGCAGTCAGGCATTACCATTCATTTCCATTTAGCTGAGCTCTAACACCACAGGTGTGCCAGTTACGACCACCATGAGCAGGTTTGTACTGACAGAATGATAATCAATATCTGCACCTATGATGGCATTGGCTCCAACTTCCACTGCCTTAATCTTGAGCTCTTTTATGGCTAGGGCTTTAGCTTGTGCTAGTTTGCCTTCGAAACGGTCAGAACGGGTTCCCCAGAAGTCAGCTACGGCCGCATTCCATTCTGAGAGGAAACCTGTTCCGAGCACTATCTCACATGAGATAAGATCAAAGTGCTGTAGTACTTGGTAACCATAAGCTGCGGGCAAGGAAACTACCAACACCGATTTGCTCTTAGTTTCCACTGCTAAGCGTTCTATCTCTGCTGGGTGGACGGTCTTACCTCGAGACATCACATGCTTGGCCCCACAGTCGCAGATGATGGGCGCAAAAGAATAGCCGCTAGGTGTCTCTGTAGTGTCTGCTAACCTGACGGAGTGCTGCTTGGCACAGTCACACGCAGCAACGAAATATTCACCTTTTTGACCAACTAATGTAAGCAAGACTAGACCTCCTCATAGCGTAGATTTTGTCGTCTGTCGCTTGTCTCTAGTGAAATAGTTTTTTCAACGTATCGAGCTTCTCTTGTTGGTGTATTCTTCATATGGAAGGATACTCCTCTATTGAGTATGGCGAATGGTGGCAGCAGGTGCGCCGGATATGCTCCACATGGTCTGGAGGGCTAGCCGAGGCAGCCAGTGAGAAAAAGGCATTGGCATGATACACATACACCACGAAGGTGCTGCCAGCTATGTATAAACGTTCACGGTCCTGTTGGTAGCGTTGTAGTAAAGTTTTGTGAAAGAGCTGCCTTGCTTTCTCTAAAGAACGTTTCTAGGAAACAGTCCTGTCCCCAAAGTGCTATCCTCATCAGCCGTCCAACGTGTAGTTGCGGCATATCATCCGCTTCCTCGACCACTTTCATCAACTAACACGAAGCCTCTTTGTACAGATTGTTCTTCAGGTTTTGTTCGAACTCCTCCAAGCTTTCATTATCTACACCTGCGGCTCCCTTATTCGCCTTTACTCTTCGAAATGCTTCTAACACCCTGTGTTTGGAGATATCATAAGACTTTGTTTCGTTCATTGGCTCCTCCCTCACGGTTGACCGTTGTTCAAAACTAGATAAACATGACCCCTTCGCTCCACTCCCATTACAGGAGCTTCATCACTACTACGAGTCACTCCGCCCCTGTACTTCGCATCGGTACTCTCATCCTTGCGGTTGTGGCCGCTTGGATTTCTCCCTTAGCATCTAAGGTAGGTTCCCACGTTCCACACAAAAGCCTATGCTACGTTCATGCCGCCTGTATACCGGTCACCATCTGGACAGTGAACAGGTTTCTTCCAGACTAATCCCGGGGTAGGGACGAGTCCCCGGTTTTGATGACGTCTTAAACAGTTTCGATACTTCATCAGCGGTTCAGTTTCATTCATCTCCGTAGTACGTACCTGCCGAGGTCCTGCCCCGACTTTTCCTTAACGCTCACCACCATGGCTTTTGACCACAGTAGCTTAAGGTGGTTTGAAGCCTCCACCTGTATGGCGGCTCCGAGGGGCCTACCCTCATCTCCTGTGTAGCACGGTTTTACTCATGCATCTGTGGTGCATGTGCTGAGGCAACAGTATCCCACGGCTGCTGCACAGACCTTGTGAGAGCCTAAAATGAACATCTTCATCTTTTGACGAGGAATGGGCAACATGTTAGGCTAAGAGCATATGCTTTTTGAGGGGTTGAAGAGTTGGATTCGCTGTGGAACGAAATTTTAGTTATTGTCATCCTTATTGGTTTTAATGCTTATTTTGCTGCTGCTGAAATTGCCATCCTCTCGGTCAAGGAAGTAAGGATTAGGCAATTGGCTGAGGAGGGAAATCGGGCGGCTAAAACCGTGCTGAAACTGACGGCCAATTCAAGCCGCATGCTAGCTACAATTCAGATCGGCATAACCTTGGCCGGGTTCTTGGCCTCGGCCTCAGCGGCAGTTAGTATTTCTAGTGTACTTGGCGAGTACTTGATCACCTTGCCTATACCCTACATCTCTCGAGTAGGTACAGCAGTATCGCTTGTCATGGTTACTCTAGTGATTTCGTACTTCACTTTGGTTTTTGGCGAGCTCGCCCCTAAACGCATGGCTTTGCAGAAAGCCGAGTCTATTGCTTTGAGGGTGGCGCGCGGCGTGGACCTGCTAGCCCGAGTGGCCGGCCCTGTTACGGTCGTTCTAACTTGGTCTACCAATCTAGTAGTACGATTAGTGGGGGGCAATCCCAATGATGTTAAAGATGAGGTTACTGAGGAAGAGATTAAGGCCTTTGTTGCTGAGCATGGATCGCTACCCGCGGTCGAGAAAGAAATGATCCAAAGCGTGTTCTCCTTTGGCGCCATTAATGTAACTGAGGTAATGGTGCCGCGAATTGACATCGTTGCGCTCGACATGACAGATGCGATAGATACGGCACTTGGTCTGTTTAGGGAATCTGGGTTCTCTCGCATACCTGTGTACGAGGAGCATATTGACAGCATAGTGGGTGTGCTACACATGAAGGATCTGCTATTCACGAGGGCTGACGATACCCCGGTTTCTGCGGTGATGCGTAAACCAATGATTGTTCCTGGGCAGAAGTCAGCTATTAATTTACTGCAGGAAATGCGTCATGACGGCGTACACATGGCTATAGTCACAGACGAATTCGGAGGCACGGCAGGGTTAGTAACCATGGAGGATTTAGTAGAGGTAGTCATAGGCGACATACGAGATGAACACGACGGAGAAGAGGAAGCTGCAATCATTGCATCTAGTCCTAATGAATATTCCATACGCGGAGACGTCAGTATTCGCACCCTTAACGAGGATTTAGCCCTGCGCCTGCCAGACCGAGCTGACTATGATACATTAGGCGGTTTAGTGGCCTTTACCCTAAGCCGTATACCCGTTGAGGGCGACGAAATAAGTGTGGGACATGTGATCATTCGTGTTGTAACCATGAATAAGCTACGAGTTGACAGGGTTGTTGTGTATACATCTGCAGCGATGGCGCAGACACGCCCACAAACCCTTGATAATTCTAGGTCAGGGTTTTGATTGAATGTGGTGCTGTAGTAGGAGAAACTGGTCATCCTTCCCTCACGGAATCTCCTGAGGAGACTCCGTGAGGGAAGGATTTTTCATGACCAAAGAAGAACAGTACTGCCATGTAGTCAAAAATCTCTTAGGCAAGGAGCGTATCCCTAAAGAGAATTAATTAAGGCTCAGTGTGGCAATATTTGCTTCTATTTTTTTTACTATATATTTCTTCCGCACTTTCTTGCATAATTGAATGTGTGTTAAATTACATCAAGAAATATTGGAGATGATTTTGCTGGTGGTTACACAGAAGATAGTACCCCTTTTATATAACTCGGTAGCGAAGAATGCCGCTCCAGATGAAAAAGATGTCTTAGATCAAGTAAGTGCGGTCTCCTACGCGCTGAAACAGATGGGCTATACGGTTATTGAACAACCCTTTGAGTTTTATTCAGGCGATAGCCTCCAAAGCATCGTGGAAATGAAGCCTAGATTCCTTTTCAACTTAGTAGAAGCCGTTTCTGGCGAGGCGAGGCTGAGCTATCTTGCCCCTGCACTATTTGAAGCGCACGGTTTTGAATATACCGGCTGCTCTGCAGAGTCGCTACTGCTGACTACGAACAAAATAGCGACAAAAGAGATGATGCTTGCCGCAGGCATCCCCACACCGCCTTGGGCTATGGGGAGTAATGGTCAGCTGTGTGTACGCCCCAAGAACTACATTATTAAACCGACTTTCGAGGACGGGTCTATCGGACTAGGGCATGACTCTGTAGTTGAACAGAAGAGTACTGAGGATATTTCGTATATTGTTACCCAAAGACAACAAGAGACAGGTAAGGCCTATTTCGCCGAGCAGTACATTGCCGGTCGAGAATTTAACGTCTCGATACTAGGCAATAGAGGAAAACCCGAGGTGCTTCCGCC
This sequence comes from Bacillota bacterium, assembly GCA_009773495.1. GTDB lineage: Bacteria > Bacillota > UBA994 > UBA994 > UBA994 > WSXW01. Next base: position 28,377 of record WSXW01000005.1, read on the forward strand.
AAGCGAAATTAAGTTTACGGGATACAAAGCTCGCAATATGCCAGAGATACTCGATTACCGCGCTAAATGGGACGAGGAAAGCTTTGAGTACCGGAACACGGTTCCTTCCTTTGACTATGCCAAGAGTGATGCCCAATTGCTGTGTGAAATTAAAGCCATCGCCAAAGCGTGCTGGCACCAATTTGGTCTGAAAGGATATGCCAGAGTAGACTTTAGAGTTGACGAGCGAGGCAGGCCTTGGGTACTTGAGGTAAATGCGAACCCGTGTCTTTCTGCCTCAAACAGTGGATTTGTGCTCGCAGCCGCTCAGGCCGGAATTGACTTTCAAAGTGTGGTAAAGAGGATCGTAGCTGAGGCTACAGTGCAGTAGCTAGCGGATAGAGGGGAGATTCCATGGGTGAATCAACTTATTAAGCTAAGGTTTAGTTTAGTGCCTGGCGAGGAAAGAACGATAGAGGAAATTACGGCATCGGTTGGGGTCTTTTCCGCTGAGGAAGTAGCGATTGCAGCCGAGTTAGCGAAAGAAAGTGTGGCTAAAGGACCGGAGCAAAGTGGATACCATTATGTTGTGTATGAACATGACTCAAAAGTCATAGGGTATACCTGTTTTGGGCCGATCCCCTGTACCAGGCATAGCTATGACCTCTACTGGATCGTCGTCCTCCACGAGTTTCACGGCGGAGGGATAGGTAAGAAACTGATTGCGGCCACAGAAAAACTGATTCACGAGAGGGGTGGCAAGAAAATCTACGTTGAGACATCTTCTCGGGAACCCTATCTTGCTACCAGGCAGTTCTATGAGAAGATAGGCTATACCCAAGAGGCGGTTTTTAAGGATTTTTACGATGACGGTGACGACAAGGTTGTCTATGTGAAGGACTTGTTATTGGTCTGATTTACAAAGTGATATAGCACACAACAAGGGTAGAGCCGCGGCTCTACCCTTGTTGTGTGCTATATGGATCTCCCCTAGTGTCTTCCCATGCTTTGCTTTAGCTTGGAGATAATGTTCCTAGCCTGATCTGAAAGGAGAAAATCCAGCGTACTAGTGGGGACTAGCCTTTTGAGAATTGCATGGTCGTCTTCGCGCAGAGCTTTACGAACGAGAGAGGCAGAAATGGCCCTGCCGTCTTGTTCTTTACGGGAGATTTCTCTTAGTATAATGCCGTGCTCACCTAGTACTTGGTGCAGTGTCTCGTTATAGATAGCGGTGACTGGGGAATAGGGCTCGGTTCCCACTAGCCGCTGCTTAATGCCTAGGGAAGCTGCGATGTAGGTGGCATAAATTGTGGCATCGATGCTAGCACCGGCTCGGGCATGGGATGTTTCTTCGGCGCTGAAGTAACTAGGGAAGGTCGCGAGAGATACAGCGTAAGGTCCTGAGGGTAGCACGGTTACATTTGAAAGGTGGGCGGTACCCTTTTTGACTAAATCTATACGAGTGGCAAAGGGAAACACTGATCTGTCCTCTTCCACCACTTGGAGAAAGACATGGTCGCTACAGGCGGAGGCTTGCCCTACAAGGTACTGATGGCCCAACGTAAAGGGGTTACAGTTGAGAACCAGGCCAGAAATTGTGCCCGGGGACTGGGGCTTGAGCTGGCCCAGGGCTTTGGTGTACTCATTAATTGTGGGGTAGCCACTCTCGAGGAGAGCTGCCCACTGGGTCTCGGCTAAGAGCCTAAAGGCCAGGCCCTTGAACAGAGGGATATTTGCGGGGGTCGTAAACACAAATATCCGGCTTTTACCTCGTGCAAAGGCAATCTGCGTTAGATGGTCTACCACTTTGTTGGCGAAACCTTCTCCCTGCATCTCCTTGTCTACGGCAAAGCATTGTAAGACATTGCCCCGGAGAGACCCAGTGGCGACAACAGCTCCGTTTTGCCTTACCACGACGGTTACTTCGCTATCGGGATCATATTGAAGCTGAAACTGCTCCAGAAACTCTTTAACCTCTTGCCGATCGTAGGCAGTTTCGACTGAGTAGTTTTGCCACATATTGCTCACCTCTCAAATAGACTGGGGGCTAGCAGCGCTTGCGTCCCGGGAAAACCCTGTTCCAAAAAGAGCAACGCCATGGCTAAGGACAGTAGATCTGCGGATCCACCTGGGCTGATGCGTTCAGCACAGAATCGAGCATGAGCACTCAAGATTAGCTCGCGCCCGGCTTTAGTAAAGACACTGCCTGCGGCCAGAATCTCACTAACTGTAGCGTGGAGTATGGCCAGGCCTTCTTCCCCTCTTCGACCTAAAACGGTAGTATCGATTAGGACGGACATGATGGTGACTAGCGAGTGGACTGCGGCGTCATTGAGGCTAAGCCCTCGCTTTAGAGCATCTACCAGTGCGGGGTAGCCGACGTGTTCGACGGTGGGGAACCCCGCTTCTGCTTCACCCCGTACTCCGGTGTAGCCACCGGAAACATACAACCGTTCACCTGTGGTTTTGGCTTTATCCTCACTAAGGATGAAGAGTTCTTGCGCTGATAACCCCTGGCAGGCTTCTCTTGCTAGGCCATAAAACTCCGGTGAGGGCACAGGGCAGCCACGAGAGAGGCACAACCCGGCAATCCCTGCGGCTAGTCCCAGTATAAACAGCTGACCGCGCTGAGTATTTACCCCAGATGTTGCTCGGAGCAACTCCCCCTCAGCCTGTACTCCTAGCTTTCTCATATTCGCAAACACCTCAGGAGCAGGAACATCGGCCTGGTCTGAACCTAGCTTGGCAAAAGCCGTAAAGTAAGGGGACAAAGCACTGCTCCCGATGACGAAGGTGAATAAATTCATGTCCTGATGGGCTCCGCTGTCCTTCGGGCTAACGAGGCCGGGAGAGGGATAGATGCAAACCTCAAAGAACGAAGCAGCAGTAAAAGCGGCCCCTATGCGGCTGGCCTGCAGATCTAGCATGCGCCTCGCCTAACTTCGGTAGCTATTCTCTGCGCTGCTGTTATTATTTCTGTGGGGAGATGATGGCCCAGCTTGCGGCAGACATGGGCGCTCTCGTGGCACACGAGGCAGGCTCGTGGTGGGCGGCCTAAGGTAGCCCGATCGACGGGGCCTTGCGAGGTAAGAAGATCTAGGTCCCAGAGCCGACCGTGAGGAGCCTGTTCTTCTAACTTGACCATGAGCTGTTTAACCAAAAAGCTGTCAGCCCTCACTGCTAACATGCAGTATGGGCCTACGGCGGTATACAGGACTTCTTCGCTATGAATAATGATGCCATCATGCTGTAGACAGTTTTTTACCTGAGCTACGGCCTCTAAAAAGAGCTGCTCCCAGGGGTACAGGGAGAAGCCGCCGGGCATGTTCAGAGCAACTTGAAGCAGGGCGATACCCGGATCACTCAAGGCTCTTTGCTGGATCAAGTAGATAGTTTCTTTGGCGTCAAGAATGTTGTTCACCTACAGAACTCCCCTCACAACATAGATTAGAGTACTACAAACAATATTATATCAGTAATGAGGGCTGAGTAAGCAATACGGCCTTCTTCCCTACCCCTATGTGGTAGCATATAATTACTGTACAAGGAGCTGGTATACATGACTAAGAAATATGTTCGTTTTAGAGTAAACGACAAAGTTCACTACGGTGTTATTGGTGGTAGCAGCATAAATGTGCTCGCAGGAGATTTGTTTGACAAACACAATGTGACTGATGTCGTATATTCGTTAGATGCGGTACGACTACTCACCCCTTGTGAGCCGGTTAAGATTGTGTGTGTAGGACTTAACTACCGCAAGCATGCCGTGGAGATAGGCATGGCTTTGCCGACGAATCCGGTCTTATTCATTAAACCTGCTACTACCCTGCTTGAGCCTAGCGGAGAGATTGTCTATTGGCCGATGGTCGGCCAGCTCGATTACGAGGGTGAGCTCACGGTAGTTATGGGTAAAAAGTGCCATATGGTAGATGAAGCTACGGCTCTAGAGTATGTGTTTGGATACACCATCGCCAATGATATGACTGCAAGGGACCTACAACGGAAGGATGGTCAGTGGACTAGGGCTAAGTCCTTTGATACATTCTTACCGCTGGGACCGAGCATTGTTACGGGTATAGATGCTAGTGATTTATCTCTGCAGACATATGTCAATGGTGAGATTAGACAAGACGGGCGAACTTCCGACCTGATCTTCCCCATTGCGTACTTGGTAAGCTTTATCTCGCAGATTATGACTCTAGAACCAGGAGACGTTATTTTGACGGGCACGCCGTCAGGAATTGGGGCGCTCCAGGTTGGAGATGAAGTAGAAGTGCGGATAGAGGGGCTAGGGGCTTTGAGGAATAGGGTGGTAGCAACAAGGGGGTCCTAGTCACACTAACGTATCAACTAGGACCCCACATATATCTAGAAACTCTGTAAGATACCCATGCAGTAATTTCTCAGGACAGGTACGTCTTCCGTAATAGTCTCCCACAATATAGTTGTACTCATGGTGCCATACCTATGGGCCACCATATTCCTCATATCCTTGATATTTCGCCAAGGTACATCCTTGTAAACCTCTTTTAGATCATCAGACAGATAGCCTGACAACTCCCCAATCTGTAGTATGCACAGTGCCACCGCATTTCTGTATATTGAATTAGATTCAAAAACCTCATAACCTCCAAAGAATTGTCTTGCCTCAGCGATCTCATTACAGTAGCCTATTATTCGTTGCAGCAACTCGTAATCGCGTTCACGACTGTTCATAGAGCACTACTTCCTCACCCATTATTCTTTGTAGGAACCGCTTGTCTAAGCCTTCGGTAGTAACGACATCGACGCGTACGTTAAGCGTGTCTTGAAGATCTAATTGAAAGCCGGCAAGCTGAAATAATCCGCGCAGGCGACCTTTATCAATACGCAGATCAATGTCACTATTTACTGTCGCGTTACCCCTAGCGTATGAACCAAAGAGAACTACGCGCTGGACCCCATATCGTTGAGCGATCTTTCCAACAACCGTTCTTATTTCCTCAACGGTGTGAATTCGTGCAAGCACTGTAGTCACCTCCTACTTTACTTTAGTTTACATGATGTTCCTTTTCTCTACAACAACATGCTGGGAGATAATATGTAGTACAGAAGGGTTATAATGATATGACTAAAAAGATTAAGAAGTGGAAGAATCCGCTGGGCTTACCAATCACTATGGACGATTTGCGAAAGTACAAGAAGGCTCAAGCTTAGCGCAGAGAAGAAAAGCTCGTAAGCTAAGGCAAGCGGAAGAAGCGGCGATTAAGGAATATCAATCGCACGAGGAGTTTTTGTTTGATGACTTTGAGATCGACTTAGATGACGATGATATGCCGTTTGCGGGTGATAGGGAATGAAGTAACTGGGCACGAAATATCGTGCCCCTACACCTAGATAAGCCAAACGTGTACGTAGTGAAAGATAACTAAAAGTCTGCCACCCATAGTTGGGAGCAGTCTTTTACTATATGGCTAAGAGGTTTCGCCTAGAAGTAAGTTGAGAAGCTTAAGCCTAATATCCGAGAGACGCTGGTCGTGATGCTTTCTGCTCTCACGTGGCAGGTCGATGCTAAATTCCTTGTGAACTCTAGCGGGGAGGCTAGAGAACACGCAGATTCGATCCCCGAGGTAGAGAGCTTCTTCAGGGTCGTGGGTGACGCAAACAACTGTGCGCTTGTCCTCTTGCCATAGCTCTATAAAGTCGGCCATAAGGGAGTATTTAAGCTGCATATCGAGGGCCTTAAAGGGCTCGTCCATGAGCAGTATTTTAGAGGGGTAAGCAAACGCCCTGGCAATGGCGACTCTCTGCTTCATGCCACCACTGAGCTGTGCCGGGTAATACTCTGCAAAATCAGCTAGTTCCACCAGTTTGAGGTAGGCCTCTACGACTGCCGTGCGTTCTTCCATATCGGGGTAGGCTGTTGCCAGAACAAAGTCGAAGTTACCCCTTACACTCTTCCAGGGAAGAAGCCTTGGTTCCTGAAAAAGATAAGAAACCGCCTCTCCATCTAGTCCTAGGACTTGCCCTGAGTCGGGTACGAGCAGCCCGCTTAGAATGTTAAGCAGGGTGGTTTTTCCTGCGCCTGAAGGACCAAGGATACAGGTGATCTGATTGCATGGAAACTCTAGGTTAAAATCCTGGAATACGGACAGTGTGCCGAAGGACTTGGTAAGGCGCTGAACTGCTACGGTCATGCTCTAACCACTCCCCCGCACACGTTTCTCCACCCACCTGATTCCATACTCTAAGAGCCAGCTTAGAAACAGAGCGGTAATGGTCCAGGCAAAGAGTCCGGCTGTCTCAAGATACATGCGCTCCACCTGCATTCTGGTCCCGATAGCTAACTTAGGCTGGCTTAGGGCTTCGGCAGCTACTACAACTTTGAGCCCGAGACCCATGGCTGTCGAAGCTCCCGCCAGTATGTAAGGAGCGATGGACGGCAGGTAAACACCAGTGATGGTGGCCCACCAGCCCACTCGATGCACTCGAGCCATCTCCAGCAGACTATTATCTACATTTTTTACGCCTGCGAAGACATTGCCAAAGATAACGGGAAAGCAGACTAAAAAAGCTACAAATACAGGAACCTGATCTGAGCGGAACCAGATCAAGGCCAAAAGAATGATCGACATCAAGGGTGTGGAGCGAGACAGAAGCACGAAGGGTTGCATCAGCACTTTGGCTATCTGGTTAAAGCCAGCTAGAAGCCCACAGAAAAGACCAACGAGAAGAGAGAGGGCAAATCCTGTTAGCCCTCTTCTCAAAGTAGACATTACGGCGAGCCAGAATGTCTCTGTAACTACAAGTTCGCCCAGCCGCTTGAGGGTGGCGGCCGGTGAGGGCAACAAAATCTCAGAATTCACCAGGGCAGAGGCAACATGCCAAACTCCTAGCAAAATGAGGAGCGTCGCTGGCCTGAGGTATTTATCTCTTGTAGTAGAATCCTTCATCGGGTAGTTTACCTCCCACAGCCTGAGGTGCTAAAGCCAGTAAGACATTTAAGTATGCCTCCACTTGAGACTTTGCATCTAGGGCTGCCATGTAACGAATGTTGCTGCGGGGTATGGCCTGTGCAGCGACTGCCGCAGGCATCCCAAGGCTATGCTTTTCGACAAGGATGCCAGCTTGCTCGAGATTGTTGTTGATCCAGGCCAGGGACTCTTGATACTCCTTGAGGAAGCTTGCCACCACCTCAGGGTGACTGTTGGCGAATTCCTCTCGGACCACTAGGCACCCCTGGGCGATGGCTATATTTTTACCGTAGATCTTCTTCCACTCATCTTCGAGACTCATGACTATCTTAAGACTAGCGTTCTTAGTAAGTGTGGTAGTTACGAGCGGTTCTGGTAATACAGCAAGGGCTACCCTGCCAGCGCTAAGTGCACCGGCCAGCTCTACCTGAGCCATGCTGTAATCCATAGTTACATCCTTTTTTGGGTCTAGTCCGTTAGCGATGAGCAATGAGCGGAAGACTAGGTCTGGAGTTGCACCTAGGCCTATGGAGTTAATGGTCTTACCCTCAAGATCGTCCCAAGAGGAGATCTCTACTTGATTGCTAATTAGATAGAGGTTGCCCCAAGTGTTAATCGCCAAGAGTTTGTACCCAGCCCCCTTATTATAGAGGTTAGCCGCGACGTTTGTTGGTAGAGCAGCTATGTCTATTTCTTGGCTAAGCACACGGGCCGTTACTATGTCTGGTGTTTCTGCGACTTGGTATTCAGTGGTGACGTTTTTCCCGAGCGATGGCTGCTCCTCGAGCATCTTGACCATACCTACACCAGTCGGCCCCCTGAGGGCTGCTACTCTTAAGGTAACATCTTCTTTTCCTGGGCCAAGTGCGGTACACCCGCTCAAAACGATCGTTACGAGAAGTGCTGTTAGTGTGAAAATTAGCTTTCTCTTCATGCTTGCCCTCCTGCTATCTTAATTGTTGGGTTACAGCCGTAGTGAACTGCGGGGCTGTGTAGAGGTGTTTTTTAACGAAGCAGTCGCCTGCTAATTCTACTAACGGGGCTATTTCTTCTTGGGGGAAGCCGGCGGGGATTACGAACTCCATTTTGATCTCGCTGGCGAGCCGGGTATCGGGGTGGCGTTCGACATCAATGTTGATTTTGAGTCCCTCCGCAGATAGTCCCTTCTTGCGGCAGTAACCGGCTGCGGTTAAGGCTGCGCAAGTACCGAGCGAGGCAATAAATAACTCGAAGGGGCTGGGGGAACCGGTCCCTGTTTCGAGTACTAGGTCCCTAAAGTGAGCGTTGGCTTTGCTGCCATTTAAGTGAATTTCCATTGTGTGCATAGCTGCACCTCCTGATGCTTATATTATATGGTTAAGTTCTAGGCCGTACTGATGAAACCTTTTTTGGAGACACAAAATGAGCAGGGCCATCTCTCAATGAGATAGCCCTGTCTGTTAGCCTATGTGATTAGCCTCTTGGAGCAAAAGTTGCGCAGTCGGTGTCCTTTGTGCTGCGTGCCTGAGGAGCCTGAATCTCTATCTCCTGTGCACTGCAGTGGTTGCCTTCCCCATAATACCTGCAGGTGTCAACCACGCACTTAACGCCGTGTAGATGTCGACTGGTTTTGTCAACGCGTCCTGTCAAAAATATCACCCCCCTGTATTGGACTAGTTGTAGTATGGCTTTAAGGGGGCAATTCATTCGTAAGAGAGAGAATATGTTTTAGGATGCGTATGCGCCCGGAGAAGTCCAAAGTGATATATCACGTTGCTGCAAACTGGGAGTCAGGATGCTTAAGGCTTATAGCACTATATGCTAAATGATTTGGAGAAAGGCTGCGACGAGGGCTGGGTCGAATTGCGTACCCGCACAACGCCGTAACTCGGCTAGGGCCAGGTCTTTGGACATAGCCTTGCGGTAGGGGCGATCACTTGTCATGGCATCATAAGCATCTACTATGGCTACGATACGGCACTCAATGGGTATATCGGTGCCCTTGAACCCTAGAGGATAGCCCTTGCCATTCCACCATTCCTGATGTTTGAAGATTAAATCAGCTATCGGGCTAAGTTCTGGGGTGGCACTTGCGATACGATAGCCGATTTCAGAATGGCGCTCCATCTCCACTCGTTCCTCCGCAGTTAAGGGTCCGGGTTTATTAAGGATGCTGTCAGCGACACCAACCTTGCCGATGTCGTGGAACTTGGCAAAGAGATCTAACTCCATAATTTTGCTCTCTGGGTAGCCGATATGCCTAGCCACCCTAGCTGCTAACTCCCCTAACCTCTCCACGTGCTCTCGAGTCTCTAGGTTCTTCGTCTCGAGCGCACCCATGAGAGCTTGGATTAAGGCGCTGCGGCTGCTCTTCCGGTGGAACAGCTTTTGGCGGTACATGAAATTATCTGCTCGCTTAAAGATATCGTAAAGACTTGTAGGTTCACTATCCGCGACCGCATATCCAAGCGATAGACTTAAAGGTAGTTCGGGGTGATCAGAGTTGTAATCATCTTGTCGACCTCGAATAGTACGAACAAGTTCTTCCACGTTCTTTTGGCTCGAGTAAGGCGTAATTATTACAAACTCATCCCCGCCAATTCGTGCAACCACAGCATTGCCTGGCGCGCATTGATGCAATATATTGGCAATCACTCTAAGAAGACTATCACCGGAGCTGTGACCTAGAGTGTCGTTAATAAGCTTGAGCCCATCTAAGTCAGCCACAATAATGCTTGGTGCGGGAAAGGCATTTTCACTTATCACTTTCTCGAAGTATCGTCTATTGTAAACATTAGTTAAGGCATCATGCCAACTAAGGAATTCCTTTAGCGCTTGCTCTTGTTTGAGCTCCGTGATGTCCCGCATCAGTACAAGGATAGCTGCAGATGAACCTTCATAGTCGATTCTGGTAGAGTGGGCTTCCAGCCAACCTACCTGACCGTTCCGGCGCAGAAACTGAAATTGGTTAGTCAGATCTTGCCCTTTTGTTATTAGTGCCATATCCTCTCGAACCTTATCTACAAAGGTAGGATGGATAAAATCAAACGCAGTGGCCGAATGGAGGCTGGCAATGTCAGATGGGTCTATACCATATATTTTCAGTGCTGCGGGATTCCACAGTAGCACCTCACCCGACAAAGTGACGATAATCATTCCCTCGAGCAGATGTTCCACGAGGGAGCGATACTTCTTTTCACTGCGCAACAGAGATTCTTGTACTAGTTTCATGTCCGTTATGTCCGTGGCCAGCGAGAGTATGCCCTGTTCGCCATTGTATAGCGGAATTGCTCTCTCCCGCAGCATTTTTATGCGTATCTCTCCCCCTTTGTGTAGAGACTGCACTTCGTGCTCAATGGTCGCACCTGCTTGCAGTGCGGCGATATGTAAATCTACGAAAGGAAGATTCTCTGGTGGCACAAACATGCGCACATTTTGCCCAACTAACTCCTCCTTATTGTAACCTGAGCCTTGACAGTAAGAACTATTGACTTGCAGAATTGTTCCCGACAAGTCCTCAACGATTATTGCCACGGGCGAGAGTTCGAATAGACGTCGATATTGATCTTCGCTTGCTGCGAGCCGAATTTCGGCCTCTTTACGTTTAGTAATATCTGTAATAAACCCTTCGAGATAAAGGAGCTCGCCGTTGTCATCGAAGATACCTCGGCCCCGTTCCCATACCCAGCGTGTCTCTCCACTAGCTGTAATAATGGGGTACTCTTGCTCGAAAGGATGCTTCGTGGTGATAGCTTCTTGCCAAAAAACCCACATTTGGTAATCAGGATGGATAATGTCGTTGAATGACAATCGTTTATTGTCGATAAAATCATTGGGTGCGAAGCCTGTGATTGGCTGGCAGCCTTCGCTAATATAGCTCATAGTCCAATGGGAGTCGTTCGCACAGCGATACACAAATCCCGGGAGGTTGCTGATGAGCGTAGTAAGCGTTCGTTCGGTTTGACGGAGGGTCGCTTCTACCTGTTTAAGCTCTGTGATGTCCTGTAGGTAGTTAGTTTCAACTTCCTGGATTTTGCGGTGCTCCAATTGCAATCCCCCTGCTTATTTATGATGAAATAGAAATTCACTCTTAGTATTCGATACTGAGAGTGAATTTCCTTTTGATTGGGTGCGATAGAGGGTAGGCCAGAAATACTCCACGCTTTAATTCTAAAATTAATAGTAGGACCACCATAATTAACCCTGCCATTGCACTTATTATTAGATTATAATTTCAATATGGAGGTATCCAGGCTAGCCATCAATCTAGCCATTGCGCGTGGTTTAGGGCGGTAATAAGCAGAGAGGAGGTGTTGGGTTGTCTGACGTACATGTGAAGATTATCATGGGGCTCATAAACAGCCTGTCTCTAATGTGTATTATTGTTTTCCTATTATCAAACACGGCGATCTTTCAAAGGACGATGTACGGAGAGTCCCAAAGCAAATGGGGGAGAGTATTTCTCGCCCTAGCTTTTGGCCTGTTCGGCATTCTTGGCACTTATCATGGTTTTCCAGTGGAAGGAGCTATTGCTAATTCCCGGGCTGTGGCCGTGGTAGCGGCAGGCCTCCTGGGCGGTCCGGCGGTGGGCATTGGGGCGGGACTAATCGCAGGGATACACCGTTACGCCATTGACATTGGAGGATTTACCGCCTTTGCCTGTGGTTTGTCGACAGCACTAGGCGGGGTTGTTGGCGCGCTCATGCATCCCGTTTTTCTCAAAGCTCGCTCGCGCTGGGCGGTGGGTTTTGGGGCTACGGTCATCGCCGAGGGGCTACAGATGCTGATCATTGTGATTTTGGCCCGTCCATTCGTGGCTGCGGTCTCCTTAGTGGAGAAAATTGGTCTGCCGATGATTCTTCTCAATTCCGTGGGTGTAGCCGTGTTCGTCTTAATTCACGAGACTATTTCTAAGAGTCGCGAACAAGAAGCCGCCTATCAGTCGGAACTAGCGCTGAAAATCGCCCAAAAGACGCTACCCATCCTTAGGCAAGGCTATAACAAGGATACAGCAGCACAAGCCTGTAAGATTATTTTTGAGGAGGCCCGGGTGGATGCCGTAGCCATGACATTGTCTGACAAGATTATTGCGCATGTAGGCAAGGGCTCGGACCATCATCTGCCGGGTTTTGACATTCAGACGCGCTTAACTATGTCCGTCCTCGAATCGGGTAACCCCGGAGAGGCGCAAACGGCACAAGACATAGCCTGTAATCATCTAGGTTGCCCGCTACAGGCCGCCATTATTGTTCCCTTATACGCCGGGGATAAGGTTATGGGCACGCTCAAACTCTATAGAACCAAGAGTCACTCCATCACCGCTGTTGAAAGACGGCTAGCTGAAGGGCTGGCCAGCTTGTTCTCCGCACAGTTGGAGTTAGCGGAGAAAGATCTGCAGGAGAAATTCTTGGCCAAAGCAGAACTGAGGGCGTTGCAGGCGCAAATAAACCCCCATTTCCTCTTTAACGCCCTTAACACAGTGGTTTCTTTTTGTCGCACCCAGCCTGAGACAGCGCGGCGCCTATTGCTCCATCTAGCGGACTTTATGCGTATCAGCTTTGTTCAGAATCCCGACATCGTATCCTTAAGCAAAGAGTTGCAACATGTGGAGGCCTATTTGGAGATTGAGAAAGCCCGCTTCGGTCATAAATTAGAAGTTCTCTATGATCTGCACGCCGAAGATTTTCCTTTACCGCCATTAATTTTGCAGCCATTAGTCGAAAACGCCGTACGGCATGGCATTTTGCCTCAAGCCAAGGGGGGTGAGCTGCGCATTGCGGCTATAAGTGACGCCCACGGGCACACCGTGACTATCAGCGACTCCGGGGTTGGTTTTGAGGTCAATAACACCGTCGCTAGTGGCAACGGTATCGGTCTCAAAAATGTAGATAAGCGGCTGCGCAGCCTCTATGGTCCAGAATTTGGCTTATCTATCTCTTCCCAGCTTGGTCACGGCACAGTTTGTACCGTGCGCATCCCGCGGGGGGTGGCCTAACTGAAGATCAGGGCAATCATCATTGACGATGAAGAACCTGCACGACAAGAATTATGCTTTCTTTTGCGTAAGCTGCCGTGGCTTGACATAGTTGACGAAGCAGAAAACGCCTCCGCTGGCTTGGCCGCAATTTTAGCGCATCATCCAGAACTTGTTTTTCTTGACATAGAGATGCCGCAGCGCACCGGCCTAGATTTATGCACAGAGATAGCCCAACTACCCGATCCTCCGCAGGTCATATTTGCTACGGCCTACCACCACTATGCTGTCGAGGCTTTTGAGTTGTGTGCTTTAGACTATATACTAAAACCTTATCACCTGCCGCGGGTGCACAAGGCTGCTTACAAAGCTCGCCTAGCCATAGCAAAAAACCGCCCTCAAGCGCTTCGAACACCCCTAGAGAGGCTTCCGGTGAGAGCGGATGAAAAAGTGCTTCTCATTCCCTACGACGATGTTGCCGTGGCTTACACCAACGGGCGCGATGTGTTGGTATCAGCCAAAGGCGCAGTGCACAAGTGCGATCTGTCTCTCCAGGAGCTCGAAGAGCGACTGCAGGGCCACAACTTCTATCGCACTCACCGCAGCTACGTCGTCAATCTAGATAAGATACTCGAGATATCACCTTGGTTTAGCGGGAGTTACGTGCTTAAAATCGAAGGCATTCCTTTAGAGGTGCCAGTAAGCCGCAAGCATGCAAAAGACTTTCGTTCCCGAGTAGGCCTCTGGACGTTTAAGCACGGATTCTGACCATTCAGCGGTGTTTTTCGACTATTCAGACAGCAACTTGTCTTAGCACCGCCTTGCCATTATACACTTAATGCAAATATAGGAATGGAGGGATTACTTTGATTACTTTTCTGGTAGCGCTGGCGCTGCTCGTCGGCGGGTACATCATTTGGGGTGCTTTTGTAGAAAAGGTATTCGGAATTGATGAGAATCGCGTGACACCGGCATGTGCCAATCCAGACGGCATCGACTATGTGCCCCTTTCTTGGTGGCGGTCTTTTCTCATCCAATTTTTAAACATTGCCGGTCTCGGGCCCATTTTTGGTGCTCTTGCGGGTGCCCTGTGGGGACCAGTCGCTCTCTTATGGATTGTTTTCGGGTGTATTTTTGCCGGCGCGACGCACGATTTCTTTTCCGGCATGATATCACTACGCCACAATGGCGCCTCGGTGTCAGAAATTGTTGGCATCTACCTTGGCAACAATGCCAAACAAGTAATGCGGGTATTTTCTGTCATATTATTAATTCTCGTGGGCACGGTATTTGTAGCTGGCCCGGCACGACTCTTGGTGACGCTAACAGGCGGCCAAGTAGTTTTTAATACGTGGTTAATTATCATTATAGTATATTATGCTTTAGCCACTATTCTCCCCATCGATCAACTCATTGGCAAAATATACCCAATCTTTGGCGCAGCACTTTTAATTATGGCTGTTGGCATAGGCGGCGGCATTCTTTTCTCCGGCCTACCCGTCCCGGAAATGACGCTGGCGAATCTGCACCCACGCAGTCTTCCTCTCTGGCCCTTAGTCTTCATTACCATTGCGTGTGGCGCTATTTCTGGCTTCCACGCCACCCAATCTCCGTTGATGGCGCGTTGCCTCACCAACGAAAAATATGGTCGCCGGGTTTTCTATGGCTCCATGATCGCTGAAGGTGTTGTAGCTCTCATCTGGGCAACGGCTGGGATGACCTTTTTTGGTGGCACGGCTGGTCTTGCCGCCGCCCTGGCTCCGGCTGCCGGTGGTCCCGGCGGGGTGGTGCACACAATCTCAATGGCGTGGCTAGGCACCATCGGCGGCGCCCTGGCCGTACTCGGCGTAGTGGCCTGCCCGATCACTTCGGGTGATACCGCCTTCCGCAGCGCACGACTCACTATTGCCGACGCTCTAGGGTATAACCAAGTACCGCTAAAGAATCGCCTCATTGTGGCCGTGCCGCTTTTCGCCATCGGCATTTACCTGACGCAGATCGACTTCGCTATCATTTGGCGTTACTTTGCATGGTCTAACCAAACCCTCGCCATGCTCATGCTCTGGGCTGCAGCAGCCTACCTCAAGGTAAACGGCAAACTGCACTGGATCGCTACAGTTCCTGCTACCTTTATGGCCGCAGTGACCGTTACCTACATTCTGCAAGCTCCAGAGGGACTGCGTCTAGCCACTTCCATCTCCTACCCTGCCGGTTTGTTGGCAGCCGCCCTCATGCTCGGTGCCTTCCTCTTCTATAAGCACACACCTCCCGTAGCGCCGACAGTGAAGAAAGGCGCCTAATCCCTAACTAATAAGTCCTGAGCAACTGTAAAGACCGGAGTTCACTAGAACCCCGGTCTTTTTTTGTGCAGTACCCCCCAACAACGCGGGTACGGTTGGTTACGCCCCTTACCAGCCGAGATAGCTAAAGAGGTGCATCAGCGGTAGCACTAAGAAGCCTATTAGGTAGCGCCAATCGGTCCCGAGTAGCCCCCAGAAGAGGAATATTAGCACCCCAACTACGGTTGAAAGGATTCTGTTCATGTAAATCGTGTAGTGGTTCAACTACACTCGGATTTGCTGCCACTAAAGTGAAACTCCCCTTGATTTCTAACGTAGTACTCTCTGTAGTCTCGTGACTCATGGTATCAACCCCTGGGGTAAGTTCAGATGCAATAATTGTGAGGTGTTAGTATGCGTCATTTGCTTAGGTTAGAGAAAGTAACTAAGAGTTTTGGTAAACAGTGTGTTGTAGACAATGTCTCTTTTGCTATCAACGAGGGAGAGATTTTTGGCATGCTCGGGCCTAATGGAGCGGGCAAATCAACGACGATTCGCTGCCTGATGGGAATCCTAATGCCCGATGCTGGATCCATTCATTTTGAGTTCGCTAAACCTGGGGCCATACCGCGGGCCCAAATCGGGTATTTGCCCGAAGAGCGTGGTCTATACAAGAATGTGCCAGTGATAGATACTATCCTCTACCTAGCTCGCCTTAAAGACTATCCAGTGGCTAAGGCTAAAGCCAGAACATTGGAGTACCTCGAGAAGTTTGACCTCAAGGGCTTGGAGCGGGCAACGGTAGAGGAATTGTCAAAGGGCATGGCACAAAAGGTACAGTTTATTGCTTCTATCGTACATGAGCCTAAGCTGTTGATCCTAGATGAGCCTTTCTCTGGCTTAGACCCAGTGAGCCAAAACATCATTAAAGAAGAAGTCCGTACACTGGCCTCTAAAGGCACTGCTATACTTCTTTCGGCCCACCAAATGAACTTGGTGGAAGAGCTATGCGATCGTATTTTCCTCATACATAAGGGTAAGCAAGTCCTTTATGGCGGAGTTACCGAGATTAAAGAGCAATTTGCCGATTATAAGTGCGACATAATAGGCACAAACGATCACGTAGACTTTTCTGTATTGCAGAGCGTGGGCCGGGTGGAAAGAGCGAAGTCACGAACCACTTTGTTCCTCCGAACTAGCTCGTCAATCCAAGATTTGCTCCTAGAATTGCCACCTATAACGGTTATCGACGAAATGCACGTAGACCGCATCTCTCTACACGATATCTTTGTCCATATAGCTACTGGGGGTGAAACTGATGAGAGATAGCCTGAAGGTGGCAGGCTGGGAAATTAGGAAAATGCTTCGCAATAAGTCTTTTTTAATTTCTATCCTGCTCACGCCTGTAATTATGGTTGTATTTGGAGCTCTACCGACTCTACTAGCAAAGTTTGAGACGGACAGAAGCATTAGACTGTACGTAATTGATGAAATTGGAGTATTCGATACCTTGCTCAGCAGCACTGCTAACCAAAACGTAGTGCTAGAAAAATATGACGGCGACGTCGCTAGCCTCGAGAGCCAGGTATTAGGCAAAAGTAACGAAGGTTTCCTCGTGCTTACACCTGATATCTACGAAACCCGGACTGTTGTCATTAACATGGGTGGCGACGGAGTGCCAAATATTGATGACTTTAACCGCAACCTGGAACTGACGTTACTTCGCAGTCTGCTGGAACGCCATGGCTTTGACTCTGAAGCTATTGTCGCTGCCACGACGGGTTTTGTGACACATACTGTTTCGATGACCCAAAAGGGCGACATATTGGTTATGATAATACCTGCTATTTTTGGCGGATTAATCATTATGGCCGTGTTCATCACGGGGATGATGACCATGCAAAGTGCTATTGTAGAAAAGAAAGACCGCATGGCGGAAATTCTGCTCTCTTCGATCTCGCCCTATAGCATGATGCAAGGCAAAATATTGGGTTGTTTTGTTCTGGGCATGTTCCAGGTCTTATCGTGGTTGTTCTTTGGTATAATTGCTGCTTATAGCATACTTAAGATACCAGTAATGCGTTACTTATTTGTCCCCCAAATGCCGATAGTCCTATTCTTTGCGTTAGCTGGGTATCTTCTGTATTCTTCCATTTTAGTAAGCTTTGGTGCAACGATTGAAGACATGACTACTGCCACTAACTTTCAGAGCATGGTTACTATGATCCCGATGCTCCCTATTTTCTTTATCGCGCCTGTTATCGTCAATCCTAACGGGGTAATTGCCAAAGTTGGCAGCTACTTCCCCTTGACCACCCCCGGGGTAATGCTATTACGTTTGACGCTTAGTACAACAATGACGGTCATAGACATTTTACTGCCGGCACTGCTACTGATATTTACGGTGTGGCTGATGATGCGTCTGGCAGGAAAGATCTTTAAGACAGGTATCCTAATGTATGGGAAGAACGCTACGCCGAAGGAGATTTGGCGTTGGATGAAGATGTAGCTTTGCGTCCTAGAGCTCCAGCATAAACATACCCGAATGTATCGCACTTATGCTATGACGTGTACCACCTTAGGTTCTGGTTTGATGTATGTAGGTGCAGTCTTTGGTGACTTGCCACGTTTTATTTCGTGGTAGTACGCATACGTCATAGGCCTGCCTTGCGCTAAGACCTCGGCATTTACTAGCTTGCCAAGAAACAAGGTATGAGTCCCACAGTCTAACTCTGCTATTACCTCTGCCTCTAGCGCTGCCAAGGCATGTTCTAGCGGCACAGGTGAACCTGTACCCCCCAATTTAAATTCGATGCCCGCAAATTTATCTATATCTCTACCGCATTTAAACCCAAACTGACCGATATAAGTCATGGGGGTCTCCTCGGACAAAATTGCCACGCTAAAGACACGGCTGTTAGATACAAGTTCGTGGGTTAGGTTTTGCTTATTAACGCTTATAGCAATTGTAGGGGGCTCAGCCGTAACCTGAAACATGGTATTAGCGATTTGTCCGTTTAACTTGCCGCCATACTGGGATGAGACAATGTACATGCCATAACCTACTTTAAATAGTGCTGTTAGGTCCATTATTACAACTCCTTACTTGACTTCACTATCGTTCTCTTCCTTAGCATCCTCGCATTGCTTCTCTTTGAAAAACTTATCGGATACGAAGAGGCCGCCTATGGCACCAAAAATAAGCCCTAATATTAACCCCTTGATCATGTCGGGACTCATAGAATTAGCTATTATATTCATGGCAATGCCCGAAAAAACACCAAAAAGCCCCCACATCCAGTCTTTCTTTTTCACACTAATTCCCCCTCGCTAGACTTACATAATCCATTCTATATTCTTATCCAAAATCCTGCTGATTAAAGCAAAGGCGCCCACTTCAGGCGCCTTTGTTTTGGTGTACTAGCGAGAGCCTAACTCCAGATTATCAAATACCGCCAAGGGTACTACCGCCTCGGCAGTGTTTAGGTACGACACAGCTACGCGGTCGCCTACATTGGTCAGGGCAACCTCGGCGCTGATGGTAGAGGTCGCCGTAAAGATGCGCTCTGAACCAGAAATGTGGAAATAGAAGAGCGTATTACCCCCCATTGTGGCTGAGCCTACGCGGGTAACCGTCCCTTCTAGAGTGTCAAGCCCGCCAATGTAGGTCGGCATAACATCACCTAGACCTTGCCCGAGATATTGTCTATAGGCCATCATGGCCTCTACTTTAGTTGGTTTGACTACGGTATGACCGGTGCGGGCGTTTACTATCCCGATGGCTTGTAGCTTGTAATTCTCGGAAAGGACTGGAACCACGTAGGACTCCGAACCGTAGAGATTGTAGAGCAAGGGTTGAGCGCCATGCCACCCCGCGAAATTGGAGACAGCGGCGTTCACTGAGGCCACGGCCGCCGACTCATTAAATACACCCGTGGCGTTCTTATAATAGACGATCTCCCCTGTACGACCGTCAGTCATGGTATAACCCATTAACGAGTCGTCCTTGTTAGAAGGTGAGGTGTGCCCGGTAAACCAGTAGAATTTGTCATCTGGGCCAATTACGCCAAAGACGTCAATGCGACCGTCCCACTTGGTAGGGACATGGACGTCGCGCTGCGAGAAGATAGAATTCCAGAAGCCATGTACGTAGCGTCCGAACCAAGCGTTGTGCTTCTCTGCCACATATTCTGGAATCACTTGGTCTACCCAAGCCGGGATGCTGCCAAGGTCGTAATGCTCCATTTCTCCATTTACGGGGTTAATCACCACCGCGCCGGTAACAACTACGCCGGTCTTACCGACTGTCGGTTCTCCCAGACTCATGACGAACCAAGGCTTCATGTCATCGTCTACCTCAAAGCTAGCCTCCAAAAGCAGTACGTCGCTATAAGAGTTGTAGACATGGCGCGATAAGTCCTTTGAAAAAAAAGCGCTAGGGATATAGGTTATGGGCGCGGCGATAAACTCAGCGGCAGCATCAGGGTCTTCGGCATCAATGATGATGAACCCCGGTGATTCCTTGAAGCTGAGCCACTTAAAGAAGCCGCGAAACTCTAGGGGAGCGACCCAGTAGAGCTTGCCGTCCACCATTTGGATGGTAAGGTTGCCGACCTCAAACCCCGACCCCATGTTGCCGATGACTTTCTGCGCCTTCCAGAGTGCATTTTCTATGGAAACGAGCCTGATATGCTCGATGTTCATCATAGGCACAGGTTCCATGGACTCCCTCACCACGGGCACATCTCTTAGGGCTTGGGCACGTATTGGTACTACCAACACGTTGAGGTAGAAACTGATCAATAGAGAGGCTGTTAGGATGAAGAGCGGGAGCCCACCAAAGGACTGTGCCCTGTTCCCCTTTTCGGCATCGATAGATCGGCTGATAAGAGTAACTAGGGCGTTAGCCCCTAAGGGAAGGAGAACCACTGTATAGCCCACCCAAGGGATTAACGCTGGCAACGCTAAGTAAACCCATAAGAAGCAAAGCGGACCCCCAACGGCTAGGTACCATATTTGCCCCTTGACCCACCGCTTGGGACTATTGCGTAAAAGATCAAAACGCAGGTTAAGTAGCCCGAGTAACATTACAAGTAGTGCAAGTAACATACGACCGCCTCCATTCGTGACTTATAGGTCTAATACGTGGAGATAGTGCTCATTGTTTCATGCCGGAGGCGATAATTCTCAGTCTGGGTCAATGCCGCATAGGCGCCGCCTCCCGCAAGAGTTTTGTTAAGAACAAAACTCTTCCCTTGTTTTGGATGGCATTTACCTGTAATCTATACTATGGGTTTAGCTGCCTTGCGAGTCATTAAGAAATGTAGGTGGTGAGTTGCGTGAAAGTCTTCAAGAGGTTATTCTTATATGTTATTCCTCATTGCCGATTAGTGATAACCACGTTTATCAGCATGCTTAGTATCTTGGTGCTCGGACTGTTGCCACCGCTCATCCTGCGTACAGTGGTAGATATAGCCTTACCGTCTGGTGCGTTAGACAGCGTGGCTTGGCTCGTCGCTAGCTACATTTTAGTCAACTTACTGCTGGGAGTAAGCAATTACGGGCAGTGGTACTCGTTTGAGCTCCTGGGCCAGCGCATGGCCAGAGACTTGCAGCTTGACCTGCATAACCATCTCCAGCGCATGCACCTAGAGTACTTCCGCAAGCAAAAAACAGGCGATATTATGTCCCGTGTCACAGAAGACGTGAGCAGCCTTAATGAATTTATGGGCTGGGGTGCTATCCTACTTGTCAGCAACGCCCTCACAGTCCTAGTTACTATTGGTGTTATGCTGTGGCTAAACTGGCAGTTTACCGTCGCTGCTGTGGCGGTGTTCCCCCTATTGGCTTTTGTCGTAGTCCGCTTTGATAAGCGTATCCGACCCATCTGGACGAGAGTCCGCGAGGAGATGTCCAAGCTTACCACCGTGCTTCAGGAGAACGTTTCTGGTGTGCGTACTGTCAAAGCGTTCGCCCGCGAATCTTACGAGGTAGGTAAATTTGGCGCCCGCAATAAAGGCTTCCTCGGCGTTAACCTGGAGCGCATTAAGGTAGAGAGCAACACCCAGCCGTTTATAGAATTTCTCTCCAGCTTAGCCATCATATCGCTGCTGTGGTATGGTGGCGGACAAGTGGCAGGCGATAGAATTAGCCTAGGCACCCTCATTGCTTTTCAGGGGTATATCTTTAACTTGGTCTGGCCGACCCGTATGCTAGGTATGTTGCTTAATCTAATGGAGCAAGCATTAGCAGCAACGCCCAGACTGTTCGAAATCCTAGACACACCCTCGGCAATAATCGATGCACCTAGTTCTACAACTGCTCCCGAATTTGCTGGCACGCTAGAGTTTAAGGACGTAACCTTTCAATTTAGCGATGGTGACAATGAAGTGCTTAAGGCCGTCAGCTTTACGGTGGAAGCTGGGCAAGTGCTGGCTATTATCGGCGGAACGGGCAGCGGCAAGAGCACTCTCGTGGGCCTCATCCCCCGCTTCTTTGATCCGCAACAGGGAGAAGTCTTAA
The DNA here is from genome assembly GCA_009773495.1 of Bacillota bacterium. Lineage (GTDB taxonomy): Bacteria > Bacillota > UBA994 > UBA994 > UBA994 > WSXW01. The sequence continues at coordinate 50,063 of WSXW01000005.1, forward strand.
TTGACGGTGTAAATATACGTTCTTATACCTTAGAGAGCTTGCGGAGGCAGATAGGTATTGTGTTGCAGGATACAGTGCTTTTCTCTGCTACCATCGCCGAGAATATCGCCTATGGGAGACCCGATGCTACGAGGGGAGAAATTGAACGGGCTGCCCGTCTGGCTCAAGCTCATGAGTTCGTGGCTCAATTGCCGCGGGGTTATGATACTCCTATCGGAGAACGGGGCGTAGGTCTCTCGGGTGGGCAGAAGCAACGCGTAGCCTTAGCGCGAGCACTCTTAATGAATCCTCGGATTCTGGTTTTGGATGAGGCTACCGCTAGCGTGGATACGCATACCGAATATTTGATTCAAGAGGGTTTAAGCGATGTAATGCAGGGTCGTACTTCTGTGATTATCGCCAAACGACTCTCTACTATAGAGCAGGCAGACTACGTTATCGTACTTGAGCACGGTGAAGTAGTGGAGCAAGGCAAGCCGCGTGAGTTAGTTGAGCAGCACGGGTATTTTCGCAAGATGTACCTGAGCCAACATCATAATGACGAAACTGCCCCAGCGGCGACTGACTCGCGGGAGGTGGGTTAATATGGCCAACGTATATGACTTAGACGAGCAGAAAGAGGCGCAGACGCGGGAGTTTAACAAAGACCACTTTTCCCGCATGTTAGGGTACCTGCGCCCATACTCACTAAAGGCCACACTTGTGTGTCTACTAATGATTGCAGTTACTGCCGGCAACTTGGCCGAACCAATACTGATTAAGGTGATTGTGGATAAGGCCATAGCTGAGAAGAACTTGGGGGCTATTAATAATCTCATCGCCATATTCTTGGCCCTGAGGCTCGCAATATGGGTGTTCGCGAGATACCAAGCACAAATTCTCAACTGGACAGGGCAGCATGTACTTTATGACCTAAGACAAAATCTCTTCGCCCATATTCAAAATCTTTCCTTTGATTTTTACGATGGCCGACCGGTAGGCAAGATCATGGCGCGTGTTACGTCAGACGTAAATACTATGAGCCAGTTCATCAACAATGGCGTAGTTACGATCATAACTCAGGTGCTTAACCTAGTAGGCATCGTCGTGATACTGTTATCGATGCACTGGAAGCTATCGCTATTCTGTATTGGCCTGCTGCCTTTCTTGGGCTATTTTATGGCGAGGGTCCACCCCTTTTTCGCAAGTGGCTGGGCGGCAGTACGCGAAGAGTCCTCTAAGGTCAACGCTCACTTAAACGAGAGTATCACTGGCATTCAAGTAATTCAAGCTTTCTCACGGCAAGAGACTAACACCAAGAAGTTTGAAGGTATTTTGGAAAACAAGGTTAAGGCCTGGCTTAAGGTTATCCGCGTGGAGATTCTCTTTTGGCCAGTTATCGAAAACGTCGGGGCACTCGGTATGTGCTTGGTAATTTGGTATGGCGCCAGGGAGTACATGGCGGGCGCCTTAACGATTGGGACGTTATGGGCCTTTATCAACTACCTCAACCGTTTTTGGCAGCCGCTTAGTGCTATTAGCCGCGTGTATAGCCAGATGCTTAGTTCTATGGCCGGCGCAGAGCGCGTCTTTGGGTTCCTAGATACAGAGCCTCGTGTTCAAGATTCATCTGATGCTGTAGATATCCCTGAGATTATGGGAGCAATATCGTTTAAGGATGTATCCTTTGGGTACCAGGAAGGTCAACAGGTGCTTAAGAACATTACCTTTGACGTGGCACCAGGGCAAACCGTAGCCTTAGTTGGGGCAACAGGCGCTGGCAAGAGCACGATAATTAACCTCGTGGCCCGCTTCTACGACCCTACCTCAGGCGCAGTATATGTGGATGGCTATGACCTTAAGGCGACAACCTTACAATCCTTCCGCAGTCAACTAGGCGTAGTATTACAGGACCCCTTCATCTTTGCGGGGACAATTCTTGAGAATATAGAATACGGGCGCCTAGGAGCCACAATAGAAGAGGTCATGGCGGCAGCCAAAGCGGTCAACGCTCATACTTTTATTGAAAAGCTAACTAATGGCTACGATACCGAAACTGAAGAGCGCGGCGGAACCCTCTCTCAGGGCCAGCGGCAGTTGCTCGCCTTTACCCGAGCGCTAGTGGCAGACCCAAGGATACTGATACTAGACGAAGCGACCTCAAGCATAGATACCGAGACTGAACAATTGATTCAGAAAGCTTTGGGTGAGCTGCTTAAGGGCAGAACCTCATTTGTAATCGCCCACAGATTAAGTACCATCCGCAACGCAGACGTCATTATGGTTGTGGACGACGGCAGAATTATCGAGCGCGGTTCACACGATGAACTTATCGCCCATCAAGGTAAGTATTACGCGCTCTACACAACACAATACAAGCATATGCGGGATATGTTGAGAGCGGATTAGCTTTGAGGGCTGAGTGTGAGCCCAGCTACTTCCCCTAAGGAGCCTATGTAGCCTCGAAGCACCGACTCGGGGAGGTCCTCCGCTACAAGGGGTGCCCCCCCGCACCATAGAACAACGCGCCCTTGCGGGCGCGTTGTTCTTAACCTCCAGCCGGGGGGCTGAAAAGAAGGACATCATCCCCGGGCTGCAACATGGCGGTTTTAGGTTGTTTTACTCCGTTTACATTGACCATCATAATGAGCAGTGGATCGACACTGAGCGCTTTAAGCATGTCTAGGATGCTAATAGGGCCCTCACTTACGAACTCGAACCGCTCCTGCTCGCCCGGAAAATACTTGATCACGTGTCCGCGGACGCTGACCTTAATAGGTTCCATTACTTCCGCAGTGGAGCGATGGTAGACTCGACAAACCCTAGGCCCACCTTCTTGAGCTGAGCTGCTGAGGGGATGCCGTTGTTATCCCAGCCACGCAGTTTGTAGTACTCATCGAGGAGGCGATCAATAACTTCTTTAGGCATGTATTTACCTGCTGTCGGGCCATCAGGAATCGGCTCTTCCATGAATCGTGCCGGAGGATAATCGAAACTGCGCCCAAATCCTTCGATTTCGCGCAAGCTGTAGGAACGGGTGAGGTTCCACACTCGCTCTGAAAAGGCTAATAGATCATCCCAGGTAAGTTCCTTGCCTGTAACCGCTTTAAAGATCTGTGGATACCAGTCGAGCTCGAATCCTAGCTCGACCCACTGTAAGCGACATAAGCAAAGCATGTCGAATAAGGGACGAATATGCTGTAACTCAATAACACGTTGTGCCTTGCCTTCGAGTTTGTCACGACCGGTCGCTACATCGAAGGTAATCGCCCAAGAACGGTTATGGTGTGCGCCAACATCGGCGGTCATATAAGAAAGCATCATTGCCGGAGCATAGCGAGCTTCGTAGCCAGACCACTCTACGCCTTTGACGTGTATGGCAAACTTCTCGGAGCCCTGCCCAAAGACCTTAGCTGCTTCTCTTACTCCATCAGCTAGAACACTACCAATTCCACGACGGTAAGCGATCTCTTGCGATAACCATACGAAGTCCTCGACACTGCCAAACTTAAGCGAGCGCCCGCTAATGTCTTCACTCTTGATAATACCTTTTTCAAAACACTCCATGGCGAAACCGACCACGTTACCACCGGAGATTGAATCAAGGCCGAGCTCGTCAAGAATATAGTTGGCGTAAGCACAGTCCTCAATGTTGTCTATTTCGGTGTTTCCGCCGATTAGGGCGATAGTCTCGTATTCAGGACCTTCTACATGAATGTCATACTCGGCCTTCTTGACGCGGGAGTACTTGCCGCAAGGTATTGGACAAGAATAACAAGCCTTATCCGTCACCTTAATCTTTCTCATTAGCGCTTCGCCGTTAATGTCCTTGTGCTTAGGGAAATACCCTGTTTGGAAATTGCGTGTAGGGAACGCGCCTATTTCATTGACCCAGTCCGTAACACCGGCCGTGCCCTGTGGGGTCCATTCTTCGAAACCGGGCTTCTCAAAGCAGGCTGCGAACATCTCTTTGCCCTTCTCCAAAGTAGCAACCGGGTCGGCTAACTGTATAGTCTTAGTTCCATGTACGGCAATAGCTTTAAGATTCTTAGAGCCCATAACGGCACCAATGCCAGTGCGTCCAGCTTGCCTTCCGAAGTCGTGGCTAATACAAGCAAATAGAACCTTGTTTTCACCGGCGGGGCCGATGGTAGCAATTTGGAACTCATCACCTAAGTCCTGCTTGAGCAGAGTTTCGGACTCTAGAGCACCCTTACCCCACAGTTCTGCTGCAGGACGAATTTCAATATTAAAGTCATCTATAAACAGATAGACTGGCTCGTCGGCGATCCCTTCGATAATAATGGCATCGAAGCCGGCGTACTTAATTTCAGGAGAGATATGGCCGCCTACGTTAGAATCCCCATACCCGCCAGTAGCTGGAGACTTTGCTCCAAATTCGAGCTTACCTGCACCGGGTAAAAAGACACCGGTAAGAGGGCCAGGAGATATTATCACCTTGTTTTCTGGGCCAAATGGGTCAGCTCCTGGCGGGATCTCATCCCACATTAGCTTAGCTACAAAACCGCGACCGCCAAGGAAATTATCAGCAAGGTCCTGAGGAAGCGGTGTGATGCTGTGTGTCCTGTTTGTTAGATTAACACGGAGTATATTGCCTGCGTAACCGTTCATATAAAGACCTCCTATCTTCCAATTCTCTTGACGATGCCGTCTGCATCAAGTATGGCCTCGCGCGGACAGTAGCGTACGCAATCTCCGCAATTGTCGCACTTAATTGGGGCGGTCTCGGCGGGGTGTACAATCATTACGTTCAGTGGGCAGGCAGAGACGCAGGCCATGCAGCCGATGCAAGTCTCGCGGTCAAGAATGTATACTCCATCCTTTTCAGTAATGGCATCAACTGGGCAGACATCAGCACAGGCTCCACATTGGTTACATACAGTGACCTCAAAAACACCAGGGACTGGAAACTTACCCTCAACCTTCAAAGCTCCTTTTTTGGGGTTATTTTCTTGGAAATGGCTCAGAGCGCAGATAGTTAGGCATACCTTGCAGCCTGAACAGCGACTAGACTCTGTGGTAAGACGCACAAAAGCACCTCCTCGGATATTTCTCACAAAGCCTGTATATTCGAGAAAGGTGCTATTAAGTCCTGCTACAACTGCTATTTTTCTGGTTCTAGGTTCGGTCTAAAAGGGGATCTAGAGTGGGCGATACGCACCTGTTTGAGGGCTCTCCACCACATAAAGAGTGAGAGGGGTACTACCAAGAGGGCGTACTCCGGTCTGCGCATAGACAACAGGATGTCATAGGTGCCATGAAGCAGGGTAGGTATGAGCAGAGCGTAAATTAGGTAGTAGGTCTCACGACTCGTAGAGAACTTGGCCCGACCAGCGTAATACCCCATAAATGCGCCAAATAACGCATGGGCTGGCACCGCAAGCAACATACGAGCCACGGCTACAGGCAACCCACCACGAGTAACATACAGGATATTCTCCAAAGCGGCGAAACCAAGTGATGCGGTAATGGCGTACATCATGCCGTCGTAGGGCTCATTAAAAGCGGGATGGCGGTATGCGATATACATCAACACTAAAAACTTGACAAGTTCTTCGACCAAAGCTATGACAATGAAATTCTCGATGAAGATAAACAACGGGCTGCCTGGCTCAGCCCAGACCACCAGTAGCCGATGCAGTGCCAGACCAAGTATAATTGCCGGAATAACGCTCAACGACCCCCAGGTAAAGACCTTTAGCAAAAGCAGCTTCGGCTCTTTTTCGTATTTGTCGCGAACATAAAAATACGAGAATAGGGCAACTACAGGAGCGAGGGAAAGGGCCAGTATCAGCAAAGGTTAAACCCCCTAAGTGTGTTTGTCCTTCTTAATTTCGTTATATAGTGGGTAAATCCTGTCTTATTCCATCGTTCCACTAACAAAAAAATTCATCCTAGAAAATAAAGGCGACCCCCAAAGGGGCCGCTTTTAGTATACCTATTGGATAGTTTGCCATACTAGATTAAGATGTAACACTTTACGTTTCACAGCAGTAAGCTCTGTGCTCTTGCGATCTACCTCTAGGTAGGAACCGTCAGTAAAGTGGATGCGCATACGCAGTGCCACCGGCGACAAGTCAGGCGAAGCAACTTCACACACTTCAATAGTCTGTACCGTCTTGCCACCAAAATTCTCGGAGAGTTCGCGGTTGGTGTTGAACTGAAACTGCGGACCCTTAGACATGTCAACCGGCTGTTGCAAGATTTGGACGCTAATCAGATTCACCTCCCCACCCTGAATTGGATGTTAGAGCGACTGTTATACCGAGCGAGGTGAATTTTACCTCGCAAAGGGACCGCTTGAAAAGTGAGGCGAAAAGTGGCTGGAAGCTGGTGGACATCTATGAGTTAGAATCTCTTAATAGTATATGTATTTGCTATTGCTCGTGAATATCCTGCCCTAAACTGAATCTTTGAAACAATTTAATTTTAGCGAGGAGAGGAGGTGTACTGTGGATAAGCCCACCAAAATCTCGAACAAACGTAAATTCATGAACGAGGAAATCGCTGCTGAACTCAACGAGACGTTACACTTGACACACCCGCGCGAAGCAAAGTCCCAGAAGGCTCAGTTAAGGTCCGTACATCAGCACGGTACGCGCAAAGACAAGAAGCTCAAGTATCACAAGAAAATTACTTAGCGCATTTAACCCTCTAATCAGAAGGGCACCCTATTTAGGGGTGCCCGTTATTTCTATTTCAGCTGCGGACTTCTGTGCCGCGAGGTCAGTCACTCTGATGACAGAACTACCTTCCCTTGTCTCCTGCAGGAGCTCAACGTGGGGGTGCCTGCTATGGTTTAAGAATATCTGCCCCTCTTTGTTGTTTCGCAGTAGCTTAATCCATGGTTCCTCTGTGTCAGCTTTGAGCCGCCCTAGCTCTACTACTTTTCTTGTGATAAGGTTTACTTCCCCCTGAACGACAAGTCCGTGGGGTAAGTTTGCCACATACCGCCAAGTCCAGGGCTTAATCGTGGGTATAACGCTTTTTAGCTCCTTGGTGTGATAGCGAACCACTCTAGCAGCCCACAGATGAAGACCCACCCTTACTAATAGCCACACACCCACTCCCAGCAACGCAAGAAGCCCGGCGGGGCGCGATGGGTACCGACCACTGACCCAGGCTAGCCACCCTAACCCCAGTATCGCTGCCATTACAGGGTCAAATGTGGGCGCGAGGTCCCATGCTACGCGCCACTTCGACCAAGGTATGAGAGCTTGGGTACCGAAGGAGTTAGAAAAGTCGAGTAGAATGTGGAGACCTACACCTAAAAGCGCGTAAAACAGCAAAAAGCTATAGGGTAAACCAGAAACGAACCTTGCTATTGCTGCTAGCACTATTGCACTGCCCACCTGGGCAGGAATGGAGTGCGACCATCCACGATGCTGTTCTAAGTAAGCCCACTTGCCGAACGCTAGGTAGACAATATCTAAATCAGGAAGCTGCGACGCTGCAGCAGTTGTCGCAACTATCGTAGCGCGCTCGGCCGTGGTTATAATTTCTGGATTACCTAGGGCGATGCCGGCAAGAGCAAATCCCACTAAGCCGTGTGTGATGTTCTCCAAGCTGAAATGAACCTCCAGTCGTACAAAAGTGATGACACAATATATCTTGCCCATTATCTCACACAGTCATAACCGAGTTCTGCGATGAGTGAGTATTCATCTTCTATACAGCCTGTCTTGCATAAAATATCCTCTTGACAATCTACTCCTCTTGCCTTATGATTCTCTAAGTATATCACTGAACTGCCCTTTAAGCTTGATCCAGAGAGATCGACAAGGGTGGGCTGGTGCGTTGTACATAGTCTTGTGCAGCCTCCTTGCCGCCTGGCAGGGAGGTATTATTATAACTTAGGGGGTATATTTATGCAACAAAGTGAAGGTTTCCTCATGTTAGAGGACGGTAAATCATTCCGCGGTCATACAATTGGTGCTTGGGAACAGGCGTTAGGGGAAGTTGTCTTTAACACTAGCATGACAGGATATCAGGAGATTCTTACTGACCCCTCCTACGCCGAACAGATCATTGTAATGACATATCCCCTTATCGGTAATTATGGCATCTCAACTCAGTCTGCTGAAAGCGCAAGCATACACGCGAGAGGTCTTATCGTGAGTGAGAGTTGCCAGACGCCATCACACTGGCAATCCTTTGGCGCTCTCGACAGCTATCTCGTATCAAATAATGTTGCCGGGCTAGCTGGTGTGGATACCCGCGCTTTGACTCGTCATTTGCGCTCCCACGGTACCCTACGCGGGGTTTTTGTGACCGAGCTTTCCACCGCAACAGAGTGGCACAGCACACTGCTGTGCCACAAAAGCGCTGCGGACATTACCGACAAGGTAACTACACCCCACCCCTATTGCGCCAAACTGACCGGCTCCTGGCGGGTTGCCGTAGTAGACTACGGCGCTAAGGCGGGTATCATGCGAGCACTGTCGGCACTTGATGCAGAAGTGTGGGTCTACCCCTGTAGCTTTTCTGCGGCAGAAGTCCTCGCCTCAAAGCCTGACGCCGTAGTGCTTGCCAACGGTCCCGGTAACCCTAAAGACTGCACCCAAGCTATACTCACCACCAGAGAGTTAATTAAGCACACTCCTACCATGGGCATTTGTTTAGGGCACCAAATATTAGGGCTTGCACTCGGTGGCGAAGCGTATCGACTCAAGTTTGGGCACCGTGGCGGCAACCACCCCGTTAAAGATCTCGCCTCGGGTCGCGCCTTTATCACGGCCCAAAACCACGGTTATGCCTTAGCCGAAAGCCCAAATTCCACGTTTATAATCACCCATACCAATATAAACGACGGTTCGATTGAAGGTATTAAGCATAAGGAGCTACCTGCGTTCTCGGTGCAGTTTCACCCAGAAGCTAGCCCCGGCCCCCATGATGCGCTAGCACTGTTTGAAGCGTTGCATAGCTACGCTTCTGGGGGTGTACACCATGCCTAAGAACCCGAACATTAAGAAAGTCTTAGTTATTGGCTCAGGGCCGATTATTATCGGCCAGGCCGCAGAGTTTGATTACTCAGGCACACAGGCCTGTCGCACTCTCAAAGAACAAGGCATACAAGTTGTGCTGGCCAACAATAATCCTGCAACCATCATGACTGACATAGGCATGGCTGAGGCCATCTACATGGACCCTCTCACTCTACCCTATATAGAAGAAATCATCCGCATTGAAAGACCTGATTCACTGCTCCCTACTCTGGGCGGGCAAATGGGGCTTAACATGGCACGCGAACTGGTGAGGGCCGGAGTATTAGCTACCTATAATGTTCAATTACTTGGCACCCCTCTGGCAGCGATAGAACAAGCCGAAGACCGCTCGGAGTTCCGAGAAGCCATGCTCTTAATTGGGCAACCCGTACCGGACAGTGCCATAGCCTACACCGTAGCCGAGGCACTCGAAGTTGCAGTACGCATCGGCTACCCACTCATTGTGAGACCGGCCTTCACCATGGGCGGTACTGGTGGTGGTCATGCGGCTACACCCGCAGCACTGGCCACGATAGCAGAACAAGGTCTGCGCCACAGCCCTGTAGCCCAATTGCTCATCGAGAAAAGCATCGCTGGCTGGAAAGAAATCGAATACGAGGTCATTCGCGACTCGCACGGCAACGCGATTACCATCTGCAATATGGAGAACATTGACCCCGTCGGCATTCATACTGGAGACAGCATCGTGGTGGCTCCTTGCCAAACCTTAAGCGATCGCGAGCATCAGATGCTCCGCAGTGCCGCGCTTAAGATTGTGGGTTATCTCAACATCGAAGGCGGCTGCAATGTGCAATTTGCGCTGCATCCTACTAGTATGGAGTACAACGTGATCGAGGTAAATCCTCGCGTCAGTCGCTCAAGTGCTCTGGCGTCTAAGGCTACGGGCTACCCCATTGCTAAGGTTGCTACCTTAGTATCGCTAGGGCTTCGGCTAGACGAAATAATAAACGCCGTAACAGGAACCTCGGCCTGTTTTGAACCTGCACTTGACTATATTGTGGTCAAGATACCCCGCTGGCCCTTCGATAAGTTCGCCCAAGCAGAACGCAGCTTAGGCTCACAAATGAAAGCAACTGGCGAAGTAATGGCTATCGGCCGCAATTTTGCCTCGGCCTTGCATAAAGCTATTCGCTCGCTAGAGCTTGGACTAGACAGTCTGCGCATGGCACGCCTACAACCTCTCAGCACTGAAGACTTGTGGACTCTCCTCCGGAGGCCTGACGACGAGCGCCTCTTTGTCATCTACGATTTGCTGCGTCGTGGTGTCTCACCTCAAGAACTGCACGCGCAATCTTGGATAGATATGTTCTTCTTAGAAAAACTGTGGGAACTAGTACAGGTGGAAAGAGATTTACGGACCTTTATTCTTAAATCTGAGAGTCTGCGCTACGCAAAAATGCTTGGTTTCTCGGACTTAAATATCGCCGAGCTAACCAACACCACCGACGCTTTTGTGGCCAATCTACGCGAGCAGCACGGTATCCAACCGACCTACAAGATGGTCGATACCTGCGCAGGTGAATTCCTAGCCAGCACCCCCTACTTTTACTCGTCTTACGAGCAAGAAGACGAAGCAGAACAACTGGTACAAGAAAAGGTAGTAGTTATCGGCAGTGGCCCCATCCGGATTGGCCAAGGCGTAGAGTTTGACTATTGTTCTGTGCGTGCCAGTCTGGCCCTGCAGGAGGAGGGTCTGGCCTCGATCGTGATTAACAACAACCCAGAGACCGTAAGCACTGACTTTGATACCTCGAGCCGCCTGTACTTTGAACCCTTGACTGCAGAAGATGTACTGGCCGTTCTGAAAAAAGAACAGCCGAGCAGTGTCGTGGTGCAATTTGGCGGTCAAACCGCCGTGAACCTTGCCCGCACTGTGGAAGAAGCTGGCTATAAAATCTTAGGTACAAGTGCCGAGGCCATGGATTATTGTGAGGACAGGGAGCGCTTTGAAGAAATATTGACTGAATTAGATATTCCTCGCCCCCTTGGGTTTACCGCGAAATCAATAGAAGATGCTAGGGACTGTGCACTAAAGCTCGGTTTCCCAGTCATAGTCAGACCCTCATACGTATTGGGTGGACGCTCTATGGCCATTATCGAAAGCGAAGACCGCCTGCTACACTACTTGAGCGAGGCCGTTAAAGTAATGCCAAACCATCCCGTGCTAATTGACCGCTACTGTCTGGGGTTAGAGCTAGAAGTGGATGTACTATGCGATGGCCACGATGTCTTTATCCCAGGCATTATGGAGCACATTGAAAGAGCGGGCGTGCACTCGGGCGATAGCATTGCTGTGTACCCCGCGCCCCACGTCACTACAGAAATTGCCGGGCTTATTGTGGAGTACTGCCAGCGCCTTGTGCGTAGGCTCGGGATAGTTGGGGTAATGAATATTCAATTCGTGCTCTACGCAGGAAAACTCCTGATACTAGAGGTAAACCCCCGTTCCTCGCGGACCGTGCCATTCATCAGTAAGATTACAGGGATACCTCTGATTAATTGGGCCATCAAGCTCATGCTAGGTAAGCGACTTATGGATATTGGTATTTCTCCTGGGCTAGCGCCGAATAAACCATACTTTGCCGTAAAGATGCCGGTATTCTCCTTCCAGAAAATGACCGGGATCGAAACCTGCTTGAACCCCGAGATGAAATCTACAGGCGAGACTATTGGACTCGCCGAAACACTACCCGAGGCACTGCGTAAAGGCTTTATGGGGAGTATCAAGTGGGCTAAGCAACCTGGTACTGTTGTGCTGACGGTGGCGGATAGGGACAAAATCGCTATACTACCCGCAGCGCAAAATCTGCAAGCCTTAGGCTATAAAGTAGCCGCGACACAAGGTACTGCCAAGTTCCTTCGTGCTAACGGTTTAGAAGTGGAGATAGTACAGAAGCTTGGCGGCGGACACCCCGACACCTTAGATCTCATTCGCAAAGAGGCCGTGCAGTTAATCGTAAATACCCCCACCCAAGGCCAGTCTCCCCTGCGCGATGGCTTTCGAATTCGTCGCGCCGCCGCAGAGTTCAACGTGCCATGCCTAACCTCTACTGACACACTAAATGCCTTTGTCACGGCAGTAGGAAGCGATTCCACCCCTATCCCCTTCAAACTACGCCCGTAAAACACCACAAGGTCTGGCTCACCGCAGGGTGGGCCAGACCTGTGCCTATACCTTTCGTGCGCGCAAGGCGAGGAAGAGGGGGATTTCTTTGCGGGCGCGATCCATGGCCTCTTTTTTTGGGCCAGCTTGGTCCGCCTTGTGGCTAGTCCACTCCTGAATATTATCTATGTAGAGGCCGGCGTTGCCCATAGTATTAACGTAGGCTTGCAGAGGACGATGAAAATGTGTGGTGGTAGAATAATCTTGGCCATGAGCTGCATGACCGGGGTGAGTCTGAATCTCGATATCTGCACCGCCTAAGTACTGGCGGATTGCACGCAACTGTGTGAATGAGGCTTCATCCCACAGCCAGTCAGATTGCTTTGGAACGCGAAAACATGGGTGCATCATTACTACAACTAGCTTGCCGCCTGGCTTAAGCAGTGCGTAACAGGCCTCCCACACTGGTGAGAGTGGAGTGATATTCTGAACTGACAGGACAATAGTCACTGCATCGTAAGTTGCAGCGCGGAGGCCATATGCTAAAGTGCCACTCTCAGTAAGCAGCTCTGTGACGTCAGCTAAGATGTATCTAATGGCTAGCCTATCTTGCACATTGCGTTGCTTTGCTGCTTGGAGTAGAGGTGCGGCCGCATCGATCCCGGTTACTTCACATCCCTCTTCAGCTAACCTCCGGCAGAGCACACCCTGCCCACAAGCTAGGTCTAAAATCTGAGGGCGGTCTGCTTCAATCTTCTTTAGTTCGAGCAGGCGCAGAACGCCAGGGATAATTACCTTGCGATGATATTCACTGCCATCCTCTCCCACTAGCGCATCGTACCACTCGGCAACATCACCCCAATGTGTATGGGTTTTTGGCTGCGGCTTAGCCTTAGCTGCTACTACGCCGTGGACACGCTTGCGAGCATCGAGTGGGCTTGGGTGGCTTGGGCGGTTGTCTAAGGGCTTTGGTCTAGGGCGCTTAGGCTTGTCCTTAGCCGGACGACTTTCTATTTCGGAGACCGGACGCTCACGGCGCGGCAGGTAATCCTTAGCTTTACCTGAGGCACCTAGCGCTCCGGCTGGCGCTCCTGCTTTTGGGTTATAAGGAGGCTTTTTAGCCATAATGATCGTCCTCGCTTTCTGGTGTGTCCTTTACCTAGTTTATCACAATCAGCCACAGGTAAACAGAATGGCAGTACGCCGCTACGAATCCGCTACGTGCTATGTGCCATGTGCTATGTGCTACTAGTGGCTTGACTATCCTCCTGACTCTCTATATACTCATAATAATTGAACATAAGCGTTGACAGGAAGAGTAGCTTTAGGCACAGCCACAGAGAGCTAGGATTGGTGAGACCTAGCGCTAAGGCTTAGAGTGAAGAACATCCTCGAGCTTCCGCCCGAAAGCGCCTGTCGCCAGTAGGACCGGACGGGCAAGCCCGTTACAGCTTGTTGAGTTGGTCTGTACACAGACAACTTGGGTGGCACCGCGAACTGAGCCCTTCGTCCCAAGGTTTTGGGATGAAGGGCTTATTTTTTATATTCGGAAAAAGGAGAATGAGCTATGAAAATATGTGAAGTAAAAAGCCTCTACCGCCAAACTTCGCAGTACCTCAACCAAGAAGTTACTATACAAGGTTGGGTACGGACCCTGAGAGCATCAAATGCTAGAGGGTTTATTGAGCTTAACGATGGGACCTTTTTTAAAAATGTCCAGATAGTGTTTGACCCAAATCTAGCTAACTTTGACGAAATAACCAAATTGCCTATTGCCACAGCGGTAACAGTGCTAGGGAAACTAGTAGAAACCCCTGAAGCCAAGCAGCCCTTTGAGCTGCAGGCCAGTGCAATAACAGTAGAAGCCACATCGAACCAGGACTACCCTCTGCAAAAGAAGCGCCACACCTTAGAGTACCTGCGTGAGATCGCTCATCTGCGCCCTCGGTCTAACCTCTTTTCGGCCGTGTTCAGGGTGCGTTCCGTAGCCGCCTTTGCCATCCATAAGTTTTTTAACGAACAGAACTTCCTCTATGTGCACGCCCCTATTATCACGGCCAGTGATGCTGAAGGCGCAGGTGAAATGTTCAGAATAAGTACATTAGACCTGCTGAACACTCCTCAGACTCCACATGGCAAGGTTGATTTTACCCAAGACTTCTTTGGCAAGGAAACTTATCTTTCCGTAAGCGGGCAGCTCGAGGCTGAGATCTTTGCCTTAGCCTTTAAAAACGTCTATACCTTCGCTCCTACCTTCCGGGCAGAGAACTCTAACACTGCCCGCCATGCAGCAGAGTTTTGGATGATCGAGCCGGAGTTAGCCTTCGCTGACTTGCAGGACAACATGGAGAACATCGAAGCCTTGATTAAATACGTACTAAGACACGTCATGGATCAATGCCCAGAGGAAATGGCCTTCTTTAACGAATTTGTAGACAAGGGTCTCAGAGAGCGCCTAGAGAATGTGGCCAACTCCGATTTCGGGCGCATCACCTATACCGAGGCTGTCGAAGTTCTTAAAAAGTCTGGCAAACAGTTTGAGTACCCCGTTACCTGGGAAGACGGTCTGCAGACGGAACACGAACGCTACCTTAGCGAGGACGTCTTTAAGAGACCGGTGTTTGTGACGAACTACCCTAAGGATATTAAATCCTTTTACATGCGCCTAGACGATGGCGGTAAAACAGTAGCCGCGACGGATCTCTTGGTGCCCGGCATTGGTGAGCTGGTTGGCGCTAGTCAGCGCGAAGAACGCTACGACGTGCTCGTTAACCGCATGCAGGAGCTAAAGATGAATCTCGATCCCTACTGGTGGTACCTAGAGCTCCGTAAGTATGGTGGTGTTAAGCACTCCGGTTATGGAGTGGGCTTTGAGCGACTAATTATGTACCTGACAGGGATTTCGAACATTAGAGATGTTATCCCCTGCCCGCGGACTGTAGGGAATTTGAAGATATAGGGATGGCATATGGCGCCTAGCACGCCTAGGATGGTAACGGGAACCACTAAGGCCGCTTAGCCAATGGCAAGCGGCCTTAATATGTTAGACAGGGAACTCGCAGTTCGCCCAAAGCAGAGATACTGCATGAGTTCAGGACCTAGGTTACACTACGCACTGAGAATTGCAGCTGCTCCTATGTGCCATGTGCAATCCGCTATGTGCTATATGCTTACGCCAACAGCCAGTCCTTGATTTTCCCGACGACGCCTGCTTCTTCTAAAGCACTGTATGAAACTAAGAGGATTGGTCCCACAGCGAGGCCCATAAAGCCAATCAACCTCAGTCCGATATACATAGCGAGTAAAGTAGCGAGAGGATCTAACCCCACGTTTTCCGGTAAGATGATTGGCTCAATAATATGCCTTATTACCACTACGATGCCGTACATCACGAGTAAGCCCAGGGCAAATAGCGGCATACCTGTGAGTAAAGAGTACGCTACCCAAGGCAAGAATACTGCTCCTGGTCCTAACACTGGCAAGGCATCGACAATCCCGATAAGTACACCAATCAACACTACATAGCGCGCCTCAAGAATGGACAATCCGATGATGACGACTATGGCGGTAGCAGTCATGATTATAAGCTGTGTTTTAGCCCAGCCCCAAAGAGCGTTCATTAAGCGCGAGAATATTTGCAAGCCAGGCTTTTTAGCTGCTGTAGGCACTAAAGCCACAGCTTTTCTTCGCCAAGACTCTAAGTCACGACTAATGAAGAAGGACGCTATCACAGTAATGATCACATACATCAAGGCGTTAGGTAGCAGGGCAACTAGGCCCAACACAGCAGCCAGTATAGCCGGAATCAGAGCCGTAGCCCTTTCAAGCACGAGTGAGGCACCGTTGTTGAGCGTGTTGAGTACGTCTTGAGGGAGAAGGTGCATATAGTCGCGCAAAATCGCGGCTACCCCAGCGCTTCGCTCATTGAACAGACCTTGAAAATAGGGTAGTTTAGTGGTGAGGTCAGCGAGCTCGGCTGCTATCTTACCAGATGCCCAAGCCACTAAGAGCCCGAAGATAGCGAACACCACGACCACCATAACCATGGAGGCCGTACTACGCGGCAAGCGCAGGCGGCGCTCCATAAACCTAACAGGGCGTTCAATTGAAAACGCCACCAGCGTTGCGACAATGAATGGCGATAATAAAGAGATCGAGAGAAGAAGTGCCCGGAAAGCTAGAAAAAATGCGAGAATTAGGAGTATGCTTTTGAATGCTAGGCTCAAGAGCCTAATTGTAGTAGAGCGTTTTTCCACGGTATCACCTCTCCACCTATCTTACACTAGTCCCACACTTAGCGGCACAATACTTATGAGGTTTTATTTATTTAAGCTATCCAGGTGTGCAGAAATGATGGCAGGGTACTTCGTGACCCGGCTTTTGTTTTCATTGACTGACTGCAGATAGGCCTCTGCATAATTCTTGTCCACCTCACCCAAGCGATCATAACACTCTTGCCCCTTGCTTAAAGCCTGCTCGCAATTTGGGCGGCACGGAAAGAAATCCTTAAGGAAGAACCCTAGGGGGTTTACCGCTTCGTTCATCTGCTCGAATTCCAACAGAAAGTAAGCAGATCTATTCTCAACATTTTGGCCTTGTGTACGGTCTGTCAAATAGGCCTCGATACAACAAGGAGGGTAACCTAGGAGTTCTCCTAACTTTTTAAGGTATTCTGGCACCTGTTCTTCTGGATACGTCAATAAGGAATACGGGGTACTAGAGGTAACCTTGGCCCATGCCTCGCGTTTGATTGTCTCTCTCTCCTGCATCAGCTGGTCTAGGCGTTCCTTGACTGCGTCAGAGGCACAGATATATAGCTCTCTGATACTCGGCCTGACCTCGTATTGAATATAGGGCAGGCTAAGCTCCTGCACAATCCCTAACAAGGCCTTGTAGCTTGCTTGGGGTGGCACAATATTCTCATAGGCCTTACGCAACAGGCTTTTCTTGTGCTCTATAGTAGTCTTGCCCCTGCTCTGAAGCCAGAAAAAATATCTTTGGCTTAAAGTTCCGCTGCTGCCCTCTTGAAGCCAGCATTGATACGTACTGTCAATTTCCCTACCGAGTAAATTGCCCTCCGGCAATTCTGCAGGCAAGAACACTATGGACATCGGCCTTACCCCCAAGGCGACGAGCGCAATGGCCTCTGTCCT
This sequence comes from Bacillota bacterium, assembly GCA_009773495.1. Classification (GTDB taxonomy): domain Bacteria; phylum Bacillota; class UBA994; order UBA994; family UBA994; genus WSXW01. The sequence goes on from WSXW01000005.1 coordinate 67,324, forward strand.
CACGCGCATAGGTACAACGTCATTCTGAAGTAAGTGTTTTAAGCTTGTCATAATGGATCTCCTTTCATCGACTACCGTGTAGGCTGACAAAAGAACGCTATCTAGGTAAGTTCTAAGCCGTAATTCTTTGTCTTCTGTACGACAACACGCAAATCCTGCTACTTTTATCAGACTCCAGTTTTCTGACATCTATTGACCGAGTTCTGTGCTAAAATATTAGATAGAACTTACTGCTTACAGGAGGTTATGGAATGAAGGTATTGCTCACTGGTAACGAAGCCATAGCCCGCGGGGCCTACGAATTTGGCGTCGCTGTAGCCGCGGCCTACCCCGGCACCCCCAGCACCGAAATCCTCGAGAACATCGCGCAATATCGCGAAATCAAATCTCAGTGGTCGCCAAACGAAAAGGTCGCGATGGAAGTTGCCGTTGGTGCCTCCATTGCAGGCGCTAGAACACTGGCGGCAATGAAGCACGTGGGGGTTAATGTAGCGGCCGACCCTCTCTTTACTTTGTCCTACTCCGGTGTGAATGGCGGACTTGTCTTGGTATCGGCAGATGACCCTGGCATGCACAGCTCTCAAAATGAACAAGATAATCGCTATTATGCTAAGTTCGCGAAAATCCCCATGTTTGAGCCTAGCGACAGCCAAGAGGCTAAAGACTTCGTGGGCCTCTCCCTCGATGTGAGTGAAGCCTACGATGTCCCTGTCCTACTCCGCTCTACTACGCGTATTTCTCACTCCAAGACCCTTGTGGAGCTCAATGCTGCCAGCGAGCGCCTTGTAAAGTCTTATGTTAAGGACATTAAAAAGAATGTCATGATTCCAGGGCATGCGCGCCTTAAACGGCTCCACCTAGAGGAACGTTACAAAAAACTCCAAGAATACTCCGAAACTACCCCTGTGAACCGAGTAGAGTGGGCTGACAAGAAAGTTGGCGTGATTACATCCGGCATTGCCTACCAATACGTTAAAGAAGCAATGCCCGATGCATCGATTCTGAAGCTAGGCTTTACTTGGCCTCTACCAGACAAGATGATTCTGGACTTTGCTTCGCGAGTTGAGACACTCTACGTCATTGAAGAAAACGAGCCCTACCTCGAAGAGCACATTAAGGCCCTTGGGGTTGTGGCTACAGGCAAAGATATCTTCCCCATCACGGGAGAGCTTTCCGCTCGTATCATCGAGAGAGCTATCGGCGGGGAAACACATCTCCCCGGCCAGCTAGCTGAAAACGTGCCCATGCGTCCACCCGTGTTATGCCCAGGGTGCCCACACCGTGCAGTATTCTACGTGTTGAAACAGCTCAAGCTGCACGTTACCGGCGACATTGGCTGCTACACGCTCGGCGCCCTCTCTCCACTTGACTCTATGGATACCACCATCTGCATGGGCGCATCAATCCCCATGGCTTTGGGCTTTGAAAAAGCTCACCCGGAGCTAGCAGAAAAAACAGTGGCTGTTATCGGCGACTCCACATTCATCCACTCGGGCATAACCGGGCTAATCGACATTGTATATAACCATGGTACTTCTACCGTGCTGATACTAGACAACAGCACTACAGCGATGACTGGTCATCAAGAGAACCCGTCTACGGGCAAGACTCTACAAAAAGACCCCACTACCCAGGTGGATATGGAAGCGCTGTGCCGAGCGGTTGGTGTGAAGCGAGTTTTTACAGTAGACCCCTTTGCCATGGATGAGCTTAAGGAACTAATTAAGCGTGAGGTCGCTACCCGCGAGCCTTCGGTGATTATCGCCAAACGTCCTTGTGCCCTAATTGTTAAACACGAGGCTCCTCTACTCACAATTCTGCATGACAATTGCGTGGGATGCAAGATGTGCATGAGGGTCGGCTGCCCGGCCATCAGCCATGGCAACAAAAAGAGCACAATCAATGCCGCCCTGTGTATTGGCTGCGGCGTGTGTGCTCAAGTCTGCAAATTCAGTGCAATAGTTGGGGACATTCCTCTGACTCCGATCTCTTAACCCTTGAAGAAGAGGTGTGTCCCTAAACCTATAAACCTATAATATAGGAGGAGATGTAATGAAAACTCATAATATCCTCTTGGTCGGTGTTGGGGGGCAAGGCACAATTTTAGCGAGCAAGATTTTAGCCGAGGTTGCTACGATGCAAGGGCACGATGTCAAAATGTCTGAGATTCATGGCATGGCTCAGCGCGGCGGCAGCGTAGTAACCCAGGTGCGCATGGGCGAAAAAGTCTATTCCCCTCTGATTGAAGAAGGCGACGCTGACAATATTGTAGCCTTTGAAAAACTTGAGGCCCTGCGCTATGTGCACTATTTGCGCGAAGGCGGCTCGATTGTGGTCAATGACCAGCAAATCGACCCTATGACAGTTATTACCGGAGCACACGTTTACCCGCCAGAAGTTATGGAGAAGCTGCAGGAGAGAGCTAGCGATGTGCTGGTGATCGACGCACTACAACTTGCCCGCGAAGTAGGCAGCATTAGAGCGGTGAACGTTGTGCTGCTCGGCGCCCTAGCCCGCAAGATGGACATTACAAAAGAATCCTGGCTCGAAGCCATTCGCCGTACTGTACCTGCAAAGTTTCTAGCATTAAACCTACAAGCGTTCGAAGCTGGATATTCAGGCTAGGAACTTGGGGGAACGAATCAAAAGACAAAAACGAGAGCCCCTTACAGGGGCTCTCTCTTATAGCAACTACTAGATTACTCCTAGCCACTTGCCAAGCAGGTTCGAAAGCTGAGCGATCAACAGGTTGAGACGACCGGCTACAACGTTACCGAAGGATACACCAAAGGTGATCATCATTAGCCAGCGACCAGCCTGAGAAACTCTCCTCACAGGCCCGCGCTGCGGGATAGAGAAGATAAAGTACGCTAGAATTGCCATTAGCCCAAGTACGATAATCGTATTATTCAGGGACCGACCCAACCAGATGGTACCGTCGGGGCGCTTAGCCAGAATGTTAATCATCGTAGCCCTAGCCTGTTGAAAGCCAGAAGTCCATAGGTTGGAATACAGGGAGAGACCTACACCGTTGCCGACGATATAAGCGATCGGCCAGCGAGACACCCATGCATACCCCTTAATGAAACGGGCGTAAAGCATGACACCAAGGAGCAACGGAATGATAAGGTGGTAATCCCCCTTTGTGTTTAGCGGAACCCAACCAAAACGGTGAATATTGCCGACTGCTACTCCCAAAAAATGGCCTGCTGTACAACCCACGAAGACATGCTCCGCCAAGCGATAAACTGGATTCTCTTTATATAGGAATGACATTATCGAAAGAATGCATAACGCCATTACCCAAGTCCAAATGTCCATTGAAATATTCACTATGTCACCTCCTCTATTTAGAATGAGGCCGTAAACTTATTTTTTCTTTTTTGAGAAAAAATAAGCAAAATTACCTACCAAGATGAAGCCAACAATAACCAAGTGCCCTAAAGACGAAGCGTCCATAGCAGCAGCTCCATCGCCAGGAATCCCGATGAGCAATTCGTACTCAGCAGCTCCACGCAGCCCCTGCAATAGACCCTTGAGCTGGCCGGAGTTGTAGAAGGGCATTGCGCCAGTAACGCTTACTGTAACTACGCCCGCTGCGAATTTAACGCCCATGGGGTCAACAGCCTGACGAATAAAGGCCTCGTAACCCGGCGTACCTGAGGCAAACTCGAAAACGAAACCAAAGTCATTCATGTCCTTGATGCCTTGCATTACTGGCAGGTCAGCAGTTTTATTGCCGCGGATATCGGTCGGGATAACCAAAGCATCGACTGCAAAGCTGCGAATTGCGTTTTCGCCACCCGTCATGAAACCTAGGTTGACAAAGTCCGTACCATACTTGCCACCCTGGGCTTCGAGATCTGCGATGAGCAAGTCAGCCATCATCGGGCCGTCAGCCCAGAAGGCAACGCCTACCCACTTAATCCCACGCTTAGTAAGATGGTTAACAATTGCCGTGGCCTGAGGATGGATGTCGCCCGCACTACTTGGACCGTAGTCAAAAGAGAGCAGCACTACATCGGTAGCAGGGTCAAGACCTTCAATAATAGCGTGAACCGCCGTAGTAGAGTCATTGACCAGTAACGGAATACCCAGTGGTCGAATCAGCGGAAAGGCCAAAGCGATTACTAAAATCACATAAATAATCCTACGGTCAACATTAAGCAATTTATTCACTCGAAGGGCACCTCCTTTCTTTTAGAGTTGTATTATTCGCCACCGAGATGGCCTCGTTCAAGACCTAAGAGAATACGCAAGCTGGTTGCAAAACCACCGATAGCAGCACCGATGATAATGGAACGCTGCCCTACCATGTTAGGAACGGCAAGCAACCATCGTTGAATTACAGGGAATTGATCCCAAATTTCCGCACCGATAGGGGCGGCACCAATCATAACCAGGACAGCGGCGACCAACAATACGGTAGCCTCTAAGCTACGAGCTCTGAACGCGCGATAAGAAGCTGATGCAATGTAAAATGCGAGCACCGCGAACATAGCAGCGGACAGCGGGCTTAGAATGTTATTAAAGTAGTTGGCATAACCGGCGGCCAAGGCCTTATTGGCTGGCAGTAGTTCAACTGCTGTACGGTAAACGAAGAAGAAAGCAAGAGCAAAAACCAGAGCTACACTGTTGTACCAACCTGCGCGCTTACGAGAAATACTATTAGCGTGAATCCTGAGAAGGTTAACGGAGGCCAGGCCTGTAGCAAATGCTGCCACAATGGTTGTCCAAGGCGAGAAATAGGTCGCTGTGATAAAACTAAAGGGCTGCCCTACGAGTGGGATATTGCCGGCCGTCAAAGGCGCAAGCAAGAATACCAAACCCACCACTAGAGTAATAATAAACGGAATTTCTCTACGCAACTGTTACACCTCCTTTTCATTGGGGAGTTGCTATACGACACATTTACTTAGACATGACCTTTACGAGCCACTGACTGCCGGAGGTCGCCATTGCGGCACCAACAAAAACCATGGCTATGAGAGCTAACTTGATGTAGTCCTGAGCAGCGATACTACCGAGCTTATTCTTGTCTTGAGACAGATAAGCGCCAGCAGCGTAGATTTCCTCACCGATGAGGGTGTAGTCGCATGCAGCCACGAAGAACGGGATCTGATGCATATTAGCTGTGCCCGCGACTTGAATAGCGCCGGCTTGAGCGCCACCTTCAGCCATTAGCAAAGACTCTGCCCAGAAACCACCGATCATAATGTTAGCAGCAACCTTCTGACGAGCGAAGATACCAAGTACGCCGGCGATGTAAGCAAACTGTTCGCTAGAGAGGAAGCGCACTGTATCTTCCTTGTACATGTCGGCCTTGCCTGCAGCCATGTAACCCTGCTGTACAACCTCCTGTGCCAACGGTAAAACGTTGGGGATACGGATGGTTACGATCAGATCAGCATCATACTTAGCAGAGAGACCAGTCACATACGCTAGAACCTCAAGAGCTGCAAAAGTTTGAGGCGCATCAGAACCTGTGATGTCGGCAATACCGGGGGAGAAATGGATTGGCTTACCCATTTCAGTTGCACGACCGATGGATTCCTCGATAGCCTCTAGCCCTGCAATGCGACGAAGAACAGGAGTAAACTTGCCAGCCTTTGTTGCTCGAATGACGGCCACGATAAGCAAGCTACACACGATCAACGCATAGAAACCGAAGAGATTACCTTTGACGATACTCATTAAAAATTCACCTCCCTTATCTCTTTTATTACATTCTGCATTCATTTGAATGCAGAAACTTAAGAGCATAAATAGAGCGGGGTAAATAACCTAATTGTCTTGCTCTAAATCTATTAATTCTGCTAGTTGATACAAAATCCTTCTTATAGCGGAAAAGTTTTTGAGATTTTTCGCATAACTAGCTTGCTTGCTTGCTTGCTAACTACCCTTAGCTCATAGTTATTGTCCTCATTACTCTTTTACTACAATATGCAGCAAAAAGAGTGTGCCGTAAAACGTTTATTCGTAAACCACGCTAAAAGGGGCTGTTGCAGTAACAGCCGTGGCCACGAGGGCACGAGGGCACGACGTGTCGTGCCCCTACATGGGGTTCTAACTTCGTGTAGGGGCACGGCACTGCCGTGCCCTTTTAGCGTGGTCGTACCCCTACACTGGATGGGCATGCATGTATCACCCGCAAGCATAGCAGAGCTGTGCGATAGGGCCGTGCCCCTACACATGGGGTTCTAACTTCGTGTAGGGGCACGGCACTGCCGTGCCCTTTTAGCGTGGTCGTGCCCCTACACAGGGTTTTAGCGTGGACGTGGGGACGATGGGCTGTTGCAGTAACAGCCCCTAAAAAACACAAAAGATATTAATGATACAAAATATCTTACAGTAAACGTATACATCATTAGTGTATCTCAACTGGCACTTCCGATGGATATTGGTGTAATGATCCCGGAGGATGATTCGATGATCTGTTCTCGCAACTAGTACATCTGCTGGCGGAGGCGGGAGAGCTGTCGCTTGGCAGTGTGTTCATCCGGCGCTTCTTCCTGCGAGGCCAGGTAAAAGTGCAGACAGAGTTCCTGTTACTGACCATAGCATTCAACATAAACAAACTCCACAACAAGATCCAATCCGGGCGCTGCGGATCATATTTGCACATTCCCAAAGCGCGTCCACAACTTAACAGTTATCCACAGGGGAAGGGCATTTCTTTTTCAAATGTACCCAACAGCCTCCTAATCGGTAAGTGTTCATGCAAGGTGTGGTTCTTTCCCTGATCCGAACAAAAATGAGCGTGCCGCTCTACGTTTACGAATAAACGTTTTGCGACACGCCTTTTTTACTTAAACGAACTAAAGTATCCCTAACCATTTACCTAGGATATCTTCCAGGGAACCGAGCAGCAGGGAAATGCGTCCCATAACTACGTTACCGAACGATACACCGAAGGTAACCATCATTACCCACCGTCCCAGTGTCGCACCTGTCTTAACTGGACCCTTCTGCTCCACAGAGAAGAAGAAGTACAACAAGATCGACAATACGCTGACCACTAGGAAGATGTTATTCAGTGTTTTTGGCAGCAGAATGGCACCGGCCGTGTCCTTAGCAATGACGTTAATCATCGTGGCGCGAACCTGAGCCACAAGCTGAGAGTTAACAACACCATAGATAGCAGTACCAGTACCGATACCTACCAAGAAGGACATAGACCAACGACTGACCCAAGCCACACTCTTGAAGAAACGAGTAAACAGCATTAGACCAAGGAAAATTGGAATAATTACGCTGTATTGCCCCTTCTCTACGAGTGGCACCCAACCGCGGTCGTAGATGTTACCCCAGTTAATGCCGATGGCATAACCAGCACCTGCACCAACGTAAATGTGCTCAAACAAGCGGTATAATGGGTTCTCCTTATAAATGAAAGAGAAGATAGCAAGCATGCCTAAACCCATAAACCAGATCCACAGATTGCCCGAAATATTCACAGTGTCACCTCCTAACCTCACTGAGGTAGAGTTTATTTTTTATCCTTCTTCTTGTCCATGAAGAAAGCGACGTTGCCAACAAGAATGAACAGAATAATTACCATGTGACCCATGGACTGAGCGTCCATCTTAGCGGCACCCGCACCAGGAGATCCGAGAAGCATCTCGTATTCAGCTGCACCGCGGAGGCCCTGTAGTAGTCCTTGAACCTGGCCAGCCTGAAGGAAAGGCATGACCTGCGGTACACTTACTGTAACGATACCTACACCGTACTTAATACCATGTGGGCCTTGCACTTGACGAACCCATTCTTGGAAACCTGGGTTACCAGATACAAAGTCGATGGTGTACGCAAAGTCAGTGATATTATTGATGCCAGCCATGACGGGAAGGCTATCGATGCTATTTCCACGGAAGTCATTACTAAATGCTCCCCTCGGATTGTCACCGAAGTTCTTAATCGCTGTTTCGCCACCTGCCATGTAGCCAAGGTTTACGAAATCAACACCGTACATAGCTCCTTGGGCTTCATAATACTTCATAATCTGCTCAGCATACATCGGGCCAGCGTCCCAGAAACTTACACCTACCCACTTAATACCGCGACGCATCAGATGTTCGGCGATAACTACAGCCTGCGGATGTACGTCGGGGGATCCGCCAGGAGAATAGTCAAAAGATAGTAACACTACATCTGTTGCTGGGTCCAGGTCCTCGATGATATTGTAGATTGTCTTGGTTGTTTCATTTACGGAGAGAGGGATACCGATAGGCCTGAGCAATGGTATAACTAGAACAACGAGAAGTATGGCGTAAATGACTCTGCGATCGATATTTTGCAACTTGTTAAAGATGTTCACCTGTGAAGGCACCTCCTTTCTTGTAAGTCTATTCGCCACCAAGGTGGCCACGTTCTAAACCAAGAAGAATACGCATGGAGGTAGCGAAACCACCGATAGCGGCTCCAATCATGATGGCGCGCTGACCAGCCATATTGGGAATATCAAGCAGCCATTTGCTAATAACCGGGAATTGTCCCCACATCAGTTCACCAATCGGGGCGCGTCCCAGCATAACCAGCACGGCAGCAGCCAAAAGGATAGATGCCTCTAGGCTACGGGCACGGAACGCACGGTAGGATGCCGAAGCAATATAAAACGCGAGCAACGCGAACATTGCAGCACCGAGAGGAGATAGGACGTTATTGAACATGTTCTGGAACAGGTCATTGATGCCTGTATTAGCGGGGTTGTGCTTGCGAAGAATTCCTACCAAAGCAAAAGCAACCATTGTAGCGATAAGAATGCCACTGTTGTACCAGCCTTTACGCTTGCGCGAAATGGCTGCACCATGGATACGCACTAGGTTAACAGAAGCTAATAGAACCGCAAAAGCACTGACTAGAACACCCCAACCAGTGATATCACCGGCCAGATTTTTCAGGTTCCAGGCTGTTCCTGGGATTGTTCCGGCGAAAAAGTAGGACATAAGAATAGTCATACCTACGACAAATGTTATTGCCAATGGAATTTCTCTACGCACTCTTTGCACCTCCTTTTCTAAAGAGAGTTGCGTGTGGGAACTATTTCTTCATAAATTCAATTAGAGCAGAATTGCCCCATGTAGACATAAGAGTACCAATCACTATGAAAGACATGACTGTAAACTTAACTAAGTCCTGGCCAGCGATAGACCCAAGCTTAACCTTGTCTTGGGACAAATAAGCGCCACCAGCGAAAAGCTCTTCGCCGATGAGAGTGTAGTCACATGCCGCTACGAAGAAGGGGATCTGTGCCATAGCGGCGGTACCAGCGACCTGAATAGCACCGATTTGCGCACCTGCTTCTGCGAAGAGCAGAGACTCTGCCCAGAATGCACCCATCATGATGTTAGAAGCTACCTTCTCACGGTGGAAGATGCCCATAACACCAGCGGCATAAGCGAACTGCTCGGAGGACAAGAAACGCACTGTGTCTTCCTTGAACATGTCCGCCTTACCAGCAGCCAGATAACCCTGACGTACGATTTCTTGCGCAAGCGGGAAAACGTTAGGAATACGGATGGTTACGATCAGTTCAGTGTTGTACTTTGCTGTCAAACCAGTAACGTAGCTCAGGATTTCAAGCGCAGCGAAAGTCTGCGGAGCGGTCTCAGCAGTCACGTCAGATAGACCAGGGGTGAAGTGAACCGGACGACCCATTTCGGTAGCACGGCCAATTGCCTCCTCAATGGAGTCAAGACCTGCAATACGGCGGATCTTCGGAATACGCTTGCCACTCTTAGAGAGTTGCACCACACCGACGATGATGGCACCACACACAATAATGGTCCAGAGTAGAAACTTGGTTCCTGCAATAGCTGTCATTTTTAGATTTCACCTCCTCTTGGCGTTTTCTCTGCAGTGTTACCTACAGAGTCCCTGCGGTTCCCCGCAGAAACTTATATTAACTACCATGCAGGAAATTGTTAATTTTTATTTCTGCTAGGTAGATGTTAACAAATTGGTCTATATGATTGTTATTCCCTTTTTAATTGTTTATTGCCAGACCTGTTTCGACATAATGCGACATGCCCATACTAACAGATTAAGGCGTAAAAAGAAATCCCGCTTTTGCGGGATTAGTCCATTCATGCTCGTAATTTCTCAGTAATACCAGCGTATGTTTCCTTATTATCAGCTAACAGGTCGGACATTGGGGCAATTCAGCTACAAATTTGTCTTCTTATTTGGGTGTTGCTCTTTTAGTCGATTGAGCACAGGAGTAAGATTATCTAGACCAGTTTCCACTATGTTCTCCAAAATACTAATTGCTTCTACCATAAATAAGAATCCGTAGATTACAGTCTTGCTGAGAATGGCTGCCGTCTCAGACAGCGCAACGTATCTCACTTGTACTGCCAATATTCCCAAACTGAAGTAAGCTACCAGTTTTACACAAGTACCTGTAAATGCTGTCTTGCTTGAAATATCCCCGTTTGCAATAGCACCGATTAATCCACCACGTCTGACACTGATAGCAGTCAGCTTAGTTATAAAATCTAACGCTACTAGAACCATAACTGCGATAAACGCTGCATCGGGTTCTACTAAGTAGCAAAACACCGCCCAAGCTATAGCCAGCGCTTTGCTTAGTCTCCCTTGCAAAGTACATCGCCAGGTAGCTAGTAGTGATGTAAGGCATGTCACACTATCACCTCCTAATTTAGTAAAAGGGGCGCCGCAGCGCCCCAAGCTAATCTTTAGCCAATGATGGGTTCCACGTCTCTGCTAACAATACGAGCACTGTGGATGCTAATAAGAGAGCCGCCATTGCTGACGAAGATATCTTTCTCAATGATCAGGGTCATTACGTCGACAACGGCCTGCTCAGCGAGAGCTTCATGCGGGTCTTGCACAGAAATCGTTACGTTACCCCCGGCTTCGTTTACAAAAACCATCTGCAATGTTTTGTTCATAATGGGCCTCCTTTCCTAGGATTCGTTCTTGGTTCCTAGTTCTTGGTTCCTCGTACTACCAAGAACTAGGAACTAGCAACGAGGAACGATCACGTTCGTTAGACTAGTCCGCAATTACCTTGGTTTCGTCTACGCGGGCTACAAAAAGCATCGGGTAAACCTGCAAACTAGCGATGGCGTTGCCAACGAGCACTACGTCGTCGTCAGAAACAGTATGGTTCATACGGTTATAGGTGCGGTTGCGCATAACTGGAGTTCCATCAGTTTCTTCGCCTACTTTGAGGGATAGACGCAGGCGAGAGATTATACTTTCGCGAATTGCCATTATATACACCTCCTTTTCCTCATTCGTTCTTGGTTCCTCGTTCCTGGTTCTTCTACTAGTAAGCGGCCGACTTACTGGCTTAACTATATCTCGCCCTCCGCTACCCTTCGAACGTTGAGTTTGACTAAAGTTAGGCTGTTTTGACCTCGCTAGATAGTTTTTGGACTAAATAAAGGCGAGTTCTACCAAAGTGGTTTGTTTATTGGTTCTGCGCCAAGCTTTGCGCGCACAAAATAAAAAAAGAGGGGCACGCCCTCTTCTCACCTAATAAGTCCCTTTTTGCTGTACTAGTGATCTCTCTGCCATCTCTATCATTCTGCGAACCATGTGTCCGCCTACCGCGCCACAGTCTCTGGAACTAACATGACCCCAGTAATCTTCGCTACCTTGATATACGGGAATTCCGAGCTCAGCGGCAATTTCGTACTTCATGTTGTCAAGTGCTTTATGAGCCTCAGGAACTACTTTCTTACCAATCTGTGCGCTGCCTTTAGCCATCTTGCATCATCTCCTTTCAACTATATAATCCCCGGAAAGGGCGGTGATGATGATGCAAAAATCTAGGGTGAATTTCTAGTATTAGCAACGGCAAAAGTGGTTATGCATGGAAAGAAAATGGCACATAGCATATGGCATATGACACAGAAGTTCAGTTGGGTTGGCTTGCCCATTGGATTTTTGCTTTGTTTTTTGATTTTATTAAAAGAAAGTTGGTGATCAAAATGTCCGAAATCAAAAGCATCGATGTTGCGCGTGCGGCTCTCTCTGTTAGTTTGACCCGCGACAAAGGCGAAGAAACCAGTACAAAAATGTCATTTAGGCGCTCCGGTATCATGACCGCGTCGTTTTCAATTACGGGTGATTTTATGTCTTCAATACAAAAATGGATTGAACAAACCCTGGCGATAGCAAAAAACGAAGGCATCATCTGCGGCTCCTTCGTCGACTCTGGCTCCATCGTGGGAGCGGCACGCGAAGCATTGGCCCAGGTAATGCCTAAAGCATTTGGAGTAAACGTAGGTGGCAAAATTGGTATTGCCTATTGTAACGAAAACTTAGCTGTAGCTGTGTATTTGGGTATAGGCTTATTGAATCTTCACGATGTAGCTGTGGGGCTTGGACATCGAGCCGTACAAAGAATTACCGACCACTCCTAAGTTTAGCTGCAGTGATGCCTAAAGCACATTCCACACGTTTTTTCTGCAATTCGCACGATAATTGATCGGGCTTAAGTAGTGTGCCACTGGTGTGAAGAGCATTAGCGTGGCAACCGCCGCTGCAGAAAAATTTAGCCCAGCACGCCATGCACTCCGGCTTCTTATATAAATTAGCTTGGCGAAACTCGTGCGATAGCGTATTATCACGAATCCCTGTAAAGACATCGCCCATTATGAACCTCGGGTTACCCACGAACTGATGGCAAGGATATATCTCCCCGTCGGGAGTGACGGCCACATAATCAAAGCCTGCGCCACACCCGCTGACGCGCTTGCCAAAACAAGGACCGTCATAGGTCGCCATATTAAAATGAAAAAAGTTAAATGGCTCCCCTGCCTGTTGTCGCTCTAAATAAAACGACGCTAACTTATCGTATTCCGCGCGCAAAGTGTCCAGGTGATCGGTAGTCAGGGTGTATGTCTCCCCCGCTCCGCCTACAACCGGCTCGACAGATATCTCACGAAAACCCAGCTCATACATATGCTTAACGTCTTCTGAAAAATCTAGATTGTGCGCCGTAAACGTGCCTCTTATATAATAGTTTTGTCCACTGCGGGCCTGAACGAACCTTAGCAAAGCTTCCTTGACTGGGGTGTAACTGCCAACATTGCCGTCGAATGGACGCATACGATCATTTACATCAGGACGCCCGTCTAGACTTAAAACGAGGGCCATTTTTTTGTCATTTAAATAGCGCGTTTCGTCTTCGCCTAACAGCGTGCCATTAGTGGTAAGAGTAAAACGAATAATTTTGCTGAATTTAGAAGCCTGTTCTTCGCCATAGGCGGTTAAGCTTTTGACTAAGTCAAAATTAAGTAGAGGCTCGCCACCAAAAAAATCAACCTCTAGGTGTTTCCTTGTACCCGACGAACGCAGCAAGAAGTCGATGGCCGCTTTACCGGTAGCCTCGTCCATCAGCGTGCGTCCACCGCCAAAATCTCCAGTGCCCGCGAAACAGTACTTACAGCGCAAGTTGCAGTCATGTGCTACATGTAAACATAACGCCTTGACCTGGGGGACCTCTATTTCAAGTACTGGCTCGGACGGTAGCCCGCCATTAAGGTTACCTTCTTCTACAAGTTTAAAGACCTCAGCGAGAGCTTCATCAAGCTCGGTCTGGCCATAACCGCTCGCTAGCGTTTCGCGTATGGCTTCAACTGTATGCTGTGGTAGCAGGCTGATGATCTTACCCGCTAGCTCATCAACTTCCAACAGTGAGCCACTGCTGGTGTCTAGGACTAGAGTCATATCTTGAAAAGTGAATATATGCATTGTAGGAGGCCTCCTTAGCTGTGTCGCGCCGGTCGTTCCTAGTTCCTCGTTCCTGGCTCCTCGTTACAACGAACTAGGAACTAAGAACGAGGAACGATCTGGCATCGCTCCTCACGACAAATAACAGCCCTAGTCCCAAAGGACTAGGGTACAATTCTGGGTTATTTACTGTTTTGGCAAACTTGGTTGCCTACGGTGCAAGATGTCTTGCAGGCAGACTGGCAAGAGGTTTGGCATTCTTTGCAGGCAGTGGTCATAGCTGTAGCCTTGATATTGCCCTGAATCAAGGTCTTAACGTGCTTACTCATATGTAGAAGACCTCCTTAGGATAATTAATTTATAATGTGACTTTTAGGCAACCAAATAGTATAACGAAGCCAAAACAGTCGCTGGGTCTATTCTAGCACTGGGGAGTGGGGAAAGCAAGGAGAGTCCGTGTTCCGTTTCTACTATTCTGATGTAGCTCTGAGGGCGATGCTTACCATCATCTCAACGCCTACCGCCATGCAATCTTCGTTGACTTCGAATTTAGGGTTATGTGCCCCGAATGTGACATCGCCACAGGGGCGGGAGCCTAGTCTAAGGAATGCGCCGGGCACCTTTTGTGCGAAATAAGCGAAGTCTTCACCGCCCATGGTAGGGACAGTCCTTGTCTCAACCTTGTCTTTCCCTACGACTTCTTGCGCAATACTCTTAAGTATGTCTACCATCTCAGCATTGTTATCGAGAGAAGGGTAGCCGTGGATATAGGAGATTTCGTAGGTGGCGCCCATTGCGTCCGTTACGCCCTTAACAATTTTCTCGATACGTTCTTGAATCAGGATTCTGGTCTCAGCCTTGAGGCTGCGGATGGTCAGCTTAAGCTCGGCAGTCTCGGCTATGATGTTATGAATAGTGCCACTCTGAAAACTGCCCACTGTGACTACGGCAGAGTCGAGCGCACCGATATTGCGGCTGGTAATGGTCTGTAGGGCTACGACCACGTGAGAAGCAACTACCACGGCATCGACGGTGGTCTGCGGCGAAGCACCATGGCCCCCCTTACCGATGATCTTAATGTCGGCCATATCGACATTGGCGTGGCTATAACCGTAATTGACGCCCAACGTACCCGTCGGGACATCATTCCCTACATGCAAACCAAATATTCGTTCTACACCTTCCAAGGCACCGTTTTCGATCATGCCTAAGGCCCCGCCAGGGAATCTCTCCTCAGCAGGCTGGAACAAGAACTTAATCGTCCCGGGTACGTCGGCTTGGTGCATCGCTAGGATTTTGGCAGCACCCATGAGCACTGCTGTATGGACATCGTGACCGCAAGCGTGCATTACGCCGGGTACCTCAGATTTAAACTCTACGTCGGCTAATTCTTGCAGTGGCAGTGCATCAATATCCGCGCGCAAAGCAATAGTTCTACCAGGCTTACCGCCCTTGAGAATACCGACTACTGCGGTGGAATTGGGGTAACGAACGACCTCGATACCTAAGTCCCGCAATACGGATTCAATTAGAGCTGATGTTTTGTATTCTTCAAAACCGATTTCTGGATGACGGTGAATCTGCCTGCGCCAAGCAATAACTTGCGAGGCAGTTTCTGCTACGCTGGATTTCACATCGAACATGTTCTCCATCTCCTTTCAATATATCCACGAGAGATAATTCGTTAAGGCAAGAGAAATGTCCTGCATGCGTCGAGTAGTCGCAGTTCATGGCTTAACATCCACAGGAAAGAGTTCTTGTTGAGCTACCTTTGACTACCCTAGGTAAGCAAATGCATTATGGGATGCAGACCTGTTTCTTATAGTGACAATATTGTCACTATATTGCACCCACAACCCTGAAACTACAGCTTTTTAGGGGCTTGTGACATTGCCTACATTTAGCTATAATGAGGCAAGGAACCAGAAGGAGCGGAGCATATGCCCACACAGACGTTTTTCAATTTGCCCGAAAAAAAGCGGCAAAAAATCTTCAACGCCTCAGTCCAAGAGTTTACTATTAGAAACCTAGCTGAAGCAAATATCTCACACATTGTAAAAGCTGCTGGCATTTCCCGCGGGAGTTTTTATCAGTACTTCGCTGATAAAGAAGATCTCTACATACACATTTTTTTGACACTTCGTGAAGATAGGCACATCCACACTCAGGATGTTATCGATAGCCTTAAGACTCTACCTTTTTTGGAGTTTTACAAAGCCTTCTATTTAAAAAACGCAGAATACTTATTGCAGCACGCAGACCATATTAAGCTTGGTAAGCACCTTTATACTTGCCCGCTGGAGACGTCCCGCCGTCTGATTGAGATCTTACAGAAGCGGTATAAAGACATGTACTTAATAGGCATTGAGCACGACAAAGGCAAGGGCCTGTTTCGCGAAGGTGTTAACTCTAGTGTGCTAGCCGAACTCCTAGTGCATATGTCTACCGATATCTTCATCTTTGAAGTTGTTAAAAGCGAGGTGAATTTGAGAAATATCGAGGCCAACATTGACTCGGTGTTAGACATTGTCCGCCGTGGCATCATGGTTTAGGAATGTCGGCGGGGGCAATTCAAGCGAATTGCCCCCACTTTTTATCGGGGATCGAGAAACCGTACCACAGATTAACACGATTCACACGATGAACTCGATTTGTACCCGACAGCGTTCCTCTCTGCCAACCTCTAACTTCTCACTTCCAACTTCCAGTTAGAGACGCATGCCGCCGTTTACATCTAGGACGGTGCCGCCTATTAAACGTAGGCGACGAGGGCACGCCATGGCGTGCCCCTACACCGTGGGGGCATGCTGTGCCATTACCGTAGGCGGCCACCTCTAACATTCACCATTGGGGACATTCCTCCGACTCCCCCAGCTGATACCCCAGAAGAGGCGGTGTGTCCCCACACCTTAAATGACTACCTTGTCATATGCTTCTTCTCTCCTCTTAGCCCACTCGATATTCGTAGTGTAGAACTTAGGGGAGTACACCACTGGAATACAGGCCCTGAAAAATTGAGAACGAGGGCATAAACGCAGCCCAACTACTGCTAGTCATGAAGATGCCGTTCAGTACAAGTAGGGGTTCACCCGAGCCGTGCAGCTCGTAGTAGACCGACCTCTAAACTCTAGTATCATGGCTTAAGAGGATGTCGGCAAATAGCCGAGCTCCGTTGCCTGCCGCCACAACTCCTCGCGAAATTTGGGATGCGCGATGTCAATTAAGAGCTCTACGCGCTCACGGATAGTGGTCCCACGCAGAGAGGCCACGCCATATTCAGTTACTACAAAATCAACATCATTGCGGGAGAGCGAAACAGCTGCCCCAGCCTTTAAGGTAGGCACAATCTTGCTAATCTCCTCTTTTTGCCCCGTGCGATGGTTGGTAACCATAGCAGTAGAGTATAAAGCAATGACGGACCGACCATTTTTGGCCCGCTGTGCACCCACTGCGGTATCTGACTGGCCGCCAGTTCCACTGTATTGCACGTGCCCGAGGGACTCACTGCAGCATTGACCCGTGAGGTCTACTTCTAGCGTCGTGTTTATAGAGACTTGGTTATCATTCAGTCCAATAACTACCGGGTCATTGACCCACGCCCCATCAAGCACCTGAATAGCGGGGTTGTCATCGATGAATTCGTAGAGTTCCTTAGTCCCTAATGCAAAGCAACACACAGCTTTGCCAGGATACAAAGTCTTCCTCTTGTTTGTAATCACACCGGCTCGCATTAGCTTCATCATTCCAGTTGTAAACATCTCGGTATGAATACCGAGGTCTTTTTTAGTTATGAGCGAAGCTGCTACAGCATTAGGAATACCACCAATACCAAGCTGGATACAGTCCCCGTCGTTAATGAGGTCAGCGACAGCCTGGCCAATCTGTAGATCCTTGGCGTTAGGGGTTACATCTGGCAGCTCGGGTATGTCGTAATCTACCTCCATCAGGTAATCTACGTCATTGACATGGACTTCTAGATCACCAAAGGTGCGTGGAAGCTTAGGGTTAATCTCCAAAATCACTAGATCAGCGGCTGTGAGCATGCGTTTTTCGTAAACGTTGCTTAGGGATAGTGATATATACCCATGCTTATCTGGCAAAGTGGCGTTGCCAATGAAGACATTAGGCTTCTGATGATGCACGCGCTTGCGACTGGCAAGATGCAGGTGATTCGGAATAAACGAAATGTTGCCATTCTTGTGCGCCTTGCGCATGGGTGCGGTATAAAACCAGCCCACCATATTAAAAGACTCGCTGTACTGCGGATTTAAGAAGTATTCTGCGTCGATCATCGGCAAGCAGGTAGTCACAGTGACATTACTAACTCTTTCAGCAATTGTATGAAGTGCAGCTAGAAAGGCCCTAGGCTCAGCAGATGCTAAACTAGATACGATCACGTCGTTAGGCTTAACTTTCGCCAAGGCCTGACTGACAGTAATGATTTTGGATTTGTAGTCCAGTAAGATGATGGTCACTTCCCTCCGAGTATCGTGTTAGCTGAGGAAGTTAATAAAAAGAGCTAGGAGTTCTGCGAGATCGTCTGTCAAAGGCGAGTGTCCGCAGTTCGGCATGAGGGCTAGTTGCGCGCGATTACCTAAACGATTGGCTGTGTCGTGTCCAAAGCTAGCAGGTACTACATAATCTAACTCGCCTTGAATCACGAGCACTGGCCCTTGCACCAAGTTTAGGCGGTTGCTACCGCCCACCACCCCATTGTGCTCGTCTGTCATGTTGAAAGTAATGAGTGCGTAGTCTACATCAACGAGGTTGCGCTGCTTAAGCATACCCTCTAAGTAGCGTTCATACCTAGCTGGTTCCGGTTGCACCCTGTTGTAAATTACTGCATTCCAGACTGCTTTAAGAAGGTCACAATTCCCCGTAGCATAGGCAGCGAGAATTGGCACTACTTGGACCGCGTCGCTAGCAATCTCATCCCGGGTCTTAATCAGCTCAGTTAAGATGGGCTGACCTGCGGCGTCCTTCTTGAACATGGGGTAGCCCTTGACCCCTACTGACTCTAGCAAAATGACCCGTATAACCTGCTCGGGTAGTTCTGCTGCGAGCTCTAAGGCTACGCCGCCACCCGTAGACCATCCTGCTACGGCGAATTGGTTTATTCCCTTCAGAGTGACAAACGCCTTTACATCATCAGCGAAGTCCTTGATGGAATCGATAGGTCGGTTGTAGGTTGAGTCGCCAAAACCGCGCAAATCTACGGCGTAAACTTTAAAGTGTCCTTCAAGCTGTTCTATTAAGACGTCCCAATGTATGGATGAGCTCATATTTCCGTGGATGAGTAACAGGGTCTTCTCTCCCGCACCAGCCTCACGATAAGCCATAGTCTCACCGTTTGGCAGAGCCAAGGTCCTGACGGGGTATTCCTTAATCACTTAAATACCTCCCTACAAGGTAAGACACGAAACGCCGATATACGCAGATATAAATGATGTCCCATAATAAAAGCGGAAGAGTCAGCGGTAATCATGGTTTATCAGCGTTAGCCAGCGTATGGTGGCTCCCTATTGGATTCATATAACGATGTTGTACGGAAAAAACAGGTTATGTATACCTGCTTTTTCCGTTACTCTTCATCCTTGATAAAAAACAGTTATTTTTGGGGGCTCATGGTCTTGATTTCGGCAAGACCACGCATGTCGTCTTGCTCAGGAACCCAGCCAGTTGCTGAGCTTGCACTCATGCGTGCTAAGTTTAACTGTTGCACACCGAGGCGTGCACCATTGGCATAGTTGACTGTGCCACCAAACGGAGTCTGGAATTGACCGTTTTCCATAGCGTCAAGAAATTTTTCCCAATTGAGTTCGTTCTTAGGAACCCTCTTTAAGCCTTCAACAAAGATATGTGCAGCAGTCCAGCCAGCCCAAGCGTGACCAATGATTACAGAGGACTCTTTATTGTTAGCCTTCATAGCTGTTTCAAATGTCTTGAAAGGAGCTGTTTCCATAGCAGAGAACTTAACCCAACCGGTGGTATAGATGCCTGCGGCTAGTACGGAAGGAGCATTGGATAATGTATCGGCACGACGAACGGGGTCAGCATTGATATAGGACATGAGCAAAGGTTTGATGAAGCCTTGGGTCTCCATGGCAGTTACAACTGCTTTGTAGGTGGCTTGCATACCAGCGTAGATAATCATGTCAACGTTTTCAGTCGTCATCTTAAGAACTGCGGAAGTGGCATCGGTAGAGCCTGGCTGAAGAGATTCTGCCACCACAGCCATACCTAGAGTAGCTGCTTCTTTCTTAATACCACCTAATAGGTCTTTACCAGCATCGTCGTTGGTGTAGATGATGCCTACATTTTTAGCGCCAAAATAGTAATGGGCGTAGGCTGCTTGAATGCGGCCTTCCATGGGATAAATGGGTTGAACTGGGAAAAGAACGCGATCGTTTCCTGTAGCCTTCTCATTGTAAAGAGTGCCGGTGCCAGTTGCAAAATAGACAGCGGGTGTGCCCTTGACCTTAATGTCGCCAATGGTCGCGTTAACAACTGGAGTACCAAAATGACCCACCAGAGCGAACACTTTTGTGTCGTTGAGCATTTTGTCTACTGCGGCTTTACCCTTTTCGACGTTCATTTCGTGATCGTGAGTTACTAAGCTGATCATGCGACCGTTAACTCCACCTTGATCGTTGATCATCTTGAAATATGACGTGATGCCATCGAGGAAAGGTATACCAACTGTAGCGAAGGGACCAGAAACTGCTAGGGGGGTACCAACCGTAATGCCTGTTGCTGTTACACCCTGGCTAGTCTTTACGGAGGCGGAGCAACCAACTAAGACGAGGGAAAGAACCAGAAATAACACTAGAATTTTTTTCACGAGAAAGTTCCTCCTTTAAATCTCCAATTGCTCAAATGGCGTTATCGCCATGTTGTGCTTAGTGGATATGTCCCCCAAGGTAAGCGGCTTTAACGCTAGGATTATTCAGGAGTTCTCGGCCGGTGCCTTGAAGAATGAGATAACCAACCTCAAGAATGTAGGCGTAGTGAGCGACCTTTAACGTCTGTAAAGCGTTTTGCTCAACAATAAGTATGGTAGCTCCCTCTGAGTTGAGGTCCTTAATGATCTGAAAGATATCCCGTACGATAAGCGGAGCTAGCCCTAAGGACGGTTCATCTAATAGCAGGACGCGCGGGCTTGCCATTAGTGCCCGCCCCATGGAGAGCATCTGTTGCTCACCACCTGATAAGGTTCCCGCTATTTGCTTATGGCGTTCTTTGAGGACAGGGAAAAAAGCATACACGCGGGCCAAATTCTTCTTTACTAGACTGCGGTCTCGTAGGGCAAATGCTCCTATTTTTAGATTCTCTAGCACCGTCAACTCCGCAAAGACTTGGCGCCCCTCGGGGGACGTAGCAACGCCCCGGCTAATGACTTGCTCGGTAGGTAGGCGAGTAATGCTCTCCCCTTCTAGCTCAATTGAACCCCCGGTTACTTTAACTAGACCGGTGATGGCCCGGAGCGTGGTCGTTTTGCCTGCCCCGTTAGCTCCTAGCAGAGCGACAATCTGTCCACGAGGAACCTCTATATTTATACCTTTAAGAACCCTGATACTGCCATAAGAAGCTTCTACGTTGGTAAGTTTGAGTAGGGGTTGTTCAGTCATGTAGCTACTCATCCTTTCCCAGATATGCTTCTTGTACTGATTGATTATTGCGGATCTCGGTAGGTGTTCCTTCGGCCAACTTCTTGCCAAATGATATTGCGCAGATTCGCTCACACACACCCATTACCAAGGTCATGTCATGCTCCACCAGCAACACCGAACAATTGAAATCAATGCGGATCTGCTTAATGAGTCCTGCTAGAGCTTGGGTCTCTGTACCGTTAAGGCCTGCGGCGGGTTCATCAAGGATAATAAGCTTGGGATTAGACATTAAGGTACGTGCAAGCTCAATGCGCTTTAAAGTGCCGTAAGGTTGCCCGCCGACTAGCTCAGCGTCTTTGCCCCCCAAACCCATGTACTCGATAATACTACGCGCCTTGGTGCGATACTCATTCTCTTCGAGTACGGCTTTACGTAAGCGAAACGATTGTGCCAATACGCCGGTCTTAAACTGACTGTGCGCTCCAATCAGCAGATTATCTAGTATCGACAGTTCCTTGATCAGCTCGACGTTCTGAAAGGTGCGGACCATTCCCAAGCCTACTATGTCGTGAACCTTGTGGTCTACAAGATTGACGGTCTTGCCCTGTTTAGTATGAAACCAAGCGTTGCCTGAGTCGGGAGTATAGAACTTAGTGATACAGTTAAACACTGTTGTTTTGCCGGCGCCATTAGGGCCGATAAGGCCATAAATTTGATTCTGCGCAATTTCAAAACTCAAATCATCCACCGCTTTGAGGCCGCCGAAAGAAATGGAGAGGTGTTCAACTTTAAGGATGCTCTTATTCGGCAACATACTCTGTGCTCCTCTCCGGATGCTTGCTGCCCTTGCTTAACCTGCTGCGCAACTTCCCGATATCAGAAGCCACATTAACCAGCCCACCCGGGTAGAATAACAGAACGAGGATAATGACTACACCGGAGAGCACAAACGATGCTCCATTAATACTTCCTAGCCCTGGCACTATCCTTAATAGCTCCGGCATGGCTACTACGAATGCAGCCCCGATAACTGCGCCTTCAATGCTGGCGATGCCTCCCACTATGCAAGCAACGACTAGGTTGAGGGAAAGGCCTGAGTTCCAAATTGTAGGGTCAGAGTAGCGGAAAAAGTGCATGTACATAGCACCAGCAATACCCGCAAATCCAGTAGATATCGCAAACGCCATTAGCTTATATTTGAAGAGACTAACACCCATAGCTTGTGCTGCTGATTGTGAGGAACGCATAGCTGCCAAGGCCCGCCCAGTAGCAGCGTTAATAAAGTTATAGACTAGTATCATGAGCGCTACCAATATGGCTACCATAAAAACATAGGTAGACCCTTTATTAAACTGATAACCTAACACCCTTGGGTAGTTCGAAAAGAAGCCTGAAAAACCTCGGGTAAACCCATGTGCCTCAATGAAAACGATACGAATCGATTCCGCCAGCCCAAGAGTAGCAATTGCGAGATAATAGCCCTCTAGGCGCAAAGCTATAAGCCCTAAAACTAACCCTAGGATAAACGGCAAGACTGCCGCTGCTAATACGGCTAGCGGAAATGGTAAACCCAACTCCTTAACGATATACCCCGAGACATAAGCCCCTACACCGATAAAGGCGGTGTGCCCTAAAGAGATCTGCCCAGAATAACCTAGCAAAACCTGAAAGCCTAACGCTGCGATTGAGAAATACACGACACTACCTAGTATAGTGGCATTAGAGCTTGTCATGCCTGGGATAAGAGGCAGTGCCGCCAACACTACGCCAAATGATACATAACGGAACCAAGCCTTCTTCCAAGCGAGGCGTAGCATGGGCATAAGCGTAGGCAGGAAGGTTGTTGATTTATTCATGTTGCAACCCCCTAAACTTTCTTGACAAAGGCCTTACCGAACAAGCCTTGAGGTTTAAAGATAGTAAACGCAAGGATACAAGTATAGAGTATGGCTACCACCCATTTAGAGGAGATGTAGTAGCTGATGATATTGTTAGCGACTCCGAGGATAAACGCACCAACTACTGGGCCATGAAAGGTCGAGAAACCTCCTAGGATTGCAGCGATAAACGAATTTAGGTGAATGGTTTCCATCATAGTTACAGTGACGCTGGTAAGCGGAGCTACCATGATGGCTGATAGAGCTCCCAAGGCAGTAGCTACGCTCCATGCTCCTAGGGATACGGCTCGAGTGGGAACACCCATTAGACGAGCAGTAGTTTCGTTAGCAGCAGTTACGCGCACAGCTAGGCCCAACCTGGTATTTTGCAGGACGTAGAATAGGATAGCAACTAAGATTATGGTTACAGAGATGATAACCAGAGTGTTCGGGAGCATTTTGACCCCAGCGATGTCGAGAGCCGGCTTTTGGACAAAGCGCGGAAACTGAAAGGGTACAGGGCCAAATATCATCGGCGCGAGGCCCTGGAAGATAATAATAAGGCCTAACGTCATAATTGGCTTACCCATGGGGATGGTGCTAGAGGCTCGCCTCATAATCACCAACTCGATTAAAGCTCCCACCACGAAGGCTACTATTACAGACAATATCGCCACTGCGGGCAAAGGAAGATTAGTGCGAGCTAGAACGAAGTAGGCAATATAGGCGTTAAACATTCCAATAGTGCCCTGTGCGAAGTTAGACATCTTAGCTGTACGATAGATAAGCACGAGCCCCAGCGCCGCCAAGGCGTACATACTACCCGCCTCGATGCCGCCAATAACGTTCTGAAAGAAGATTTGCATGCTAACACCCTTCCTCTAAGCTTTTCCCCAAGCGATAACACCAGCTGACCATACATACCCTATTCCAGCCGCCATTAGCATGACATTAGTACCGTCTTTGATCCTGCCTTGCTCTACACCTAGTTTGAGAGAAAGTATCTGATCTATCTGCCCCATGTGACCGTAGTCTGATAGGTAGATTGATTGTTCTGGGCTAAGCCCCAACTCACTGAGCATAAAGTCGTGCATGGATTTTTTAAAATGTAGCACGCCGAGATAGCCGATATCTGCCCTAGATAGATTTCCAGATTTGCGCAGAGCTTCATCAATGCACTTAAACCAATTGGGCATGGATACGGCGTTAAGCCGATTTTTCATGTTTTCGGCATTCATAAGGCGCAGCGATTTATACCCCTCGGCTACGTTATCACAAGAGAAAGGCTGGTAGATGCCACCAATTTCCACACCTGCATCCCTTGCCATAGACCCGTCTCCGATGAGATGTGAACCCAATACTATGTTCTCGTTGTGCTCTTTGCGGAGTATTAGAGCCCCAGCCCCGGCCGAGAGGTTGTACATCATAGACATGTCTTTATCAGTGTAGTCGACGAAGTCACCATTACGATAACCACCTACAATCATGATGGTGGATATTTCCTCATCAGAGAGAAGCATGTCTTTAGCCATCTTAATAGCTGCAATTGTTGTACAGCAGCGGTTTTGCACATCTATACCCCAAGCATTGGTTGCCCCGATTTCTCCTTGTATGTACATGGCTGAGGTGGTCAAAGAGTACTCCTTCCATTCCTCTCCTGTGCACAGGATGACATCGATCTCTTTTGGGTCGACATTACCGCGCTTTAGAGCATCAAACGCTGCACGAACACCCATTTCCTGCGTGCCGTCACTTGGGCTAGGGATGGGCTTCTTGTTTATCCCCAGCTTGGCTCGCACTGCCTCTTCGGCCCATACTCCACGGGTTGCAGCAGAAATATCTTTAGCTGTCATGTATGTATCAGGAATATATATGCCATAGCTTACTATGCCAACATTATGCGTTCTTATATTAATTCCCTCTTTTCAGCAATCATAGAGATATGGACTACTTATCAGAATTATAACATGATTGTCATATTCGTTTCAATAGAATTGTAAAAATAGCTTCAATACCCTGTACACACAGTGTATTCGAACTATATATCTAAGTATATTTGTCTATGACATTATTGTCATATTGTACACAGTACTAGCCCCTGCCGGGGGCACTAGACGACAGAAAGCGCTTAGCCTCCTCATTCTCGGCCTGCACGAAAAAAAAGAGCACTTTCATGCTCTGAACTGAAACCCTCTTAGTGGCGTCTTCTTATTTTTGGTTTGGGTGCAATAAACCCACCGACTGCGCCACAGACAATGGCTCCACCTAGGCGCCATAGGACCTGGGTACCCAAGGGTTCAGACAATATCAGCACCCCCAGCACTAAGACAACTAGGCCGTATAAGAGTCCCACCATGCCCCCATTCAGGAGTGCCCCTTGTACGGCTTTTCTCCCAACCGTAAAGCCCCCCCATACTACACTAAACACCCCGGCAAACGTTGCTATTAACGGCATAAAAGTGTCTGGCAGGGCTGTGTACGCAAAGAGAATGCTCACTATAGCAAAAAGAGCCAAGGATAACACGAACGCAGAAAGAGTGCCTAGCAGTATTGCTGCGAGATGTATTCGTGGGCCTTCAGCCTGATTAGCCACACCCGCCCTACGCCTAGGCATTACACGCGCCATTAACCTACCCCCAATCTGTCCTTTTGTAAAAGACTATTGGCGGCGGGCAACTTATATGCAGATAATCCACTGTAATTGTGGCGAGCTTAGCGAAGTGCCTCTGGCAATAAGGCGTCTATCCCATCCTTACGCAGCAGGACTTCCACACCCTCGGCAACGCGTATAGACACAAAGTGCTCGCCTTTAAAGCCTGCTACTGTACCCACTAGACCACCTGCAGTGATAATTTGATCACCCTTCTTGAGTTCAGCCACTATCTTGCGGTGCCGCAGCATTTCCTGACGCTGTGGTCGTAGCACAAAGACATAAAACGCAAAAACCATGGCCCCTAAAGATATAGTTTTACCCCACAACACGCTGTCCATAGACTCCACCTCTATTCCTATGGCCTACAAACTTCTTTGTCATTCTCTCTCTTCTCTGCAAGCTTTGCTAAAACCTCTTTCGCAAAATCGCCACTGCGGTCTTCCCTAATGGCCCGCCTCATGTCCTGCATAAGCCTTAGTAAAAAACGCAGATTGTGTATGGATATGAGGGTCAAACCTAGGACCTCATCAGCCTTAATGAGATGCCTCACATAGGCACGGCTGAAGCTCCGACAGGCATAACAATCACAACCTAGTTCAATGGGCTCAAAGTCTTCGGCATAGCTCGCGTTACGCACAACAACCTTGCCCTGTGCGGTGAGTGCTGTACCATTGCGTGCAATGCGCGTTGGGAGTACACAGTCAAACATGTCTATCCCGCGAATAACCCCTTCCACCAAGCAATCCGGCGACCCCACACCCATCAGGTAACGGGGCTTGTGCGGTGGCAATAAAGGTGCCGTGCTTTCCAAGACCTCGTACATTAACGGCTTGGGCTCCCCTACACTCAGACCGCCGATGGAGTACCCTGGAAAACCAAGGTTTAGCATTTCTTCTACACTCTGGGCGCGCAGGTCGTGATACATTCCGCCCTGGATAATGCCAAACAGAGCCTGTCGCTCTGGATATTTGTGCGCATCCTTACATCTTTGTGCCCAACGAACAGTGCGTTCTAGAGATGACTTAGCATACTCCCTCTCGGCCGGGTAGGGTGGGCACTCGTCAAAGCACATGATAATATCTGCGCCTAAAGCATTCTGTATTACAGTTGCCTTTTCTGGACTGAGAAAATGCGTACTACCATCGATATGAGAGCGGAATTCAACGCCTTCTTCGCGAATCTTGCGAAGGTCATTGAGTGAAAAAACCTGAAAGCCGCCACTGTCGGTAAGAATGCTCCCGGGCCAATTCATAAATCGGTGGAGACCGCCGGCTTTCTCTACTAACTCATGACCTGGCCTTAAGTACAGATGATATGTATTACTGAGAATTATCTGCGCCTCAATCTCGGCTAGCTGTTGCGGGGTAAGGGTCTTAACTGTTGCCTGGGTGCCCACCGGCATAAATACCGGGGTTTCAAAGGACCCATGCAGCGTCTCTATCCGGCCTAAGCGAGCCCCCGTCTGCTTGCACGTTTTTAGCAATGTATACTTCATAGCCAACTTCACTCCTAGATAATTAGCATTGCATCCCCAAAGGAGAAAAACCGGTACTGCTCCGCTATGGCTTCCTGGTAGGCCCGCAGGATGTTGTCTCGCCCGGCTAGGGCAGATACCAGCATGAGCAGCGTAGACTTAGGCAAATGAAAATTGGTAATGAGGCCGTCGATTAACTTGAAGTCGTAGCCTGGATAGATGAAGATATCGGTCCAACCCGAACTAGCAGCGACGTTTCCGGCTTTATCTGCGAGTGTCTCTAGTGTCCGAGTCGAAGTTGTTCCGACAGCAATTATGCGACCGCCTGAAGCCTTGGCCGCATTGATCTCGTCTGCAGCTCCTACCGATAATTCATAGTACTCGCTATGCATCTTGTGGTCGGCAATATCGTCAACTTGCACTGGACGAAAAGTGCCTAGCCCCACATGTAACGTTAAAAATGCCGTTTTGATGCCTGCAGCACGAATCTTCGCGAGTAGCTCCGGTGTAAAGTGAAGCCCGGCGGTGGGAGCAGCAGCTGAACCAACTGTTCGCGAATACACTGTCTGGTATCTCTCTTTATCTGCCAGTTCTGCTCGTATGTAGGGCGGCAAAGGCATTTGGCCCAAGCGGTCTAAGAGGGTGTGCAAGTCGCCTTGTAGACTAAGGCGTACTATTTTGCCGCCTGCCTCCGTACTGCCTAGAACTTCAGCTACTAACTCTCCCGAACCAAACTCAACATGTGTACCGATGTGTAGGCGCTTGCCGGGCCTGGCTAGCACTTCCCACTCGAGGGGACTAGCTAGCGGCTTAAGCAGCACAAACTCTACCACCGCTCCCCCACCGACTTTGCGCCCCGTGAGCCTAGCAGGCAATACTCTGGTATCGTTAAGCACCAGACAGTCGCCAGCCCGCAAGAATTGCAAAAGATTGGGGAAACGATGGTGGCTGATCTCACCAATATTTTTATCTAGTACCAATAAGCGAGATGCCGCCCGGTCAGGCAGCGGATGCTGCGCGATGAGCTCGGGCGGTAGTTCAAAATCAAAATCTGAGATATGCATTGGGATGCTCCTTTAAAATGAGGTTAGTCATAAGTCGTAAGACATGAGTCATAAGTCATAACTCATAAGGGGTTGTCGTTTGTCTCTTGTCGCTGGGGGGGGTTGCCGACAGCCCCGGCCTCCAGCCACTAAGTACGAAGTACCAAGTACGAGGTACGAAAAACTGAGAACTGGGAACTGAGAACTGGGAACCCGGCCTCTGTGTAGTGTGTACCGTATACCTCCGCCCCCTACCGCCCCACCGTCGTCACTATGTCTATCCCTCTATAGTAATGTAACAAAATCTCTGTATAGCTATGCCCTAACTCAGCCATACCCTTAGCGCCCCACTGGCTCATGCCTACTCCATGACCCCATCCACGACCGTTAAATACAAAGCTAGTGGGCACCGCATCAATACTAGATGTGCCAGAACTGCTGCGCACAGTGTATTGCGCCGCCACAGGCAACTGGCTTACCCCCGAGGCAGTGGCGACATAGGCGTTTTGAAGTGAGGAGAGAGTGGATTGACCTTGGGCACTTGCTGCGATGACAGGCGTCGATTTAACCTCTACTGTGTACATTGTAGATCGTAACGCAAACAGAGCGGAAGTGCCATTAAGAAGGCGCGGCTGCTGCTTAGTATATAGTAAGGACCCGCGAGTGCCTGAGAGAAGGAGCTCGGCTACACGCCCGGACAAGTACCGCGCAGGAGTCCTCACATTAAGGATTGTACCAACATCGCCTCCGTTATGTTGCACAATCGCTTGCATCTGTTGTTGAGTGAGCTCAATCTGCCAACTAGATTGGGTGCTCCCGGCCATGACCCCATAGGGATCTGACACTCCCACCAAGTAGGGGGTAGGGGCACTCCATACATTCTCTACGTTTTCAGTGTGACCACCGCCATCAGAATGGTAGTATGTGGAGGCGGGCCTACCGTTAAAAAACAGTACTATTCCTCTAGTTTCGTCTACCGCTCTATTAGTCGTCTCACGCTCGCGCTCTACCGCACCATAGGCTTGGCAATGTATACTTTGCGTACATATGTCAAATCCTTCGGCGGCATGTTTGCCCCGGTTAGCGTAAGCATAGGTACGAGCTACTACTGCTTGGGCCTTAAGAGATTCTGAGGGCCACGTAGCAGACACTTCCCGCGGCACTACTCCCTTGAGGTAGTCATCTATGTCCATCAGACTGACTACGATAAATTTGTTATCTCGGCTAAGTATGAATTCAAATACGCCACGATGGCGTACGCCTTCTACTGCCATGACCGTTTCTATCCCCGAGAGGATTTTCATTCGTAGGGGTGTATGCGGCAAGTTATCATAGGAAAACAGAAAGGTACCATCTTGTCGCACCACTTCAATACGCCTATAGTCTGGTTGGGAAATGCCCCAAATGACCTCAGGGGCAAGTTGAGATAATTTTTCCCGTAGCATCGATACGCCAGCAGCGTCAGTCGAAGTACCGACAACCACTTTCCAAGAACCGTCATAGTGAAGCCTAGCCCTTAGCAGCGAGGCTAACAACCAATCGCGCAGCATCACCGCCTCGCCCAAGCTAAGGGCATTGACGGTGACCAAGGACATATTCCCACGAACCTGAGCTGTGGGAATACTCACAGAAGTCAAGAAAGGGATGCTTAGCCAAGCCTGTTCGACACTAAAGAACTGCCCTCCGATAACATAAAAGCCTTCCGGCTCACGAACTATGTAGACAGGAGATACTTCCTGTGGCCAACGGGCGAGGGTCTGTTCGGCGAGAAAGGAAGACTCTAAAGGACCTACTTCTAGCTTTATTGCTTCCCGGTGTATTTGCCAGTTAACCCCGTCATCTTCAAACAGCACATTCTGACCACCTACAATGTCAGGGGTGAAGAATTGAACCCTGCCGTGGTAAGAAACCTTCACTGATTGCAGGGCGTTGGCACCATGATGCAGTCCAATGCGAAACATACTGTTAGAGAGATCCCCACTGTCGGCATGGCCGAGGCTGTCAGGGAGCAACGATACTAAAACTAAAGCACAAATAAGAGTTATTAGGACTGCGGTGCGGCCTCTGTGCCTGTGTTTTGTCATTTACTCTCCCCCTCGGCATCTCATACCCAACATATTTCGACATGAAATGCGGGTATTCCTGCAAGTGAGGGGACTGGGGTAACGGTACTGCTGAGTTTTACTACCCCCTATTGCCATTGGGCTTCCATTAAGTATCCAACCCATAAAAAAACACGGCTGAAGCCGTGCCTTCTACTTTTTTTTAGGGTTTTTCTCTTTTTCTCTCTCTTTGGGATTGCCTTTGGAGTTGTCTGTGGAGTTGCCTGTGACCTGCTCGCGAATTTCCTTCTTAACCTGGCCAAAGTTCTTCTCCTGTTCTGCCGCCTTGCCCACCTTTTCCAGGTCTACCCCAGCGTTTTCTAAAGCCTTTTGTAGACCTTGGCCGCGGATCTCTTCCGTAGTTACAGTACTGCCCTTTTCCGTGGCCTTGAGAGCTAGGGCATATTGTCCAGGTGATACACCCGCGTCTTTAGCTTCTTCTCGAATAGTCGCTGGCACAACTAATCCTACTACCCGGCTAGCTTTCTTTTCCTTGGTGAGTTCCTTCTGCACGGCATCTTGCACTATCTCTTTAATGGCTGCCGCTTTGGCTTTACCGCTCACCGAGACAATAGCCATAGGCTCTGAGTCTACTGGCAATGCCCTTAGTGACTCCCGCACAATTTTGGTAACAGCTACGGCTATCTGTAGCCCTTGGGGGTTGTGCGCAGCAATAATCTGGACAGCTTCTTCATTTAAAGCTTTAACGGCAACTACTTTATCTCGCCAGTTTATCCCTAGTTCAATACTGGGGTTTATGTCGATTGCGACGTACGCCAATGCATAGTTGTCAAACCAAATGCCGCCACACAAAGCAATTAGCAGGCAAGCGGCTGCGATGTACTTGATCAACTCCGCGGGCACGCGTGAGAGGTTCAATTCGCGACCCACTGCGACTCGAGAAGGACAGCGCACTGTAATAAATCTCCCCTCGGTGTCGAGGACCTGCGCCTTCCCGGCGTGCCACGACAACACTACACCCTTCCTACTCACTCTTTCTCACCCCCACGTAATGGCGAAGCATCGGGTAATCTCCGCCTAGGACTAAAGCTACCGCAACAATGTATTTGCGGTGCCGCTCTACCGTCTTGCGACTAAGCATCTTTCTCTCGCATAGCGCTGCAACCGGCAGTAGCTTCTTTCTCAAGCAATCCTCCCAGAGAGCACCATCAGCAACTAAGGCTGCAGCTAAGCTAATAGCCGTAGCCCGAGCATCCGTATGTTTAGGAGTCTGGGAGGGCAGGTCAGCAAAGCTAAGCCCAAACTGTGCTAGCTCTACTGATAGGGCCTCAATCTCTAGTCGCCTCTCCTCGACTAATAAAACGTCACGATGGCGCTGTTCTGCCGCATTCACCTCTGCCGGAATATCTTCGTATTCCTCTCCAGTGGTGCTTGTAATCAGAGAGCTTCGCGGCAGTTCTCTAATGCGCGCTCTCTTGCGCATGAGGTCAATAAGCCTACGCTGAATGACTGTTCCAGCAAAGGTTTGAAAACTCGCTCCCTTAGTAATATCAAACGCGTCAATTGCTTCATTAAGCGCTAACAAAGCAATGCTATATTCGTCGTCAGTTCTGTCGAGCGACCGACCGCCGGCTCCGCGTGCAACCCCGAGTGCGAAAGCCGAGAGTGTGTCTATAACGTTGTTTCTGGCTTCGGCATCGCCGCGTTGCGCCCGGGCAACTAAAGCCGCGATATCTGCAGGGCACTCCCTTGTCGCCTTACGGCGCCACATCAGCATACACCTCTCAATGCATGTATTCGATAGAGTCAAACGGTTTAGGGGGGTAAATAAATCTAGAATCACGAAACTTGAAATTAATCACTAATCACTAGAGCAAGGGCGTGGATGCAAACAAAAATCCAATGGAAATGAGAGCGCCGGGAGCTAGAAGCCACCCACCATGTGGCAATGCGCTATGCGCCATGTGCTCCCCGCATTACACGCTCCTGCGCTCGCTCATATTCACTAAACACACAACCACAGTAATGCTGCCGGTACAGATCGAACTTGCGAGAGAGCCCATAGGTAGCCTTAAAATGAGGACGAAAATCTTCATAGAAGAAAGGGATCTGCATCTCTTCCGCTATTTGCTCACCAACGTGGCGTATCTTGTCATGTTGCTGATAGGGACTAATAAGCAATGTGGTAGTAAAGGCCTCTAAGCCTTGTAGCTTAGCAAGTTTAGCAGCCGGACCTAACCGCGACCTATAACAGCCTTCGCAACGGTGAGGTAAAGCCTTATTTACCTCACCCATCCACGCCGCAATGTCATAGCCCTTGTCGACAACAAGAGGCACCCCAGCTGCCTGCGCCCACTTCTCTGCGTTTTCTTTACGCCTAAGATATTCAGCATAGGGGTGAATGTTGGGGTTATAGAAATAGCCTGTTACCTCGTAACCGTTCTCGCCTAAGGCTTGGGCAACATAGGTAGAACAGGGCCCGCAGCAGGTGTGAAGCAAGATACGCATGTGCATACTCCTCTCGTTAGGCCAGAGAGCGTGGCAAACTGCCTTATCTTGAAAGTATACCATGTTGCTAGGAGCGGTTAAAGCTGACCGTACGACATAGGAGAAAGCAGCGACTTTGTCGCTGCTTTCTCCTATTATCATCCACAAGGGACTGTGCTTGTTTACTGGGCTAGGTGGCAGGCCACAAAATGGTCCGGTCGTATTTCGCGCCACTCTGGGTCTTCTACCTTGCAGCGATCTACGGCAACTGAACAGCGGGTATGGAAGCGGCAACCTGAAGGTGGATTGACGGGGCTTGGAACGTCGCCCTTAAGCATCAGGCGGTCCATCCTGATATCGGGGTTGGCATGAGGAATGGCCGACAAAAGCGCCTGGGTGTAGGGATGCATTGGGTGAGCAAACAGGGCTTTGGGGACAGCTAGCTCAACGAATTTCCCCAAGTACATAACACCCACACGGTCACTGATGTGCTTTACTACGCTAAGGTTATGGGCGATGAAGAGATATGTGAGGTTGTGTGTTCTCTGTAAATCTTTTAGTAGGTTCAATATCTGCGACTGGATAGAAACGTCAAGGGCCGATACCGGTTCGTCACAGACTATGAGCTTTGGACTGGAAATTACAGCTCTGGCGATGCCTACACGCTGCCTTTGACCGCCACTGAACTCATGGGGGAACCTACGGTAATGGTAAGGCGCCAGGCCAACCTCCTCGAGCATGGCGTGCACGGCAGCAGTGCGCTGCTTGTTGTCGGTCATCCCATGTACAAGCAGAGGTTCACCAATTATATCGCCTACGGTCATGCGGGGGTTCAGCGACGAATACGGGTCTTGAAAGATGATACTCATATCTTTTCTCTTTTGACGGAGTTCCTCTGCCTTTAGTTTCCTTAAGTCTATTCCATCGAAGAGTATTTCACCCTTAGTAGGCTCGTGCAGGCGCAAGATAGTGCGTCCGGTGGTGGTCTTGCCACAGCCGCTTTCGCCCACAATTCCTAAGGTTTCCCCTCTACGAATGAAAAAGCTGACTCCATCAACTGCCTTAACAAAATTCTTGGACTTTCTGAAAAAGCCCCCCTTCAGTGGGAAGTACTTAACCAGATTGCTTACTTCCAGAAGATTGTCTGAAGAGACCTTCTTTAATTCCACAGTCATTCGTCTACCCCCTCGCCGTCATGATAGGATACCAGCAGCTAACCTTGTGTCCCTGCCCGGAATCAGTCAAGGTCGGCTGCTCTTGACGACACTTGTCCTGGGCATAGGGGCAGCGAGGACCGAAACGACAGCCTTCAGGCAGATAAAGCATATTGGGTACTGTACCCGTAATAACGTGCAGTTTTTCAACGTCGTGGTCAATGTGGGGGATAGAGTTGAGTAGCCCGTGAGTATAAGGATGAGTGGGCCTCTTAAAGATGTCGTGTACTGTCGCTTCTTCCACGATTTTACCCGCGTACATCACTACCACGCGGTCGGCCATGCTTGCTACAACGCCAAGGTCATGGGTAATTAACATAATGCTCATACCTAAAGACTTCCGTAGACCACGCATGAGATCGAGGATTTGTGCCTGTATAGTAACATCTAGAGCAGTGGTGGGCTCATCGGCGATCAGCAGTTTGGGATTACAGGACAACGCCATGGCAATCATCACACGCTGGCGCATGCCTCCGGACAACTGATGGGGAAACTCATCAAAGCGCTTCTCCGGGATAGGGATTTCTACCTTGCGCAGCATCTCAATGCCCTTAACGCGGGCTTCGGATGCGGATACCTTTTGGTGTAACATAATGGCTTCTGCTATTTGGTTTCCGATGGTATAAACAGGATTTAGGCTAGTCATGGGCTCTTGGAAGATCATACCGATATCATTGCCCCGAATATGACGCATATCTTGCGAGGTCATATTAAGCAGGTTCTTCCCGTCAAATAGTATTTCGCCGCGCTCAATGCGGCCGGGAGGGCTCTTGATCAAACGCATGACTGACAAAGCCGTAACACTCTTTCCGCAACCACTTTCACCTACGACGGCTAGTGTTTCCTCTTTGTTAATATGGAATGAAACGCCGTCAACCGCGGGCACTATGCCCTCGCGGATGTGAAAAGCCGTGCGAAGGTCTTTTATCTCAAGCATTGGTCTGGACATTACTGGCCTCCTCTCGCTGTGCTGCATTCTTTCTGCAGCGCTTATCTAGTGATGCTGTAAGAATAAGCAATACAAGTAGTATATATAACCATTTTCTATAATCTGCTCCCACCCCATAGCGGTGGAACGAGAAGAACAAAATAGTAAACGCTAAAAGCATAGGGAGGAAGAGAATAAGCGACCACAATAGAGCTGCTTTTAAGCGTCGCACGGCGGTTACCATCTACCTACCCCCAATACAAACAGGCTGGTAAAAGCGTCACTTAACATGAAAAGCAACCCCGCTAAGGCCAGCGCTAGATAATCATCCGAGGCCATGTCCGAGAGATGGATAACAGCTAGGGAGAAAACAGCTGCCCCCAACCACGAGACCACCGAGCCCCAACCGGGAATAATCTGAGCTCCGTAATAAAGGAGGTTACCCGGACGTTTAATAATCGCCAGCAAAACAAACTGGAGTCCGAAGCGAAGATAGAGGCCTACACTGCTTGAGGATAGCAGTCCCAGGTAAGAAAGCCCCGCAATTACAGCTAAGCTGACCAGCAGGGCTCCTAGAGCAAGGAAAACCCACGCGGCAGAGGCGGTAAGTAGGGTGACGTACTTAAAAAGTGCATCTGTCAGAGGTGTATGAGGGTCGAGGCCAATGCGATAGGCGATAGATTTTTTCGCAGGAGAACCAGTATGTGCATAAAAAACCTCGGTCGGCCCTGTGGGCAGACGACGGAAGAACGATACTACTCCGGTATCTCCCACCAGAAGGGGGCGAAGTTCGAGGATATTGCCCTGAGCTAGGGTGGCGAATCCGGCCCTAACGTTATTGCCATCGGCATCTCTGAGCACCGCAAAGGCTTGCCAAGTGCTCCCTGATTGTGCCAACCACGTGACCAACATCTCCCCGTTTGCACTGCGGCTGGCGCGCGCCCCGGCTATACGGGCTTGTCCAGCAATGATTGGGGTGAAGCTCTGCTCCCAATCGCCGTAGCGAATTCTACCGTGCACTGCAGGGCCTGGGGACACCCTGTTGCCCGAACCCGTTACCATCCTCTGCCATACTATGTTGGCAACCACGCCGTCATCAGCAAATAGCCCAGGCGGGTATTTATAATACTCTGGCACATTTCCAATCTCAATAGAACCCAGACGCTTTCGGGTGCTTAAGTCGTACAACTGGTACAGCGCCGAAGAAGAGTTAGTCGTATGGCGGTAATACATCAGATGGAGATTTCCGTCCCTGACAGCAATGACTGGTAGAGTGGCTACTTCGGAAGTGGGCGTAAGACGATAAGCAATTGCGTTTTTGTCATCCGACAATTCAAACGAAATCAGCTGAACGGAGTGCTGTCCGTCTTCAGTTGCTGTGAACGCAACGTGAACTACGCCTGATTCGTCGATAGCAAGCTCAGGAGTCTCAGCTAAGGCTGCTGACTGCCAGAGAAGCCGCCGCGCTAAGATCTGCCCGTCAGAGTTGACCTGCGCAAACCAGAGTTGGCTCAGAACCCCTTCGTTTCGTTCAATCCAAGTTACAGCCAAGCCGGAAGAATGTGTTGCCAAAGAGTATCCTTTCAGCAAGTGCTCTATTGGCAACGAAGACTGTGCCTTCGTCTCACCGCTCTGTATGTCCAGTAGCCGAGCCTCGAGGTGTAAAACATCACTGCTTGTGGAGGTAACCATGGCTAGCCACATCTCGCTGTCTCCCCAAGGTACGGTTCGGTGTCCGTAGGAGAGAACAGCTGCCCCGATGGAGTGCTCGCGTGACCAACCATCGGGCCACTCTACAGGGGTCAAGGCGGACGCTGCCGCAGTCATCACTGTGAGTAGACAAGCTACGAGAACAAGAGCCCGCCAAGCGGAGCTGCTAATTCTACTTAAGCCTTGGGTCAAGAGCATCACGCAAACCGTCACCAACAAAATTGTAGGCCAATATGGTGACGAAGATCAAGGCCCCGGGAATCATAACCATCCATGGCGCCACAGTAAGGGTGTGCCTACCGCCTTCCAATAAGCTGCCCCAGCTCGGTGGACTAGTGACCCCTAGTCCAATGAAAGCAAGCGACGATTCTGTCAGAATGGCGCCGCCTATACGCAGTGTAGTCGACACAATAATAGGGGCCATGGCATTGGGTAAGATATGCCACATGGTGATGCGGGAATTCTTAGCGCCAATAGAGCGGGCCGCCTCCACATAGTCCATTTCTCGGAGAGAAAGGAATTGGCCGCGGACGAGGCGGGCGGCGCTCGGCCAGGTGGTAAAGCCAATTACCAACATGATGTTCAGCATACTTCTCTCGAAGATAGCTACAACGGTTAGCAATAGGAAGAAGGTAGGAATCGCCATGATTACCTCACAGATCCTCATAAGAACGTCATCAACCACTCCCCCAAAATAACCAGCAGCAGCGCCTACAATGGTGCCGATGACAATGGACACTCCTGCTGCCACGAAGCCTACGGATAAACTTGTCCGGGCACCCCATAACAGACGACTATACAGGTCGCGCCCTAAACGGTCGGTTCCGGCCGGGAACTCTCTGCCCGGCGGAGCAAAGCGCGGACCTATGTGAATATCCATGGGGTCATGGGGGGCAATATACGGGGCGATGAGGGCAATAGTGTACAGTATAAGAAGAATGGCCAAAGAAATCATAGCCATCTTATGTCGACGGAAACGATACCAGGTCAGGGACCAAAAGGTCTCCTCCTTGGTGCTCATTCCAGTATAGGGTTTAGTTACTTGTGGTTGAGCAGTAGTCATATTTGTCATCTACTCCTGCCTTAGTATTTAATGCGCGGGTCGACTACGACATATAGAATATCGGCAATCAGCATACCCAAGACTAACATTATGGCGCCAATCATGTTGAAGGCCATTATTACCTGGTAGTCGCGGGTGAAAATCGCCTGTATCGCCAAGAGGCCTACGCCAGGCCAGGCAAAAATACTCTCGATAACTATTGAGCCTCCCAGTAATCCGCTAAAGGTAAACCCCAAGGCAGTAACAATGGGTAACAGGCTGTTTCTTAGTGCATGCTTATAGATAACTACCCTTTCGGACAAGCCCTTGGCCCGGGCGGTGCGGATGTAGTCTTGGTTGATTGCGTCCAGCATGCTAGCGCGCATAAAGCGCACCAGTCCGGCCAAGCCGCCCAACACGATTACCGTGAGAGGTAAAATGATGTAACGTGCTCTATCGATAAACCAAGTCATGAAGGTCACATCTTTGTAGTCAAGTCCGATAGTGGCCATACCGGCAATAGGAATCCCCTCTACTCTCAAGGCTACATAATAAATGAGCAGCATAGCGAAAAAAAAGGTTGGCATGGCCTGCCCTAAGAATGCCGTAAAAGTCGCGATGTGGTCGAACCACGAATACTGCTTTACTGCGGAGATAATTCCGATAGGTAAGGCAATCAGGTATATAAAGAAGATACTAATCAGGTTCAGAAAAATAGTAGCGGGAAGGCGTTCTTTGATCATATCCAGGACAGGTCTGCCGCTAATTAGCGAACGGCCAAAGTTTCCTCTCGCCACTTGCTGCACCCAGCGCCAGTACTGAACGTGTACAGGCTGATCCAGGCCGTACATAGCAGATAGATTGGCTTTTTCTTCGACCGTGGCGTCCTGGCTTTCGCCCACCAGTTCAGCGAAACTACCTGGAGCCATCTGAATGATCGTAAAAGTGAGCAGCGACACACCGACTAATAAGAATAAAGCCTGGATAAGTCTGCCAACGATATAGCGTCCCAAGCTCAACACCCCTTCATTTTGGTCTCAAGAAATACTAGGGCAGGGCCCAAGCCCTGCCCTAATTTTACTGACAGGATTACGCCTATGGCTTGATAAACATGGTCTCCACCCAGATGTTGCCGGTGGGAGCCCAGGTTATACCTTGGATGCGGTTGGCAATAGCGGTCACAGTGGTGCGCTGGAAGAGCCAAAGATAGGGCAACTCGCGGTTGAGGATCTGGTCAATCTGTTGATAGTAAGCGCGACGTTCAGCTATATCAATGGTTTCGCGAGCTGCTTCAAGCAACTTGTCGACTTCGGGGTTCTTATACTGTCCACGGTTGAAGCCGCCAATTAAGCCCGCGGCATCCTTTGCAGCCTGACTGGAGTGGAACATTGGGTATGGATCGGGGTCAAGGCCGAGGGCCCAGCCGATTATAAGCAGGTCATACTGGCCACTAGAGAAGCGGCTCAGCACGACGGACCACTCCAAAACTTCTTCGCTGGCTTCGACGCCGATGCGCTTCCAGTAGCTAACGGCCATGGAGGCTACGTCGCCGCGGATGGTGTTGCCGCTGTTCCAGATTACCTTCAGGGTGAGGCGCTGTCCGTCCTTCATGCGGACGCCGTCCTTGCTACCTGCAGGAACCACCCAGCCAGCCTCGGTAAGGAGCTGACGAGCGCGAACTGCACTGTGTGAATAGTGGTTGAGGCCAGTAGCGCCGGTAGCCCAGGTGGTCGGGATCTGATGGGCATGAATTACAACGCCGCGCTTGTCAAGTATGGTAGTAACCATAGCAACCCTATCCAGACCAACTACGAGAGCTTCGCGTACTTTTAAGTCGCTGAGGATGGGGTGAACAAGGTTGAATGACATATAGTCATAGCCGTGGTTGGGAAGTTCCTTAAAGTAAGCGCGGTCAGCATGTTGCTTCATAATGCGTTCGATGTGGTCCGTCTGTAAAGCACCGTACCAGTCGATGTCGCCGTTTTCAAAGGCGGTCTGCATTACGTTGAGGTCGGGGTAGTTCTTGAATACTACTCTTTCAAGGTAAGGACGAGGCCCTTGGAAAAAATTGGGGTTACGCTTTAACTCTACGTATTGACCGGATACCCATCTGTCTAAAATGTAGGGGCCGTTGCCGAGGAAAACCTTGGGGTCACGGCTATATGCATGGGCTCGGTGTTCCTTAACGGGCACGTTGCCGAGAACGTGATGCGGGAGGAGTCCTAAGCCAATGTTGAAGAGGAAGGGAGCATCGACCTTCTTCATCTTGAAGTCGACGATGTGCTTGTCGATTTCAACAATTTCGGCAACCTGAGATACGCTGGACTTACGAGCTCCGTCGTAGTCGGCATGCATAACGGTGTCGAAGGTAAACTTGACGTCCTTCGCAGTCACAGGGACGCCGTCATGCCACTTAGCATTGGGGTTGAGCCAGAAGCGCCAGGTTAGGGTTTGAGGATCCCAGTCCCAACGATCGGCGAGCGCGTTCGAGGGCTCTGTCTTCTGATTGCCTCTGGTGAGACCCCAGTTAGTGCGGCCATAGACAGCGGAGGAAGCAGTGTCGGTACCGAGGATGGGGTTAAGCATTACTGGGTCAGCGGTCTGACCGTACGTAATAGTGCCGCCGACTGGCTTGGCCACATAAGGAGTGTGCTTTACGGTAACAGTGCGGGTAGCATCCTCCCAGCCAACTTCTGCGCCGAGAGCTTCAGCTACGAAACGCAA
Source organism: Bacillota bacterium (assembly GCA_009773495.1). Classification (GTDB taxonomy): domain Bacteria; phylum Bacillota; class UBA994; order UBA994; family UBA994; genus WSXW01. The sequence goes on from WSXW01000005.1 coordinate 107,856, forward strand.
GGGAACCAAGGTACGACCGCTGATAGCTACTGGTGCAACGTCGAGCTGTACGGCCGGACCGTTGACCCAAGCTTTGCGGTTGCCGAGCTGGAGAACAATTGCCGATTCGCGGCGATAGGCCCGGATGGTGCTGGTAGCATCATCCCAGTGAACCTGTGCGCCCATTGCTTCGAAAATGGCACGCATAGGGACGAGGGTGCGTCCGGATTGGATGACAGGTGCAACGTCCATAGTTAGGGCTGCGCCGTTAATCAGGACGCGGATAGGTGTGTTGGCCTGAGCCAACGGAATACCGACAAACAGGGAGGCCATCATCGCTACAACTACCAGTCCTAGCATCGATTTTCTTACCAAACATCGTCACTCCTTTTCCTTTTTGGATTACGACTACATACCTTTACCTAATTAAGTAAATAGGTATATGTTTCGTACGTACCACTTATTTCTTTGTTGGTATTAATATTTCCTGCTATTCCATTGAACATTTTTTTCGAATCTTTTGTGTATGTTTTAATAGTGGACATTTTTTGCATCTACTGTGTCACATATGATATGTTTACTCTTACTTTGTCCAAAACATTCCTCTGCAAAAGGAGAAGAGCCGCCTTACCATTAAAGTAAGTCGACTCTTAATTACCATAACTTCTCTTGTGTAGGGGCTGCATCCTTATAGGGCAGGCCCAAATGCTCCCAGGCTAGACGCGTGGCAACCCGTCCCCGCGGGGTGCGGTGCAAAAACCCCAGTTGGATGAGATAGGGCTCGATAACATCCTCAATGGTCTCTGAAACTTCACTAATGGCCGCTCCCATTGTCTCTAAGCCCACAGGACCACCACCAAACTTCTCAATTAGGGAGGTCATTAATTTCCGATCCGTCGAATCAAGGCCCAAGGCGTCGACCTCGAGCAGTGCGAGTGCATTATCTGCTGTTTCTGCTGTGATGGTACCGTCTCCCCGTACCTCGGCAAAATCGCGCACCCGCCTGAGCAACCTATTTACCACACGCGGCGTCCCGCGGGAACGCTTGGCTATCTCCTCGGCACCACGTTTATCGACCTTTACCTCTAATATAGCGGCTGAGCGCCTGACGATTTCCTCCAGCTCGTCCGTATCATAGAATTCTAACCTGCTGATAACACCAAAGCGGTCGCGCAGCGGCGAGGACAGCGACCCCGCACGTGTGGTGGCTCCTACCAGTGTAAATTTGGGCAGATCTAACCTAATGCTTCTGGCACTAGGGCCCTTACCAATGATGATATCCAAGGCGTAATCCTCCATAGCTGGATACAAGACTTCTTCTACAGTTCTGCTCAGACGATGAATCTCGTCAATAAACAGACAATCGCCCTCGGCTAGATTAGTAAGTATAGCCGCTAAATCACCCGGTCTCTCAATAGCCGGGCCGGAGGTAATGCGCAGATTCACCCCTAACTCGTTGGCGATTACGCCGGCTAAGGTGGTCTTGCCCAAACCAGGCGGGCCGTACAGCAACACATGGTCCAGAGCCTCTTTGCGCCTTTTAGCCGCTTCGATAAATACCCGCAGGTTCTCTTTTACTTTGGTCTGACCGATGTACTCGGCTAAAACTTTGGGACGCAAGCTCCTCTCTAGGTTGTCGTCCTCGACTGTGACAGTAGGACTAATTATTCTCTGCTCCATGTATCCTCCTACCTACCTTGCGCCAAGGTCTTTAAGACCGCTTTTAACACTTCTTCAACTTTAGCCTGCGCACCAAATAATGCGAGCGCTGGCCTTATTGCCTGACCGACTTCGTGTTCCTGATAGCCAAGCCCCAACAGCGCCTGCCATACTTGGCCTTCCACGCTTTGCTGTGGTGCCATAGAGACTAGTCCAGCAGCGGGAATACTTACGCCGAGGTGTAAATCGCGTGCTATCTTTTCCCGGAGCTCTAAAACCAAGCGTTCTGCGGTTTTGCGTCCTACGCCTGGCACCTTAGTTAGCCAGCCGATGTCCTTAGATACGATGGCCCCATAAATCTCGCTTGCACCACCTGCAGAACAAATATTGAGAGCGGCCTTAGGCCCGATTCCTGACACACTAAGCAAAAGCTCAAATAAGGCTACCCCCTCGGCCTCAGGGAAGCCGTATAACGAAATCTCGTCTTCACGCACGTAGAGGTGAGTATAGAAAATAACTTTATCATTTAGGTCAACGGAATTAAGAGCGCGGACAGAGGAATTAATCCGGTACCCTATCCCCTGATTCTCCACAACGGCCACGGTACTAGTCTTAGAACGCAGTATACCCGATATGTAGCTATACATTTCTACTCAACTCCTTTATTTGCGGCCCTAGTAAACCGGTAGGTTTGCAGGTGGCAAATACAGATTGCCACGGCATCGGCCGCATCGTCTGGGCGAATAAGTTCCTTTAATCCCAATAGAGATTGTACCATACGTTGGATCTGGACTTTATCGGCGCGACCGTACCCCGCAACAGCTTGCTTAACCTGGAGAGGAGTGTACTCGCAAATAGGGATATTTTGCTGCGCAAGGGCCAAAATCATTACGCCCCGAGCCTGACCGACAGATAATGCGGTGGTTACGTTAGTGTTAAAGAATAGCTGTTCTATCGCTACTTCGTCTACGGGGTACCTCTGCAATATCTCCAATATCCCGTTATAAATTAACTTAAGCCTTTGGGGTTGCGGCGTGTTGGCGGGAGTTCGCAAACAGCCACATTCCAGAAGTTTAAACTTATTGCCACTCTCCTCGATCACTCCATATCCTGTGAGAGCAAGTCCGGGGTCGATACCGAGTACGATCACTTTAATCACTCCTGCGAAACGTTTTTGGTTCTTAGTTCTTAGTTTCCACGGAGAAGTAGGAATCAACGAGGAACAAGGAACCCGGACTCAGGAACCCGGAACGCCCCGTGCTCACATTCAGCCCTCGTACTGCCTCCGTACATAAGTTCGCGACTAGACTCAAAAAACCTGCCCAAAATAAAAAAAGCCAGGGCAACCTGGCTATTGATCAATACCTTCGAGAAAGCGATTAAGTTCTTCATCCGTGCGTATCAAAATGCCCTGAGTTATGCCCTGTTGCAAATCGAGCGGTAGACGACTTATAGGTATGTCGGTCACAAATTTAAGCTCTGCCCCCTCGCGCGGAATACCGTGGTATACGGCCACATAACCGTCTTTAACCCCCACAAAAAGATAGGTTTGGCACTCCCGGCATAAGGCATCTACATAGCCCATGTGCATTAAGCCTGTCGCTGCGCTATTAATAGTGTCAGCCTCCCACGCTATGGCATCTTCTTTTACGCCAAGTATGCGCAATACCCCCGCTAGACCATCTTGCGGGGCTAAGGGAGTTTCATGACCGCACCGATAGCGGATGAAAAACGTAATCGCCGCAACGTCCGACTGTTCTGTTGGAGTGGGAACAGGCGGATCCGCCGCACGAGGTTGCCGTTGCAGCAAGATGTTATATAGGGCCAAGCCCAGCACTAATACATACACCAACACGGCTCCAAGCCAATATTTTCGATGCATAAAGGGACACCCTCCTTATTGGTAGGATGTCCCACTGAGGAGGGAATATACTACTCGGACTTAGTCGACAGGCGTCAGGCGCTAGTCTCTTGTCTCTTGGTGCTTGTCGCTTGGATTGTAATGACGTGAAGTAGAGACACATTGGCTACCTGGAGCATCCTTCTAGCTTAGGGATGGGGGGCAATTGCTTCTTGTGCGCACTAAGAGCGGCAAGTCGGTCTACCCTCTCCTTCACCTTTGGTTCCGCTTCGCCGGTAAGAATGTACTTGTCTAGTTGTTGATAACTCATGCCCATTTCCGCCTCATCTGTTTGATTGGCCCACAACCCTGCACTCGGGGACTTATCTATAATGAGTTGAGGAACACCTAAGTAAGCCGCGAGGTCTCGGATTTGCGCTTTTACCAGGCCGGCAATGGGCATAAGGTCTACGCCCCCGTCACCATGCTTGGTGAAATAGCCTATGGTGTACTCGCTCAAATTACCGGTACCTAACACCAAATATGAATGAACGTTAGCAAAATAATAGAGCGTGGTCATTCGCAAACGCGGCTTAACATTAGCTAACCCCAAACGCGAGACCTCTAGGCCTGCGGTAGCGTGCGCCGCGGCTTGCAAGAGAGTGTCGTACACAGCCGATAAGTCCACATCAACAATTTTTAAAGCAAAGGCCTTAGCCACCATGAGCGCATGTTCGCGATCTTCTGGGTTGGAATGGCAGGGCATGATCACGCCTAGGGAGCTATTAGGGAAGGCGCGCATAGCAAGACCAGCTATAACAGCAGAATCAATTCCGCCACTGAGACCAAAAATGACTCCTCGCATGTGGGCGGCTTCGACTTGTTGGGTTATCCACTCTGTCAATTGGCGTGCGACAGAGGCTGTATCCATATTGAAAACCTCCATTTAGACCGCTAATCGCTAAGGGAGCGATGGGGTAAACAAAAATCAAAGAACAAAAATCCAATGAGAACTGGGGTGTAGCACTAGCTGAGGGTATCAACGAACGGCGTGCCATGCCCCGCACCCGAAAGGCTACTCGTGGTAACGCGCTACAACAGGGTGAGCCAGCGGCTCATCTGCGGTATGCCGTATCCTCGGTCCACGAGGAACCAGGAACGCCTCCGTGTACTGTGTACCGTGTACGCCTCCCCCCTATACATTAAACCTTATATTCAAAATGTCTCCGTCGCCTACAATATAGTCCTTGCCTTCGAGAGAGGTAAGGCCTTTTTCTTTAAGCTTAGCTGGCGATCCATGAGTCTCTATGTCGGCGCATCGCATTAGCTCTGCCCTGATGAATCCTCTTTCGAGGTCAGAATGGATCTTTCCTGCGGCCTGTTTTGCAGTGAGGCCCTCCCGAATAGTCCATGCTCTAACCTCGTCTTCACCTACGGTGAAGAAGGAGATCAGCCCCAATACCTTGTACGCGGCACGAGCGATGTGGTCAATTCCCGGCTCATTAATTCCTAGGTCGGCAAAGAACATCTCGCGATCCTCGCCACCGAGCTCCGAGATTTCCATTTCGGTGTTAGCACTGATTTCAATCAAAGGTAGACCATGCTCATTGGCATAGGTCTGCAAGTCTGCCTTCCCAGGGTAGTCCGACGCCTTAAACTGCTCGTCGTCGAGGTTAGCCACAAGAATTATGGGCTTGTCTGTAAAGAAGGTGTAGTTTACCAAGGCAAACTGCTCTTCGGCTGTGAGCTCTAAGGCTGCAAAAGGCTTCTCTGCCTCTAGATGTTCGAGGATTCTGGTAAGAAGCACAATCTCCCCTTCGGTTTGAACTGTGCGCTTCTTGCCCTCTTTGAGGCGGGTTAGGCGCTTATCGACAAATTCAATATCTGCCATCAACAGCTCATAGGCTACAGTCTGGACATCACGCATGGGGTCCACGCTACCCTCTATATGCTCGACATCGGAAGACTTAAAGCCGCGTACCACGTGAATTAGTGTATCGACTTTACGGACATTATCCATAAAGGCGTTACCAATGCCCTGCCCCTCGGACGCACCGCGCACCAAACCCGGTACGTCAGTCAGTTCAATCTGGGCGTATGTTGTCTTCTTAGGTTTATACAGTCTTGATAAAAAATCGATGCGCCGGTCAGGCACTCGAGCCATGCCGATGTTGGCTTCGGTTTTGCCGGAGAAAAAATTGTTAGTCTGAATACGCGCGCCAGTGAGCAGGTTAAAGACTGTCGTCTTACCTACCATAGGCAGGCCTATAATTCCACATGATGGCATCTAGTTGTTACCGCCTTCCTCTTCATCCTGAGTATACATTGAACTCAGTTCCTTGATAGAGTCACCGATGATACGCTGAATATCGCTAAATATCACCCCTAAGCGAGCCTCAGCTTGGATATAGTCGCGCACGGCACTGTTAAGGCCTATTATCTGTGCCAAGCGTTCAAGATTTTTGAGCTCACTGTCGTCCGGCGTTTGCCCAGACATCATGGCTGTCTGGTAGGCGATTTCCTTACGCCGATAGTCTAGAAACATCTTATAGGCCGCGGAATCAGCACTGAGCCTTACCTGCGCAGCGAGCAGATTGCGATACTCCTCTGATTTTTTAAAAACACGGGCTAATTCATGGGCTTTGTCGTAAATGTTCACAATAACACCTCCTAGTATTCTAGTCGATATTATATACTACCTGTCCGTTAGGGAAAACGGGGTTACTGCAGGAAAGCCCTACTTAAGCGCAGAATATGTGCAAAGGGGCAAGAATTGAAGCTAGTACCAGTAAACAGGTGTATTAAGGCGTGACGCTATTGATATGAGGAGCCAGAGACCCTTGAAGCGTAAGGCTTTAAGGGGTATTTTTTTCTGTTTTTATTTCTTTTAAACGTATAGCATTGTATAGGATACTGTGTTAAAATATAGCTATCTAGTAGTTCGTGGGGGGTGACTAACCTGAACCTTAAACAATCGCCTAGGGAAAATGGTAGAGTCTATCTTTCTATTGAAAAGGGCTATCGCGATCAGGCGACCGGCAAGCCCAAAGCTAAGACGATCAAATCCCTTGGTTACTTAGATGTTCTGCAAAAAGAATACGCTGACCCCATCGCTCACTTCAAAGAGGTTGCTCGTAAGATGACTGAGGAGGATGCGGCCAAGAAGAAGCTGACTCTGACCGTAAACATGGATGAGACGCTGCCCATGGATGCCGAGGGTCGAAGAAACTTCGGCTATGCTGCTATCCTTAAAATCTATCATGAGCTTGGACTGGACGATTTCTTTAAGAACAAGGCCAGGCATGAGCCTTTTAAGTTCAACACCAACTCTATTATGATGCTGCTTGTAATCTCGAGGTTGTTGTCTCCTGGTTCTAAGAAGAAGGCTTTCGAGGAAAAGGGTAAATACTTCGAACGCTTTGACTTTTCTCTGGTGGATGTGTACCGTGCTCTTTCCCACTTTGCCAAGATCGCTAATGAGTGCCAGCGGTATTTGCATGAGCAGATAGTTGGCCGGTACGGTCGAGATACTAAGACGATTTACTACGATGTGACGAACTTTTACTTCGAGATTGATGAGGCTGATGAGCTTCGTAAGTTCGGCAAGTCTAAAGAGAATCGTCACAACCCTATCGTTCAAATGGGCCTGGCTATGGACGCTGACGGTATCCCCATTCACTACGAGCTATTCCCCGGTAACAAGCTAGACAAAGAGACTTTCCGCTCTGTAATCGGTGAGGTTAGAAGAAAATACGACACGGGGAGAGTCGTGGTAGTCGCCGATATAGGCATCATTACGGGCGATAATATTAATTACCTGACCGGTGGGAAGAACCTAAACGGCTATGTCTTTAGTTTCTCTGTTCGTGGCGGCGCTGAGGCTTTTAAGGGCTATGTGCTGGACAGTGAGGGGTACGTCGGAACCGATGGCAAACCAATTAGGGAAGATGCTGAGTTCAAGATGAAGAGCCGACGGATTGCCCGGGACATTAATGTTACCTTGACCAGCGGCAAAACGGCCAAGAGGACTGTGTATGAAAAGCAAGTTGTGTTCTGGGCCAAGAAGTATGCCGACAAGGCTAGGGCGGAACGGGGTGAGCTCATAAAGAAAGCGAAAGCACTAGAGGCGGACCCCCAAAAATATAACAAGGCCACCTCCTATGGGGCGGCCAAATACCTAAAAAACCTAGAGGTAGATACAGAGACAGGCGAGATACTTCTGGCGAAACTGCGCCCGCAATTTGATTCAGGCAAGGTCGCGGAAGAGGAAAAATACGATGGCTACTACTCCATTGTCACTAGTGAGCTCGACATGTCAGACCCTGTGGGAGATTGAAGAAACATTCAGGATCACAAAAAGTACGCTAGAGGCGCGTCCAGTGTACGTTTCTAGAGAAGATCGCATCGGTGCTCATTTTCTAACCTGCTTTTTAGCGCTGGTGATACTGCGGTTAATGCAGAAAAAAGTTAACCACCGATTTTCGACGGAAAAGATCCTAGAGTGCCTAAACAGCATTGCTTGTTCCAACGAGCAGGAGAACCTCTATCTCTTTGATTACCGCAGCGAGATTTCAGATGCCTTAGGTGACGCCCTCGGCATCGACTTCACGAAGAAAAGACTTCGGTTAGGTGAGGTAAAAAATATTTTAGCAGCCGTCAAAAAGTGACCGTTCCCCTACAAATTTGTGTCGATGCACCAAGGCCGCAAACCCTGTATTTATAAGGGCATTGCGGCCTTTTTTTCGCGGAGGGCTGTCAAAGTCGGGATT
>WSXW01000046.1 GCA_009773495.1 Bacillota bacterium
AGGGTATTGTTCAGGACGCTAGTAGGTGGCTCCTTCTTTTGGTGCTACCATTCTGCATTTTTAACTGCCACACTCTGTACTTTCATTTTGCCAGACACAGAAAAGTCGACCTCGCTTAAAAAGGCCGACGCAAATGGCACTTCTGACGAGTATTCAGACATTGACATTTGGGCAGATATTGCGGATGAGAATGAGGCCGAAGCGATTGAAGCCACTGAGGATGCCCTGCGCGAGATCGCAGGATTAGATTATAGATATGTCATGAACCACAGCCATCCGCAGATACGTCAACGCATTTATCACTTACAGGGAACAAGTGAATATCTGATGATTGATTTTTGCTGGCAGCTTCACAGCCGCCCGCGCAATAGCTACACTTATAATGAAAACGATCAGATAGAAGCTGTTAAGGTGATATTCGATAAAGACAACATCATTCGTTATAAGCCATACGACCAGTCGGCTTTTACGACATCAAATGCCGCGTTGCTTGAAGAAATGAAATACCGTTATACTCAGCATTCGAGGGTAATCAAGTATGTGCGGCGCGGCCTTTATCCGGAGGCCTTCGCCTATTACCAACGATATGTGCTGGAGCCGCTTGTTTGCCTGTTACGTATTCTGTACACGCCCGCCTACACCGATTATGGGTTCGTTCATATATCACAGCATATCCCGAAAGTGAGCGCGGACAGGCTGACTTATTTTTCCCAGGTATCCTCATTTGAAGATATAGAGCAAAAGACTGCAGAAGCGAAAGGTTGGCTTGGCGAGCTTGTTGAAGGGGTGAAATTATGAATGCCATTATGGACATATTGAGTATTTTGAATGAATACTACCCGATACGCTTCGATAGGAAGGAATTGATGCGCAACGCAGGGAGTGTTTCATATGCTGTGTTTTCGGGCAATGATAAGTATTTTTTGCGCGTCATAAAACCCGCCTTTCTGGACACTGCGGTCATAGGCGCCGATGTCCAAGCGTTTTTACAGAATCAAGGCTTTCCCGTGCCGCCTGTTATTTTGACAAAAGATAATCTGCCTTATGTTAGGATGGACAACGGATTATTCATCCTTTACGAGTTCGTTGAGGGCAGTGAATCAAACCCAGAGCAAGACGCGGAGGCTATCGGTGCGCTTATAGGCAAACTCCATAATATGATGAAAGAATACACCGTAGAACTTGTCAAGCGGGATAAGCACTTTTTCATCGGCAGATACATCGACATATTGAGAAGAAGACAATACCCGAAAGTGGATGAATTCTTAATATACGGCAACGTTCTTTGGAATAAGGTCAGGGATTTACCTCGCGGGTACTGTCACGGCGATATGTACGATGGCAATATCCATAAGACGCCTGACGGGAAATTTTATATGTTGGATTTCGACACTTCATGCGAAGGTTTTCCGATGTACGACCCGACGTTGATCTGCAACAAGACCCATTATTTTGATTTCGATGAACGTGGATATGAAAAGTCCAAAGGGATTCTCTCGCGTTTTCTTCCGGAATACTTGAAATACAATGCTCTAAGCCAAAAGGAGATAAACGCTTTTTATGACCTGATTGCTTTATATCACTTCGCTTTACAGGCGACAGTCATTGAAAACTATGGCCTTGACTGTATAGATAATGCTTTCTTGGACAGACAACTTGATTGGCTGTACAGGTGGCGGGAGCAATGCGAAAAGACGCGAGATATAAATGGATAGGAGTTGACGAAAATCATGCGAACCAAGCAGGAAATGATGGATTTGATTTTGAACGTAGCCCGTGCTAATGAACGCATTCGGGCAGTATTGCTGGTCGGTTCGCGGGCGAATCCTACTGTGCCAGAGGACATATACCAGGATTACGATATTACCTATTTTGTCGAGGACATCGCACCGTTTTACAATAATCCTGAATGGGTTGAAGAACACTTTGGAAACCCATTGATTATGCAGATGCCAGAGGCTATGCGATATCCGACTGGGGATGGTAACTATAATTATATGATGATTTACCCCGATGGAGTTCGCATTGACCTATCCTTTGAGTTTACAAAGTACACAGATGACGGAGAGCCTGCGGTGGTTCTGCTTGATAAAGATAACGGCAGCGGTTTTGTGCTTATATTGCCGCCCCCCAGCGATAAGCATTGGCATATTAAGCCACCGTCGCCGCTCTTCTTCTACTCCTGCTGCAATAACTTTTGGTGGTGCCTCAATAACGTAGCGAAGGGCATTGCACGGGATGAGCTTCCATATGTCATGCATATGCTTAATAGCTGGGTTCGGGCTGAATTACACGATATGATTAATTGGTACATCGGCACACGGCACGGATTTGATATTTCTACAGGCAAGGACGGCAAGTATTTTAAAAAATATCTCTCGCCTGAGCTATATTCGCAATACGCCGCCACCTATTCCGGTAGCGGCTACGCCGACATATGGGCATCAATCGATGCGATGTGCGACTTGTTCCATACTCTCGCAGTCACGGTAGCGGCACATTTTGGCTTCACTTACCGGCAGAACGAGGAAGCCGGAATCCGAGAGTATTTGAGGATGGCGAGAGAGCATGTTTTATGATATTAAAAACCAATTGGACAACCCCACTGTCCGAACTATAATGGCTGCCAGTGCTTATGATTCGTCCCCGCAAGCAATGGAACAAAAGGCTGGAGAGTCTCGCCGTCATGAATCGTGGCCAAATATATGGCTGGGTTGAAAACGACGAGATCGTTGGCATTTGCGGGTTCGATGTACATAAGGATTATGTTGAAATCCTCAATATCGCCGTCGCCGAAAACATCCGGTATCATGGCGTAGGCGGCAAAATGACAACCGCACTGTGGAAGAAATATGAGATGATGATAGAAGTCGAAACCGATGACGACGCGGTGGATTTTTATCGCAAGCGTGGATTTTCCACCACCGCCACTCAAAAATATGGCGTTCGCCGCTGGACATGTGTGCTTGCAGCTCCGAAGCCGCTCGACCAGGAAACCGATAAGGAACGGCAAGGAAGGATATATCCTATCATATTAAGCGAATACAATCCCGCATGCCCTGGAGTGGTACGCCGAAGAAAAAACTAATCTGGAGCGGTTAACCTTCCATTTTCACCTACAGCAACATGGCCGTTTCATGGTAAAATAATAACTGACACAACATACCAAATATGTCCCATCAAGCGCTTGACATATTGAGAGGAGTGAATTGCATGAACCGGCTGATACCCATATCCAGCAAAATGAAATATCTGGGCCTTTTAGGATTGCCGATGTTCTTTTCGGATGCGGTGATCTGGAAGCTTTTATGGCTGTTTTGGCTTTTTGCCTTTGTTGAGATCATCGGCACGCTGCCGAAACAGCTGCAGGGGCTGCAGCAACTCTTCTGCATGCCGTATATCTATATTGCTCACGGTTTCCGGCTTCCGGATAAAAACAGCCATCAGCCTGCGCTGCGGTATTCCCTGCCGTTTCATGGGCAATGGACGGTGATAAACGGCGGAGTAGATAAAAGCACATCCCACTCATGGGGGCTGCCCACGCAGCGATATGCCTATGATTTTGTTATACTGGACGAGAACGGTCAAAGCTGCAGCGGCGATAAAACCCTTTTGCAAAACTACTATTGTTATGGAAAGGACGTTTTAGCGCCGGCCGATGGTATTGTCGTCGATGTAAAGGATCAATTGCCAGATTCCCGCACCTATGGCAACGGCAGCGTAGATCATGCCGCCAAGGACATTCGTGGGAATTATGTCGTGATCCGGCACGCGGATAAAGAGTTTAGCGCGATGGCCCATCTATTGCCCCGAAGCGTAAAGGTGAAGGTGGGTCAGCAGGTAAAACGCGGTGAATGCATCGCGCAATGCGGCAACTCCGGCAACACATCCGAGCCGCATATCCATTTTCAAATTCAGGATATAAAGAGCTTCTTTGCGTCGGCAGGGCTTCCTATATCGTTTCAAAACATTTATGTGGAACGGGCAAGGAACTATGACAAGTTCGATCCTCGTACAGCGCCCGAACGCGATGAGAACGATGCGTCTACCATCCAGCGAGGATATATCGTGGCAAATATGGCTTTTCATGAGGTTAACGGAACTATGGACTGCGAATGAGTTCCGCCGTAGAGGGGTTGCCGAATTATTGATGGAAAAGGCAATCGAGACCGCCCGCGAGTTGCAGTTGTGGAAGGTGCGTCTCTATGTGGGGACAGACAATCCAGCTACTCGGGGCTTTTACAAGAAAATGGGCTTCGTCGAAGACGATACAGAAGCAATGTTTTGTAACTATGGGGGCAGGCTTAACTAGTAACCTTTTAGATCTCCCACACCACTTAACCATGTTAAATTAACCCCTCTATAGTGATATTAATCACACTACTGGAAGATTTCTTTACAACCCTATGAAATTTAGCCACCCGATATAGGGTGGCTCTAAGCAGCTCTATCATAGATGATGTCTATTTAGGAAGAATATATCCCAAAGTTTTGAGGAGGATATGGTGTGCAGATAATTGGGTTATCTAAGGTAAACAAAATAGAGATTATACAGGAACTTGCAGTAATAGTGAACCAAGCTTTCCCTGGTCCAGACGGATATCCGACCTTAGAGATTGCGCGGGTGGAGGTGCTTGAGTCTTTGGGAGAGGAGAGGGTTAGCCTTGTAGCCATAGATGAACAGGGTAAGGTCGCAGGTTGGATTGGAGCTATCGAGACATACAAGGGTAATGCCTATGAGCTACATCCGCTAGTCGTCAGAGAGGACCAGCGTGGCAAGGGTATAGGTAAGCTGCTCGTTGAGGCTCTAGAAGAACGTGTTAGGGAACTCGGAGCCATGACTATGTACCTCGGCACTGATGACGTGGATAATGGTACAAACATATACGGCAAGGACGTATACCCTGACCCTCTGTCACATGCCCAAGGTCTAGAGAGTACTAACAACCACCCTATGGCGTTTTATCGCAAGCTAGGCTATGTAGTGGTTGGTATCTTCCCTGACGCCAACGGCTTTGGTAAACCAGATATTTTTATGGCCAAGAGAATAGGCCAAATATAGCGATGGGAGCCACCCAATGAGAGGGTGGCTTTTTGTTAATACTTAGCTAACACCCTTTTTATGAAGTGCACCATGGGTAGAGCTCCGGCTAGCATCATGGCAACAATGCCGACGGTCAAAATGGCTTCACTGGCTGGGTTCATACCCGGAATAATTACGAAGCCAGTTAATGCCTGAAAGATGCTGGCAGCTGCTCCGATGGTCGTATGATCATAATCCACTTGCCAATAACAGAAAAGCCCTTGATCATGCAATCGGGGATCCTAATCAGTCTAAGGCAAATGCCGGCAGAGATAATAATCGTCGGCACTAAGTTCCTCAGTAACATACTGAGATAGCCTGCGAGGAACCACCAACCAAGCAGCCTAAAGGTATAGTAACAATGCCAGATAGTATGCCGCGGGCCAGTAAGGGGTAGTTTAACCATTGTGCGCGGCGTCTTACATAACAAACTATCTATGGCTGCGGGCCAGTGAGATATAACATAAGTCATAGGACGGAACTCCCACATCGCCTGTTGCAGGATCACTCGAGATAGGAGATATTGCCATGACCCTGCTTACTCCGCTAATGAGTCCTTGTACAATACACGCGTGCACACGTGCTTTTTTCCAATGATTATCCATTATACTTTGCCAGCACAACTGTTCACGCGCTTATGGCAACATAGTCTAAATCATACTCTGGGTCAGGGTTCATCAAGTTAATTGTCGGGTGAACCTTCCCCTTTGTCATGTTCCCCTACGGTAAGATTTTATGAGTGATTGCGAAACTTTGACACGAACAAACCGACTAGTGTATAATATCGAACTAACGCGAAACTTTGACACGAACAAACCGACTAGTGTATAATATGTAATAGTTTAATACTGTTAGCATAGAGCAGGCGATACATTTGTAGCGGTGTATGGGGCTGGGCCGTTGTGAGCGGCAGCAGGAGAGATACCTGTGGGACTATAATTTATAGCCCCACAGGTATCTTTTTTGTTAGAATGACTGCCACACACATCGTACTGTAATGACACATTCTGTCACGCTGCAGTGTTGAAAGGACTGATTATTGTGTTTATGCAAGTAAGACGGGTACTCTGGATTATTCTCTTTGCCAATCTGGGGGTTGCATTACTGAAGATTGTCGTTGGCACTACTATTGGAAGTGTAAGCATGATTGCGGATGGATATCATTCGCTTAGTGATGGGTCGTCTAATGTAGTCGGCCTCATTGGTATCCGCTTTGCTTCACAGCCAGTAGATGAGGATCATCCATATGGACATAGAAAATTCGAGACTCTGGCTGGCCTCTTTATCGCCGGAATGCTTTTCTTTGTGGGGGGGAAAATCTTTTTTAGCGCAATTGATAGATTCATGAATCCTGTCGTACCCAACATAACCCTATCCAGCCTAATTGTCCTGCTGGCAACGCTATGTACTAATATCTTCGTTTGTGTGTACGAGTACAACAAAGGCAAGGCGCTGGGCAGTCAAATTTTAGTTTCTGATTCTCTACACACAAAAAGTGATATCTATGTCTCTATTGGTGTACTGGGGGCACTTTTGGGTATCAAACTCGGTATGCCGCCCGTCATTGACCCCATAGCCTCCCTAATCGTATCAGGCTTCATTATTTATGCTGCCTATGGCATCTTCAAAGACACTAGTGGTGTGCTTGTCGACAGGGCCGCAGTTGATACCAACAAAATCAGGGATATAGCCCTAAGCTTTGAACAAGTAAAAGACACCCATAGCATACGGAGTAGAGGGTGTGAACCTGACCTGTACATTGATATGCATATTATGACTGAACCTGATATGAGCGTTGAAAAGTCTCACGAGCTAATCCATAGCATTGAAAAGCAGATACAAAAGGAACTCGGTAAACCTGTGCAGGTCATAGTTCATTTGGAGCCTTATGACGTTGTCTAAGCAAGAGTCTGAAACAATAGAATAGACCCAAGGCTTTCCGTCATGCTTAGCCAGGGGTCTGTTATATACTATGCACAGAGGCAAGTTCACGGAAAAAGGAGGACAATGCGCATGATCAAGTTGTTTAGTCACCTAAAAATGCACCCTTCTCTGGCGGTAGCTTTACATGCAGAAGGAATCACCACGCCGACCGATGTCCAGAGGAGTGTAATACCCGAAGCCTTAAAGAACAAGGATTTGGTGGTACAATCAGAAACAGGAACAGGGAAGACTTTGGCTTACCTGCTGCCGTTGTTTGAGAAGATTGACCCGGTAAGAAAGGAAATGCAGGCTATTATACTTGCCCCCACGCATGAGCTCGCCATCCAGATTCTAAGACAGATAGAACGTCTGTCTGAGAATTCGGAGATTAAGCTTAGCTCAGCCTCTGCCATCGGCAACGTCAGCATTGAAAGGCAAATCGAAAGATTAAAAGAAAAGCCTAACATAATTGTTGGCTCCCCTGGACGAGTTCATGAATTGATCAAGAGGAGAAAAATCGCAGCACACACCATCAAGACAATCATTATAGATGAAGCTGACACGCTGACGGATGAGAGTAATATAGATGTCCTGAAAGCGGTTATCAAGAGTACCCAGAAGGATAGGCAACTCTTGATGTTTTCAGCAACCATAACAAAGCGAACAGAAGAATGTGCAAAAGAGATGATGAAGGAGCCAGAATTTATTAGGGAAAGGGCTAGGGCCTCAGTTCCTGCCACGATAGAACACATTTATTTTGAGGCAGAGGAAAGAGATAAAACTGAAGTGCTTCGGAAGGCAATAGGAGTAATGCTGCCCTCGAGAGCCATGGTATTTATCGGAGATAGGGAGGAGACAGAGGTCTGCACGGACAATCTTAAGTATCACGGCCTCAGGGTAGGGGGAATGCACGGACATACTGATAAGATAGACCGTAAAAGGGCCATGGATGACTTCAAGTCGGGCAAAATACAGGTTCTTGTTGTTTCAGACCTCGCTGCGCGCGGACTCGATATCGAAGGTGTTACACATATCTTTAATTTGAATGTACCGGAAAAATCTAAAGAGTACCTCCACAGGGTTGGCAGGACCGGCAGAAAGGGAAACGTAGGGATGGCAGTCTCTATTGTTACAGAGCGAGAACGGCAGTTTATCAGGTTGTACGAGAAGGAGTTGAAGATAACGATTGCAGCCAAAGATTTATACAGGGGCGAAATGATCGACGCTAGGAAGAAATGATAGTCAACCCCCGATAGGGGCACGACCACGTTAAAAGGGGCAGCACGTGCTGCCCCTACGGAATTATTTCACTTCATCAAGTGGAAGTCCCAGAGCGTCAGCGACTCCTTTGCCATAAGCAGGGTCGGCCTTCAAACAGTTCCCGATATGTCTGAGTTTGATTTCTCGCGGCGCGTCGCCCATATTGCTGCTGTTGTATCACATAGCACCTGTTGCTGTTTGGGGCTCATTAGCCTAAACAACAGACCAGGCTGGGTGTAGTAATCAGAGTCATCGTCTCGAAAGTTCCAATGATCTGCTGCACCATTTAAGGCCAGCGGTGGCTCCCTGAAAGCAGGTTGTTCTTGCCACTGCCCGTAGCTGTTGGGCTCATAACCGATAGTTATGTCTAGTCAACTATCTTTTCACCTTGTCTGAGTGTATACACAAGTCCTAAAAGGATTTGTGGAAGTAACTCCGAATATATAAAGGAGAAAACATTAGGAGTGAATGTATGCGTAAGCGTGTTGTACTAGCAGCCTTGTTGATAATTGCAATGCTCCTATCCTCCGGCTGTGCCATTACAGCGAGGTTTGTAATGGCTAGGAATCGCCTGCCCTATACCGTAGAAGGCATGATGAGTACAATTGAAAATGGTAGATTAGATCAACTCAAGTACTATCTGCAGGCAGGTATGGATATCGCGAGCCAAGATAAGAATGGTTATACTCCTATAATGGTAGCTACCATGGAAGGGCAGGTAGAAATCGTCAAATATCTTTTGTCCATTGGAGTTTCGGCTGACCAAGCAGGCAAAGATGGTTGGGTCGCCCTTCACTTGGCAGCGATGGACGGCAACTACGAAATGGTCAAACTGCTTGTCGAGAACGGCGCAAGTGTAAACTCTGTTCACAACTTACATGGGACCACCCCTCTAATGTTAGCTACCCTTTTGGCCGATAGGGAGACCATTACGTATCTCTTAGAGCATCAGGCCGATGTGGAAGCTAAGCTCGACAATGGCGCCACCCCTCTCCTCTTGGCCGCCCAGTTTGGTGATGTTCCGGTGGTAGAAGAACTGCTTAAAGCCGGCGCCACAGTGGATACAGCCATGGAAGGCGGTTTTACCGCACTGATGGTTGCAGTGCAAGAAGGGCATATCGAGGTTGTGGAAGTACTCCTCAAGGTCGGCTCTGATCCTAACCGTAATACGGACACGGGAGCAACAGCGCTAATGATGGCGGCGCAGGACAACCGTGTGGCTATAGCTAACATGCTCTGTACCTTTGGAGCTGACGTCAACGCGAACATGGCAGGCACTACGCCGTTAGCCGTGGCTTTGGGCAACGGCTATCTTGAACTGGCGCAGATATTCCTTAGCTACGGGGCCAAGTAGTGCGCAACAAATAAGAAAATTCCGCAATAATTCAAAGGGTGGCCCGGGCCACCCTTTTTTAGTATCCGTGTTTTTGCTGGAAGTATTCTTCCAAGGTCAGGCTGTGCGTATAGATATATTCAGCCACTTCTAAGCCGACATACCTGAGGTGCCACGGCTCATAGCTGTAGCCAGTGATGTATTCTTTGCCTTTGGGATAGCGGATAATGAACCCAAAGGCATGGGCATTTTCTCTCAACCAGATGCCTTCGGTGGTAGTCCCAAAGGACTCGACCAAGTTGTACCCTACCTTGGAGCTGGTCACGTCCATGGCTAGCCCGGTCTGGTGCTCGCTCTGCCCAGGGCGTGCGCTGGTTTTGTTGGCCTCTTCTTCGCCCTTAAGATTGGCGCTGTTATTAAAGATAGATTTTTGCTTGTCATAAGAACGATAACCAGAGGTGGCAAAGAGATCTAAGCTTAGATTCTTCGCTTCGGCAAACAACTGCTCTAGGGCAAGGGCTGCCTGGGTTCTCATGTACTTCCTAGGCTCGTCCCCGCTAAAAGTAAATGGAACAGAGGGTATAATTAAATCTAACGGAGCGTAATCAGCGGGGAGGTTTCTAAGCTTGTTCACGAATACCATTACACTATCCATGTTAAGAATCACCTGTCGATTATTTCTATCAATCAATGTAGTGTTTTCAAACGCCAGTACATGCTTAATAGGCTCGTCCACTATAGGCGGAAGAGGAACTGGAACTAAGGTCCGTGCACTTGATGTTAAGTAGGGTTGAAAAAACCCAATCCAAAGAAGCGAAATTACAGCAATGCCTATAGCTGTTACAGAAAACGTTGTCTTGCTCATTATGTCTCAGCTCCATTCCTATAAAGAGCACATTACCATGATAACATTCATACCCTCTTCTATGTAATGGGGATTAATAGTAATCATTTACACTCTATGCAAAGACCGTACATCTCTAATCTATGACCAGTAATACTGAAGCTTGTAGTTCTCTCCAGAGTGCTGACATAGCTCTCAAGTGGGCAGCTCTCAATGACTACAGTTCGCTTGCAGCCTACACAGGTCAGGTGGTGCCGATGCTGCATGTGGTTCAGCTCAAACGTCGCCCTGCCGCCCTGCAGGCCTGTGATTTTTGTTGCCAGTCTTTTTTCTATGAATACGTCAAGAATCCGATATACGGTAGAGAGACTGATTGTGCTATCCATTTTTTTGATCTGCAGATAGATATGTTCTGCGGACTGAGGGGTTTCCGTGCGTGTAAGTATGTCGAGGGTTAAAAGTCTTTGCCGGGTATTCTTGATGCCATGTTGGGACAGCAGCTCCTTGTGACTCTTGCTATCCACTGTACTCACCCCATTTCGGTAAGAGTAATATAGTCCGATTATACAATACGAAGCCGTCTAATAGAGAAGGAGAGCGCGAACGTGACTGCATTGGCTAGAACAATTGTGGCACCGGTAGGCAGGTTAAGTATATACGAGGTGAATACCCCAATGATGACGCAAGCCACCGAGACAAATGCGGATATAACTATTGTCATCTTGAATCCTTTGGCAACCTGTAGTGCGGTAACAGTGGGGAAGACAATTAAGCTCGAAATCAGCATAGTGCCTACTACTCTGATACCAAGGGCAATAGTTATGGATGTCAGCACTGCTATTAGATAGTTTAAAAACCGAGTGTTAAAGCCCATCACCCGCGCAAACTCCTCATCATATGTGACAGCAAACAGGCTGTTGAAAAAAAATACAACTATCACGAGGACGACCACTGATAAGGCTACGGAGATGATAACATCACTTTGACTAATAACGAGAATACTTCCGAAGAGATAGCTCATTAGGTCAACGTTAAAACCTTTAGCTATACTGGCAATTAACACGCCAACTGCAATGGAGAAAGACGACACCAGCCCTATAGCAGCATCACCGTGTAGCTCTGCTTTTTCGCTCAAGCCAAGAATTGCAAACGAGGCCAGGATTACTAGAGGAATGCTGACAAGAAGAGGAGAAGCTGATAAAAGCAGCGCCAGAGCTACCGTGGCGAAACTAACGTGAGCAAGGCCGTCGCCAATCATGGAGAGTTTTCGAAGCACCAGAAAAGTCCCCAGGAAAGCACAACAGAGGGCGATGAGCGACCCCACCAGGAGAGCTCTGCGTATGAAATCATATTGGAGGGCTTCAAATGCTAATTCAATGTACGTCATGGCTATGCCTCCAACAAAACTGGTGCTGTGAAAGGGGACCGAAGTAGGCACCCATTTCTCCAGAGACACAGAATTCATCATAACTACCGTAGAAAACTATTTGCCTATCTAGGTACAAGAGCTTTTTTGTATATTTCCCTATAGATGCCATATCGTGGGACACGAGGAGTATGGTTACACCGTCTTGCTCGTTTAGCTGTCCCAGGAGTTCGTAGAATTCCTCACGGATCTTTGGATCTAGAGCGCTAGTAGGTTCGTCGAGAACCAGTAGACGGGGAGAACTGACCATAGCTCGCGCCAGCAAAACCCTCTGCTGTTGACCTCCTGATAGGCTGCCTATCTTCTTATCCGCCAGCTCAGCTACCCCTAACTTGGATAGCACAGCTTCGACCTTCTCGTAGTCTGAGGCATTAAAGAACCTAGCTCCACGTTTGTGTGCAAGTAGACCCATTGCGACTACTTCCTTCACCTTGGCGGGAAAGAGAGTATCGCTCTGAATGGCCTTCTGAGGCAGGTAGCCGACAGAGCGGCTACCTGCTATTGAAGGGTCATAGGTAATGTTTCCTGCTGCTGGAGGAAGGAGCCCTAGGATGGCTTTAATCAGAGATGTCTTGCCAGACCCGTTTGGCCCGGCCACTCCGATGTAGTCTCCCGGTTCTACAGCGAAGGTGATGCTGCTCATAACCTCGTGTCGTCCGTAGTTCAATGCTAGATTATCTACAACAAAAAGATGCGTCATTTTCCACTGAATCCCTCCTGCAGCTTTTGCAGGTTGCCTTCCATGATTTCAAGGTAAGTAATACCGCTACTCAGGTCTTCTTTAGAAACATTGTGGGCAGCATGCAAGAGGAGCATCTTAGCTCCAGTCTGTTCAGCGATGACTTTGGCTACCTTGGGGTCAACCAACTCCTCGTAATAGATGACCTTGCGGATTGAATCTCTAACATTCTCGATGAGCTCGGCAATACGCTGGGGGGTAGGCTCAGCGTCTGGGGCAAAACCAGTGTAGGGGGAGATATGCTCTAGGCCATACCTTGTGGCGAAGTGTCCAAATGCGAAGTGACCGGCGTAAATGATCTGCTTGGTCTTTGCTTGGGCGAAGGTCTCAAGGAACTTATCGTCAAGAACCTGCAGCTTCTGCTTGTATACATCACCGTTACTTCTGTAAAGCTCAGCATTCTTGGCATCAGCCTGTGCTAGGCCGGCTACAATGTTATCGACCATCTTCTGTGCGTAGATAGGGTTAAGCCAGATATGGGGGTCCTCCCCATCGTGCCCATGTTCGTTCTCGTCGTCACCATCAGGTTCTTCATGGTCATCGTCTTCGTCCATAAGCTCTATCCCTTTACTAGAATCAATGATGAGTAACTTGCCTTGGGAGGCCTGAATGATCTTCTCGGCCCACGGCTCCATATTTTTACCTGTGTAGATAAATACAGCAGCCTTCTGAACGTCCACAATATCACGTGGGGAGGGTTCATATGCATGAGACTCAACCCCGGGAGGCAATAGTAACGACACGTCGACTTTATCTCCAGCAATTTGGCGCACGAAATCATACTGTGGAAACAACGTGGTGACAACCTTCAGGTTTTTAGTGACAACTACCTGTGAACGGGAAGCACAGCTAGTTAGCGACAGCACTATAATCATAACTACGGCAATAACGACAACGTATTTCCTAAACAATTGGTCATCCTCCTACATGCGAATGATTAGCATTTGCATGTAGTATACTACATCTACTTAAAGATATGTACGCATTAGCAATTTTTTTTGTAGTGTGAGCAAAGCTCCTTTGGCGTAGTTTTGCTCTACTGTCCTAACCACTCGTCACCGCCTGCTCATGGGCGCTGTACTACTAGTGATTATGCTTATTGCACTACTCATGATGGCACGGATCACATCTAGTAATCGCCCTCGCTTCTTTGTTAAGAGATAAGGATTACACGGATAATGTTCCTAGCTCTTAGCTCTTAGTTCCACCCCATTGCCGCCGTCTCCGCGATACTGTTTTAATACTCTCATCCCCGAATCTCTTAAGGATGCGTAAAATTGAGCACAAAAATCTTCGTAACTAAAATAGATTCTTGTGTTGCTGCCCCATTCCATATCCTTGGTTTTAAACAGAATAGCCTTTGTTCCAATTTTCAATATTACTTCGGGATGTGTCGCAACAAAGCAGCCTTTGTTAGATAGTTCGGCGAGCATTGAATCAAGGATTTTGCTGTCTTTCCCCCGCTCGAGAGGGTTTACCCAGACTAGAACTGCATCAAACTCAAGGAGTTCTGTGGCTAGCTTGTTAGCGAAGGCATCATAATATATAACTGATTTGACTTCAAATCCTTGGGCGACAAAAGCACCAGCTAAAGTGAAGTCTCTCTGATAGATAGGGCTTTCCTACCTAAATTAAGTAAGCAAAACAGATTGGAGCAAGTAAGTGAACATTCAGATTTATGGTGTAGAGAAATGTTTTGATACCAAGAAAGCCGAACGGTACTTTAAAGAGAGGAATATAAAGTACCAACTGATAGACCCACTCAAGTACGGCTTAAGCAAGCGTGAGTTTGAAAGTGTGAAAGCCAGTGTGGGACTTAACAGTCTGATCAACTCCGAGGTTAAAGCCTATGCAGCCCTCAACCTTGATCGCATCAGGGCGGCCAGTTTGCGCGAGGAAATACTGTTCAAGAATCCGGTGCTTTATAGGTCCCCCATAGTGCGTAATGGTAAACTGGCCACAGTAGGGTATCAGCCTGAAGTGTGGAAGGATTGGGTGTAGAAATCGCACATATGTTTGCCAAAAGTTTTCGCTTCTCGCGACATCATTTGATACGATGATGTCAAAAGTAGTTCCGGAAATGAGCGTGTTTTATGGTTAAAAGACTTTGCCCTACAAAGTTTAGTCAGATGAGAGAATCTAAAGGTTTCACGATAACGGATGTAGCAAAAATACTAGGGAAAAGTGAGCGGACAGTCTACAGATGGGAGAACGGTACCGCCCAGCCTAGTGAGAGCGTTTTGCGCGAATTGGGAATTAGTTATCTCACCTTTCCGTCTCAAATAGGCTAAGGGCTATTTAGGTTCATTGATCTCTTTGCTGGTATTGGCGGCATTCGCAGTGCGTTTGAGTCGATAGGCGGACAGTGCGTTTTCACTAGTGAATGGGACGACGCCTGCAGGACGGAAGTCGGCAAAGCGAGCTACCGAATATCGGCTCTATTTCTATAACAATGATGTCATGAACCAAGCTACGGAGTGAGACCTGCTAATAGTTGCTCAGAGACCACACGATGTGTTGTGTATGATTGTTATTCCCGCCGGGAGTACCATCGAAAACCAGGTCTGCTGGCTTTTTGACATTAACGAGGCTCACTCCACATTTCAGTACCGAGACATAGTGGATCACAATGTTCAAGTAGATTACGCTGTACGCTATATTCTTGAGGAATTAGGCGTAGAGGTTGAAGATCCTCAAGTAGACTACCTAGATACAATTTTGGAACCATTTCTACAAACCGGATTTCCATCTACTGTACAGTTCTCTAGGGTGGCGAGATCCACACTAATAACTGCGTGTCCTATAGAGCAGCCTGACTACGCTTTAATAGCATGGATGGAACACGAGGAGAGGCTGTTTAAGCGTTTGGAGCGCCACATCATAGCGAAAGTATTGGAGAGTGGGTTTTCCGATGTGGAGGGATTCCTACGATATTCGCTTAGCGTCCAGAACAGACGGAAAGCCCGCGTGGGGCAAGCCCTAGAGAATCACCTAGAAGAGATATTTCTTGCCAATCAGATTAGATATACTAGGGGGGCCATAACAGAAAACAAAGCTAAACCGGACTTTGTCTTCCCTTGTATCGATGCTTATAGAGATTCTACGTTTTCGGATAACAAGTTAACGATGCTAGGCGTTAAGTCAACGTGTAAAGATCGTTGGCGTCAAGTGCTTACAGAAGCGAAGCGGATTCATGCAAAGCACCTTCTTACTTTAGAGCCGGCCATCAGTTTAAATCAGACTGCGGAAATGCAGGCAAATAGTCTTCAGTTAGTTTTGCCGAGTAAACTACATGAAACCTATGCAGATCAACAGAGAAAATGGCTCCTTACGCTTCAGGGGTTCATCATGTTGCTTCGTGAAAGACAGAGCAACAGGGGTTACCCCTACCACTGTTAATCTATTCTGGTTTTATTCCACCATCAGTTGCTTGTTCCGCCCCATTCTCTTCTAGCAGGGTATTCAACTTGTATATATGTATCGTGACACCCGAAGCAATCAACAGTAGCAAAACTTTAACCCACCAAAGGTTAACGCGTAGTAGATAATAGGGGGTAGTTATCGTGAAAGTTAAGCGTAATGAATTAGGCCGAGGTAAGTATCAACCACTATTGTTGGCCCTGCTGAGCATGGTGGGGTTTCTTGCCATAACATCAACCATTCACCTCATTAGATACAACGTGATGATCGACAGCGCACTTCTACAATACTATCTGTTCTTTGGGGCAATCGGAGCTTTGTCACTAGCTGTTAGATTGTTTAGCTTTGGCTCCATCTTTCTCTTGGGTGCTGTAGCGGGCCTCATAGTTGATTGTGTGATGAGCTTTTTAGAAGGACCGCGGCAAACTATGAGTGGTGGCATCTACAATATCCTAATCGTATTGCTGGGCGCTATCATTGGAATAGCCGTGGAAGTCTCAGTGCGAAGGGCCGAGCGTGCACAATGATTTACTTGGTACAGGCAGAGGTGCGCTGGGATAAGGTACCTATAGAGCATCGGGTCCATTATCCTTTCTCGCTCTCAGCAGTCAACGCACTCCAGAACCCGCTACGCTTCCACTCACCGGTGACCTTTATCATCGGCGAAAATGGCTCTGGCAAGTCGACTTTGCTCGAGGCCATGGCAGTTGCTTATGGCTTTAACCCCGAAGGCGGGTCAAAGAACTTTTCATTCTTTACGGAGAACTCTCATTCAGGTCTGCATCAGTTTATGCGATTGGGGAAAGGGGTCAAGACCCCCAAGACTGCTTACTTCTTGCGCGCCGAGAGCTTTTATAACGTGGCCACGAACATCGATCAGCTTGACCGGGAAACAGGCGGGCCATCGGTGATTGATTCTTATGGGGGCAGGTCACTACACACCATGTCCCACGGAGAGTCATTCTTAGCCCTCATGCTCAACCGCTTCGGCCCTAACGGCTTTTATCTGCTGGATGAGCCGGAAGTGGCGCTCTCGCCTACAAATCAACTGACAATGCTTGCTCGAATCCACCAGTTGGTACTTGAGGGCTGCCAGTTTATTATCTCTACTCACTCACCAATGCTGATGGCATACCCCGGGGCGGAGATTTATCAGATAGTGGACGACAGCATCCAGCAAGTCGACTACAAAGAAACAGGTCACTACCGCATCACCCGTCAGTTTCTGAATAATCCAGAAGGGATTTTGAAGAGGTTAATGCAAGATTAAGGTGCAGCGAGTTGGAGGGGTCAGTGACGGACACAGAAAACAGCCGACGGTAAGCTAGACAGTGTTAACCTGTCAATATAGACAACATACGAAATTACACGCCGAGCAACGAAGAATTATGACAGGAAATAGCACAACGAGTAGAGAAGTTAGGTAGATATTAGGCTTTGGACTGCTCTAGCGTGGCGTAATGATATGGTACAGGCCTGTGATCCTCAGGGAGCTCCGGGATTGGATGTAAAGGATGTGCAATATATGAGTAAGACGTTAGAAACCCTGTATACGGTATTGGATTTCCAGAATGGGTCATTACTCAGTGCCTCAGCGGAACCAGGCTCGACCATTACGAGCGAGGAGTGGGTCGATAAAGGTGAATGGCTAGCTGCGGCAAAACGCGCAGGTGCTGATAGAGTTTTCTTTGTGGAGAACAACCCGGTGGTCGTGTTTGCCGAATGCGGTTCTGAGCATGCAGATAAAGCAAAGGCGTTTAACCGTATCTGGAGCCTTGGGCGCCCCAGATTGTTGTTCTTGGCTTCACCCGGAGAAATATCAGTGTTGGATTTGGCGCAAAAGCCTTTAAACTACCTGGATCACACAGAAAAACAACGGCAGTTAGAGACTCTGAAGATCGTTCAAGATATTAGCCGTGTTGCCGATGAGCTTGAACAATACCACCGCAATAACATTGAGTCAGGAAGAGTATTTGAAGATAGTCGATTCGGCGACACTGATAACCGCGCCGACAAAGCTCTCATTCGCGACCTAAAAGTTATCCGACGCGAACTAATCGAAGCCGGTTTGTCAGGTAAAAAGGTGAAGTACGCTCATGCGCTAATCGGTCGTTCTATTTTCATCCGCTATCTCGAAGACCGGGGTATTTTAACGCGAGACTACTTCATGGGGGTCGCTGGACAAGTCGCAGAATGGCACAGTCTCATCAAAAATCAATCCCCGTATATAGAGTCTGATTTGTCGGAACGTCAGCCTCTCTACCCTCGGGTGCTGGAAAATAAGCCCTTTACTTATGCACTCTTTAGAGCGCTTGCTAGAGATTTTAATGGAGATATGTTTCCTGATGTGGGCGAGGAAGAACAGGCAGTAACACAAGAGCATCTCAAGCATATTCAAGGTCTGCTTTATGGTGACGTTGGTATCCAAAAGAAACTGTTCTTCTATTCCTACAGTTTCGACATTGTTCCGCTAGACCTCATAAGCTCGATTTACGAGGAGTTTTATCACTCAGCTACTAAGGAGAGAGAAAAGAAGGGCCGAGCGAGGCAAGAAGGCGCTTACTACACTCCTTCCGTCCTTGTTGAGTTGGTTCTATCGCGGGTATTGACATCCACAGATCTCGCTAAAAAACCTCGTGTCCTTGACCCCGCTTGTGGTTCCGGGATTTTCTTGGTCGATGCCTTCAGGCGGATGGTTCGTTATGAATGGCACAATAACCAAGAGACGCCTGATTTCAATAGACTCAAGCAAATTCTACATGAACAGATTGCAGGTATTGAAATCAATGAGGAGGCCGCTAGGATTACAGCGTTTAGCCTCTGCTTGGCCCTGCTCAATTATCTCAACCCTCCTGCCATAGCAGAACAGATTGGGCAGGGCAACAAGTTACCGAGTCTTTTAGTATCAAATATCGGAGCGGAGAACCAGCACAATTGTATTTGGGTGGGAAATGCCTTTGATACAGCATCAATAGAGTCTCATCCGCTCTTATCAACGCGTTTTGGGAAACACTGTGCAGACATAGTTGCGAGTAATCCTCCATGGGGAGCACCTGGAAACGAGTCGGAGACCCAGGTAAAAGACCGAGAAGATGTGATGCTGGAATGGTGTCGCGTAAATAGTAAAACTATCGGAGACAAAGAGCCGTCACAAGCGTTTCTTTGGCGCTCACTCGATTTTTTGAGAGATGGCGGAAGAGCTGGAATGCTGGTTGCCGCTGGAGTGTTGCTTAAGAACAGTGCTACGGCTCAAGAATTTCGTAAACAGTGGCTAAACAATGTAACTCTTCATGAGGTGTTTAACTTTACTCACGTACGGAAACTGTTCTTCGCTGGGGCAAACTCTCCCTTCATGCTACTGTGCTTCTCTCAAGGGATACATGGTAACACCCCTACGAAGTATTGGTCTGCAAAACAGACAGCAACTTTGAAAGGAACGCAGTCGATACTCCTTTCTAAGTACGACCTCAATGTTCTGCGAGGCGAGGATCTGTCGTCAAATGAATTATGGAAGATTTACTGGTTCGGTCGCGAGGCGGATAGCCGCTTCATCAGGTGGCTTCAGTTGAAAAAACAGCTCAGGGGGTATATCGATACTTCTAATTCAGGCCGCGGTTATGAGTTGGCATCATGTGCTTGTGATGCAGACAGGTTGCAGTCGTATGGGGCGCTCCTCAAGTTAGGGTCGCGTTACGAGCCACCTGCGTACTCGGATCCCCCTAGACTTGTGCATCGGTTTGGTGCCCAAGGCGCTTACGTTGGGCTACGTGTGATTGTTAATGAAGGAATATCAGAAAGTATTCGCCCCCAGGGCTCCATAATTGCGCAGTATGCGGAAGAACCCTTTTGCTTCTACAGAAGAATGTACGGACTGAAGCTGCTGGAACAAGAGGAGTGGTGCCATAAGGTGCTGTTGGCCATTCTATGGTCGTCTTTCGCACGGTACTATTTCTTTATGACATCTGCGAACTGGGGACTCTGGCATCATAAATTGCTTCTTGGTGAATTGCTACGACTACCCGTTGTTCTAGAGCAGGCTAACTCTACTACGCAACATATAGTTGCTTTGGTGGACTTGTTGAGGAATTACCATCCACAGAAGCATAGTCTTTTTCACCCCGATGGTCTGTCTGAAGATGAGATCGAGACACAGCGACAGATTTGGGAGAGAAAATTGGATGAGGCGGTATTTGAACTCTACGGTTTGAGCGAGGAGCAAAAAGACCTCATTCGAGACTGCTGTGAGGTGACTCTCCCATTCTTCTACAAGCCCTTCGACAGCGTAGGTTCCACATCTGCTGTGCAAAACAATGACCTGTCTTGGATTGAAAACTACGTGCGTGTGTTTTCCAGACGCTGGAATGCCTACCTGGGGACCGCCGAGATGCGAGCTGAAGTACATATTGGTGCTCACGGCAACATGGTTGCCATTGAGTTCTATCCAGCGGATAAGGCAGATCCTTGGGACCTGTCTCCTAAAGATGACTCATGGCAAGAAGTGTTAGGGCAAATCGGTAAGGCTTTGCCTCAACCACTGGGCACATCCCAGATTCTCATGGATGGGGTTGTTCATGTTGTCTCTGCTGAAGCGATAATTGTGATAAAACGTAACGAAAAGCGTTTTTGGACGCGTAGCCTGGCGCGAGAAGATGCAGACGCCACTCTGTGCAAACGCATGCTAGATACTAAGTCCGTAAACGGAGGGCTGGACTGATGGCACGACTTACAGTTCCTTCATTCTCCAGCTTGTGGCAGGAGCATGAAGCCCTATACGTAGGTGTTTTTATTATGGCTCTTCAAAAACTGACGCAGGCGCAGTGTGACATGACCAGCGAAGACTCTATCTCTGAACATCTTTATCTGGTCCTGCGCAACATCTGTTTTGAGGAGAGTCGTAATCAGCATCGCGAAATACGTACGCCGGATTGGGAAAGACCGATTCCACCCGCAACGGAGGCTGAACTAACGGGGGGTAAGAAGAGGAAACGCCCTGATTTCACCTGCAATATTTTGGACCGTTATGC
>WSXW01000047.1 GCA_009773495.1 Bacillota bacterium
ATCCATACATGGTTGGCAGAGCACACAGACCCAGGAGCAATTGCTGTGGATGGAAAGACGCTCCGAGGAGCCAAAGGCCACGATGGCAAGCAAGTTCATTGCGCTTATAAAAAAAACGCCTAGAAGGCCTCAAATGCCCAGCAGTCTTGTAGCAATAACTCAAATGTAAATATTTGTTGACCCGCGACTTTGACGAAGTCCTGGCTGTAAACCGTTTTACTATTGAGTTCGGCAAGGAGTTTTGTCATAAGGACGGCTCGATCAACTGGGAAAAACTTGTTATCATGAACTCAGGGAGACCGGGTTAAGAAGGAATATGACAGTATAACGGAGAGTCTATTAAGCGCATGGCATGAGTGGATTTTTCCTCCAAACTTTACTTCGCAAAAGGAGAAAGGGCGAAACTGTCGAATGGATATATTGACTAGTTTTGAAAATTATCTGCTGGGTCGGGGGCTTTCGCCCTACGGTAAAGATATATCTTGGTAACCTACACCGGTTTGCGACTTGGACGGAAGAAACATATAGTGATTTTGATCCGGCAACGGTTACATCTCTGGACATAGCCGACTATCGGCGCACCCTGCAGGCCAAGAACAGAAAGCCTGCCACGGTGAATAACGCCTTGGATGCCATAGGTTCTTTCTTTGCCTGGACGAAAAAAACAGGGTTTATCCAAGCTGACCCCACGGAAGGCGTAAAACGAGTGCCGGAACAGAAAAGTGCTCCAAAATGGCTTTCCAGAAGGGATCTGGGTGCTTAAAATTGTTAGGGGAAGAAGGGGATAGCGTGTTTGAAGATAAATTTAATTTGAACCTTCAAGAAAACATCTTTGTGGCTAAGAAGCTTTTGGTAGAAAACATCTACCACAGTGCTCGGCTAGAAGGTTGTAACGTTACATTCCCACAGACGCAGACAATTCTAGATGGAGTCAATGTGGGGTCGGTAAGGCTTGACGACATCCAAACAATCTTAAATTTAAGAGACGCTTGGCGCTTCATTCTAGATTCCATTGGAAGCCCCTTGGATCTCGAGTATATATGCAAAATTAATTATCATGTCTCAAGGAATGAAAGCCTTAGCTGGGGTGTTCTAAGAACCGGCGATGTAGGGATATCTGGAACCAATTACGTTCCCGATGTTCCTCTTAGAAACGAAGTGGTTAAAGAACTGGAAGGTATATTAAGTGCCCCGACCGCAACCTCTCGTGCCATTAAGCTTTTTCTGTGGGGATGCCGTTCCCAGCTATTTTGGGATGGAAACAAGAGAACGGCTACACTGATGGCAAACAAGCTATTGATTGCAGAGGGAAAGGGGATTTTAAGCATCCGAGAAGGAAACCTCTTGGAGTTCAATGAGCGTCTAACTCGATTCTATGATACGAACGACTATTCCAATGTAGACAGCTTTTTGTACAATAACTGCATTAGGGGCATGTTGGTGAAAAGAGAAAGGCGAGAGATCTCCCGCTCCTAACCTGCCGTGCAGAAGAAGTAAAAGTTTAACGGGACGAGTGCCCTAGGTGTCCTTTAGCAATAATTAGGGAGGGGTATCTTTATGCGTTATTTGTCTGGCATTCACGCACTTAATTTGCCCTGCGCTTTGCTTACGCATTTAACCAATAGAAACCCAGCTGATCCTACCCTACAACGCTCTGTTGCGTCCTCCTGGGGAAATATGCTTACACTTGTCAGAGCACCAATGAAGGGCGATATCAAACTTGGTAATTACGCAGTGAGCCAGCCTGATGTGTACTACATAGATGGCGATGTAAGCGCCCTTTTTTCACACATCGACGGTATCATGGGCAACGCCCTGTTCTTTAACCACACGGTTATCCTCGACCTTAAGAATATGCGCTTTGGAATTATCGAGACCAAATAATCAAACGCCGAACAGCGTGGCCGGCCGTTCGATTATCAGTAACCTAATAGGGTCTTATCGGCTGATGTGATGCAATAATGCCTTGCGTGCGAATGGAGATAACATGTATTCACTTACACACACAAGGTCAACCCACTCCGCCCCTAAGGAGTCGTGCCCATCGCGTTCTTTCTTAATATGCAACTCCTCACCAATGCTCACTTCGTAGATAAACCTCTGCAAAGCTGAATCAGGTCGTCCGAAAGATAGATCAATCTGTCCTTGCGACCTTTGGATTCGCGGATAGAAATCTTCCCCTCGGAAAGATCGACATCGGGTAAACGGCGGTAAAGGAACGGTGATTTTATCCCGTTCAGCCTTAACTGTTTCGATCTGCGCATGTACCCGGCTGAGAAACTCGGTCATCATTTCCAAATAACCGTCGCTTTCCACAGCATCAAAGAATACCCTGGTAATATATTGCAGGAGGCGGAGAAGAGAAATGGCATCAAATCAAGAAAAAATTATAACCCATTATAGAAATTATAAAGAGGATAACCGGGCAACAAGTTCAAGGTCTAACAGTCTTGAATTTCACTATACCAAAAAGCTACTTAACGAGTATATCTCATTAGAATCCAGCGTTATCGAGTTGGGTTGCGGAACGGGTTACTATGGTATGTATTTCGCTGATAAATGTGCCCAATACACAGGCGTCGACCTTTCACCTGATAATAATGCTATTTTCAATGAGAAGATTTCCAAAGAAGGGAAAGGAAATGCCCGTGCGGTAGTCGGGAATGCAACAGCTCTCCCTGAGTTTTCCGATAATAGCTTTGACATTGTTCTGTGCTTGGGGCCAATGTATCATTTATCCAGAGAAGAGCGGATGTATGTTTTTGGTGAATGTTACAGAATAGCAAAAAAAGGCGCCATATTGGCATTTGCCTACATCAATAGCATTGGAGCTTATGCAGGGTGGTGCGTAAACGACGAATGGCGTAACACGTACCCTAATGCTCAAGCCAACAAGTATTTTTTAGAGTATAAGATGGCCTATGATAATCCAGGTGTGTTTTTCCTTACTTCACCCGAAGAAATGGAGTGTGACGCCAAGCAAAACAACCTTGAGATTGTTAAGAATTGCGGCCTCGATTTCTTTTTTGCTCAAAGCGCAGTAGATATGATGAGCGATGAACAATTTTCTTTATACATGGAACTTTCAGATAGAATGAGTAATAGTCCGTCTTGTACAGGGCTCTCAGATCATGCGCTTATGATTTGCATTAAATAGGCATTTGGCAGTACCTAACAAGAGTCGAACTAAACCGCTAGCGCGGTGGGAAGCCGAGCTAAGCCTGCACTGTCTCCTTGCATAACCAAGGCAAAGTACTCACTTGTATCTAGCCCTGGAGCGATTTCCTCGATGTTAATCAACACTGGCCTCTTCCATCCCCGTGCATATCTGCCTTATGTAACGCTCGGACAGACCGTTTCCTATATTTCCTTGCCCTTGTGCCAATGTATTTAAGCTTCTCCCCGCAGCAAGGGGAGAGAACCTGTTCTGTACACCTAACAAAAAACGCCGGAAGACTTCTCAACCAGCGCGTAGTTTGATACTATTAGCATGTGTTTTGGGGGGACGTCTCCGGTGAATCTGCTAAATTCACCAGCAAGGAGGCGTCCTTTCCTTTCTATTTGATACGGTCATTATATCCGTCAATCTGCGGTCAGGCAATACAGTCAGCATTTGGCCACTTTGGGGGAGCGGAAACACTGTATGTTAAACGAGAGATCAAAGTATATCTCTAGCTGACTTAGTGTTGTAGCGGGCTGTCGTATGCGTGGAGTCAACGATTAAAGTGTTGCTCTTAACTCTTAATAATGCCCTCCTCGATGGCCAGCTGAACTGTCTTCTGAATCAGCAGATCCAGGAGACTGATGTCTTTTAGCCGTAACTTTCTGAACCTCGTAAGTGAACTGGGTCAATGACATCTTCCTCAGGAACCATATCAAGGAAATACTTATCCGAAGCGGTGCGAAACTTCACGAAACCTGCCCTTGATTTCCCCTTGGCGGCCGTACTGCACAGATCAGTGGACGGCATGCGCGCTGGGTTTGAGTAGATACGGTGTATTTGACGCATACAAAAAGTAAATACAGTTACCCCCTCCCCAACTTAATAGGTAAATGATACACACAATTTTGTATATCAGGGGGCATTAAGGATTAAATGTCCAAGTTTGCAGCAGTAGTATAGGTTGAAAATGTCGCTTAAGAAATCAAGAAACACACCATCGGTCAATACATGGCGATTTATGGTGTATCACGCTTTCAGGCATGCGCAGCGGAAGCCCTAAGGAAAGCAGAACTGCTACAGAAGGTGAGGAAGCTGCGCCCAGGTGAGAGGCAGACAGGGATTAAAGAACTGTGCAAGGAGTATGAGTGCTCGATCAGGAGCGTCTACCACTGGGAAAGCATCTACACCAAGGAAGGGTGCATTGAACTACTGCCCAAGCCCCGTTCTGACAAGGGTACATCAAAGAAGATGACAGACGAAGAGGTAAGCTTTATCAGAGAGGCGTATCTTCGCCTGGTCAGCCATCTAAGCAGCACATTTACGAGGCATATTTGATAATGGCACAGAGAAAAGGCTGGGAGCCAGCTTCAAGGGCGACAGTGTTTCGACACCTAAAACGCATATCAAGGGTGAAGAGACCCTGGTAAGACAATGGAAGCGGGCTCCCCGTATCGAACATTGAGCATAAGGATAGGAAGACCGAAATAACGTAACGTAAAACCCTGCAGGGTGCATACACCACTACAGGGTTTTAACGTCCTCTACTATTACTGTGAATTTTAACGCCCCTAATGGTATTTAAGACAGTCGTTAAAGCCATTTACGCGCAAAATGAAAAACTACATCTCATGGGCCTCTCACTTTTTCGCACTTAATCACACCACCATTACAGGTTATTTTCGGCTTATACACATAATTTACGTTAAATTACGGCTTTTTTCGTGGGGTGTTTTTGCCAAAAATCCTGTCCGTTTTTGACAAAAATCTTGTCGGCGTACAGAGGAGCTAGCCAGCAAGTCATAGTTAGCGTAAAGAATGTAAAGAGTTTAGGGAACGCTTGGGCTTGAAATAGTGGGAAAACGACCGTTCAGGTCGTTTTTTCTGCTATTCAGCATGGTTATAATACCCACCATATTCATGTTTGCTGTTACCCAAAAGAATCGCTTCTTATAGGACACGTGCTGTCGCAATTTACGTGTTAAGCTGAGTCTAGATGATACACTTAGCAAATGCTAAGCAAGTACAGCCTTGCCGAGGACAAAGAATTGCGACGAGGAGGGGAGAGCAAATAGTGACAGAGCAGCATCCGCAGAACAACAGATTATTGCCCGTGTTTTTAGTGATAATTATGGCCTTGGTATTCACTATTTTGGGCGGTGGATGTGCAAGAAAAGCAGAGCCGCCGGTAGAGGTTCCGCCAGATGAAGACATTAAGTGACCAGAGCTCGAAGTAGCGTACAAGGTCCACAGTGAGGTCCTGCATGCTGGAGACGGGACTACTAGTAGAGCTTAAAGCAGTAATACCGGAGATTAAAAAACCCTGACCACAACCAAGGCATAACAAGGATAAATGAGTACTACCAAGCCAGGGCTGAAGACTTCATGAGCCGGGTTCGTATTGAAGGACAAGAGAATGCTGCGGCAGACAAACGGGTCTTGCGAGATGAGGGCTATGGCCAAAGATATATTACAATGCCCACAATCTGTTTTCTGTGTTCAACACCGAATATGTCTATGCGGGAGGGACTCACCCTGTCTCTTATTTCTCTGCGGACAACTTCCGGGTGGACATAGGCCATAGATTAGACTTATCTGAGGTCATGGGGCTTAGTATGGAGCAGGCATTAGCTAAGCTCTACAGCGAGGCTATAGCACAAATAAAGACAGCAGAAGGCGCAGAGGATTTCTTCTATTACGAGGACTATGAACAAATAGTCCGTAACAGCTTCAAGTCAGAGGATTTTCTGCTCGCCGAAGAAAATTTACTCTTCTTTTATCAGTACTACACGCTGTATCCCTATGTGGGGGGTTATCCTGTATTCCATCTTGCCTATGACCAAAGGGGCGCAGCTGCTCCGGCTGTACCCCCTATCGCTAATCA
Source organism: Bacillota bacterium (assembly GCA_009773495.1). GTDB lineage: Bacteria > Bacillota > UBA994 > UBA994 > UBA994 > WSXW01. Next base: position 6,045 of record WSXW01000047.1, read on the forward strand.
AGAAGAGGAGAGAGAGCTGTACTTTGCTGCAGGCCACCTTCTAGACCGCAACAGGGATATACAGGACGGTGGCATGGGTTACTACACCAACTGGAACGACTATCGCTTCGCCCTAAGTGACATCACCAGCACCAACGCTCGGCTCACTGTCTATACAGAAAGCAACTCTCCAGCCGGCCGGGAGGATGAAACCCTCACGGTTAAGCTGGAGAAGGTAGATGGCTACTGGGTAATGGAGAGAATGGTCTATTAGTAAGAAAGATACTTGCAGGAGAAGTGAGTGGACGGGCAGTATATGTATTCATGATATACCAATGAGCAAGGGGAGGTTATCAAGTGCCTGGCATTCTTGACTTGAAGGAACAACTCTACAACCTGCAACAGGACCTTCTGAGCAGGGCACCCTCGGTTGTGCAGATAAGTCTTAATGTGCCGGGTGGATTTTCTCTTTTCCCGTGGCAGGACATCATGACTGCAGCTTGTAAAACTGTGCACAAACTCCTTGCGGTTAGAGGAGACCTCATAATTGAAGAACTGGAACTGCAGACAGCAGCGGGCCCATATTGTCTCATTGCACTGCACACCGATGGCTTCTCCGTAAAGGCAGATCTTGTGGCCCTTGAAGAGTCGGAACCACGGGGAAGGTTATGGGACCTTGACGTAGTGACGGAGAACGGAGCGATTGACCGCTTGGCGCTTGGTCTACCGCCAAGGCAGTGCCTGCTATGTTCTCTCCCAGCCCACGAGTGCCGCAGGATTGGGAACCATGCGGGAGACGAAGTGATCAGGGCAGCTCAGAATACTCAGCCATGAGGCTTAGCCCTGGCGGTGTAGCAGACCTGCTTGCTCTATCTCTCGGCCTTCACTTCGTCGAGCACGGATTTCCCCAGAGCGAATCACTACTAAAACCTAGCCTATTTGAGAGGTGAGTGCAGTGTGGAATACCTGGAGAGTTGAGACTACATATGACAGACATCAAGTAGCTGAATTTCTGCAAACCCTGCACTTACAGTATGATTATCAAAGTGACGTTACCGTAGAGGTGAGGCAAGGTGAGCGTATTGTGGCTACCGGGTCTTTGAGAGGTAGCGTGCTTCAGTGCTTTGGTGTCGCGAGTGAGTTGCAGGGAGAGGGTCACTCTAACAAGATAGTAGATCATCTGACCCAAGTGGCTTTTGAACGGGGGCACACTAGGATTTTTGTGTTCACGTCGCCAGAAAACGTCTCCATTTTTAGAAGCATGGGCTTCCGGGTTTTGGCAAGTACAGCATGGGCGGCACTTCTTGAGAGTGGGTTCCCATCTATCGATGATTACCTTAACAGTATTGCTCGTCATGTCGTCTCCACCACTGGAAGAATTGGTGGGCTAGTCATGAACTGCAACCCTTTTACGTTAGGACATCAATACCTTGCTGAACATGCAGCCAATTATTGTGACCAGGTATTTATCCTCGTAGTCGAGGAGGACAGATCTGTCTTTCCATATAATGTTCGACTTGATTTGGTTAGAAAAGGCGTATGTCATCTTGGCAATGTAACAGTGCTTTCCTCAGGCCCCTACGCAGTGTCCCTGGCCACATTCCCCAGCTATTTCAGTGCCGAGGATATTTCCCACGCTAAGGCGGGTGCCAGTATAGACGCCACTATATACGCCAAACACATTGCCAAGACCCTGGGGGTCAAGACACGCTATGTAGGTACCGAGCCCTATTCCCCGGTTACTGCAGTTTATAACGCAACCATGCAGACTGTTTTCAGGGAGTACAATATGGAAATTACCGAGATTCCACTTTTGGAGGTTGATGGCAAGGCAGTCTCTGCGTCCTTAGTGAGGGAGGCCTTACGCATCGATGACCTGGGATTACTGGCCAAGCTAGTTCCTGAAAGCACCTATTCTTTTCTTATATCGGAGAGTGCATCGGGAATTGTATCTGCCCTCAAAAAAACACGAAGCCGACACTAGGGTTGCTATGCTCCCTTTTACTATGTGATATACTGTTTGCAGTAATTTCCGAAACTTGAATCAAGGAGCGGTTTAGATGTCAGAATTAACGCCAGTTGAAGTAACAGACCTCCGGCCGATCAGGGACATTGTACATGAAAAGTTGCGGACGGCTATTATGAGGGGGGAGTTACCCTCAGGGGAACGCCTCTTTGACACGCAGTTAGCGAAACAGCTCGGAGTAAGCCGCACTCCGGTGCGTGAGGCCTTGCGCATGCTTGAGCAGGAAGCTCTCATTGTTGTGACCCCGCGACGCGGCACAATTGTGTACCGTCTAAAGCAGGAGGATGCCATAGAGATATACAACATTCGTTCTGTCCTTGAAGGTCTGGCGTTGAGGCTAGCCGCTCAAAATATCACACACCAGGAAATAGTACAGTTGCGCGAGAAACTTGAGAAAATGCGCCCATTGCCAGAGAATCTGGCGGGGTACATGGCAGTGCATGTCGAGTTCAACTCCATTATAATTGGGGCTAGCCGCAGCCCCCGCATTGAACAGCTAGTGGCATCCTTTGCCAGTCAGCTGCGCAACTTGCGTGGTATCAGCCTAACTACGCCAGAACGACAGCTTTTGGCGTGGAAGGAACATTGCGCTATCGCTGATGCCATTGAGTCTCGGGATGCCGAATTGGCAGAGATGCTAGCGCGTCGGCATGTTGAGAGGGCCAAAGAGGCTTACCTCATGCAGCGGGCCTAAATTTCCGAACTCGCAGAAAATCTGTAAAGTGCGAAATTTCTTGCAGGGAATATGTTATTAAACTAGAATGAATACATGGATACACAATCTCAAGAAAAAAACCAATTTTACGAAATCCGCTTTTTTCAGCACTGTCGTGTATACATGAATCCATTGCATCAGCAAACCCCGTATAGCGCCTAGGTGTGCCGTTTTGAACGATGAACTGAAAAGCCCCTTTCATTTGACTTGAAACAGAGGATGAATACAAGCGCAGAGAGAGTAAAACTGCAGGAGTGGAGCGATGAGTACATTGATAAAGCGCTGTGCACAAGCCGGAAGTCTTGAGTCAGGCGATGCCTTGGTGCAGGTGGCACCATCTGACGGAGAAAAGCTCGCGTTACACATTAAGAGCAAGGTTGGCCCAAGGTTTTCTAAGTCCATGCACGAGAGCGTGCATGCGGTCGCTGAGGAACTAGGCGTGACGGCTGCTGCCGTGGAGATAGTGGACCGTGGGGCTTTAGACTTTGTTCTCCGGGCCAGGGTAACGACAGCCCTTAGACGGGCGATGGAGGCTGAAATACATGAGTAAGCCTCTTCGCCGCAGTATGCTTTTTGTTCCAGGCAATAACCCTGCCCTCATTGTCGACGCTCCCGTCTTCCTGCCGGACAGCATTATTCTGGATCTAGAGGATGCAGTGACGGTTAACCAGAAGGATGCCGCGCGTGAGCTGGTGGTACATGCACTCAGAACGCTAGACTTTGGTTCGTGTGAAGTCTGTGTACGCATCAACGGGCGGCACACACCGTTCTTCACGGACGACGTCCGTACGCTCGTGCCAGCACGTCCGCATGCTTTGCGTTTGGCCATGGTCGAGTCAGCCGAAGACATAGTTTGCTTGGATGAGCTTCTAGGCAGATGTGAGAGTGAAGCAGGACTACCAGTCGGGGCCATTAAGATAATGGCAGCCATCGAAACTGCAAAAGGCGTTGTTAATGCTCCCAGCATCTCTCTTGCGTCACCGCGTCTTGTGGCCATGTCTTTTGGGGCTGAGGACTTCACAAATAGTATCCAGTCAGAACGCACACCACAGGGTCAAGAGCTGCTCTTTGCCCGTACTGCTGTGGTCTTAGCAGCACGAGCCGCGGGCATCGACCCTATCGACACAGTGTTCTCGCTCGTAGATGACGACACTGGATTTAGGGCCGATGTGCGGGTTGCCAAGCAATTAGGTTTTGCGGGCAAGAGCTGTGTTCACCCTCGCCAGATTGCTCTCGTGCATGACGTCTTTCGCCCTACACCTGAGGAAGTCCACAGAGCGGAGCGCGTGCTTGCCGCCTACACTAAAGCTTTGCAGCAAGGAACCGGAGTTATTGCGGTAGACGGCAGAATGGTGGACGGCCCAATTGTGACTAAAGCACAAAGAATAGTGGACATAGCCAATTCGTCAAAGAACTCACAAAATTGGAGGGCGCAATGATGGTCGTTAACAAGGTAGGCAGGATAGTGCCCTCATTTGTGGAGAACTTGGGGGAATTCCAGCCATATGCAGGGCTGTTTGCGACCCCCCCCACAGGCAATCACTACGCTCCGCCGATTCGGAGATACCCAGGGACAGGCAAAAAGTTATTGGCCTCCCTGCGTGATGCTATCCTCGCGAGCGGGCTTAAGAGTGGCATGACAATTTCATTTCATCATCATTTTCGTAACGGAGACATGCTGGTCAATATGGTGGTGGAAGAGATTGCCGCCCTTGGCCTCAAAGACATAACGCTTGCGCCTAGTTCACTACAAAGCATTCACCAAGCGCTCATCCCCCATATCCGCAGCGGAGTTATTTCTGCTATCACTACGAGCGGGCTTAGAGGTGAACTAGCCGATGTCCTGACGCGCGAGTCGCTGCTCAAGTCACCAGTAGTTATTCGCTCGCATGGCGGCCGGGCTCGGGCCATTGCAGCGGGCGAGCTGAAAATAGATGTAGCTTTCCTAGGGGCATCAGCTGCGGATGTGTATGGCAACATGAACGGCATCCACGGACCAGCCGCGTGCGGTTCGCTGGGCTACGCCATGGTAGACGCACAGTACGCAGATTGCGTCATAGGCGTAACGGATAACATTGTCCCCTATCCAGCGCTCCCCATTAGCATTTCGCAAACGCAAGTAGATTTTGTTGTCCAGGTCGATAAAATCGGCGACCCCAAGGGCATTATGACTGGTGCGACTCGCCTCACCCGCGATCCCCTGGAGTTACACATCGCGGCACAAGCAATGCGCGTCATAGAAGCTTCGGGGTATTTTCGCGAAGGGTTATCTTTTCAGGCAGGGACGGGGGGAGCTTCGCTTGCTGTCGCTAAATTCCTAAAAGAGAGAATGATGGACACGGGTATTCGGGGAGGCTTTTGCACTGGAGGCAGTACGGGGTATATTTGTGACATGCTGCAGGAAGGCTACTTTTCAGCAATCCTTGATACCCAGTGTTTTGACCTCGCCGCAGTCGAAAGTCTGCGCACAAATCCGCGCCACGTGGAAATGTCCGCTTCATTTTACGCCAATATTCATGGCAAGGCCTGTACAGCTCACATTACGGACATCATGATGCTCGGAGCCACAGAGATAGACACAGCGTTTAACGTTAATGTACTGACAGGCTCTGATGGTATTATGATGGGGGCCTCGGGAGGTCATTCTGATACCGCAGCTGGCACAAAACTGCGGTTAGTCACCGCGCCTCTGATTCGCGGGCGCTTCCCAATTGTGGTGGACAACGTGCATACAGTGGTTACTCCGGGAGAGTGTATCGATGTGTTGGTCACCGAGCGCGGTATTGCCGTTAACTCAACTCAACCCGCACTGCAGGAAAGGCTAAACGAGGCTGGTATTATGACCGTTTCCATTGAGGAGCTGCAATGGCGCGCCGAGAAGCTGACCGGGAAGCCTGAGCCACTGGCCCAAAGTGAGGACATTGTTGCGCTGGTAGAGTACCGTGACGGCACGCTCATTGACGTCGTGCGGCGCGTTCTGTGACAATGGCTGAAGGAGGGATTTGCCGTGATTAAGTTATCTGCTACGGGCGTTTACCTAGTGGACGGACACGAAATTATTCCTGACAGCCAACACGCGCAGCAAACTCTGCAGTTGCGAACAGGTGCTGAAGTCACTCGCGAGGGCGCCAGGCAACGCACAATTGCTCACTCCATTATAGAGAAACACAATGTATCTGCGGATCCAGCATTTTTGCAGCTACGCTTTGACGCCTTGGCGTCGCATGACATTACGTATGTAAGCATTATCCAAACGGCGCGGGCAAGCGGCTTAGAGAAGTTCCCCCTGCCTTACGTCTTGACCAATTGCCACAACAGCCTTGCTGCGGTTGGCGGCACTATCAATGCCGACGACCACGCCTTTGCCCTTACGGCCGCAAAGAAATACGGCGGTATCTACGTGCCACCTCACCTCGCCGTAATTCACCAGTACATGCGCGAAATGTCAGCCGGTGGTGGCATGATGATTCTCGGTTCCGACAGCCATACACGTTACGGCGCTCTGGGCACTTTGGGCATTGGCGAAGGCGGCGGTGAAATCGTCAAGCAAATCCTTGGTAAGACTTACGGCATTACCCGTCCTGACGTTGTAGCTGTATACTTAGCAGGCGCAGTCAATCCGGGTGTGGGGCCGCAGGACGTTGCCCTCGCCATAATCGGGGCTGTTTTTAAGAACGGCTATGTAAAGGACAAGATCATGGAGTTTGTTGGGCATGGCATATCTACACTGTCGGTTGAGTTCCGTCACGGTATAGACGTCATGACGGCAGAAACAGCCTGTTTGTCCTCAGTCTGGTGCACAGACGACAAGGTTAAGCAGTATCTTGCAGTTCATGGCAGGCCGGAGGCCTACACGCAACTTGCTCCAGGGAGCATTGCCTATTATGACGGACTAATCCATGTTGATTTATCTTCAATTAAGCCCATGATCGCCTTGCCGTTTCATCCGAGCAATGTGTTCACCATAGAGGAAGTTCAGGCTAACACTTTGGACATTCTCCGCACATTTGAGAAAGAGGTCGCGCTGCTTACAGGCCAAGATTTGGGCCCCAGCTGGATTGACTGTCGTCTGAGCAAGGATAGTCTCTATGTTGACCAGGCGGTGATCGCCGGTTGTGCCGGAGGAATGTTCGAAAACATTGCCGCTGTGGCAGATATAGTCGACGGCAAATCAGCAGGCAATGCCGCCTTCGCTCTCAGTGTGTATCCCTCTAGCCAGCCAATGTATGCAAGTCTCATGAGAAGCGGTGTTGTCGAGAAGTTACTGAGCGCTGGCATTATTATGCGCTCTGCCTTTTGCGGCCCCTGCTTTGGCGCGGGAGATGTGCCTGCGAACCGCGGTTTCTCTATCCGCCACACTACACGCAACTTCCTCCATCGCGAAGGCTCCACACCCAGAGATGAGCAACTTGCTTTTGTGGCACTGATGGATTCCCGTTCTATCGCGGCGACTGCGATAAACGGCGGCATACTAACCGCGGCTACGCAAATCGACGTAGAGTATAACTCCCCTCGCTACCAATTTGACGCAAGTATCTACGCCAAACGCGTCTATTCCGGCTTTGATGAACCGCAGGCGACGGCAGAAATAAGGCTAGCACCCAACATTACTGACTGGCCAAAAATGCCTGCTTTAACAGAGCATCTGCTCTTAAAAGTGATCGCCGTCCTAAATGAGCCTGTTACAACAACAGACGACTTGCTCCCCTCAGGCGAGATTTCCTCCTATCGTTCAAACCCGCTACGGTTAGCTGAGTACACTCTCTCCCGAAAAGAGCCCGCCTATGTATCGCGAGCCAAGCTAGTATGCTCATATGAAAGCGCTAGACTAGCTGGCCTTGACCTGAGCGAGCAATTCCCGGAGCTGGCGGAAGTTTTGGCCAAAGTGAGCGACAACACGGGCCACGGTGTGATGGATATTACCGCTACGGGGTTAGGAAGCGTGCTCTATGCCGTAAAGGTAGGAGATGGCTCGGCTCGTGAACAAGCTGCTTCTTCGCAAAGGGTGCTATGCGGGTGGGCGAATATTGCCCGAGAATATGCCACGCGGCGGTATCGCGCAAATCTCATCAACTGGGGCCTCTTGCCCTTTGTCTTACGGGAAGAGCTCACCTTCGCCTGCGGCGATTTTCTTTACATCCCTAACATCAGGCGTGCAATTGAGACGGACCAAGCAGAGATTACAGCCTATGTGGTTGGCGCTGATGTACATGTCATCCACCTCGCCCTAGGGAAGCTAACCAGTGAGGAGCAACAAATTCTCCTGAAAGGGGGCCTGATCAATCTGTATGCGACATAAAGATGCCTACAGCTACTGAGTGCCCGAGATTATATAAATGGGAGGTATATTAATGAAAAGATTGTTACCCTTGTTAATGGCGGTATTACTCGTTTTGACCCTTGCACTGACAGGCTGTGCACCCAAGGAGACTAAGACGTCTGAGTTTAAGTTCACCCGCAGCGTAGAGATTGTTGTGCCCTGGGGCGCTGGGGGTGGCGCTGACACCACCGTGAGAGCATTTCAGCCACACCTCGAAAAGGCCTTAGGAGTGCCAGTAGTAATCAACAACGTGTCCGGCGCCGGCGGTGTGCTGGGCTTCGAGCATGCCAACCGTCAACCTGCCGATGGCTACACCTTTATGCTAAGCACGCAGTCCCATCTATTGGCTTATTTTGATGGCCTAACGACCGTAAACCCCATAGAGGCCTTTATCCCAGTTGTCAGGCTAGTGCATGATACGAACATTATCGTAGCCTCCGCCAAAGCGCCTTTTCAAAATTTTGATGAGCTGCTAACCTATATGAAGGCAAACCCCGGCGTTGTTAAAGCAGGCGTATTAACTGTCACGGGACTTGACGCCTTTATGATCAGAGAGACATTCCTTAAGGCTGGCCTGGAGGTCCCGCTGGTTCCATTCAGCACGGGCGCAGAGCTAAATGCTGCTGTTCTGGGCGGACATGTTCATCTTGCCGTCTCAGGACCCGCTGAAGTAAAGGGCCTGCTAGCGGCTGGCGACATGAGGGCAATTGTCGTAGCTTCCGAGAAGCGTATCTCCATGCTGCCCGACGTTCCCTCTACGGGTGAAAAGGATATCGCGTCTTTCCTTGGCCCCATGCGCGGCATCTTTGCCAAGCGCGGGACACCAGAAGAGGCGATCAAAGCATTTGAAACTGCCGCAACTACGGCGCATGCTACAGCCGAATACCAAGCATGGATGAAAGCTAACGCACTTGACCAGCGCCCTGCTTTCGCTAACTCGGCAGACCTCACGAAGATCTGGGCAGAACAAAGCACGACTTTGAAGGCTTTATTTGAAAGATTCAAATAACCCCTTATCCGCATGATGGAGGTGGGGCCATGTTGGTTGTCCCATCTCCCCCCGTCATAGGAGTCAAAGCAAAGGAGCTGGCGCATTTGTGGTTAGAACTTCTCTTTAACTCAGCACTCGTTGCCTTCTTCACGTATGCATATTATTTCATTGGGGCTACTGTGCCTAAGACTGAAGGTCCTGGGTGGGGTGCAGAAGTATGGCCGCAGGTCATCTTACTGGCCCTGATTATCTTGCTTGGCGTCAATATTTACCAGATCTATCGCAGAAACACGTCGACCCCCAAGCCTAGTCAGCTACGGCAGACAGATCTTGCCTCCTTTATCCAGAGTAAGATGTTTCTGGCGATGGCTTCCCTCTTTGTCTACGGCATATCATTGCAAGCTGCAGGATTTATCCTAAGTACCCTTGTCTTTTTCGTGGTGTACGCTAGAATTGTCGGCCAAAAGAACGTTAAGGCACTCGTTCTAAGCTCGTTTGTCGCCACATTTGCCGTATACTTTGTGTTTTCGCGCGCGTTAGGCGTCATGCTGCCGCGTGGTTATGGGGTCTTGCGTGATTTCGCGATATTTCTCGAAAGCTTACTATAGGGTGAGGAGCAAGTATAATGTTTGATTTATTGTTGACTGGCTTTCAGATTGTCTTTTCGCCAGGAACATTTCTTCTTATCTTTGCGGGGACAGTTCTTGGGATAATATTTGGGGCCATGCCCGGTGTTAGCGCATCAATGTCTGTGGCCCTTGCCGTGCCCTTTACTTATGCAATGTCCCCTGTAGTGGCCATTGCCTTCCTCGTCGCTGTTTACAACGCGTCCATTACAGGCGGTGGCATAACGGCCATACTTTTTAAAATTCCGGGTACGCCCTCTAACGCCCCGACGACATTTGACGGCTACCCTATGGCACAACAAGGCAAGGCCGGTAAGGCACTAGGTATATCCCTTATCTCTTCAGCTATCGGTGGTACAGTCTCGGCTATAGCCATGCTTTTGCTCGCGCCGCAATTAGCCAGTGTGGGACTCAGATTCGGCCCATCGGAGCTCTTTGCCGTTTCTGTCCTCGGGCTTAGCGTGCTCACGGCGCTAGACAGCGACAACGTAATCAAGACGCTGATCTCAGGGTTAATAGGCCTGTTTCTGGCGACAATTGGCATGGACCCGTTGATCGGTATTCCGCGGTTCACTTGGGGTAATCGGACTCTGCTCGGCGGAGTCGAGATGATCCCCGTTCTCATTGGCCTCTTCGCTATAACCGAGGTTCTCAAGCACACCAGTAAACCGTTAAAACTCGATCCTACTTCGTCTAGTGCTGGGACTGACTTTAAGACCAAACTATTGACACTAAAGGAAGCGTGGTCTATTCGCTGGACCGTCGTCCGTGCATCTATCCTGGGAACACTGGTTGGAATTTTGCCTGGTGCAGGTGCGACTATCGCTGCCTTCCTCAGCTATTCCGTCGAAGCTAAGATTTCTCCGAACAGAAAGCAGTTTGGCCACGGTGCCATGGAAGGGATTGCCGCATCGGAGACGGCAAACAACGCCGCAGCAGGTGGGTCAATGGTGCCGCTGCTAGCCCTTGGCATACCTGGCGGCACTGCCGCCGCCGTTATGATGTCGGCGCTGGTCGTACAGGGAGTGCAAGTAGGCCCCATTCTGCACCGAACGCAGCCCGAATTCCTCTCTGCCGTCTTTGGGTCCATGATGTTAACTAACGTACTAATGGTGCTGTGTTCCATGGCTATCGCCAAGGTCTTTAACAAGGTCCTCAATGTGCCCTACAGCATTCTCGGCCCTCTAATTGTGTTGTTTGCGGCGATGGGCAGCTTCGCACTTAGGAGCAGCCCCGGAGATGTTGTGCTGATGATTGTCGCAGGCATAATTGGTGTGGCATTTGCCTCATTCAAGTTTTCGGCCGCTGCTCTGGTCCTTGGGCTAGTGTTGGGCGGTCTTACGGAAGCTAATTTAAGGCGAGCCATTTTGCTTGAAGGCGGAAGCCTGCTGGGTGTAATCTCCAAGCCGATCACTACAGTTTTACTCTTGGCATGTGCCGCTATACTCCTGCTACCGCTACTCAACGGTATATTAGAAAGAAAGACAAAAGTCGCCTAAGCTTACGACAGACCGACCCGCCATGGGTCGGTCTCTTGAGGTGTAGCGACATCATAAATGATGTCCGCGGCGGGCTGGGTTAGGCGCAGGGAACCCGCGGACGGCTAGCCATTGTGCGCACTTGGCTGTTCTGCCGTCCCTACAACGATTCACGATTAACGATGCTAAAGTTAAATCTGAGGCCTGACCCCCTTTAACTTTAGTTGCCCGCTGCCTCAAACTGGCGGTTGTACAGCTCGGCGTAGAAGCCGTTCTTGGCCAAGAGCTCGGTGTGGTTGCCGCTTTCTACAATGTCGCCGTCATTCATCACTAGGATGAGGTCGGCGTTTTTTATTGTCGAAAGCCGGTGGGCAATGACAAAAGAAGTTCGCCCAACCATGAGCTTATCCATAGCCTCCTGAATCAGCACCTCAGTACGGGTGTCCACCGACACGGGCGTTACAAAGTGCTTTTCTGGGGCCTTTCGAGGCTCATTTTTGCCTATTTTACAGAGCTGATTAAGGGACAAATCTATCAAAACTAAAAAAAGGTGTCCCATTGCTGATCCAGGACTTATGCAGTTGCTGTAAATATATAGAAAGGTAATGCTCAAAAATAATTTTTGTGAAACAGTCTGTTATTCCAAGAAAAGCCTTGACATCTCCAAAAAGCCCCCATAATCACAGTGGATGGTAGCAATTGCCATTACTCTGTGGTGTGGTGATACTAATGGTACACTTATGTAAACCAACCTTTGAGGACAAAGACTATGGGCGTGGAGCCGGAATTCCTGTACTTAAAACAATCTGGGAGTTAATCGATCTTTCCCTTTTGTTCTCTCAAACAGGCATCCGCAAGCATTCAGGAATTGCGTCTTGGATACTCGCTTTTGCCTACATATGTGGGCTGATTGGCCGTGTTGGTTCTGCAAACGAAAATGCTAAGTTTTCTGCAGACGCTCCATTTCTGCATGTTCCTTGGCTTAAGTTCTCCCTTGGTCGGCTTTCAAGGTTACAGGAACGCACAGAAAGCCGTTTGACCGATGGAGACATAATTGTCCTAGATGATACCAAGGTTGAACATCCCCACGGGAAAATGATCCCTTTTCTGTGTTGGCTTTTTGACAGTTCCGAAAAACGGCATGTGTGGTGCATGAACCTTGTGTCGACCCTAGCCGTTGTTAAAAACGGCTTGGAATATCCGATGCTGTGGCGTTTTTGGGTAAAGGCTGATGAGAACAATGCCCGAAAGTAAGTGTTGCAGAAAACCCCGGAGATGTTACTCCAGTAACCCAAGTATACGATGACCTGAACAGACTTAGCGCCGTTAACGGTTTTACAGGTCTTAGCTACGACGTAGCAGGAAGACTGACCCAAATGGCGTATAACAATGGTATAACCACCAACTATACCTACAACGCTCGGGGCTTACGAAAGCAGAGGCCATAGGGGTAGAACAGACCTTAATATCAGTCTATACGCTTGATGCTCTGGTTAACGCACGCAGAGAAATCGCCAGAGGCAATCTAACGGGATTTGCGGACGAGACTAGGAGGGCACTCGGACTGGCAGGGTACTATATTTCGGATAACATATGGTTTGAACTAACAAAGGAGTGAAATGTAATGGCAACATTTGGTCCTGCCATATTCTCCGACGATTTAGCCTCTGATGTACGCGCCGACTATTTAGCGGAGCTTGCTGCAGGCAGAACAAACGAAGAATCCACACGCATAGTCATAGAGAAACACTCTGATGTGAAGGACACAGCAGAGGAGCCTGTGTTCTGGTTTGCTCTGGCGCTGACGCAGTGGAATAAGGGTAGGCTTTTGGAGCATGTAAAAGAACAAGCCCTCGCATTCATTGAAAAGGATCTACTCAGGTGGAATAGACCTGGGAATGAGAGGAACTATGAAAAACGAGCGGCCGAGCTTGAAAAGCTTAAGCAAACTCTACAGTCACCGGTACCCGAAGCCAAGAAGGTGCGTAAACCATCCTGGTTATGGAAGTCGCCCTGGCCCACAGGTGCCCTGCTGGCTTATAAGATTACTCATCAAAACACACCAGTTGATTTCAAGGAGAAGTATGTCTTATGGCGTGTGCTGCAGGTACGCCAATATCTCAGTCAGGGATACACTGGCGAAGATATTAGGGTAGGCCTATACAACTGGGTGGGGGATCAGGTACCCGATGCAGGTATAGTCGGTGGGCTGGAGTATATTGATATGGACAAGTCGGTAGAGTCAGATCCTTTCCTGGGCAAACTGCATTTTAGAACTCAGTTCACCACCTTTACAAGACAAGATATTAAGAACCATGACATTACGTGCATTGCTATTGACGACTCCTACAAGGACGGGCTACCGGAGTTCTTTAAAGACCATAAGGAACCGTACGCCTTTTGCGTACCAGGGTGACTCGACGGTGTTGCGTCTAGGGCTATAGACGCTTACCTAACTGAGAAGAAGAACAGATCGTAGGGCTAAGGCGCCCCTCGATTCCCGCCTGGCCTACATCAGAGCTCTGATCACTTGGGATAAGGGGCATTCTCCTCTGCTCACCAAAGAGGGAGCGCCGTATGCGGCCGAGGGAATGCCCTCGGCCTTTTCTTTGGCTAACAGTAGAGGCCGAGCTACAACAACGCCGGACAAAAGCTGACAGAGACAAACGGTACCGTAACCAACTTCACCTACGATGAGCGAGGTCTACTGACCCGCATTTCGTATTCAGACGGCACCTATGCCACCTTCACCTACGATCTCGCTGGTCGACGCACAGGCGACCTTGCTTCAGCGAGCAACCTCTCGTGCACCTACACCTACAACAACCGCCACCGCCTGACCACACTCAGCCGCACCATAGACGGCAACGCCTATGCAATGACCTTTGATTACGACGCGGTAGGTAATGTTACATCTATCCTCTACCCCGGAGATGTTACTCCCGTAACCCAAGTCTACGATGACCTAAACAGACTTAGCGCCGTTAACGGCTTCACAGGTCTTAGCTACGACTGCTATCCGCCATGTCTACCAAGCCCTTCGGCGAGCCCCACTCCCCTGCTGTTTCGACCGACTACCTCTTAGGCCAGATCTTTAATATAACATAAAATTGTTCGCTCATGATAATCAGTGCGACCTGATGTCTAGGGACTAACCCCTCGGCATCTTTCTTACGCTCTGACTGTCTGCTGCAGGAAATCTCGCCCAGATGCATAATAAAGGGATGCGCTGGGACGGAGCCTGGTGCTTGTGACCAACCTTACCCGCACCATAGACAACGACCCCTACTCATTAAGTCTGGCGTACGACCAAGCAGGCAACATCACCTCCATTACCTATCCCGGGGGAGGAGCAGTCACCCAGGTCTACGACGAGCTAAATCGCCTTATGACCATCAACGGGTATGCCAATCTTTCCTATGACACAGCAGGAAACCTCTCCCAGTTGGCGTATAATAACGGTGTAACCACCAATTACACATACAACAACCGAGGCCTGCTGTCCCGCATCCAGAGCCCTGTGCTAGATCTTCAGTACGCCTATGACACCGTGGGTAATATTACCGGCATTAACAACGAGGTCTATAGCTATGACGGACTTAACAGGCTGCACACGGCCAACAAACCGGGGCACAACTATCAGGCAACCTATCAATACGATGCCGTGGGTAACCGCACCGAGCAGGTTGAGGATGGCATTACCACAATTTACACCCATAGCCCTGTGAACGCGCTCACCACCAGTACGGGTGCCACCTACACCTGGGACGCCCGGGGTAACCTGGTCGGCAAGGTGCAGGGCGCGGATACCTGGTCCTATACCTTTGACTTGGGCAACAGGCTGACACAGGTTACCAAAAACTGCATTACCCTCTACCAGTTCCTCAACTCCGACAGTTCAGCTGGCCATCGAGGAGGGCATTATTAAGAGCAACACTTTAATCGTTGACTCCACGCATACGACAGCCCGCTACAACACTAAGTCAGCTAGGATAATCCCAATACCAAGTACATCTTACTAATCCCAGCATGATCAATTATAAGTCCTAATAACGGCTCAAAGATAAGGGCAAAGAAGCCCTGGATAAAGCCGACAATGGACAGTACTGTGGCTCTGTTCGCTTCATCTGTCAACACGGGGATCTCGCTGTTGATTGTTTGAGAGATCACTCCGTTAATAAAACAGAAAATCAAGTAAAGCGGAATGACAAGAAACAGCAACTGAAAATTAAGCAGTGCTGTTGACACACACATAAAGAAGAAAAAGACGAGAAAACGGTTCATGCTAAAGGTCTTAAACAGTTTTTCTGAATAGCTTGCGGATAACGAAGACATCAAGTTAAACACAAAGTAGAATAGACCCATCAACCGCAGAGGGAGCCCCAGGTCCAGCAAGTATACCTGAGACAAATAAGCGGTATTGGAGTACATGGTGATGAGGAACGCGCTGCATAGTGAAAGCGTTAGCAACGGCTTGTTCTTAAAAAAGCTCAGAAAGCTGTTTCGTGCAACAGCTGTAGCTCTTAATATCCTGGCATCTTTAGAACTGGTTTGTTTCTTAGCCTTTACCTCCTGATCATCTTCTACTAAATATAGCAAGATAAGCGAAAGAGACATGCCAAATATTGATAAATAGAAGGGCAAATAGCTGTTAATAGAAAACAAAACGCTAGAACTTAGCACCACGATTGAGGCTACAATGGGCATTAGCCTTGCTTTCTTCGTGATATAAGAACGGAATTCATCTTTAATATTATATGCCTCGAATTTGCTATAGATAATGGCCGTGCGTGCAC
>WSXW01000048.1 GCA_009773495.1 Bacillota bacterium
AATGGCGTTATGATTACCACCGATCTGACGGAGTGACGCTTCAGCATTCACGACAATGGCGGTGGCTAAAGGCCCGTCAAATTAGCTGAGAGGCAACAGAATGTTCGGGCACAGGCCGAAGCAGGGTAGTTGTCCCTCGCACTGTTACCCACACGCTGTAATTGGTAGTCGATGTCCACTGGACGGAGGTCACTCTAAATGGCCATAGCAGCTAGCCTTGGCGATCAACGCCTTGATCCCGGTCTCAGTCGTTTGGCTGCCCGCTTCTTCGGCCAGAGCAAAGTGGCTCTGTGCACTCACGTTGTTGCTGAGAGCCGCATAACAGCAATATAAGATCTGGAGAACTTTCCCTCTGCCAATTGTGCCTGTGATAGCCCCTTGGCTGTTTGAGCTTCTCTGATGTGTCGACCTAGCATAAACCCACCTCCCAATCCGCCTACTCCTGCTATAATACGACCCAAAAGGTGGAAATCCTTTGTCGAAAGGTGACAGGTTTTGGAGAAGGGAGAGCAGTAGGAGACGGGAGAGGAGGGTAACGCTGTAACCACTGTCCTAGGACACTGAAACCACTGGGAGCAGCCGTCAAGGCTGAGAAACTAAAGGAGTGAAAGTCTCCTGTCACCAATTAGCCGATTCGGGTGACTAGCATATCCAATGCGTGGTGAGGTAACAATCCACGTTCTGCTTGGACGTAAAAGCCACGGCGGCCTATGCGCAAGCATAAGGTCGGAACAGTAAGTGTGGTGAGCAAACTTGGAGGCCAGAAGGAATAGACGAATACTGCAGCCCCGAAAATCAGTGCCCTTCTGAAGCTGTTGAGGGGAGACTCGTAGTGCGCCGACCTAGTCAGTGTTTAGGGAAGGCCGAAGTCCTACCGGAAGAAACGGCTACGTGCACGGTAGGAGCGACCGGGGTATGGGTTCTAGCATCCAAGGAAAGTTTCGCAGAGATAACGACTGTTGGTCCTACTTCCAGCCGGGTGACAACAACCGGCAAAGACCGCTGCTATAACCATAGGTGAAAGGCGGCGTGAGGGCTTAGGACTGACGCATGAGGGCGTAGTAGCGACGAGAGAGGAGTAATGTCCTCTTAGGTGCAGGTATACTGCACCCTTACCAGGTAGCACCGAAGTAAGGCGAAGGGCCTCTGGGCACTTGGACGCTCTGGAGTACGCAGGACACCGAGCCTGGGAAATGTATCTCCTAAAGAAGGGCTAGCTTCTGGGTGAACCGAATAACCAATGGGGGTATATGGTGTCGCCATTTAAGCCTAGGGCTACTCGGGAAGACACAGGCAGCGATTGGGCCAAGGTCAGACCGGACTCGGGAAATCCGACCGTCCGGGATCGCAGGGGGGCGTCAGGAAACGTGACTTACTCAGTGAGGTGCGCGCGCCTGACCTCTATCCCGACAATACGGGAGAGAAAGGTATCGTGAACTAGTTGTCTATTAGGCTCATTCCTTAGTCTATGGACGTCCGAGCCCAATGGAATAGATTATCTCCACCTTTTAGACTAAAGGGGGGATAATTTTCTACCGTGGGGAGGGGCAGCCTAGTGTGTGGCTAAGCTTATGGAGAAATATGATACAGCTTTAGGCTAGGCAACAGCGCCTTAATAGTCGCAGATACATCGCGCTTATTCCTCCACGATTTAATTGTCTCGACACTTAAGCTATCGACCAGTATACGTACTTCATCGCATAGTTCATCCATAAGGGCAGCTAGCTGCGCCCTTTCCTCAGAACCAGGCGGACTGGTCACTGCTTTACCACCGTTTGAGAGAATGAAGTTACCATAGAACCACATTAGGTCCCATAGCTCGGAAATTTACGCTGTCTTTAGATGAAGGATGGCATAGGTTCGTTGGTGGCGAGTGAACTCATTGAGAAGGTTATAGGCTTGGTGAACCACCGACAAATTGGCACGATCGTCGTCTTCCATTTTGGCAAGTGCTGTGATGGAAGAGCAACCGTTTAAGGCTAGTTTTAAGCTTGTATCCATATTCTGAGCCACTGTAGTTCGCGATAGCTCATAGTGTCGCTGGCTTTGAACAAAGAGCATAATGAGCAAGGCAATTGCGAGAAGCAAAAGGATGCCGGCTGGACCATCCCATAACGAGTAGAGCACTGACTCGTTAGACCGGTCTGCAGCAGCCTTCCGTGGTGTCACTTTGGTTTGGTACCCAGGTCTATCGTGCATCCTAACCATCCTCCTTAAGAATTAGCCCTATGTTTCATACTGCAATCGCAACTGCCGGGAGTCTCTCCGCTTCGGAAAGTCTCCCCTCGTCCTTCCGTAAGGCTGTACCTAAAAAAGGTTGGCGCCAACTCAAAACTGACCCAAGTCGACTCAAATCGGGCTCGTGTCAAATTTCATTCCCTCTTAATAGTAGATTCAATGAAAACTGGGTATTAGTTCAGTGTTTTCAATGGATCTAAATGCAGCTAATAAAAACTAAGACTTCTGTGTGAACATGCCCATGCCCTGGGTCGTACCCCTATGCGAGCGGATGCAAGCTAAATGGCTAATCTTAACCTTCCCTTCAACCCTATAAGTTGTCTCCACCATGAGTTTTCATGTACCACTGTATATAACTGTTGGCCTACCTCAAACTGCACCTCAAAGGAACCGAAACGATACCCGGAAGTTGCCCCCCCCCACGCGACTGTATGGTATCGGGTGGTACCGCTAGTCGTTCTACGAGATAGCTCTTTGCCGTCTTAGTCTGCTCACTTTGATAACGGTCTAAGTCTTTTGAAAGGATCGGAGGTAAAACATATGTTGTTATTCTAGTAACAACTATTAGAATGATAGCAACGAGAAGCGTAAAACTCCTCCTTGACTGCAGTCGCATAGTATTCCTCCTTCAATCATTTCCTTAAGTCAATTATGACTTGCAAGCACTTTTCAGGCAAGCTTTAAAGGAAGCCAGCCGCAAGGTGGCGCGTATTTCTTGGCCTACAATGGCAATTAGTAAACCATCTACTACGTTTTGATAACTGTATGGATGGGGATACTCCCGACTAATTCAAGCAACCGATCAGCAGTAACATAGTCGTTCAATACCATCAACGCCCTACTAGACTTGCTATCGCCACTTCTGACTAATGCCTGTATAGAGTCAACTCTATCAAGGCAGTAGCTCTGTCTCTCAGATACACGCTCCCGTGCGGGCCCCCCGAGTATTTGCTCAGAATCAGCGGAAACATATGATGCTCTTGTGCTTATGCTCCCTATGGCTGACGAACATAATAGAAGGGTAGCAAGCGTTACGACTATAGAGACTACACCAAGTTTTCGCAAGATCTATCGCCTCCTTATTGCTTACTGGAAATTGAACACGCCGGGAATCATCCCGCTGCCTTTGGTATCCCAATAGGCCCTAATTTGTGACCAGTCAGTAATCTCAGACTCAAATCCGACAGAGAAACTAGATGGTTGGCCGGTAGCTGGCGTCATCGATGCTACCGCGCTATACCATCTCCCAGAAACTAGCCGATGTGGTGACCTGGTCTGATGTCCTACTTCCTCTTGCTGAAACTCAAAGACATAGTCGGGAAGGTTAGATGAGGTCATTGGAGCCCCGTTCCAAGCATAATATGCGTGGATGTTCCCGGACGCAGCACGCATCTCGGATTCCCACCACAACCTGTTGCGTAGCAAATACACTATATAGGATTGGTTAGTTTGATACTAGCTTACTGCAGCACTGTCCCAAGAGCCTGAAAAGCCATAAGAATCGGGCCACGCATGGAAGTTATGAGGTGAAGGACTCCACACCTCGCGAGCCTGCGCGACCCCCGCAGGTACCACCATCAGACAAATTAACATAAAACATACAGCCTTCATTTTCAACAATTATTACATCCTCGCAATCATGTAGCTAGTATCCTAGCCAGACCACATTGCTGACACGATCATTCGGGCTTCGGCGGATCCCACTCTACAATAAGGGTTCCCTCAAGGCTAAGGCTAATCGGGCTAGCTCTAACCTGACCAATGGGTTGGTAGGCCAGCAATAGTGTGAGCATCAGGAATGCAGCACTTCTTTTCCACATATCTTTCACCTCCACTCCATCGTTCATCTACATGTCACTTAAATTGTAGTTGATGGATGGAAGTGTCACAAGGACATGATAGTAGCGGGCTGCTACTAAGGCTTGCCTTTAAGCAACTGGCAGGCGGACTTCATTAAAGTGAGGGCCTCTTGGGGCTGGTTTTGCTGCTCTAGCAGCCTTGCGCTGAAGATAAGCACTTCGGCGGCGTCTCGATAGCGCATGTGAGATATAAAGGACTGACTAAACGACAGCCCGATTTCTTTTACATTCTTAGGCTCGCGCAGTAGGTCGCACTTTGTCAGTGCCCAGTTGTCTTTGACCTGCTCCCACTCCTCGGTGTCATCAAGCTTAGGCAAGAGGTTCCTTAGCTCATGCTCGTATTGCAGAGATTCCTGGGTGAGCGACAGCTCGCTTAGAGCAAGTATCACTTCACGGTAGGCCTTGCGTTTGGTCGCAACGGTTACCTGCGGCGTGTTAGTTAGTTCTGCCAGCAGTCTTCCTACTCGAGCTGTGTCCTGCATATTTACTAGGCAGACACATGCTCCGAGTAAGGCCTCGGCTTTTAGTGTAGCAGAGTGGAGTTTGTCGGCTAGGGCTGCTGCCTTCTGCGCTTCCTTAAGGGCATTGGACCAATCGTTCTCACGGCCATAGCAGCTAGCCTTGGCGATCAACGCCTTGATCCCGGTCTCAGTCGTTTGGCTGCCCACTTCTTCGGCAAGAGCAAAGTGGCTCTGTGCACTCACGTTGTTGCTGAGAGCCGCGTAACAGCAGCCAATTAGGTAATGAGTTTTTCTCAATTCGTCTACAAGTACCTCGTTCGCTGTGAGGGTATCTAGGGCTTCTAAAGCTACAAAAACTGCATAGCTGAGATGGTCTGCGTGATATAAGTACATGGCGGCGCTGTACCTGCATTTCCAGGCGGCATCAACAAGCCCTGCGATATGATAGGCTCCCGCCGCAGCCTTGTATGACTCCACTGACTTAAGAATCGAGCCCTTGCTTCTCTCAAGGTCCGCAGATACTTCCAAGAAGAGGCCGCGTACCCGAGGATGGAGCCTGTGGTCATACATGCACCGACACTCTTCAAAAAGAGCCCGGGCTTGTGTAAACTCATTGACCTCAATCAGGCCCTTGGCTTGATTGAGCATGGTCTCAAACTTAGTAGACAAGACGTCCCGCTCATCTGGCATGAAATATGACATTGGCTTCTCTAGTCGCTCAGCTATAATCATGAGATTTTCTACGGATGGTTTGGTTCTGCCACTTTCAATCGCCCCTATGTACGATCGAGCGAACTTTCCCTCCGCCAATTGTGCCTGCGATAGTCCTTTAGCCTGCCTAGCTTCTTTAATGCGTTGACCTAGCATGAGTCACCTCCCAATACGCCTATTCCTGCTATAATACGACCAAAAAGGTGGGAACCCTTTGTCGAAAGATGACGGGTTTTGGTGAAAGGGTCAGATGTTCTTTTGTTTTCAGCCTTAACTCTCTGCTCTGTCATAGACTAACCTCGCTCCATGGCAATAAACTTAAGACCCATAGGAGCATTTACCTCGACCTATATGATGATTTATGATATGGCTGGTGGCGCTTGTATATCAGCGCACATCATACTAATCTGCAATGAGGAGAAATTTGACAGTAAAGTTTAGCATCCTCTGGGCGATACTATGCTAAGGAGGTGCTTTGCTTGTGAAGAGAATCGTTGCAGTGGCCTTGCTATTAATAGTGTCTTGCACGGCGTATGTTTCAGCTAGCCCTAGTGAAGAGAAATATAGGTACTTTCTTTCCGCACTTAAGGGCAGTGAGGACAAGGAAATAGTGTTTTCCCAGAGTGAGGCGATAGCAGTGCTTAATGCTGGGGCTTACGTTATGTTTCAGGATATACCCAACGTATCAGCTACATGCAGTGCTGTTAGTATCCGCGGTAATCTGATTGACGTGACGACCTCGCTAACTGTTGCCGGTATTACTGTTCATCCGCGGGTGACGCTGACAGCGACTGTTGAAGGTGAAAATGTGGTGCTTGAGTTCAAACGCATGAGGGTCGGAATAGTACCCATGAGCGTAACAGCCATACTTACCGCGATTCGCGCAGTAGGATGTCCTGAGTATATGCAGGTCTATCCTCGGTCAGGGAAAGTCGTAATCCGCAAACGTGGCTACGTGCGTTACTTAGATACAATCGACATAACTGCAGCAGGCATCCGGATCATTGTACTCGGCCAATAACAACAGAACTGGCTCAACAAGCCAGTTCTGTTGTTATCAGGGACGGCGTAAAAATGATAACGGCCATTATCCGTTTAACAGTGTGGTAGGGGCCGTTGCTTTTTTAAGGCGAGCCTTTTGCAGTACATAGACTAGTGCTAAGGCACCTAAGCCAATTGAGTCAGTGACTACACCTGGAACGATCAGAGCGAAGGCCGAGACAAAGAGCAAAGCGCGTTCATGGAGTAAAGTCTTGGAGAAGAACCATCCCTGCACACCGGCAGCTAGCGCCACAATTCCGATTAGGGCAGTAATGAACGTATGCAACGCCTGATACCAAGTTACGTTAACCAATATTAGGCCGGGCGATAGCGCAAAGATGTATGGTATGAGGAACCCAGCTGATGCTAGCTTAAGCGCGATCATCCCAGTTTTCATGGCGTTGCCACCGGCTATTCCCGCTCCGGCGTAAGCCGCTAAGGCTACCGGTGGCGTAATGTCCGCTATCACACCAAAGTAGAGGATGAAGAGATGGGCTGCTATGAGGGGCACGCCTAGCTGAACTAATGCTGGAGCCGCCATAGTTGCCAGTACAATATACTTAGCCGTGGTGGGTAAGCCCATGCCAAGAATAAGTGAGGCAATCATGGTAAAGAACAAAGTGAGAATTAGATTACCGCCTGCCACGGCGATAATCAAACTGGCAAATTTCATACCAAGCCCGGTGAGGGTAACCACACCAACCACAATACCAGCGCACGCACAGGCTGAGGCAACGCCAACAGCCATGCGAGCTCCGTCCTCAAGAGCACTTAAGATAGCTTTGATCCCAATGCGAGTTTCCTTCTTCAGCATAGCAACTAGAACTGCGATCATGATGCTCCAGTAGGCGGCTTTGAACGGAGTAACCTTCATAACTACTAAGAAGTAGATGATAGCTATAAGAGGGATCATTAAGTGCCAGCCACGCTTCATGGTATCGCGGGCCTTCGGCAGTTGTTCTTTGGGCATGCCCACAAGGCCTGTCTTTACCGCTTCTAGATGCACCATAGTTCCTACCGCGAGGTAGTACAGTATGGCTGGTATAGTAGCGGCTACAATAATTTGGAAATAATTAATGCCCGTCATCTCAGACATAATAAATGCAGCAGCGCCCATAACTGGTGGCATTATTTGTCCGCCCGTAGATGCGGCCGCCTCGACCGCTCCGGCGAATTCCGGCGAGTAGCCGACTTTTTTCATGGCTGGGATAGTAAACGCTCCTGTAGTTACAGTATTGGCCACAGAGGAACCAGAAATGGAGCCCATCAGACCAGAAGCCAAAACGGCAGTTTTGGCAGGCCCGCCTTTCATATGGCCAGTTGCAGCGAAGGCAAGGTCGATAAAAAACTGCCCCACTCCCGTTTTTTCTAGAAAAGCTCCGTAGAGAATAAACAAGAATACAAAGGTGGAGCTTACCATAATAGGTGTGCCGAAAATGCCCTCAGTTGTTAAATAGGTATGTTCAACAATACGATTGAGTGAGAAACCACGATGATTGAGGATGCTTGGGAGATACGGACCAAAGTATGCGTACGCTAAAAATATGATGGCTACAATGGGTAATTCTGGACCGACAGTACGTCTCGTCACCTCCAAGACCAGTAAAATAGCAATAATTCCTACGACAAGGTCTAAGGTAGTGGGTAAACCTGCCCTGTAGATCAGGGATTCATAGTTTAACAAGGAATAAAGACCTACTCCTAGGCCAGCCAGGGCTAGTCCAACATCGTAACAAGGCAACCTTTTCCTGCTTAGTCGTTTGGCCGCAGGCCAAAGTAGGAAAGCTAAGATAAGTACAAACGTTAGGTGGATAGCCCTTTGTTTCATGGCCACTAGTTGTCCAAAACCAGCAGTGTAAAAGTGAAAAACAGACATAGCCATGGCAATAAGGCTAATTGCCAGACCGGCTCTGCCTGCGAGCTTCCGGTAGTTCGATTCGGTATCGAATTGTTCTAGTATCTTTTCAACATTGACGCTTTCCAATTGCGAAGCCATAACAGGCCTCTTCTCATTGTTGCTCAATTCATAACCCCCTTTAATCGAAGCCAAATAATTGGGCGACGAGTTAGTTCGAGATTGATTACTGATCCGTCTGTGAAAAGGGCAAACGATATGACATGCTCCTTAATGCGAAGCAATTGCTCCGCAAACCCAGTTACGCGGAAGGGGATAGTAGCATAGTAGCGGCTTAATGGAAGCATGTACCAATCGCGATCAAGTGTAAATCCGTTAGTAATATCTGAGGGGAGCCCGGCACCAAATGATTGCATACGAGTGTGGGTGAGCAAGAAACCCGGAGGAGCTACCTCAAGGTACTCTTCGACTATTGTTTTTTCAACTGAATGTCGAAACGAATATATTATTGAGTCCCCAGCTTCGATAGGAATCGTGCTCAGAACCTTGTCTTCAACCCTCACTACCAGGACCTGTTGCTGAGAGTAAAATGTTGTGACCAACACCCCTATTACTAGCAATATGCCAAGAATCAATAGAAGAGAAAGGGCACCGCGACGCGGTGCCCCGGCTAAGTGGAACATTATTTCCCTTTTTCCTTGTAGTACTTTTCAGCACCTGGGTGTAAGGGTATTGGCATAGCATCCTTAGCAGTTGCCAATGTTAAGTCCTTGCCACGGGCGTGAACAGCACCAAAATCAGTTAGGTTAGAGAAGAGAGACTTGGTAATTTCATAGACGGCCTTTTCTTCGAGGTCAGCACGTACGACGATGATGGCCCTTACAGCCACGGTGTCGATAGCCGTGGGCTGACCGTCGTAGGTGTTGGCGGGGATAGTAACCTTGGCATAGAAAGGGTACTTGGACTGGAGGGTAGATACTTCTGCGCCACTCACAGGTATAACTACGACTTTAGAGGTCTTAGACATGTCAATGACAGCAGAAGTAGGTATGCCACTGGTTACGAAAGCGGCGTCAATATGGCCGTCTTTCATGTTACTGGCTGCTTCAGCAAAAGTGAGATAGTCAGCCTTGTCGAGGTCCGCATACTTGAGGCCAAAGGCTTCAAGAACTTGGCGAGCACTGGCTTCGACGCCGCTGCCGGGGGCACCAATGGCCACGCGCTTACCTACTAAGTCCTTAACAGACTTAATGCCAGAAGCCTCGGTGGCAACTATCTGCACTACCTCGTTATATAGAGAAGCGATACCACGTACATTGTCGACTTTTTTTCCTGCGAACATCTCTGTTCCTGTGTAAGCATAATAGGTAATGTCGTTTTGCACAAAGGCGATTTCGACTTCTTTGGAGCCGAGCATATTCATGTTGGCTACAGACGCAGCGGTTGATTGCGCTGTTGCATTCATGTTCTTAATTGTCTTATTGAGAATGTCGGCCATCTTGCTGCCTAACGGAAAGTAAACGCCCGCAGTACCACCTGTAGCAATGGCAATGTATTGGGGCTTTGGCGCACAGCCTGTTGCGAGTGCAGCCACAACGAAGACTAGCATTAGAGCTACTATGAATATACGTTTCATATTCGACCTCCTTAATATATGATTAACCCTACTCTACGTTACTCCCTACAGATTCCTACGAAAACCTACTGAAAAATACTGCAACTTTCTGAATAATTGTTTAAATGACAAAAAATAAACGTGAGAGGCTAGGTTTCGGTATAATAGAAAGCAAGCTGACGAGGAGGGGAACATAGAAATGGCTAAAGCCGCGAGTTAAAGAGGCTTGAAATGCTCGCTCTAACAGACCGCGGCCCAGTATGCTAGGTGGACCGCACCGTTTTTAGCAGCTTAGTCATTTTCCCCCCTTTATTGAGGGGGTAGAGGTTCTGCGTGGCATAGAGGCGAATATAGTCAGTGAAGATGGGGATGTAGATCTAGATACTATATTTGGAGAAGCTAGATTGGATTGCTGCAGGTTGGAGAACTGACCGAGGCATTTGCTCTAGCCGCGAGCTGTGGTGTAAAGCCGGAGCAAATACTTAACTTTTCGGTTGAACGGATGAGGGCTTATCTTAAAGCGCGTGGGAAGAAGCGATTTTCATCCTAAGGAAGGATGTGCGGCAATGAAGCAAGACGTAAAATTTGTAATCATAACGGGCTTGTCCGGGGCTGGAAAATCCCAGACCATACGTGTGTTAGAGGATGCGGATTACTTTTGCGTAGACAATCTCCCTCCTACCTTGCTTCCAAAGTTTGCGGAATTGTGCGCCCAATCCACCGGCAAGGTAAAACGCGCGGCTCTTGTGATGGACATCAGAGGAGGAGAGTTTTTTAAGAGCCTGTTTGAGTCCTTAGCGTATCTAAGTGACCATAATTGGACCCATGAGGTCTTGTTCCTAGAGGCCTCAGATGAGACATTAATCCGTAGGTTTAAAGAAACACGGCGTAGGCACCCGCTTGCAGGAAACGACAGTATCCTCGACGGTATTTGCCGAGAACGTGAGCTCCTAGCTGATTTACGCCAGCGGGCGGACAAAATTATTAATACTACCGATCTTACTCCCGCCCAACTCAAGGAAGAGGTGCAAGCCCTCTTCCTGCGAGGTGAAAACGGTGAACGACTGTTGGTCAGGGTACTATCTTTTGGTTTCAAGAGAGGCATACCTTTGGATGTGGATTTCGTTTTTGACTGTCGCTTTTTACCGAACCCGCACTATATACCTGAGCTTAAACCCATGTCGGGGGTGGATCAGGCCATCAAGGAGTTTGTTTTGCGTGAGCCAAAGGCAGTAGATTACATTACGAGGATTCATAACATGGTGGAATTCGTTATTCCCTTATGCATTACCGAAGGGAAATCGCAATTGGTGATTGCCTTGGGCTGTACAGGGGGAAGACACCGCTCAGTCGTCTTGGCTGAGAGCCTGCGCGATAGGTTGGTGGAGGCGCGCCATAGGGTGATAGTGGAGCACCGTCACATTAGTAGTGAGGGGGGATAGGCTTGCGCTTACTAAAGTGGCTGTACCCTGGGCTACGTATAAAGCGCTGGTTTTTTCTCTCGATGGTGGGATTTTTTCTTTTTCTCATAGGTCTGGGTATGGTCTGGGGACATCAGATTATTGGATTTGCGGAGAGACAAGTCTTATCTCTATTGGTTTTACTCATAGGAGAACGTAAACCAATCTTTTATGGCTTTGTATTTATGTTGGTAGGTTTAGGTAGTATTGTAGTTGCTGTTAAATATGCGGTGAAATCTATCTTAGAGATAATTGTCCCAGAACAAGAGGCCAAATTGATTGACGTGTTATTTGAACGCAGGTTGCTGCAGAGTGGCCCACGCATAGTAGTAATCGGCGGCGGAACGGGCCTGTCTGTTTTATTACGAGGACTCAAGCACTACACAAGCAACATCACAGCCATTGTCACCGTAGCGGATGATGGAGGCAGTTCAGGTAGGTTGCGCGGGGACATGGGAATTTTGCCCCCGGGCGATATACGCAACTGTGTGTTGGCCCTTGCTGACACGGAGCCTCTGTTAGAAAAACTTTTTCAATATCGTTTTAGTGTCGGTGAACTAGAAGGGCACAGCTTCGGCAATCTACTTATTGCGGCAATGACGTCTATAACAGGAGATTTTCAGCTGGCCATAAAGGAATTTAGCAAGGTTTTAGCTGTGCGAGGTCGTGTATTACCTGTGACTGCCTCGGATATTAGATTAGTGGCTGAATTATACGACGGTAGTACTGTCCTTGGAGAGAGTAAAGTCAGTGAGTGTGGCTGCAATATAAAATCGTTGCGGTTAGAGCCACCCAACGCTGAACCACTACCGGAAGTTCTCCAGGCAATCGCTGAGGCTGACGCCCTAGTTCTAGGCCCGGGGTCGCTGTTTACCTCCGTAATCCCTAATCTATTAGTGAGTGGTATGAGCCAGGCAATCGCGCGCAGTGTAGCAACTAAGATTTACATCTGTAATGTTATGACTCAGCCGGGTGAGACTACGCAGTTTACAGCCTCACAGCACGTCGACGCTATACAGCGTCTTGCCAATGCCCGCATTATAGACTTCGTATTGGTAAACACCGCGCGCATTAAGGCGGATCTATTGTCCAAGTACAGCGCACAAAACTCGGCTCCGGTTTTGGTAGATATGCACCGCCTCAACCAGCTGGGAGTTCGCGTAGTAGCAGATGATCTACTACACCAGTGTAGCGTTGTGCGTCATGACCCCGAAAAGTTAGCACGCCGTGTCATGCGGTTAATTATTAATAACACAATTTCTACCGAGAGACGACGCCGTCAACGAAAGCAAAAGCGCAACTAAGGTTTGGCTATGGATGCCATAGCCATTGGGGGTACATATATAAAGGAGGAGTTACACCATGCCACGTTCACTTCCGCAGGCAGAGCCCTTTCGTATCAAAGTAGTGGAACCCGTAAAAATGACCACCCGGGAAGAACGAGCTCGCAAGATTGAGTCCGCGGGGTTTAACCTATTTGGGCTGAAATCAACGGAGGTCTACATCGATTTACTCACCGATAGCGGTACTTCAGCCATGAGCGATAACCAGTGGGCCGGAATAATGCTAGGTGATGAAGCCTATGCGGGAAGCAAGAACTTCTATAATCTTCAGGCGGCAGTTCAAGAAACCATGGGTTTTGCACACGTTTTACCTACACACCAGGGACGAGCCGCTGAACACTTGCTCTTTCAGGTTCTGCTAAAAGAAGGGCAGTACGTTCCGAATAATATGCACTTTGACACCACAAAAGGCCACGTTTTGAACAAAAAGGGCCTCCCCGTAGATTTAGTTACAGCAGAAGCATACGACGCGACCTCCCCTTACCCATTTAAAGGGGATATGGATCTGCAAAAGCTAGAGCAATTCTTAACGGAGCATCATGCACAGGTGCCATTAGTGATGATTACCATCACCTGCAACAGTGGTGGAGGACAGCCGGTGTCAATGTCTAATATCCGCGCCACAAGTCAAATAGCGCGCAAGTTTAAAAAGCCTTTTTTCATTGATGCCTGTAGATTTGCTGAAAACGCCTTTTTTATAAAGCAACGCGAAAAGGGCTATGAGGATAAAACCATATTAGAGATAGTTCAAGAGATGTTTTCCTATGCTGATGGCTGTACCATGAGCGCCAAGAAAGATGCGTTAGTGAATATTGGGGGGTTTCTCGCTCTGAACGATTTTGAGGTTTATCAGGTAGCCAGTAGCCTGGGGGTCTTATTTGAAGGGTTCCCCACATATGGTGGTTTGGCTGGTAGGGACATGGAAGCTATTGCCCGGGGGCTCCGCGAAGTAGTAGAGGAAGACTACCTCACCTATCGTATCGGACAAGTAAAGTATCTGGGCGATAAATTGCTTGACTACGGTGTTCCCATTATAGAGCCTATCGGTGGCCATGCCGTGTACCTCGATGCTATACGTTTCTTGCCTCATATCCCGCAGCACCAGTTCCCCGCACAAGCCCTAGGTGTAGAATTATATATTGAGGGAGGCGTCCGCGGCGTTGAGATCGGTACTTGCTTGGCTGGTCGTAACCCGAGCACTGGGGATCATGACTATCCCAAGCTTGAGATGCTACGCCTTACCATCCCACGCCGTGTTTACACTAACCGGCATATGGACGTAATAGCCGTCGCCTGTGCGAATGTATATGAACGTCGCGAGCAAATAGGGGGGCTAGAATTCACATATGAGTCTCCAATTTTGAGGCACTTTACTGCCAAGTTTAAGAGAATGTAGGTTTGACGACAGATAGGGTGTCTCAGAAAGTGAGGCTTGAAGAAAGCACGAGTTTGGCAAACAGGAGGGGCTTACGTTCCTCCTGTTGGGTTTTAGCCAAGAATTGAGAGCAATACACCTGCGGCAACAGCAGAGCCTATAACACCGGCCACGTTTGGTCCCATAGCGTGCATGAGT
>WSXW01000049.1 GCA_009773495.1 Bacillota bacterium
ACATGTGACCACATTTCTATACTCGTCAATACCAAGAAGATCTCCTGCAACCGCAATGGTTTCAGGAGATCTTGTCTCTTAGCTTCTGTTAAACTCGGGAAGAGTTTAGCCTTGTGTGAGGTAGGCACCTGTGGTATAATTTGACCAGTAAAAACGAAAGGGTGTGTCCTATGAAACTGTTGACAGCTGCGTTTTTCTGGAAGATGTTTGAGGACACAGGTTCGGTTTTTGCCTACTTAATGTATCGTAAACTTAACTTTAACTAAAGGCTGAGAAGGAGTCCAGTAGCCTCGGCAAGCTTGCTACAGGGAAGATGTGTCGTAGACTGTGAGCACATCTGCGAGCACGAGAGTGAACCTTCGCTCCGGAGCCGGAGAAGTGAATAAGACCCTAGTAGGGGCACGACATGTCGTGCCCGGGCACGATATATCGTGCCCCTACAGTGTGGGATTAGGGGGCCGTAGTAGCTTCTTCCGTGTTGCGACGTTACACGCTATTTGAGATGGGTTACAAGCCCATAGTCAGGGTGGTACCGCGAAACATACCTCGCCCCTACATATGGGGGCGAGGTATATTTTATTATTGGGGACATTCCTCTGACTCCCTATCAGTAGGGGACATATCTCCGACTCCCTTCAGCTTTCGAAGAGGAGACGTCCCCGCACTCTACCCCTTTTGAAGAAGAGGTGTGTCCCCATACATTAAAGGAGTGGAACATATGGATTTGGCAACAGAACTAAGGCTGCTTGAGGAGCGGGCTAGGGCACAGATTATCGAGCTTAAGACAAGCTCTGCCTTACAGGAAGTACGCGTGCAGATTCTCGGGAAAAAAGGTCAGCTCACATCTGTGCTCAGGGGCATGGGTGGTCTAGCCGCTGAAGAACGACCAAGAGTAGGCCAGCTCGCAAATGAGATTAGGGATAAGATTGAGGCTGCTCTTGACGCCCGGGGCAAGGTGCTTGATGAGGCCGGGCTTGAAGCCCGGCTAGCGGGGGAACAATTCGATGTGACCTTGCCAGGAACCCCAGTTGCCGTGGGGTATCAACATCCTTTGACACGAATCGCCGAGGAGATAACAGACATCTTCCTAGGTATGGGCTTTAGTGTAGCGGAAGGGCCAGAGGTAGAGACAGACTACTACAATTTCGAGGCTTTAAACCTTCCTAAAGAGCATCCTGCGCGTGACATGCAGGATACATTCTACGTTATCA
The DNA here is from genome assembly GCA_009773495.1 of Bacillota bacterium. Classification (GTDB taxonomy): domain Bacteria; phylum Bacillota; class UBA994; order UBA994; family UBA994; genus WSXW01. Next base: position 1,212 of record WSXW01000049.1, read on the forward strand.
ATGATTTGGTGCTGCGAACCCAGACTTCACCCGTGCAGATTCGTACTATGGAGCGGCTAAGTCCCCTGGTTCCGGTGCGTATCATTAGCCCGGGTAAAGTCTACCGGAGGGATGATGACGCTACCCATTCACCTATGTTCCAACAAGTGGAGGGCCTAGTCATCGACAAGGGCATCAGCCTTGGTCACCTCAAGTCTACCTTATTGGCTTTTGCACGCCAGATGTTTGGTACTGAGAGAGAAATAAGGCTTAGGGCAAGTTACTTCCCTTTCACCGAACCCAGTGCCGAGGTCGACGTTTCTTGTGGAACCTGTGGCGGTTCAGGCTGCCGGGTCTGCAAAGGTACAGGTTGGATAGAGATATTGGGCTGCGGCGTAGTGCATCCCAATGTACTCAGACTTTCCGGTTACGACCCCGAAGAGGTTAGCGGTTTTGCTTTTGGCATGGGCATTGAGCGCATCGCCATGCTAAAGTATGGCGTAGAAGATCTCCGACACTTCTTTATTAATGATTATCGCTTCCTTAGGCAGTTTTAGGAGGGCAAAATGAAAGTATCTTATAATTGGCTTAAAAACTATGTTGCTGTAGAAGAAGCTCCTGAGAAAATTGCTGCAGTACTCACTGATGCAGGAGTTGCAGTTGATGCATTTGTGAGCTTGAACGAAGGGCTTGAGGGTGCTGTTACAGGCAAGCTTTTGTCTGTGGAGCCGCACCCCAATGCTAGTAAACTGTTGGTCTGTCAAGTGGACATTAATACACAGGTTATCACTATAGTAACTGGTGCTAGCAACGTTGCGGCTGGTCAAGTGGTGCCGGTCGGCTTAGTAGGCACCAAACTTCCCGATGGGACCGTGCTAGGTGTAGCTGACTTCAGAGGCATCAATTCCTACGGCATGTTACTTTCTGCCGATGAGCTGGGTATCGAAAAGAAAGTTGTACCGACTTATCAGCGCGAAGGCATCTACATTTTGCCGCCAGACACGGAAGTCGGGCAGAATGTGATTTCCGTTTTTGGGTTTGACGACTACTGCTTTGAGTTAGATCTCACCCCTAATAGAGCGGACTGTTTAAGTATGGTGGGGGTGGCATGGGATGTTGCGGCTCTTACCGGAGCTAGAGTCAAAGCCTCCGCAGGCAAAGCATTAGGCGAGGTCGTACCCGCTTCAACAGAGTTGCGGGTGGAGATACAAGACCAGAAGCTTTGTCCAGGATACTTAGGTCTGGTAGTAGAAAGTGTCATTGTTCAGGAGTCGCCGCTATGGCTTCAGAATATGCTCCGTTCAGTTGGGCTAAGACCGATCAACAACATCGTGGACATTACAAATTTTGTCATGTGGGAGCTTGGGCAGCCCTTACATGCCTTTGACTATGATAAGCTCGCTGGCCAGCGTATTATCGTGAGGCCAAGCGTTGCAGGTGAAACAATAGTGACCTTAGACGGTGAAGAACGTAAGTTACCCGAGGGCACGTTGATAATCGCTGATGAGTTGCGCCCTGTGGCTGTTGCTGGGGTCATGGGTAGCTTAGGTAGTGAGGTTACCATTGCGACAAAGCGCATTGTGATCGAGTCGGCCCTGTTTAATTTAGTAAGCATTCGTCGTACCTCACGCTTAGTGGGATTGCGTTCTGATGCCTCTGCCCGCTTCGACAAAGGGTTAGACCCTGCCGGTGTTACACTTGCTTTATCCCGAGCAGCTGAGCTAATAGAGCAGCTAGGATGTGGAAAAATTACCGCTAGTCCAGTGGGCATTACACCAGACTATGAACCTATAACCCACCTGAGTCTGCGCCCCGATAGAGTCAACAGCTTGCTAGGGACCAATCTTAAGAGCGTAGAGATGCAGACGATATTAGCGCGCTTAGGATTTGCTGTCTTAGACCACGGGGCAACTTTAGCGGTTGCAGTGCCTTCGCGTCGTCGTGACGTTGTGCATGAAGTCGACCTAGTAGAAGAAATCGGCCGTATCCATGGCCTTGAGCACATACCGACACTATCCATGAGTGGGGAGTTGACCCAGGGCAAGCTTACGTCTCGGCAAAAAATGTTGCGTACCCTACGTCGCTTGCTTGTCGGCACTGGTCTTAATGAGATTCTTACCTTAAGCTTCTATGATCCTGCCTTTAAGGAAGCCCTGAGCCTCGACGATTCACATCCTTGGAGTAAAGCCATCGTGCTCCAGAACCCCTTGAGCCGTGAGCGCAGTGCCTTGCGTCCTAGCCTAGTCCCGGGTATGATTGATGTATTGAAGTATAATCAAGCAAGGCAAGTACCTGGTATGATCGCCTTTGAGATCGGAACCGCTTTTGATGCGTTGGAACTCCCTATTGCGAGACAGCCACGGGAGCGCCTTACGTTAAGCCTCGGAGCATATGGGGTTAAACGCGGCAACTGGTTGGTCAAAAACCACGAATTAGATTTCTTTCATGTGAAGGGCATTATCGAGACCCTGTTGCCTGCAGCTGCTTTTAGTACTAGTAGCTACGTCTACCTGCACCCTGGTCGTCAAGCAGACATATTGATTGATAACGAGGTAGTGGGGGTTATAGGAGAAGTCCATCCCCGCGTGGATTTGCGCGAGCGGACAGTGGTAGCGGAGTTAGATCTTGAAAAATCACTTAGTGCTTTTTCACCTGAGCCTCATTACACGGGAATGCGCCGTTTTTTGTCAGTAGAACGCGATATGGCCTTTGTGGTTAGTGTTACCGTGCCGGTTAGAGACGTCATTGCTTGCGTTCAAAAGGCAGCTGGTAATTTGTTGCAAAATGTTACCCTCTTTGATGTATACGTAGGCAAAAACCTGCCGCAAGGCATGGTTAGTCTTGCACTGCGTATGGAATTTTCCAAAGATTCTGGTACACTAAATGAAACGGAGCTTAGCGAGGTCATTGTAGCAATTCGGCAAGCTGTCGAGGCCTCTTTCGCCGCGCAGCTGCGCTCGTAGCAGGTTTTAGGGTGGCTCGCCCAGACACAGGCGATAGATTCTGGGCAACATAGACACTAAGGGGGTAGTATAATGGCCAACCTGAATGGGCTTGATTACGTGTTGCTTTTTATTGTAGGATTCTCAAGCCTGAGGGGATTTGCTCGCGGTCTAGTAAGACAGGTGTTCGATCTATTGGCTTGGCTTCTGTCAATATACTTTGCTTCCTCATTAGGGCCGTCTGTAGGGAGTGAACTTACCCGTCTGTTTAATCTCGAAGCGTATCTTAATATGGCACTTGGTCCAATTTGGGGTAACTTCAACGCGGGGGCTACAGCTACGAATATTTTAGGGTTTATAATAGTGCTGCTCTTGGTCCGAGCGCTTGTTGAATTCGTAGCGAGCGTGGTAGACTTTATAGCACGGTTGCCCATCGTATCGACGTTCAACAGATTGGGGGGCGCCATACTGGGATTTGTAAAGGGCGTAACAGTGGTCTTTGTGGTTGCGGCATTGATTAAGGCCATGCCCGTGGGCCAATTCACCGAACACATTGAAGGCTCACAGGTGGTAACGACGGTACTCAAGCTTAGTCCTGCTCTTTATGAATACATTAAAGAGCTGATAGTAAAAGCTACAGCCCTGGTGTAACCAGGGCTCTCTTTTTGGTCCCGAACAGTCCTTGAGGAGGAATGATAGTATGAATGAACGCACTTTAAGAGTGCTTGAACTGGACAAAATCAAGTCCAAGCTAGCAGAGTTGGTCTCCTCGTCGTTGGGGCGTGAATTAGCAGAAGACCTCGCTGTAAGTACAAACAAACCTGAGGTCTCCCTACTGCTTAAGGAAACTAGTGAGGCGAGGGAGATATACCGCACTGAAGAATTTCCGCTTAAGGGTTTAGCGGATGTTCGCTCTGCAGTACGCCGTTGCGGTTTGGGAGCTGTTGTCGGCCCTGAGGATCTCTTTGCTATAGCCGCGGTTTTAGGTGTAGCCAGAAAAGTGAGCCGCTTCTTTGCTGAGCGACAAGATAAGTACCCCTTGTTAGGCGAACATGCTGCAGCTATTGTGCCACTCAAGGGAGTTGAAGATGAGATTCTAGCTTGCATTGGGGAAAGTGGCGAAGTTTTAGACAATGCCAGTGACAAACTGCGCAAGCTGCGCATAGGCGTTCGCGGAGCCCAGTCCGATGTAAGGGCTAAATTAGATTCCATGGTGAGATCTTCCGTTACTCAAAAATACTTACAAGAGAATCTAGTTACTATGCGCAATGATAGATACGTTTTACCTGTAAAGGCAGAGTATCGGGGTCAAGTGCCGGGGATTATTCATGACCAATCTGCCAGTGGTGCCACGTTGTTTGTAGAACCCATGGCCGTAATGGAGATTAATAACAAACTCAGGCAGCTCATGGTGCAAGAGCAGCAAGAAGTGGAGCGTATATTGCAGGAACTTGGGGCGTTGGTGGGTAGTCATGTCGAAGATATAACAGGTAGTCTGAAAGCATTAGCACAGCTTGACTTATGTTTGGCCAAGGGTAAGCTTAGCTGGCAGCTACGTTGTGTGGAACCAACGCTTAATGACCGTTTTTACTTACGTTTTAAGGCCGCCCGCCACCCACTGATTGACCCACAAGAGGTTCGGCCAATCAACGTACATCTCGGCCAGGATTTTTCGGTAGTCCTAATTACGGGGCCCAATACTGGTGGTAAAACGGTTACCCTTAAGACCGTGGGGCTGCTCAGCCTTATGGTGCAATGCGGTCTGCACATTCCAGTAGGTGAAGGAAGCGAGGCTTGTGTCTTTGAAAACATCTACGCCGATATCGGCGATGAGCAAAGTATCGAGCAGAGCTTAAGCACATTCTCCTCACATATGACCAATATTCGTCGCATTGTTGATGAGGCCGACGAGACATCGCTGGTTCTTTTAGATGAACTGGGGGCAGGTACCGACCCTACCGAAGGCGCTACTCTAGCCATGGCTATTATTGACACGTTATTTGAGCGGGGTACACGCATTGTCGCTACCACTCATTACAGCGAGCTGAAAGCCTATGCTCATACCAAGCTAGGTGTGCAGAATGCTAGCATGGAGTTCGATGTAGAAACATTACGTCCAACATACCACCTTACCATTGGTCTTCCGGGCAAGAGCAATGCCTTCGAGATTTCACAACGCCTAGGTTTAGACCTAAACGTAATCGACCGAGCGCGCCAATATCTAAGTGGTGAGGTTCTTAAGGTAGAGGATCTTATCCGTGGTCTAGAAGTGTCCCGGAAAGAGACTGATGAGGCGCGAAAGGAAGCATTCCTGCTGCGTAGGAACGCAGAAGTCTTGGCGCAGGATACACAGGACAAGGCGCAGCGGCTACAAGAGAAGGAAGTGGAGACTCTGCGCAAGGCTACTCTAGATGCGCGGGCTCTGATAAATCGGGCTAAACATGAAATTGATGCCTTAGTTGAGGAGTTGCGGAAGGCGCAAGAGGCTAAATCCGCACAGGAAATATCCCACGCCGTGGAGAGAGTGCGCCAGGGGTGGCGGGACCTCAGTAAGGACCTTAGCAAAGAAGAGGCTGTTGAGCCGAAGCTTCCTGCTACTAATACAAAGGAAATCGAAGTAGGCGATGAAGTGTTTGTGCTTCATCTTAACCAGCGCGGCAAAGTACTGGAGTTGACTTCAGGAAGTGCAGTTACAGTGCAACTTGGTTCCTTAAGAATTTGCACCGAACTACGGAATCTACGTAAGGTTGAACAGAAGAAGAAGGTAGACACGGGTTTACGAACAGGCTTTCACATGGTGGACCTCTCACGCAAGGGCATGGGTCTTGAACTCGATCTGCGTGGGCATACCGTGGAAGAGGGAGTACTCAAAGCAGATAAATACCTAGACGATGCCATTGTAGCCGGGTTAAACAAGGTGCATATAATTCACGGTAAAGGCACAGGGGCCTTACGCGAAGGCATTCGCGACTATCTTAAAAACCACCCGCAAGTAAAATCGCACCGTCTAGGCCAAGCCAACGAAGGTGGCAGCGGCGTAACTGTGGTAGAGTTTAAGCAGAGCTAAAGCAAAGCGGCTGACTCATGGAGCCGGCCGCTTTGCGTGTCTTACTTATTGCCCACCAGGGCCACCGGTGCCACCATCGTTGCTGCCGTCAGGCACGGTCGGTCTATGGACGGTGCAGGTTTGAAAAGGTACTTGCCTAGCAGCGTCCTGCGGATGGAGCTGATTACCGCTCCTATCAAAGAGTTCAAAATACGGCTCCCGTTTAATGCGGATCTGTTCTACGACTGTATGCGGCGGACATAATTCCGTGGCCAGTTGATTATGCTCAGTACAAATTTTTATAATGATGTGCAGGTTGCACATCTCTTTTGGTTCAGTCCCAGGAATAAACCATTCTTCCCTTAGGTCTTGAACTGGACATACCGGAGAAGAGAGCTTACCCGATACCTTACATACAATAGTCTTAACCATACCCAGTCGTTCTGGCGGCGTAGCATCGAAAGACGGCAAGCTCTTGTTCTCTGTGTAGTAAGACAGGGTCCGGCCAAAGATAGCTGTGGCAAAACCACTGCCTACATTGCTGGGCAAACCACCTCTTAGCCAATTGGTGGCTGTGCTTGGCTGGTTAGGGTCACGCAGTATCCTATTGCCAGAGCCATCGCGTTGGATAGTACCAGTGAGTGAATCGTCGTGTCCTATCCACACGCCACCAGTGTAAGCTGGGGTGTAGCCTAAGAACATAGCATCCACGTTAGAGTTAGTCGTACCTGTCTTGCCAGCAGCGTCACCTTGGTATCGACCAACAGAACGCAGCTGAATGCCACTACCGCCAGGGTTAACTACTGCTCTCATGATGTCGGTCATGAGCCAAGCTAAGGGCTCACTAATTACTATTTCTTGCTTGGGTCCTGGTGCCTGATAAACGGTCGAGCCCTCGCGGGTAGTAATCTTAAGCACAGCGCTAGGTTCAACTAAAACTCCGCGGTTATTAAACACGTTGTAGGCTTTGACCATATCGACCAAGGTCACGCCATCGGTCAGGCCGCCAAGTCCACTAGCCAGCCCTATGTCATTTGCGGAACCACTCTTAACGAACGTGCCTATACCAAGCTTTTCCGCCCATTCAATGGCGTTACGTACGCCCACCTGCTCTAGCAACCTAACAGCCATGACGTTATGAGATGGGGGTATGCCATTACGTATAGAGGTGTAACCGTAGAATGTGTTAGGGGTATAGTTGCGAGGGATATAGTTGCCCCAAGCAGAGGGCACGTCATCAATCGTGCTAGCTGCTGTAAAACGCCCCGAGGCTAGTGCTGGACCGTAGACAACCAAGGGTTTAATTGCAGAACCGGGCTGATTGGTAATGGAGGCAACTCTATCAAGGCCTTGCCGAGCCACCATGTCGCGCCCACCAAGCCAGACCTTAATGTAGCCGGTACTCGGCTCAATAATTAGCATCGAAACTTGTGGCTGTAAACGAGCCTTATCAGGGTGTAACCACACAAAATCGGTATTCTTAGCGGCCGTTTTGACGGCCGGGTCGTCGTCGATAAGAGCTGCAGCGCGTACCCTAGCATTTATGCCATCAGGCTGAGTAATAATATCAATCGCGGCCCTTTCAGCGGCCTTCTGCATTTTTAGATCTAGAGTGGTGTGGATTGTATAGCCGCCACCGTAGATCATGTTGCTGGCTACTCCCCGGGATACCTCATGTTTTTTCATAAGGATATTCTCTACTTCGCGGATAACGTGGTCTATGAAGAAGTTAGTGAGATCGCCGTTTACCGTTGTAGTACGCGCGGTAGCTAGCGTAATTTTATAATCTAAGGCGTCCTGCCTTTCAACTTCGGTGATTAAATTGTGTTTAAGCATTTGGTTCAAGACAAGAGCCTGTCTGCCTTTGGAAACTTCAAAGTTATTAGTAGGGCGATAAGCGTTAGGTGATGGTATAAGCCCAACGAGCATAGCGCTCTCGGCCAGATTGAGGACGCTGACGTCTTTACCAAAGTACTGCTGTGCAGCGGCCTGCATTCCGTGGGCCGAACCGCCCAAAAACAATTCATTGAGGTACGCTTCGAGGATTTCCTTTTTGGAATACTCTTTTTCCATCAGAAAGGCGAGGTATATTTCTTGAACCTTGCGCTTTATAGAAAAATCAAGGTTCTTTAAAATTCGATTACGTGCAACCTGTTGAGTGATTGTGCTAGCGCCCTGCCGATCACGACCAGTTACAGTTAATAAGAAGCCACGCAGGAAATCTCGTGGTGAAAAGCCAAAGTGGTCATAAAAACGTACATCCTCCATAACTACGACACCTTTTATAAGAAAATCAGGCATTGTGTCAATAGGCACAGTAACCCGGTTTTGTACGCTATGCAATTGGGTAATTATCTCGCCATTAGCGTCAAGCACAAAGGATGTCTCGTTAACCTTAATGTCACTTAAAGACGCTTTTTCGACATCATGTACTAGATAGGCCACTGTAGCTACTCCCACAACAAAAACAATAAAGATAAAAATCACAGCTGAAAATAAGAGTATGCGTAATAGGCCACGCCTCTTGTTGCCTTTCTTGTTATTATTACTAGCCTTACCCATTCAAAAACCCCCCTTTGCGAGACTATTATAGCACCTTAGGTAATATCATCATATGGGCAAAAATGTTTGACGTAGCACAGGCAATACTTTGCAGATTTATCTATAGAGTAAAAACATGAAACATGAAACGTGAAACATGAAAATGTTGCAGTTTCCGCTTGCCGCTCGTTGGAGTCCGCTTTTCCGGAATTGTCTGCGATACTAAGAGTTAGGAGCAAAAGGCAAGGAGCGATATCATTTGCCATGTGCTATGCGCCATGTGCATCATTCCGGCACATCCACACTCCCAAGCGCATATATATACCAAGTGGGAGGTGAAGCAAAATGGTATCACCACGGGCAAAGCGGAGAATGCTTAAAGCACGTATTTTCTTCTTGGCGTTTGTATCCATAATGGCGGCTCTAGTTATGTTCATCGATTCGCAGCTTCACCCGACGCTAATGGCCATTGCTGAGACTCGAGCTAAGATAATAGCCACTCAGGCGATTAATGATGCCCTAAGTACCAAGATCGCGCAGGATATACGGTATGGTCTCCTTATTACAGTTCACACCGACCACAACGGTCGTGCGGCATGGGCGCAGGTTAATACGATGGAGGTCAATCGAATTGTGTCTGCAGCCACTATGCGTGTACAAGACACGTTGGAGCGGCTAAAAGGTGAGATAGTATCCATTCCTTTAGGGCAGGCATTTGCTAGCCCGATTATGGCAAACTTCGGTCCACGTATACCATTTACCATTGTACCGGTTGGTACTGTAAAAGCAGAAATTACGGACGCCTTCGAATCGGCAGGTATAAACCAGACGCGGCATAAAATATACCTAGAAGTTTACACTGATGTACAGATAATAATCCCCTTTATAACGAAATCCGCGCAGGTTCATTCGCAGATACCTATTGCTGACGTTACATATCTCGGCGAAGTTCCACAAACGGTAATTAATTTACCCTTTCCTTTGGGCTCCGGTTATTCTGCCCCCCAAGGTGGAGAGAGACCACCCGTAAATCCTTAGCAGGAAAATTGACGTGTGTAGCTAATACTAGTGTAAAGGATTAACTGAGGGGTTGTCTAAAAAGGCGGAACGTTACACCATAGAACGCAACCTTTTTGGGCAGCCCTTGTATAGGGTGATGAAATGAAGATCGAGCAGATATTTGCAGCCGCAGGGCCGATCTCGCAGACGCATAATGCCTTTGAAGCGCGGACTGGACAAGTGGCCATGGCCCGAGCAGTGGAAAACTCTTTTGCGAGTAAACGTCATCTGGTTGTGCAAGCTGGTACCGGCTTAGGCAAGACATTTGCTTATCTAGTACCGGCGATTATGTTTGCCCTAAAAGAGCACAAGCGTGTAGTAGTATCCACGAAGACGATTAATTTACAGGAGCAAATCTTTAAGAAGGACATACCATTCCTACAACAGGCGCTTGGGAATCGGTTTCCGTTCGTGGCCGTGCTTGCTAAAGGGCGAGGGAATTTTTTATGCCGCCGGAAGATGGACTATCTGCGTGAACTAGACCGCGGTTTGCTCACAAGCCGCGAGCAGGTAGAAGAACTTAGGCAACTGCAAGAGCTTGTGTTTAGCAATCGCCTAATGACGGGTGATCGCGAAGAAATCCCCTTTAGTCCACGTAACGACCTGTGGCAGCACGTGTGTGGCGAAGGCGAGGCCTGCTTACGGCGCGCCTGTCCTCATTTTGAAACATGCTACTATTATTCGTCACGTCGTGCGCAAATACAGGCAGATATCGTTGTGGTTAATCATGCCTTATTTTTTGCGGACCTAGCTATTCGCAAAGAAGCTGGTGCCGAGAGCGAACAAGGTGTTTTGGAAAATTATGATGCCGTAATTTTTGATGAGGCCCACAATATTGAGGATGTTGCGACTGACTTTTTTAGCCGACGAGTCGGTCTAGCACGCGTAAAGGTAGCTGGGGCTACTATTTCGGCGAGCTTTAAGAAAGGTGGCGTACTGCACCGATCCGAAGTCTCGGAGGCAGTCCAATTTATAGAAGGTCTTATTAATAAAGTCGGCTTAGAAGCGGGTTTCTTCTTTAGCCAATTCACTCAGAGTAAACGACTATACGAGGCGGACAAGTATGATAATGTACTTAGAGAACCGCTTCTTCAGCTTGCCAAAGAGCTAACTGCTTTGCATGGCGGCGACAATACAGAAGAACAGAACGCGTACCTCACGCTGTTATATGATCGCGTTCTGAGGATTGCTGATGACCTCACCTTTATCCTAGAAAGGTGCGGCGGTGAGGAAGAGCATGCGTATTGGGTGGAATCCGTTGATGATGAGGCTACACTCGTGTCGGCCCCAATTGCCATGGAAGAAGACATACGTGAGCACGTATTCAGGAAAATTGATACTGTGGTTCTCACATCGGCCACTCTTTCCTCAGTTTTGCTGAGGAGAATAGGGCTCGAAAAGTGCGACCTATTGAGACTAGACTCGCCCTTTGATTACGAAAACAACTCGTTACTCTTTTTGCCCCGAGACGCAGTCAACCCCAAGGAAAGTTCCTTCGATGAGTATACAGCTATAAAGGTAAGGGAAATCGTCGGGGTTACTGAAGGAAGGGCACTCGTACTGTTTACCTCGTATCGATCCATGAATACAGTCTATGACAAGCTCCTAGGCCTATCACTAGAAGGGTATACGTTGCTGAAGCAAGGCAGCGGTTCGCGCAGTGAGATTATGCAGAGATTTAAGACAGGGCGAAAGGCAGTTTTGTTGGCCGTAGCTAGCTACTGGGAGGGGATTGATGTTCCTGGTGAGGCGTTGAGCTGCGTTATATTGGTGAAACTCCCATTCAGCGTGCCGACCGAACCGATTATGGAGGCTCGCTTCGAACATATTAAGCGTCAAGGAGACGACGCTTTTCAATCGTACTCTCTACCACAAGCAGTCCTACGATTAAAACAGGGTTTTGGTAGGCTCATTCGCACTGCCAGTGATAAAGGCGTTGTAGCAATACTTGACTACCGAGTTCAAAACAGGCAATATGGGAAGGCCTTCTTAAAGGAGCTTCCGCCGGCAAAAATTACCCACAGCTTAGACGAAGTCAGAAAACTGCTCGGCACATAGCAGTGGCTAGGAGGAAAACGGTCTTTGCGTGTCGAATTTGTGGGGGGAACGGCACATAGCAAATAGCACATGGCACAACACGGAACACAGTGGAACGTTGGTGCACATGGCATATAGCACATAGCGCATGGCGCGTCGTGCTCAGTTCCCAGTTCCCAGTTCCCGGTGCCCAGCAAGTTCCTAGTTCCTTGTACATTCGTACTTGGTACTTCGTGCTTCGTATCTACGAGGTACTATGTACGAGGTACGACTCTACTAATGATTAGTGATCAGTGATTAGTGATTTTTCTTGTTTCAAGATTCATGTTTAATACCAAGGAAAGGTCAGGTGCGGAAATGAGACGTAAGAAATTTATCGTAGCGATGGCGATTGTAGTGCTCTATATAGGAAGCTTAGGCTCTGCTAGAGCGTTTTCACCGCAACCGGGTACACAAGACGACCCGTTAATCACCGTCAGCTATCTGACCCAGGTGTTACAGCCTTTGCTTGCTCGCATTTCTGCGCTGGAGGGATTTAATACTTCAACTGGAACACTCATTACTACTATTCAACAATTAGAGGCTAGAGTTGCTCAGCTTGAGACGAAGATTGTGCAGATGCAGGGCACGGCGCCGACAATTCCAACAACACCTACGACACCTACGACACCAACCCCGACAGCCCCTTCCCCGCCAGTGATCCTGTATGGATTTATCAACGGTAAGATGGTCAATATACGGACTGGAGCAGGCACAAATTTTAGTATTATAGTGACTTTGCCTATGAACACGCGTTTAGAAGTGTTGGAAAAGGGAAAAGTCTGGCACAAAGTCAAGTACCAAGACAGCGTTGGGTACGTGAGTTCGGAGTTTTTCCGCATACCGTAACATTAAAAAGACTCTCACACGAGAGTTTTTTTGTTTAAAGGCTTAGTCTTTTTCGTATAATTGGGTTATATGTCGGCATATTAAATGAAGAGTTACCCAAGAACTTTTAATCTATTAGTACGTGCGTACGTGCGTGTCAACTCATTTAAAAATCTTACCCAACAATATCAGATCACTCAAATAAAAACCTTACCCATTGTTTGCTCTAAGTAGTTGATGATGGCTGATCCC
>WSXW01000050.1 GCA_009773495.1 Bacillota bacterium
ACCGAGGTTAGAGCTGCGGTTAAGGTAGTCTTACCATGGTCAATATGACCAATGGTGCCTACGTTAACGTGTGGTTTGTTACGCTCAAATTTCTTCTTAGCCAATTTTTTTTCCTCCTAACTAACGCTTTGCTAATATTGCTTCGCTAACCGACTTTGGAACCTCTTCGTACGCCGCAAATTCCATTGTATAGTTTCCGCGACCTTGCGTTTTAGAACGAAGGTCGGTAGCGTAGCCGAACATTTCAGCCAAAGGGACCATTCCACGGACAATCTGGGCTCCGGATAAGGCCTCAATACCCTCAATTCGTCCGCGTCGGGATGTAATATCACCAAGTACGTCACCCATGTACTCTTCGGGCACGGTCACTTCTACCTTCATTACAGGTTCAAGAAGCGCAGGATTAGACTTCGCCATGGCAGTCTTGAAACACATTGAACCTGCGATCTTAAATGCCATTTCAGACGAGTCGACGTCATGGTAACTGCCATCATAAATCGTTGCCTTGAGATCAACTACAGGATACCCTGCCAGTAGACCGCTCTGCATTGCTTCCTGAATACCATTGCCCACAGGTGCGACGTATTCTTTAGGAATACTACCACCGACAAGCTTGCTCTCAAACACATATCCTGCTCCAGGAGCTAGGGGCTCGAATTCCACCCAAACGTGACCATATTGACCACGGCCACCGCTCTGGCGGACGAACTTGCCCTCGGCGCGCACAGTGTTACGGAAGGCTTCGCGGTAAGCAACCTGTGGCTTACCCACAGTGCAACCAACCTTAAACTCACGCTTCAGCCTGTCAACGATGATGTCTAGATGCAACTCACCCATGCCCTCAATAATCGTTTGCCCTGTCTCTTGGTCTGTGTGAGTCTTAAAAGTAGGATCTTCCTCTGCCAAGCGCATGAGGCCCATAGATAGCTTATCCTGATCCTGCTTGGTGCTAGGTTCAATGGATTGAGCAATAACTGGCGTTGGGAACTGCATTGATTCTAAAATAATGGGGGCTGTTTCAAGACAGAGGGTATCACCGGTTGTGGTATCCTTAAGCCCCACGATGGCGGCTATGTCACCAGTAAACACTTCAGAAATCTCCTGCCGGTGATTGGCGTGCATCTTGAGCAGACGGCCAACGCGCTCCCGCTTACCCTTGGTTGAATTATACACATAGCTTCCTGCCGTCAGTTTACCGGAGTAAACACGGAAGTACGCTAGCTTACCAACAAAGGGGTCAGAGACTATTTTAAAGGCCAAAGCTGAGAACGGCGCGCTATCACTAACTTCGCAAATTGTCTCTTCCTCAGTACGCGGCACTATCCCAGCTACAGCGGGGATATCTAGCGGAGAAGGAAGATAGTCGACAACTGCGTCAAGCAGTCGCTGCACACCTTTATTACGGTAGGAAGAACCTACAAGAACCGGAACGATGAGGCCAGCCAATACAGCCTTACGTAGAGTCGCCTTAACCTCGTCTATCGAGAGCTCTTCGCCCTCAAGGTAACGCATCATAAACTCTTCGTCTGCCATGGCAATGTTCTCAATAAGCTCGTGCCTTGCCTTGCGGACCACACCTACCATATCAGCAGGAATTTCTCTTTCCTCCTGGTTCTTGCCTTCATTATCAAGATAAATGATGGCTATTTCGCGAACCAAGTCGGCCATACCAGAAAATGTTTCTTCGCTCCCAATTGGAAGCTGTATCGGTATCGCATTCGCTCTGAGGCGTTCACGCAGCATCGACACAACCCGATCAAAGTTAGCTCCCATGATGTCCATTTTATTTACATAAGCAATACGAGGCACCTTGTATTTGTCTGCTTGTCTCCAAACAGTCTCTGATTGAGGCTCTACGCCACCTTTGGCACAGAAAACTGCTACCGCACCATCAAGCACCCTGAGAGAGCGCTCAACCTCTACTGTAAAGTCCACGTGCCCGGGCGTATCGATAATATTGATCTGGCAATCGCGCCATTGGCAGGTGGTCGCAGCCGAGGTAATGGTGATTCCGCGCTCTTGCTCTTGAACCATCCAGTCCATAGTGGCCGCGCCTTCGTGCACCTCGCCTAGCTTGTGCGTTTTTCCGGTGTAGTACAAAATCCGTTCTGTAGTCGTGGTCTTACCAGCATCGATGTGTGCCATGATTCCGATATTTCTAACCCGATCTAATGCAAATTCTCTCGGCATGACAGTCCCTCCCTTCTGACGCTTAATATTTGCAAAATGAGAGTTGGCTATGAGCACTGAGCGGTAAGCTAAGAGCAAAAGTTTGCCCACGCTCAAAGCTCAAAGCTCAAAGCTCACTGCTTACCAGCGATAATGTGCAAACGCCTTGTTGGCTTCAGCCATCTTGTGGGTGTCTTCTCGTTTCTTAATCGAACCGCCTGCACCCTGTGCTGCATCCAAAATTTCTGCAGCTAGACGCTCTTCCATGGTCTTTTCGCCACGGGCACGAGAGTAAGTTACTAACCAACGTATGGATAGCATCTTCTGACGCTCCGAAGAGACTTCTATAGGAACTTGGTAAGTTGCACCACCCACACGGCGAGGCTTTACCTCTAAAAGTGGAGAAACATTCTTCACAGCTGCTTCAAACACTTCTAGGGGTTCCTTACCGGCCTTCTCACGAATGCGATCCATCGCACTGTAGAAGATACCTTGGGCAACACCGCGCTTACCATCATACATCAGCTTATTTATAAAGCGTGTAACAAACTTGCTGTTATAAATTGGATCTGGAAGCACGTCACGCTTGGGTACCGAACCTTTTCTTGGCATCTTTTTCCCTCCTTCACAACAATGTGTTACTCGGTGACAGCAGAATTATTTTTCTGTCACCGCAGGGTAACTATTTTTTAGCTCCCTTTGCTCCCTTTACTGGCGCCGCCTTGGCGCGCTTGGCTCCATACTTGGAACGGGACTGATTACGATTTTGAACTCCGCCTGCATCTAAAGTGCCGCGCACGATATGATAGCGAACACCTGGCAAGTCCTTAACACGACCACCGCGTACGAGAACAACAGAGTGCTCTTGCAAGTTATGACCGATACCAGGAATGTAGGCAGTTACTTCAATACCGTTAGTAAGACGGACTCTCGCAATCTTACGAATAGCTGAGTTCGGCTTCTTCGGGTTCATAGTCTTTACCTGAACGCATACACCACGACGTTGTGGGCAGCTTTGCAGATGAGCAGACTTGGACCTGTTTTCTAACGTTTGGCGACCCTTGCGAACCAATTGGCTAATTGTTGGCATACATGCACCTCCTTCCGTCGTGGCTGATGAGTAATCAATGGATTAGAGCCCCCTGCCGCGTTACCGCGACAGGGGTTCACTATCACGTAAGGCATGCCTGATAGCACACTCAAATATTATACGACCTAGAGCCAGGAGTGTCAACGTTTTTCGACCTAGGAAGCACTTACTTAATCCTGCGTCTTAACAACCTCTTGTACGCGGCCGTCTTCAGGGTTATTTACAACAACCCTGATACTGCGATATCTCGTCATGCCGGTGCCTGCAGGTATCAGCTTGCCTATAATGACGTTCTCTTTAAGGCCTAGCAATGGGTCGACCTTGGCTTTAATCGCTGCATCTGTCAACACACGCGTAGTCTCTTGGAAGGAAGCCGCCGACAAGAATGAGTCGGTTGCTAGCGACGCCTTAGTGATTCCAAGAAGCACGGGGCGGGCTACTGCTGGATCAAGCCCAGCCACAATTGAACGCGCGTTCTCTTCTTCGAAGCTAAATACATCGATTAAAGCGCCTGGAAGCAATTCAGTCCCACCTGGATCTTCGACTTTAACCTTGCGCAATATCTGGCGCACAATAACTTCAACGTGCTTGTCATTGATTTCTACACCTTGAGCGCGATACACCTTTTGAACTTCCTGCAAGATGTAAACTTGTACAGCACGAATGCCTTTTATCGCCAAGAGATCGGCTGGGCTCACAGGACCTTCGGTCAACTCTTCACCTGCTTCTACGATATCGCCCTCATGCGCCTTGAGTCGAGCTCCATAGGTTACAGGGTAGTTCTTTACTTCCCCGTCATACCCGTGAATTTCAATTTCGCGGCGATTCTTATTCTCTATGAAATGTACACGACCATCGAGCTCACTGATGATGGCTTGGCCTTTGGGGCGCCTAGCCTCGAACAGTTCCTCGACACGCGGCAGACCTTGGGTAATATCGTCACCAGCTACACCGCCCGTATGAAATGTACGCATAGTAAGCTGTGTGCCTGGTTCACCAATGGACTGAGCGGCTATAATACCTATCGCTTCGCCGACCTCCACTATACCGCCAGTGGCCAAGTTGCGTCCGTAACAGTTGATGCACACACCGTAGCGTGTCTTGCAGGTAAGCACGCTTCTAATGTGGACAGACTTCACAAGACCCTCCGTAAGCTGTTGCCCTTCTTTTACTGCATCATTGCTTGTCACGAGCACGCGCTGCTGTGGCATTGCCTGATAAACAGTGTGAGTAACACCCAGGGCAGAAGTGATTACGATTTCGCCATTGTCTCGCACCTCTACTGTACCAGAGGCAGGAGCAAAGGCTGCGCCATACGCAGCAATATTCAGGGATACCTCTTCATCAATCAACTCGCCTTCACGCACTAATACGGGAGGCTCAATTTCATTGCCCGTGACTGGGTCACGGTGCGGCAATGGATGCAAATCTTCAGCGGCAATACGACCAGCGATGCGCTCAGGGAGCGTAACAATCAACTGTTTGCCGTCGCGGATGGCTTCAACTACTACGCCAGCATTAGTTCCACAGTCATCTTCGCGGATAATGATGTCTTGCGCTACGTCAACCAGTCGCCTCGTGAGATAGCCCGAATCAGCTGTGCGAATAGCTGTATCGGCAGACCCCTTACGAGCACCATGTGTGGAGGTAAAATACTCGAGCACTGTTAGGCCTTCGCGGAAATTGGCCTTAACCGGAAGTTCAATGATACGCCCCAATGGGTCACTCATCAAACCACGCATACCACCAAGCTGAGTTATCTGACTGATGTTACCACGCGCTCCGGAATCAACCATCATAAACATCGGATTAAACTCAGGCATAGCTTCGAGCAATGCTCTCTGCACCTTAATAGAGGTCTGACCCCAGATTTCTATAACATTCTGATACTTCTCGTCAGCACTCATCATGCCGCGGTTATAGGCCCTCTCGATATTTGCGACCTGTTTCTCGGCATCTGCAACGATACCCGCTTTGCTCTCTGGAATAAGTACGTCGCCAATAGCGATGCTAATACCCGACCGAGTGGCGTATTCGAAGCCTAAGGATTTGAGGCGGTCTAGCATAGCGGTGGTAATGGCGTTGCCGTACTTGCGATAGCAGCGCTCCACTATTATGCCAAGAGTCTTACGCGGTACAAGCTTATTAATCTCTAGGTCACACACTGTTTTAGGGTCAGTCCTATCAACAAAGCCTAAGTCCTGTGAGATGGCCTCGTTGAAGATTAACCTACCCACGGTAGCGTTCACTATGCGGGTCACGCTACTACCGTCGGGAAGCGTCGCAGTACGCCTAACCCTGATCGGAGCATTAACAGCTACTGCGCCGTTCTTGTAGGCCATGAGCGCTTCATTGTAGGAAGTGAAGCACATGCCTGCGCCCTTACCTTCCTTGTCCAAGGTAGTTAGATAGTAAGTCCCGAGAGCCATGTCTTTAGTAGGCGTAACAACGGGTTTACCATCTTTTGGGTTCAACAGATTGTGTGCGGAAAGCAACAGAATACGAGCCTCGGCCTGTGCCTCTGCTGACAGCGGAACATGCACAGCCATTTGATCTCCATCAAAGTCTGCATTGTAAGCCACACATACCAAGGGATGCAGCTTAATAGCGCGGCCCTCAACGAGCACGGGTTCGAACGCCTGAATACCAAGCCTATGCAAAGTAGGCGCACGGTTGAGAAGCACTGGGTGATCTGCGATTACTTCCTCGAGTACATCCCATACTTCTTCACTTACACGCTCGACTTTGCGCTTAGCGCTCTTGATGTTTTGGGCAAAGCCTTCTTTGACTAATTGTTTCATTACAAAGGGCTTAAACAACTCAAGTGCCATCTCTTTAGGCAAACCACATTGGAATAATCTTAATTCCGGACCGGCAACAATAACCGAACGGCCCGAGTAATCAACGCGTTTACCCAAAAGGTTCTGACGGAAACGGCCCTGCTTGCCTTTGAGCATATCGCTTAGCGATTTTAACGGCCTGTTGCCGGGGCCAGTAACCGGACGTCCGCGTCGTCCGTTGTCGATAAGAGCATCCACCGCTTCTTGTAACATACGCTTCTCATTGCGCACAATAATGTCGGGGGCACCCAGCTCTAAGAGACGCTTAAGGCGATTATTGCGATTTATTACTCGCCGATACAGGTCATTGAGGTCACAGGTAGCAAAGCGGCCACCATCTAACTGCACCATGGGACGAAGATCGGGTGGGATGACAGGAACCACATCCATAATCATCCATTCCGGTCTGTTGCCTGACTTACGGAAAGCCTCAACTACCTCGAGTCTTCTAATAGCTCTAATTCTGCGCTGACCCGTTGCATCGCTTAGCTCAGCGCGGAGCTCAGTGGTCATCTCCTCGAGATTGATTTTGGTTAGTAATTCTTTAACAGCCTCAGCACCCATTCCGACTCGGAAGGAGTAGCCGTAG
The DNA here is from genome assembly GCA_009773495.1 of Bacillota bacterium. GTDB lineage: Bacteria > Bacillota > UBA994 > UBA994 > UBA994 > WSXW01. The sequence goes on from WSXW01000050.1 coordinate 6,689, forward strand.
CGATCTCGCGCTTCGCGGTATTCTGTCTCAGTCAATATCTGGCGTTCGTGCAGGTTTGTTTCACCGGCTTCGAGCACCACATAGGCTGCAAAATAAAGCACCTTCTCTAAAAGACGTGGAGACATATCGAGAATAAGGCCCATGCGGCTAGGGATGCCCTTAAAATACCAGATGTGTGAAACAGCCGCAGCTAGTTCAATGTGTCCCATTCTCTCACGGCGCACCTTACTGCGGGTTACTTCAACCCCACAGCGGTCACACACGATCCCCTTATAGCGAACACGTTTATATTTACCGCAATTACATTCCCAGTCCTTAGTCGGGCCAAAGATCTTCTCGCAAAACAGCCCTTCTTTTTCTGGTTTAAGCGTGCGGTAGTTAATGGTCTCGGGCTTTTTAACCTCTCCCTTGGACCATTCCCTAATCTGATCGGGTGAAGCTAAGCTTATTCGTATAGAATCAAACTCGTTTACATCCAACAAGGTTGTCGCTCCCTTCCTTTAATTTGGCAAAGGGCAGGCGTCTATTCTTCGTCTGCATCCTTAAGGCTGCGAATGCGACGCACCTGGCTAAGCTCTCCGTCCTTTTCCTCGCGACGTTTCTTAGCGGCCTTAGTCTTGGCAGCAGGACGAGATTCATCGCCTACTTCAGGCTCAACACCGATAATTGCCGCCAATTTTTTCTCTAGCAGGCTCGCTAGGGCGGATGTACCAGGTACAGACTCCTTGTCATCATCTTCCTCAATCTCATCCTCAGCCTCATCCTCAAGGATATGCTGCTTGCGAAGCGCTTCAACTAACTTATTGGTATCAAGGATGTCGTCTTCTTCATCCTCTTCGTCTTCTTCGTCAAGGGCAGCGATTTCTGCTTCCTTAATTGGTTGCACAAGGATCTCTTCGAGTGGTTTCTTGCGTTTGAACTCACGGGGGGCGACCTCACTATCAAGGTTAAGGTTGAGTTCACGCACGGTCTCATTAATGTCCTCATCCTGGTCACGCATTTCAATCTCTTGCTGATCTTCGCTAAGGATTTTAACATTCATACCGAGACTCTGTAACTCTTTAATTAGGACCTTGAATGACTCGGGGACGCCTGGCTCGGGAATATTATCACCCTTGACGATAGCCTCGTAAGTCTTAACACGACCAATTACATCGTCGGATTTAACAGTGAGAAGTTCTTGTAAGGTATAGGAAGCCCCATAGGCTTCGAGTGCCCAAACTTCCATTTCACCAAAACGCTGACCGCCAAACTGAGCCTTACCACCTAGAGGCTGTTGAGTAACTAAGCTGTAAGGTCCAGTAGAACGAGCATGGATCTTATCATCTACTAAATGGAAGAGCTTCAGCATATAAACGTAACCCACAGCCACCTTATTATCGAAAGGCTCACCTGAGCGTCCGTCATAAACAACTGACTTTCCATCGACATCAAAACCCGCCTTGGCTAGGAGCTCTTGAATGTCGGACTCCTTGGCACCGTCAAATACAGGTGTTGCACAATGGATGCCTAACGCCTTAGCAGCCATGCCAAGATGGGTCTCGAGCACCTGGCCGATGTTCATACGGCTTGGCACGCCTAGGGGATTAAGAACAATGTCTACCGCACGACCATCTGGCAGGAAGGGCATATCCTCTTCAGGCAAAATACGCGACACTACACCCTTGTTACCGTGGCGACCGGCCATCTTATCGCCTTCAGATATCTTGCGTTTCTGAGCTACGTATACCCGGACGAGCATGTTAACGCCCGGTGGTAACTCGTCATTGTTTTCACGGGAGAAAACTTTAACATCTACTACGCGGCCAGATTCACCATGCGGCACGCGGGAGGATGTGTCTCTGACTTCACGCGCTTTTTCACCAAAAATAGCCCGAAGCAGACGTTCCTCTGCGGTAAGTTCGGTCTCACCCTTAGGTGTAACCTTACCCACTAAGATATCCCCGGTACGCACCTCGGCGCCGATACGAATAATACCACGCTCGTCTAAGTCCTTGAGCATGTCTTCGCCCACGTTAGGAATGTCAGAAGTAATTTCCTCAGGTCCTAACTTAGTGTCGCGCGCTTCGGCTTCATACTCTTCGATGTGAATTGAGGTAAATATGTCCTCACGCACCATACGCTCACTAATAAGAATAGCATCTTCGAAGTTATAACCGCCCCAAGGCATAAATGCACACAAGACGTTACGACCTAAGGCTATTTCACCAAGACTAGTGGCGGGGCCATCGGCAATTGGAAAGCCAGCCTCAATACGTTGACCCTTTTCTACAATGGGTTTCTGATTAACACAGGTACCTTGATTGGAGCGGACAAATTTCATTAGCTTATAAGTGTCAACAGCACCATCGTCAGTCTCCACCCCTACACTGCGAGCAGAAACACGAGTAACTTTGCCGCCGCGCTTGGCAACAACAACAGAACCCGAATCAAGTGCCGCCTTAAACTCCATACCAGTGCCCACCAAGGGTGCTTCAGGCTGTAAGAGCGGGACCGCCTGCTTCATCATGTTAGCGCCCATCAAGGCTCGACCAGCTTCGTCATGTTCAAGGAAAGGAATAAGGATGGTAGGTACACTGAATACCTGTTTAGGAGAAACGTCCATGTAGTCGACTTCCGCCACAGGGACAACCTTGATCTGGTGGTAATGACGCACTGTGGTGCGATCGCTCATAAAGCGCCCTGTACCCTTAGTAGAATACTCCACCTCTTCTACTTCAGCATTTGCCTGAGCAATTATAAATTCATCTTCTTCATCGGCAGTGAGAAACTCAATCTCTGGAGTCACCCAAACTTGGTCGTCCACGTGCTTCACAACGCGGTAGGGCGTTTCAATGAAGCCATATCTATTTACTCTAGCAAATGTGGCTAGGTTACCAATAAGACCTACGTTCGGTCCTTCAGGCGTCTCTATGGGACAGATACGGCCATAATGGGAATGATGAACGTCGCGAACTTCAACTCCTGCGCGCTCACGGCTAAGCCCACCAGGTCCAAGCGCACTAAGACGACGTTTGTGAGCTAGTTCTGCCAAAGGGTTAGTCTGATCCATAAACTGAGATAATTGGCTAGAACCAAAAAACTCTTTTATAGCCGCCACAACTGGACGAATGTTAATCAAAGCTTGCGGAGTAATAACATCAACATCTTGAATAGTCATGCGCTCTTTTACTACGCGCTCCATCCGTGACAAACCAATGCGGAAAGCATTCTGTAGTAGTTCGCCCACGGAACGGAGACGGCGATTTCCCAAGTGATCGATATCGTCTACTTTACCAATGCCCTCGAGCAAGACCAAGAGATGATTAACAGAGCTAAAGATATCGTCCCTAGTTACATGCTTCTCAGAAGGCGCAGCGTAACGGTCTGTCAACACAATCTGCTTAACTGTCCGTTTTATATTAATACTAATCAGACGGGAAGCCACTCTATCCTCTGCGACAGCTTGCTCTAACTTAGCAAGGGCGTCATCAACGAGTTCCACGCCAGAGGGTAAAATTACATTACCTTCTTTGTCTACTACAGGTGCGGTCAATTGCTTGCCCTGAATTAAACTAGTAGAGCTAACTTTACGCAGGCCATTCCCTCGAATAAGTGTCTGTCCTGTGCGTTCGGCTTGTACCTTTATTTCATTAATGCCTGCTAATTCTAACTTTTCGGCCACTTGGCGTGTAATACGTTGTCCCATTTCAACCAAGACCTCGCCCGCTGCAACGAGTACTTCACCAGGCTGTACTAGGGTGCGTACTCCCTCTTCGACTTCGGGTTGGTACAGTGTCTCTGTAACCACAATGGTTTGGGCAGCCACACGACCTGAGATCCGACGACGCAGTGCCAGCTTCTTGTTAAGTTTATAGCGGCCAACGTGCGCTAAGTCATATCGGCGAGGATCAAAAAAGAGCGAGTTTAACAATGTCCTAGCACTATCCACCGTTGGTGGCTCACCGGGACGCAGCCTCTTATATATTTCAAGCAGTCCATCTTCAATGGCGTCTGTACTATCTTTATCAAGTGTGGTGTTTAGCTTAGCATCCTCGCCGAATACAGCGAGAATTTGCTGATTACTACCAAGTCCTAGCGCTCTTAAGAGTACCGTGACAGGAATCTTACGTGTGCGATCCACGCGGGCCCACAGTACGTCGTTCGCGTCTGTTTCCATCTCTAGCCATGCGCCACGATTAGGTATGAGCGTAGAGGTATAGACCTTATGCCCAGTAGCATCAACTGTCTCATGATAGTAAGCACCTGGTGAACGCACAAGCTGACTAACAACTACACGCTCAGCACCGTTGTAGACGAATGTGCCGTTCTCCGTCATGAGTGGGAAATCACCCATGAAGACCTCCTGCTCCTTAACTTCACCGGTTTCCTTGTTAACAAGGCGAACCTTGACGCGTAGCGGAGCAGAAAAAGTAGAGTCTCTTTCCTTGGCCTCCTCAATAGAGTACTTAGGCTCTCCAAACTGGTGGTCAATAAACTCAAGCACCAAGTTTCCCGTGAAGTCTTGAATGGGAGAGATGTCCCGGAACGTCTCAGCTAGCCCCTCTTTGACAAACCAGTCAAAAGATTGCCTCTGAACCTCGATGAGATCAGGAATATCAATAACCTCATCAATGTGACCAAAACGGAGGCGTTTACGCTTGCATTCCGCTATGGGTTTAACCATTAACGCTTCACCCCTAACGTGTTTTCATCTGGAGCGCTTGCATAGTCCAAAGCCAAAAAAGGGTACAATACCCCCTTGGCTGAGACTACTCAACTATTTTATCCTTTTTTTGGCGCGCTATACATAATAAAGCACGCATAAGGATAGTTCGTGACAATATGAAATGTTATCACAACCTGATGGGGAGAGTCAAGAGGAATTCCCTAGAGCCCCAGGACTTCATCCTATACCTTCTTCTGCTGACCCCAAGTTCATACTTTCAGTAGCTGACCCCAAGCAATCACATTCTACCTGCTCTCCGAAATAAGAAGAACTCGCCTCACAGCGAGTTCTTCTTATTTCGGAGAGAATATTACTTAATCTCTACGCCGGCGCCTGCTTCAGCAAGCTTGGTTTTGATCTTCTCAGCCTCTTCCTTAGTTACGTTCTCCTTGACTGGCTTAGGAGCCCCGTCAACGAGAGCCTTAGCTTCAACTAGGCCAAGACCGGTGACTTCGCGAACAACCTTAATTACGTTGATCTTCTTCTCGCCAGCGCCAGTTAGCATAACGGTGAACTCGGTTTGCTCTTCAACCTCAACAACAGGAGCAGCAGCACCCGTAGCCATAGCCGCCATGGGAGCAGCAGCTGTTACGCCGAATTCCTGCTCAAGAGCCTTTACAAGCTCAGAGAGTTCAAGAACAGTCATGTTTTTAATTAGTTCTATAATCTGTGCTTTACTCATTAGTTTCACCTCCTTCATAAAGTGTGGGGACACACCTCTTCTTCAAGGGTTCAAACTGGTGGTAGTCAGAGAATTGTCCCCAACAATATAGCCAAACTGTCTATTGTTCTTCCTTCTGCTTACGAATCGCGTCAACGACAGTAGCAAAAGCGGACAACGGAGCGAGGATCGTACCCAGTACGCTACTAAGCATAATTTCACGAGACGGTAGAACCGCAATAGCGGCCACGCCAGCCTGGTCGAAAACTTTGCCTTCGTAAATACCGCCCTTAATCTCCAGCATCTTGTTAGCCTTAACCCATTCGCTGAGGGCCTTAGCCGGAGCCACGGAATCTACACTCATTGCAATGGCGGTCGGGCCTTCGAGATACTTATCCAGGCCCTCAATACCTGCTGCTTCAGCAGCCCGTTGAAGAAGCGTGTTCTTCACTACCCTGTACTCAACTCCAGCTTTACGGAGTTTGGCACGCAGGTCGGTATCCTTAGCTACGCCGATGCCACGGTAGTCGGTTAGTACTGCGCCCCTATTGGAGCGAAGCTTCTCAACGAGTTCTTGCACCACTAATTGTTTCTCTTCACGAGTACCCATATCTTACACCTCCTTCGGAGGAAATCTCGCCAAAAAAGCATGCCTCCCGCAGAGGGGAGGCATGCTGAATGAACTAAATCAGAGCATACTTCCAACCTCGGTAGGCCGCATTTTCACGCGTTAAGCACTGCACCTACTGTCTACGGTCGTAAACACTATAAAACTATAACACGAGCCTGCAGGGGTGTCAAGCCCTCGCAATCACTCACCTATAATCTTACCGAAGGGTAATCGGCTCACTCATATAGAAATATAACCGAGGGGATGTGTGTGAGGATGTCAATGAGTAGCCGA
>WSXW01000051.1 GCA_009773495.1 Bacillota bacterium
TTCCCCTACAAATTTGTGTCGATGCACCAAGGCCGCAAACCCTGTATTTATAAGGGCATTGCGGCCTTTTTTTCGCGGAGGGCTGTCAAAGTCGGGATTGTATTACATTGCATTCTATTTCGCGGATAATATTACTCCGGATAATTTTTTACGAATAGCCGCAACCGTTAGATTTGCTTAATAAAGGGATATATCGAGTGTTATAGAACATCAAGTAATAGCAAGTATCCAACGAGGGGTGGTAAACGTGTTTAAGGGAGCCCAATTTTTCTACTTCACCGGTACCGGAAACACTTTGGCACTAGCGAAAGCGGCTGCCGAGAGCTTAGAACAGCAAGGAATCACAGTAGAGGTAAGCAACGTTTTATCTTCTCTGGAAACTGAAATCCCAGAGTTCGTTGGAGTCTTCTTCCCTGTCTATGGCTACGGGGCCCCTCGCGTTATCAACCGCTTTCTTAAGCGGCTACAGGCGGGAGAGGGACGCAAGGCTTTCGTCGTTGCTAACGCTGCTGATAATCCTGGTACCGCCGCCACAGATGTAGGCCTTGCACTGCAACAAAACGGTTACAAAGTCATGCTTGCTGACTGGGTTAGGATGCCAAGTAATTATATCCTTGGCAGACCAGCTATTGAGGACGATAAGGCCGCAGAAGTCGTGGCGGCAGGTGAGGGCAAGGTTAAGCAGTTAGTTACAGCGCTCTTTAACCCCGACTTGGCCGAGCCATCCCTAGGGTCACCGAGCAACCCATTTTACCGCTTTGCTTACTGGGTGTTCCTCAAGTCTCTCAAGTACGCACCCCGCTTCTATAAATCAACTGCTAAATGCAACGGTTGCGGCGCCTGCGTAGAAATGTGCCCTATCGGCAGCGTTACTCTCAGCTCCACAGAGCGACCTGTATGGGGCAGAGGCTGCGAACATTGTTTGCGTTGCCTCAACCTCTGCCCGCAGGCAGCAATAGAGTGCACAGTCTTTACCAAGGGCAAACGCAGATACACCTATTGGCAAGGGCGTAATATAAAAAGCATAGAGTAGGTGGGGTTCACCCGACCTACTCTCCAAATCACCAGAGGGGGTGTTCGCATGCGCATTCCTATCGTCAGCTTCTCTCCACTTAGCCAGCAAGCTCGTACTTACCGCGGCGTTAATTTGGTGGTGTAGCATGAAGGAAACTAAACGCAAAATGGCTGCAGCCCTCCGCTATGACCATGAAGCAGGTACTGCGCCCACTGTTATTGCCACAGGCTATGGAACCATGGCCGAGCGCATTATTGAACGCGCGGCGGAACTACATGTGCCTATTCAGGTGAACTCCGTTCTCGCTCCCCTCTTGGTCGGGCTGAAGCTCGACGACGAGATACCCTTAGAGCTCTATAAAACAGTTGCAGGAATTTTAGCTGTAGTCTTATCCATAGATAACCCAAAGAAGTCATAGCCTCGTCATTGACTACGAGTTCGTATGAGGCCATTTATCCACAGCTCCACAACCACATCTACTTGACCATGATGGCCAACTGCATGGTTTCCTACGACCCGAGACCACAGCTTGCCTACATTACCCGCCAACTCAGGTTCATAACGTAATATGTCAACACCCCTTAGAGCATAGACTTTATTCATCCTATAGCCGCGATGGTAGTGACCAGGCGCCACACCTTTGACAAGTCCTTCCTCGCATAGGCCGAGAAAAGCTCCACGCGGGCAAGCCTTGTCCCTTAACTCGCGGCTTTCGGAGATTAATTCGGCCGCAGCTGCCTTCCACGCTGCTACGGGTTCGATTCTAGTTTCAGCGATATGACGTGCCGCTACTACAGCGACCAACCCGTACTTGCTCACACAAATCCCTCCTCGCCCTTGTACACAGGTAGGCTTAGGCTAGAGCGGCATCCGTTACGAACAATTGACGGATCTCTTCTTCTCTCATTTTGGTGAGGAAGGTTTCACCCGGCTTGATTACCGCGTCTATTAATTCCTTTTTTGCCTGCTGTAATTCAAATATTCTTTCTTCGATGGTGTTTCTAGCGATTAGCTTGTACACTTGCACCGAGTTTTGCTGGCCTATGCGATAAGCGCGATCAGTAGCTTGGTCTTCTACAGCAGGGTTCCACCACGGATCACAGTGAATTACCATATCTGCACCAGTCAGGTTAAGACCAGTTCCGCCAGCTTTGAGAGATAGGAGAAATAGCGGCTTTTCTCCGGCATTAAACGCATTAACCAGCCTCATCCGCTCCAACGCGGGAGTGTTGCCATCAAGGTAATGATACTGAATCCCAGCAGCTTTAAGCTGATCTGCTATCAGTGCTAGCATTGTAGTAAACTGCGAGAATACTAGTACTCTATGCCCTCCCGACAAGGCGTCATGTAAGATTTCAAGTAGCGTATCTAATTTGCCACTACCGTCAGCGTAATTTTCGAGGAACATGCCTGGGTGGCAACAAACTTGGCGCAGTCGCATGAGAATGGCGAGGATCTTAATCCTGCTCTGCTCAAAGCCTTGGGCTTCAACCACATCTTTAAACTCCTGCTGGGCAGCTAGGATGTAAGAAGCGTAGAGCTTAGCCTGTTGCTCCGTCATATCACAGCTTATTTTGCTTTCTACTTTCTCAGGGAGCTCCTTGAGTACGTCCTTCTTCATCCTGCGCAGTATAAATGGTCGGATATGCCTGCCTAGTTGCTGCAGTGCAGTCTTGTCGCCATTCTTGACTATGGGAGTTTCATACTTGGTAGTGAACCGGGTGTGATTAAAAAGGTATCCAGGCATAAGAAAATCGAAGATGGACCATAGTTCGGTGAGACTATTCTCTACTGGTGTACCCGTAAGGGCAAAGTACCCTCTCGCCTTAATTTGCTTGACCGATTTTGCATTGAGGGTATGGGGGTTTTTAATATTTTGGGCCTCATCCACAAAGCAATACTTAAAATCTATAGCTGAGTACAGCTCGATATCTCGTTTGATAAGAGCATAGGATGTCACAACTAGGTCAGCGGCATTAATTTCTGTTAAGCGCTGCTGTCGCTCCCCGGGCTGGCCAGTTATGATTGCGACCCTGAGCTCTGGGGAAAACTTGCGGACCTCTTCCAACCAATTGTACACCAGCGAGGTTGGAGCTATAACTAGGGACGGCTTTTGCTCTACTGCCTTCTCCGAGAGGACAAAAGCAATGACCTGCAAGGTCTTCCCTAGTCCCATGTCATCGGCCAGTATGCCACCCAACCCATAGTGCGCTAGCGACTTCAGCCACCTAAAACCTGTCTTTTGGTAATCCCTCAGCTTCCCGTTTATACCCGCAGGCACCTCATACTCCATGTCTTGCGGTTCCCGGATGTCTTGCACCATTTTCTTAAAAGCGCTACTTCGCTCTAACTGGAAACCCTCTGTCTCGCGAGACAGACTATCTAGATACAGCGCACGGTACTTCGGCAGCTCCGCCACCTGGTTCTTTAGCTCAGCCGGGGTTATACCAAGCTGATCTACCAAGGCCGCTGTAGTCTTAAATTCAGGCGATTCAAGCGAGACAAAAGTACCGCTTTTTAGCCTATGGTAACGCTTTTTAAGCTTATAGGCGCTGAGTAGCTCGATTAAATCCTGTGGGGTCATGTCACCGTATTGCAGGCTCATTTCTAGGAGGCCCTTGGAGTTGTTCAGGCGAACCCCTGCCGAGACCTTACCAGGATTTTGCAGGCGCATATTCTTGAACTGCTCTGCATAGTACACCTCTGCTAAGTTAGCTAGCTCAGGTAACCCCGCCAGCAAGAAGTTATACGTTTCATCCTCATCCTCGAGTACGAAAGCCGTGTTCGATGCTCTAAACCCAAACCGCTGCAATAGCAGAAGTATTTTTTTCTCATCGCTTGCCGAGCGAATGAGAACCCGCTTTTCTCCCCCATTCGATACCGTCTTAGCATCTAAGGGGTCAACTACTTCAGCACCATACTTAAACCGAACCCTAGCACTCGCCCCGTCGCCGTGCCTATCTAAATATACTTCCGCCTGCAGCTGCTCCCGGTAAAACCGACTAGCCAAAGCAGAGTCTACATGCACCGTGGCTATTTTCTCTAACGTGGGCACGACAGTATCCAAGAACTGCCCAACGTTACTCTCAGGAATTACGACTTCGGCTTGGCGCATTTGTGAGAAACACTGCAGCAGAGGTCTCATGTAGCGAGAATAACTATCATCAACGCGGTGTACGGTGTTGGCATAGTATACATACCTAAAGTCAGAGTCTAGGCCATAGCAGGCCTCCTCTCCCAAAACCATACTTACCTTTAAACCGGATGCTAGAGCTGAGACAGCAAAGGTTAGCGATGGTCTTGCTTCACTTATACGAACTGTCTGACGCAAACCGCTATTAAAGACGATATCAAAGCTCTCTTCGCCCATAATCTCTAAAAAGCGCAAGAGCTGGGTATTACTCAGGTTAAACCTACGTTCATGAAATGTTCGCGACTCATAGATGTTGCCCCAGGATGCTAAAAAGGTCTTTTCATCTACATCCGCTATCTGCATCATTTCTAACAACTGCTGTGAGTTGTAGTCGAAACGGTCTTCTGTCGGACGATACGTATACTTCCGACCATAGACTAGCTGTGCTCCACTCGCATGCGCCTCTAGAAACCTGCGCACATTTTTAAGAATATACGGGCGATCTCTACCTATAGAGAACTCCACCCAGATAGCCCTGTGGCTGGCTCGGGCGCTAATGAATAAGGTTGGGACAAGGTGCACCTCCGGGAAACTAATTTTGCTAGGTGAGGTTCCCTGCGCATCTCTTTCGAAGAAATCCAGCAAGTCGCGAACCGGCGCATGAAGAATAGAAATATCAATTTCCCCAAAATACGTAGACCAATTTCGTTGTATGTCTTTGAGTACCGCCACCACATGCTTACAAACACTGTCGTATTCGCGAGAGGCCGGACACTCGCAATCCGACCCGTCCATCTCGTCATTATCGTCGAAAGAGACTTCTACTTCGTAGGCATACCTTCCCTGCACAACTGCATTAAAAATCCCAGTCGCGGGATGATAGCTTATCTGCTGTATTTTCCCTTCAGAGAAATACTGACACCCTTTGTAATAAGTGTTGCTTAACCCCGCCGCTTGAATTATCTTTGCCTCTGTCAACATGCTCTAACACCCGCCTCGCAATTTTTTGGCACTGCAGTCTCAATTATACTGCATACAGATGTTTGCAGGCTACAAAGTTAGTGATACCTCTCGCCACCAGCCACCTCTTAATGAAGCCATGATCATCCCCGTGATAATCGGCAAGCTAGTCGGCGGAGTCTCGGCGATTCTAGTGGCACTATACTGTGAGGAATACGGAGCCCCCGCCGTGGATTAGGCAAAAAACAATCCAGTCCCCGAGCTGTGAGTAATAAAAAGGTATGCACATTTAGTTGTGCACACCTTTTTTTACTTTGTAACCTTACGATCGCTTATGACGGCGTATTTAGTCAAGCCTGACCTCATAGTTACAAAACATCGCTTCTGCATCGTCTTCGACGAAGCCCATCTTCTTATAAAAGGCCCGGGCAGCTGGGTTGTCTTTTCCCACATAGAGTCGCACCTTCCACAGGCGCAACTCGCGGGCGGTTTCTATTGCCTTTTCAATGAGCACTTCGGCAATCCCTCTACGGCGAAACTCACCTGCAGTCCATAGCTCATCGACGTAGATCATACCCACCCGACTATCCGGCTTAGGAATAAGAACAAAACCAATCCAGCTCACCAGTTCGCCCTCTATTTCTGCGGCCCACACCCAGAAGCCATCCCGAGAGGCAAATGCTAGCTCCTTGTCGGTAGGCTGAGGAAGGTCGCTAACGCCACGTTTACCGGTTACGCGCCAGTTCACGAGAGCTTGAAAACGTGGGTAGTTTGCAGCAGTTATTTGAACCAACGCCGGTTTCGTTTCGCTCATCAATAGCACACCTTCTATGGTTTTACAAATACGTAGATGGCCCAGCCTACTGAGTCTCTACCAAAGTGGAGATACAAGTCACGCGTGAGCCGTGTACATTCGCCATCTAGCTCCATCCCACCCGCTTCGAGCTGACGTATGTGCTCAGGATCGGGGGTCTTACGCCAGTATGGTTCACCTACTATTAAGACCATGGGGTTTGACCAAGCGCTGTAAGGACTGCAAGCTGCCCTTAAGCCCACCAAATATCCAGGAAGCGCCGCAGCCTGCTGCGGGGGTTTACCCACTGTAGCTATTAAGCTAGCTCTAAGGCTATCTCCATCATCTGGGTAAACGTGTTTTGCCGCTCTTCGGCTGATACTAATTCATGACTAACTAAAGAGTCCGATACGGTCAGAATACAGAGCGCATTAACTCCAGCTCGGGCTGCATTCAAATATAGAGCAGCAGCCTCCATCTCGACCGCCATCACGCCCATGCGGGCCCACTTCTTCCATGAGTCTTGGTTGTCATCGTAGAAGATATCTGAGGACAATATATTTCCTACCTTGACTGCAATGCCCTTTTGCTCGGCCACATCGACTGCCTTCTTCAAGAGAGTCCACGACGCCGCAGGGGCGAACGTACCCGGTAAATCAAATTGACTAGCATAGTCAGAATTCGTGGAGGCAGCCATGCCGATAATTATATCCCGAACCTTCACATCCTCTTGAAAGGAGCCGCATGACCCGACCCGAATCAGGTTCTTTACTCCATAAAAGTGGATCAGCTCATAAGAATAGATGCCAATCGAGGGTATACCCATACCTGTCCCCATTACCGAGATTTTCTTACCCTTGTATGCACCAGTATATCCCAGCATGTTGCGTACCGCATTAAACTGCACCGGGTCTTCTAGGTAATTATCGGCGATGAATTTAGCGCGTAGCGGGTCGCCTGGTAGTAGAATCGTCTCAGCGATTACTCCCTTTTCGGCTACCCCAATATGTGGCGTTGGAATCATATTATCACTCTCCTAAAGCATGTGTACGGCTTCATTATACCCCCAATCCACGTTATGGAACATATACAACAGACACTTCGCCCATGAAGCGTCAAAAATGTGTTGGGCTGCTTAACATGTTTACTCATTGACGGTTGATGCTTATAATAATAACTAGCACCTACGATCTTCACCAGCTTGTTAGTGATGGGAGAGGATTATGATTGTACGATAATGAAGTCAAACACATATTAGGAAAATTCGCCATATTCGAAAAGATGTACGATGAAATTCGCTTTGTCGATCCGACTAATAAAATGGTCATCGACTATAAGTCCCCGAGCGCGTCTCATAAATATGGCAGTAACTGCTATGATTTCTGGGAGGCAAACCAGGTATGTGATAACTGCATCGCGATACGTGCTTATACTACGAACCAAACATTCGTCAAGGTAGAGTATGCGAGTGGCGAGGTGTACATGGCAACAGCTGTTCCCGTGGAATTAGGCACAAGGAGGGCTGTAGTCGAATTATTGAAGAACGTAACCAATAGTTTGATTCTAGGGGACCTAAACACGGACAACAAATCAGAGATGTATGCCATGATCGACAACATGAACAGTATCGCTCTCAGAGATAGCTTGACCGGCGTTTACAACCGCCGTTATCTCACCGAAAAACTGCCCATCGATATCGTAAATGCAGCTTTGCTAGGCAAAAGCATCTCGGTTATAATGGCGGACATCGACCACTTTAAGGGAGTAAACGACGCTTATGGCCATCTCATAGGTGACAGTGTTCTCAAGAGCTTTGCAGAGACCCTTCTGAAATCTGTAAGGAGAGAGAGCGACTGGGTTTCGAGGTACGGGGGAGAAGAATTCCTGATATGCCTTCCCGGAGCTAGCATTACGAGATCCGTGGAGATAGCAGAACACATGCGAAGGACGACCGAAGAAAAGGTCATAACCTGTGGGGAACACAGCATCAAGATAACTGCTAGTTTTGGTGTATGCAGCATTAAACCAGCGTCTGGCATTAATGTTGAATCCCTCATAGATTGCGCTGACAAACAGATGTATCTCGCTAAACACAACGGAAGAAACCGAGTGGAACCTGTATTTCACAATGACTTCACAGATTAACGTCAATTCTATATTGGTTAAGCCGGGCTAGGTAGTTTGGACGCCATGTTGCCTTGCTTGTAGGAATATACCTTCTAATTTGCCGCTATAACCTGGCCCGACAGGTGTTGCTCATACAGCGCACGATAAAGACCGTTGGCTTCTAGCAATTCGCTGTGACTACCCTCTTCGACGACGCGCCCTTCATCTACTACGACGATTTTATTGGCTCGTTCGACAGTGGACAAACGATGTGCGACCACAATGACAGTGCGCTCAAGCATCAGGCGGTTGAGGGCCTCTTGCACCAAGGCCTCCGATTCGGAGTCTAGGGACGCTGTAGCTTCATCAAGAAGAAGAATGGGAGCGTTGCGAATGACGGCCCGCGCGATGGCGATGCGTTGCTTTTGCCCACCCGAGACTTGCGCACCCTTTTCTCCTACGGGGGTCTCATACCCTTTTTCCAGCGCCATGATAAAATCATGGGCATTGGCCACTTTGGCGGCGGCGATGACTTCTTCTGCGCTAGCGTCGAGATTGCCCATGCGAATGTTGTCGGCGATGGTCCCCGAAAAAAGATGGGCGTCTTGAGGCACGTAGCTCAGGTAGTTTCTTGCTTGGGTAAGACTTTGTTCGCTGAGACTCTGTCCTCTTATAATCACAGCTCCTTTTTGCGGTTGGTAAAAGCCCATGATCAGTTTCAGCAAGGTCGATTTGCCACCGCCGCTCGGACCAACTACGGCCAACATTTCGCCTTCTCTGGCTGTCAACGAGATCCCGTCAATGACCTTCTCACCATCGGCATAGGAAAACTCCACCCCGATCAAGGCGACGGGCTCTTTCATTGTTGCCGCCATGCCGCCAAAGCGTTCTGGCTCGTCTCCTTCCTCGAGCAACACCCAAACCCTTTCCGCCGCTGCCCACGAGCTTTGAATACCGGTGAGATGCGCACCGATGCCGGTAAAGAATCGCTCCACGCCATTCTGGGCTTGAACCACCATGACAATCTCCGGCACGCCCATCTCACCCCGCAAGACTAAAACTGCAGCCACCAAAAGCAGTCCCATAAAATTGAGGCTAGACGTGATAAAATTGGCCCCTTCCAAGGCAGCTTGGGTGTTGACCCTGGCTAATCCATGATGACGAACCTCTTGGCTCTTTTTAAAAAATATTTTTTCCATAATCGGGTAAAGAGAGAACCCTTTTATTACTTGGATGCCGGAGAATAAATCCGACATGGCTACTGTGAGCACGCCTTGGCTTTCTTGTAGCAAGCGGCTGATTGAGCGTAGCTGTCGTGAGGCAATGGTGTTGGAGACGACCCCAAACGCTCCCGAGAATACGGCGACTAAGCCTAACCGATAATCAACCAGAAAAATAATAAGCGCACTTGCCAGGCAGAAAAAAATCTCAAAGAGCATCTTGCTCGGCAAATCACCCAGCAACGCTACCGTAGCATTCACATCATTGGTCATGCGCGACAAGACATCGCCACTGTGGTGTTCTTTAAAATAGCTAATCGGCAGGGAATGGAGTTTGCGAAATATACTCTGCCGTATTTCCGCGGTAATTTCAGCTACCTTGCGCTGCAGGAGCAAAAACCCGATCGTGAAACCAGCCAGAGACAAGAGAAAATAAAGCCCCGCACTCTGCAAAGCTGTTATCAAGGCAGCGGTGCTAGTCTCGAGCATAGCAGCGAAGACATCGCGCAGCAGATAAATAAAGACTATTTGTATGCCAGTCTCGCCGATAGCTCGAATAATAATCCCCATGACAAAGATCGTGAAATTCTTTTTCGCCAGCCGCAACACTTTGAGCAATGGGTAATTCATCACCTATACCGCCTCCTTATCCATACCTCTGCTATTCCACTGCCGTTCATACAAATCGGCGTACATGCCGCCTTTTGCTATCAGTTCGTGGTGGGTGCCGCTGTCGACAATGCGTCCCTTTTCGAGAACCACGACGCGATCGGCATTGATGATGGTGCTCAGGCGATGGGCTACCACCAGCACGGTGCGATTTTGCATAAATCGCTCGAGGGCTGCTTGCACAAGAGCTTCAGACTGCACGTCCAGCGCTGAAGTCGCCTCATCTAGGAGAAGTATGGGTGCGTTCTTAAGGAAGGCTCTCGCTAAGGCGATGCGTTGTTTTTGCCCACCCGAAAGACGCGCACCCATTTCTCCCACATCAGTGGCATAGCCATGCGTCAACGCGACGATAAACTCATGTGCGTTGGCCGCCTGCGCTGCCGCGACAACTTCAAGCTCGTTAGCATCAGGGCGACCATAGCGAATATTCTCCAGCACAGAAATAGGAAAGAGAAAATTATCTTGCGATACCGTGCCTATTTCTTGGCGCAAATCAGCTAGGTCCCATTCAGCAACGGATAGCCCGCGCACGCTGACTCGACCGCTCCGGGAGGCATAAAGGCGCGAGACTAAGCGCAAGGCAGTAGTTTTCCCCGAGCCACTTGCTCCCACTAAGGCCACTGTTTGCCCTTCCTGGACAGAAAAACTCAACCCGCTAAGTACCGGGTCTTCACTCCCAGCGTAATTAAAGACCACGTCAGAGAACTCTATCGCCGTCTGACCAGAGAAACTCGGCACCGCACCAGCTGTGGCCTCACTTTCTAGGTCCAAAAGGTTGACGGCTCGCTCCGCCGCTGCCAACTCAGCGCGCATAGAGGCAAGAAGCTGGGGCATGCGGCTCATGGGATCAGTCAAATGGTTCATAAGCTGCACAAAAGCCATGAGTTCCCCTAACGATAACTGCCCGCGGATGACAAACCATCCTCCGACACCAAAGCAGAGAAAGAATGATGACAACGTCAGCAAAAAGGAGACTCCTCCCATAGCTAGGCGGCGACCCACAAGCGCCCATTGGCAGACTAAAGCTTCGTGTACGGCGCGCTCGAATTGTGCGCTGAGATTTTCCTTTAAATTAAAGGCGCGTGCAATCTCCATGCCATGCGTTGATTCTTGGGTCAACGCAGTGGCCACGGCCAGCTTCTCCTGCAATTGCTTGCTCAGTCGTCCAATAGGTGCGCCAAGCACCGAAGCGCAGATAAGCAAGAACGGCGTGCTTAAGACCACAATAAGGGTCAATTGCCACGAGGCATAGAGCATATAGGCGAGCGCAAAAATGGCGGCCAACGGCAAAAAAATCAGGCTACCGAGAGTGTTCGTCACAAATTCTTGCACTCTGCTGAGGTCATTAGTGAGCCGCGAGATGTAGTCGCCGCCGTGTTGCTTGCCGAAGTCTGTCATGGTAACCCGTAAAAGATGAGCAGAAATCTTTTCACGCAAAGCAGCTACACTATTCTCAGCGAACGTGCCCGCCATCTTGATGCGCAGATAGCGCAGCAACAAATCGCCAACACTAATCGCCACCGCCAGCCGTAGCCAATAGTACACATTCGCGATGTCCCGCGCCACTAGAGAGTCGAATATCAGGCGCCCCAAATGGGCACTATAGACAGAAAAACCCACAAGACCCAAAGAGGCCGCCACCACAAAGATGAGCCGCCCCTTACCAGGGAGCAGTGGCCAAAGCTTTGCTATCTGCTTAATCATCGTGCATTGCTTCTTTCATAAACTTCACTACGTCAGGGTGACCACTTATAGAACCATAAATTTTTGCTGTAGAAACAACTTCGCGCATCATGGACAATGTTATTTCCCGGTCGACGACCAAGGCGCCGACGACAAAAATGCTGAGCTTGGTAGCACTCCGCAATTGCCGTTCCACAAGCGCTTTATCTAACTTAAAAACTCCAATGGCCCATATGTTCCGTACATCGGGGGTTTCCGTCGTCACGCTTACCATCTTGCCGCGCAGCGATTCATCAGAGACAATCGGGTCATGCACTTTAAGCTGATTGCGGATGGCGGTGCGCATAAACTCACTGCGGTTGCTGTAAAACCCCTGTTCCACTAAGTAATCCATTTTGCCGAGGTCGACAATACTGAGGTTAAGAGTTACTTTTTCCTGTTCAATCATGGGATCACCCCTCTCAATATACTCTGTGCACCATCTGTATGGAGTATTTATTTTATCAAACCAGATATCTAAGTATCAGTCAATAGTTGTGCAGGATTTTTTTCACAGAAACAATGAAGTTCTGTAGCAAATGCACCCCCAAACGGAGCCGACAGCAAGTTCTGCAGCAGCTGCGGCCAACCGATGGGTCAATAACCCCCAGTTAAAGGAGCAGGAGCCTCTCGCAGACGTGAGAGGCTCCTGCTCTTACTCTTAATCAATACCCATGGTCTTGTATAGTGCTGAGAGGTCGTTCACCAATTTACCCCTGGTCTCGGCTGCAGAGAAATACATCAGCCACGTTTCTACACCGTTAATAAGCACGAAGTCCCCACTGCCCCAATGGCCTCCGTCCAGTACTCCAGGCTTGATATCCTCGATCATTAATGACATCGATGTTTATGTTCATCCCATATTGCCGCATCATATCTACTAATTCTAAGATATCATAATTGTTAAGACGATTTATCGGCTTCCTAAAGATCCAGATTGAGGCTTTGAACCCCTAGACTGAGCCTCTTGACCCCGATCAACGATAACTCTCTAATATAGTCTTTTGTGATATGTTCGGGCGAGATCTCCATTGAGGGTTCTAGATTGGGATCAAAAGACACAATTGACTTAGTTAGGGTGTCAAATCTCATGATAAGCACGAACGGGCGCATTATTTGGCGAGCTAAAACACATTGACTTTATTGTCGCCTTAGGTGGAAACGTGCTCAGGTAATACCTTGTGAATGGTAATCTAAAGTACACACTTTCTCGCCACTGAAACTACAAAGATTCTCGCCACAAAGTGCACACTTTTACGCCTAAAGATACATACCTTC
>WSXW01000006.1 GCA_009773495.1 Bacillota bacterium
GAGAGGAGATGTTTAGCCTCGTTGTTTCCAAGCCCCTGTCGATCCAAAAAAAGAACCCCACTGGCGAAGGCAACTCAGCCTCTCGCCTCATTACCATGCACTCAAACAGCAAAACATCGAGTCGCAGCAAGCATACTCTTAACACAACCCCTGAGAATTATCCTATTAACCTAGCTGCCGCAATGCTTTATGCCTCGACGTAGGTGAAAAAAACGCCAAACGCGAGTATCCCGCAAGCTTAGCTTGCGGGATACTTATGCTACAGCCTAGAGTAGACCTAGCCATGTGCCGAATATTCTTTCAAACGCACCTAAGAGAAGAGAAATGCGGCCCATTACAACGTTGCCAAAAGCAACGCCGAAGGTAAGCATCATTACCCACCGACCAAAATGGGTTACTTCCTTCACCGGCCCCTTTGGGGTGTAAGAGAAGAAAAAGTATACCAAGACTGACAGTGTACCAAGAATCATCAGAGTATTGTTCGCTGACCTCGTCCAAAGAATAACCCCTAGCTTATCTTTTACCAAGAACGGCATCATCGCTGCGCTAGCTTGACGTATCAGCTGAGCATTTATCATTCCAAAAGAAGAAATACCTACACCGATACCTATCATAAATGAGGTTGCCCAACGACTGAGCCACGCATAGCGTTTAAAGAAACGAGTGTATAACAACAGGCCTAGGAAAATCGGTATTAGTAAACTGTACCTCCCTTTAGCTACAAGAGGAATCCAAGCCCTATCTAGAATATTTACATAGTTCATCTGTAAAAAATATCCCGCTGCTGCGCCTACAAAAACGTGCTCGAAAAAACGATATGCTGCATTTTCCTTATAGATAAATGAGAATAGAGACACCATGCCTATGCCCATTATCCAAACCCAAGGATTAGTTGATATACTCATGAGTTCACCTCCTACCTTAATTGGAGATCCTTACTTCTTAGAAAGTTTTTTATCTACGAAATGGGCTGTATTGCCTAAAATAATAAGAGCCACTATGAGTAGGTGCCCTAAAGATTGGGCGTCCATTTTTGCCACGGCAAGCGCAGGGCGTTCCATCAAAAGCTCATATTCTGCGGCACCGCGTAAACCCTTTAACATGCCAACAATTTGTTTTGAGTTGACAAAAGGAATAGCTGCAGGAACACTGACGGTTACCAGCCCGGCACCGTACTTAACGCCTGGCGCTTGACGAATCCAGTCTGCATAACCAGGATTACCGGTTTGGAAGTCAAGAACATAGGCTAAATCAGTTACCTTGTCAACCCGCTGCATAATAGGCAAATCAGCTACCACATTACCACGAAAATCTTTAATAAAGACCGTGCGCGGATTATCAACGAAAGCTTTAACTGCCGCCTCTCCCCCGGTTATAAATCCTAGATTGACTGCATCTACTCCATAGACCAGGCCTAGTGACTCAAGGCGAGCAAGCACTCGTTCGACCTGGGCGGGCCCATCACTAACAAAACTCGGAACTAAAAACGGAATTTTAAGTTCAAACAGATGCTTTGCTACGGCGTCAAACTGAGGACCAACGTCCGGGGCTCCACCGACCGAATAAGATGCGGCTAAAACCACGGTGTCGGTTGCTGGGTTTAAAGCTTTAAGAGTATTGAAAACATCTTTAGTAGTCGCATCAATCTCGATAGGTATTCCGATCGGAAACATCATCGGATAAAGTAGAAAGACTATCATAAGTGTATATATAATCCGACGATCTATATCTTGTAATTTTTTCCAAATCACTTAAAGCACCTCCTTCCTTGATAGCATTATTCTCCAGATCCTAGATGTCCACGGTCTAAACCAATTAGAAGACGCATGGCTGTTGCAAATGCACCGATAGCTAACCCTATATTAATGCCTCTTTGGCCTGTACTATTAACAACATTCAATAGCCAACCACTTATTATAGGGAATTGATTCCACAAAAGCACACCAATTGGAGCGCTACCGAGCATCATTAAAACGGCTGCACCTAATAAAAGGCTTGCTTCAAAACTTCGGGCCCGGAAGGCGCGGTAGGACGCAGACGCCACATAAAAGCCCAGAATCGCGAACATCGCCGCCCCATAGGGAGAATAGATGTTATCAAATATATTCTGACTAAACGTTCTCATGGAAATATTTTTAGGATAGTGCTTGACGTATACACCAACTACGAAAAACACCGCCAGAGACACCACCAAAGCAACGCTGTTGATCCAGTCCTGTCTCTTTCTAGCAATTTTCTCGGCATGGATACGAATCAAGTTGACCGATGCCAGCCCAGCGGCAAATGCGGTGACGATGATGCCCCAACCAGTAATGTCAGTGGCTACCTTCGCAAGAACCCAGGTAGTCCCTGGTATAGTTCCAGAAAAAAAATAGGAACTTAACAATGTGATACCGACCACAAAAGTAATGATTAAAGGTATCTCTCTACGCATTCCTTACACCTCCTTATACAACTTGTATATAACACTACTTCTTCAGTAGGTTGCTCAACCAAGGATTACCTATTGTAGCTAATACTGCACCACATAGAATAAAGAGCATCGTCGCTAATTTCACTACGTCTTGTCCGGCAATACTACCTAGCTGATTTACATCTTGTGATAAATAGGCGCCACTGGCATAAAGTTCTTCGCCTAACAAAGTGTAGTCGCAAGCGGCAACAAAGAATGGTGTCTGCGCCATACTACCGGTCCCTGCAATTTGAATCGCTCCGGCTTGAGAGGCGGCTTCAGCGAAAATTAAGGACTCAGCCATGAAGTACCCAAACATTAAGTTAGCTGCTACCTTATCACGATGGAAGATGCCGATTACGCCCGCAGCGTAGGCAAATTGTGCTTCAGACAAAAAGCGAACTGTACCCTCCTTGAACATATCCGCTTTCCCTGCTGCCATAAACGAGGTCCTTACCAATTCCTGCACCAATGGAAACGCTTGTGGAGACATCATTGTAACTATCAACTCAGCGTCGTACTTGGCAACTAATGAAGTAACATAAGTTAATACCGAGAAAGAAGCGAAGGTTTGAGGGGAGTCTGATGTGGTAAGAGGACCCCATCCCATAGTGTAATGAACCGGCCTACCCATTTCTGTGGCTCGCCCAATTGCTTCCTCGATAGCGTCTAGCCCCGCTATACGGCGAATGTGAGGTACTATCTTGCCTGACTTGGTTGCCCATAACACTCCGAAAATGATTGCCGCTACGGTAATAGTTGTGTAGAAAGCAAAGAGGGTTCCCTTGATTTGAATCATACAATGTTCACCTCCCTATTTTGTGCTATGCATATTTTTCTGTATTGCTTAGCTATACGTTATATTCGGCGACAATTCGTTTTCTCCTCTTTTCATCAAAATGAAATTGGACTATTCGAAAAATATTATAGGGGTAGATAGGGTGCAGCCTTGACCTTGTCTGCCCTTACATACTTTATAGACCTCAAGCCTTTGCCATGGGCGTGTCCTCTTTGTAGACTACAAGTATCTTTTTGTAAGATTAAAGGCAACTCCTTAGCTTTATCCAGGTTGCATTTTACTTTGTCTACTTACCTTCTCCCTCCCGTATAGATTATTATTTTAAGAAAATGTTGACATGTAATCCGAATTTTATGATATGATTTCCTTGCGGTGCAGCAGTTTTTAAAATAGAAGAGGTGTGTAATGCCCAATTTCAACAATTTTGGTGTGCTGTCGGAAAGAGGTTCCTTGCTCTATCTGAACTATTGCCCCGCAGGCTACGAGACTGAGACTAATATGTACTATCCGCTTACATACGCTTAGAGGGACATGAAACCCATGGCCAGAGATTTCGCCGTGTCACTCTCTCCAGAAGAAGCCGTCTCGGCAATTGTGAAGGAGATCACACAAGCAGACACATTGCTCCTGCCTTGGGCATACCAAGGGGTATTGTTGGATGATTACCGTGTAGAATGCTCGTCCGGCACCCTCATTTCGTTGATCTTCACCAAATATTATGTTCGTGTCGGTAGTTTTGTGACCCTGGTTGTCTCCATAAACACCTTATTGGGCAAGACTATTGTTCATGTGGCTACCGGTGGACACAAGGGATTGCTGGATAATTTTGACTTGGGGGCCGCTTCCTCTTTCGCTGCAATGGTTGAAAGAGCGTTGCAGGGTCACATACTCGGTACAGAGTGATACGGACGAAATCCCTAACAAACGGATATGCGATGACCAGAGACCGACTCCAGAGTTGAACTAGGCCCCAGATGTTGACACCCTAAAAGGGTCAGACCATTTTACTGCTGATAGGTGGTTCCTGTATTCAACAGGAACCACTTTTTTTGTGTCCACCGGTTTTGGGAGGCTTCGTTCACTGCTAAAACCCAATACCGTCTGCCAGTGCGACTGCTAGCTTAGCTGAACGCAGGCCATGGTAGTACCTGTGCCCAGTTTTCTAGCGGTGTCTCATCAGTGAACTTCATTTTCTCTATCCCCCATGACATTATTTTGTCAACGTTCATTTTTGCCCCCCTCGGTATAAAGTCCTCTTCTATGTAGCATTTATAAAAGTTATAATGGTAAGAGAGATGAGTGGCGGCACATGCCCGAGGCGCTCTCCGCTCACAACTCACAACTCACAGCTCACAGCATTATACCATATTTACCCTAGAGGAGTGGATTAGATGAAGACTATAGATTGCCGTGGCCTAGCCTGCCCTCAGCCAGTGATTAATACCAAAAAAGCACTCGATATGGGGGCCAGAACCCTAGAAATAATTACTGACAACGTCGTGTCAAGAGAAAATGTGCTGAAATTTGCACGTAGCCAAGGGTGTTTTGCTAGTTTTACAGATGATAATGGCATCTACCGGATTATCGTGACTAGGGCCGACACCTTACCTAGTACTCTCCTAGAGGCCGTAGCCTCTCTACCTGTGCTAGGAAACTTGACCCTGTACCTGATTACTTCTGACGAGTTTGGTCGCGGTGGCGCTGAGTTAGGTATGGCCCTGATGAAGACCTTTTTCTACGCATTGAGTGAGTCGGGGGTACAGAACAACCACCTGGTCTTTGTGAATGCGGGGGTCAAGCTTGTTTGCGAGAGCTCCCCTGTCTTAGAAAGCATAAGGAAGTTAACCGAAGTAGGCTGGGATATAAAGGCTTGCGGTACTTGCCTTAATTACTACGGCCTCAAAGAAAAGCTCGTACTTGGTGAGATTACCAACATGTATAACATTGTTGAACTAGTGGAACAGTCGGGTAAGGTAGTGACGCTGTAGGAGGATACGAGGATACGGCACCACAGACCGAGTCACTGACCGAGGACACTGATTTACACTGAAGGAGCCGTCAGTACCAAAACACTTGTTGTCCTCTCTTTATGCAACCTCATTATCATCCGGTGCCTACGCTCTGTCCCATTTCCCGATGTAATGTTCCTCTATATGCAATTTTACCCGCCTGGCAATGCCAGGCGGGTTTTGTGTAGCCCCGAGGCACCGACTCGGGGATTATTACAGTGTCAGCTCTAGGTGGATGTCTTCAGGTTCTTTAGCGAAGAGTAGTGGGTCTACTTCAGTAGCCAGGGTGCAACCCATGCGCTGATAGAAATGTATTGTATTGCGTGAGGGAGTGGCAGACACATAGAGCTTTTTAGCACCTAGTTCTCGGGCCTTGTCTATTACTAGCTGCATCAGTTGCTGTCCTACTCCACGGCCTCGACAGTCTTTGCTGATGTGAAGAATGGGCATTTGCAGTGTGTCTTTAGCTGATCCTATAAAGTCGCATTCAACCGAGCTTGCCCCCACTAGCTTATCGTCAGCGAATGCGCCGTAGACAATGCCACCGCGCTCCACTAGCTCCTCAGTCTCCTCTACCATCTTCTCAAGTTCCTGTGGATTGAACCCCCGTACGTCATATACTTCCGGTTCAAGTACTAGTTTTCCATCCCTATAATAGTAGATGGCATCGATATATTCACTTCTATCAATCCCCCTGAGATTTGCCACATCCTCTTTAGTCAGCTGGCGATAGGTTATATGTTCGGACAAATGTATCCTCCTTCGTAAGCACTGCAGATACTGTGCTCTTTAATAAATGCCTGCATTGTAGCCCCGGGGGCACCCACCACGAGTACTCTTCAGAGTACGGGGCTGAGCAGCCTTTAGGATGCGGGCCAGAACCCGGGGAGTACCTCCGCGCATCCCTATCGCATTGCTATGCAATGCTGCCGGTTCCAGGTGCTGCGCGGCTACACGGATGGGATACTCTACGCGTGCGATGTATAGGGAAAGGTAAAGGGCTTGGTTACCGTGATGGCGGGTTTTACGAATAACCCCCTTCCCAAGTAGAATAACACTTGGGTGGCATGAATGCGTGGTAAAGAACAGATTGAGATAATCAATGCCTTAATGCCTACTTCAAAACAGTTCCTGCATTATACCTATGCAGGAACTGTTTTACTTTTACCGAATAGTCTAATATCGATAGCTACAGAAGGTATTTAGGAGGTGTTAAATGCGCATACAAGGTAGGTACTTAATTGTGGTATGTATGTTGGCAACCCTAATAGTTGCAGCATCGGCTTGGTTTAACGTTATCTCACAAACCAGCCGATTATTTTCTAACCTCGTAACGGCGACCGCATACCTGTGGGGACTAGCGGGAGGTTTTTATCTTTATTATGGTATAGGCTATCTGACAGATAGAGTTGGCAGGTTCCTGATTACTTACATGCTGATTCTTATGGTATATTGGCAGCTGGTGCCCGACATGATCTGGAGCTACGGGGGACCTGTATCTGACAGGATAGGTGCCTGGGGCATAGGGCTGATTGCCTCAGCACAATCGCTCGTCTTATCGCTAGTTGCATTTTACCTTATTCAAGGTGCGAGAAGGATAGTGCGCAGCAAACGACTGCTCCACTAACCGCCTGCCCTATGGCATACAATAAAAAAACCGCCTGAAATGTTTGAGGACTTCATCAACCTGATAGCTTTTGTGTAGCCCTGTCTTGCACCACACTGCGAAGTGCTCACAGTTATTAACCGCAAGGTTGTACTCACCTTTACCAAGTTGGCTTTCTGCTCTCTCCACAGTCTCTTCTGGTGAGTACAGATGGAAGTCTGAATCGATATCATACCGTTTGAACCACTCCAAAGAGCGGATCTGCTGAGGCCCTATAGTGATGGGTTCTGACTTAAATGGGTTACGTGGGTCCGTACAATCGAGCACGAAAAGCTGTTTCTGCTTGTTCAGAAAGCGGCTCATGTCTGTACGATATATGCGGAAAGCCCGGTTTCTGGCGAGGCGCCGCAACGGAGCTGAGGTATAATGTATGACCTCGTTGTTCCCGCAATAGATGCCGTAATGCTCGTACAAACCCCGGTCGATGCCAATAACGTCGCCCCTCTGGAGTTCAACATCCTTACCCGTAGCGTCGTGGAATACGTGGTTGCGCGCTACTGACTTAGCTCTTTTCCGACGAGACATTCTAGCCTTTTTCATTTATTACCCCCCCTGCAGTATCTCCTACGCAGGATGCTGCTAAAACATGCTTGTTTATGACGCGAAGAAGGAGAAAAACAAGACCAGGAGCTGACTCGCGCGAGTCAGCTCCTCAATCTTAGACGTCTAGTTTATAGCTGTAGCAGTTATATTCCCATTGCTTCTTAAATCCTAGGTCCTCAGCTGCTTTGACAGAGCCTATGTTAGTATCGGCACAGTCCCAGTAGGGTACAAGCTTCTCCTGCACTGCCCGCTTCACACACTCGGCAACTACTGCCTCAGCTAACCCCTGCTCTTTGTACGGCTCAAAGGTCTCGACCTCTAGGGCATAGGTCTTGTCGGATATAAAGCTTATAAAACAAATGCTGGCGATGGCGTCTTTACTAATAGCGCCATAGGCAAAACCATCGTGAAGAAAGACCCGTACGGAGTGCCAGTACCGCTCTAGCTCCTCAACAATATGCACACTGTTCAAGAGAGGGGTGGACAGCAGCTTTCTGTCTACAGGTACGATAGTGAAGCCCTGAGGAGTGGGCTTAGCTTGTGGTGGTGCTTTGTGGGTATAAGTGTAGACCCTTTGTGTCGAGCTTACGAGATCATGTTCTGCAAAGAGCGACCTTATGGGTAAATTCCACTTTTTATGGGTGCCACTGACCTCAAAGGTCTTATAGGCCATTTCCTTCATCCTCGGGGTTAATTCCTGATGTATGTACGGAACCAGAGCAGTGTTAAAACGCTCGCTAGCTTCACTACCCATGAGATAAAAGCCCTGAATTCCTTGCGACCAGACTAGAGCCGACTCTGGGTCATCTGCGTCCTCTACAAATACCCAGCCCGGGTTATTGCCGGTTATAACGGCCCGTGCTTCGATATTGGTGTGTTTGTCCATCATATAATCGATCCTGCGAAAATCCCGCTTGGTTAACTCGTATAGCATGTATACCTCCGTCACTACTTTTTGGGGCCTTTTGTCTCGCCCTACTTACGATATCAGAGGAGCAAGAGAGTGTCAAAAGCTGCCGCATCTAGATATCGGTACTTAGTACATCGTACTTCGTTCTTCGTAACACGATGTACTAAGTACGTAGTGCGAAGTACGTCGCTCATGACAACTTAGTTAAAGTTAAGACCTTCGTAACATCATTTTGTCGAAAAATAAGGGATAATGACATTATCAAGTTGTTGGGGACATTCCTCTGCCTACCCATTAGTTGGGGGCATACCTCCGACTCCCACAGTGTCATCTCTAGAAGAGGAGGCGTGTCCCCAGACCTCTGACCCCATGAAAAAGAGGTGTGTCCCCATACCAATTATTAAGGAGGAATGCCATGAAAAGCCTAAAGGTCATCGCTCTTGTTCTGCTCCTGCTGTCGACCTTTGCTACCATCACGCCGGTTGCTCGGGCCAGCTCCAGTTTCCGTCTCGGTAATGAAGTCCTTTTGGAGAAGCATCGCCATTTGATTGAAGGCAAACGCATTGGGCTAGTCACCAACCAGAGCGGAGTCAACAGTAAGGGCGAATCACTAATCGACATTTTAGCTAACGACAAGGACTTAATGCTAACTGCACTCTATGGACCTGAGCATGGCATTGACGGCAAGGCAGCCGCGGGGGCCTATGTGGAGTCGTATACTCACCCCACACTAAATATCCCCGTGTACAGCTTGTACGGCTCGACCCGCAAACCAACCCCTGCTATGCTTACGAATATCGATGTGCTGTTGTTTGATATACAGGACATCGGCGCAAGAACGTACACCTATATTTCTACCATGAATTACGCTATGATCGCTGCTAAAGAGAATAACAAGCCTTTTATTGTGCTCGACCGCCCTAACCCCTTAGGCGGGATAATTGTAGAAGGTCCTGTGCTAGAAGACGGTTTTAAGACCTTTGTCGGGGTGGACAACCTCCCTATGGCACATGGCATGACTATTGGTGAGTTGGCGTTTTATTTTAACCGGTTGATTGGCGCTGATCTTACTGTCATTACCATGGAAGGCTACAGCCGCGAGATGATTTACCAAGACACTGGCCTGCCGTGGGTGCAGACCTCGCCTAATATCCCAAACATTGATAGCGTATTTGGCTACATGGCCACAGGCTTAGGTGAAGGTACCGGTATTGGTCAGCAGGATAAGTTTAAGTTCATTGGCGGAGCAAATATAGATCCAGACATGTTCGCTGCTATCCTCAATACAGCTAAGCTTCCTGGAGTCCAATTTATCGCTGAAAGATTCATAAGATCGAACGGAACTTCTGTTCCTGGCGTCAGGCTCCTTATCACTGATTTTAAGACCTTCAACCCCGCAAAAAGTGGGCTCTATGCCTTGTTCTATGCTCGCAGCCTGTGCAACTTCTCTATCCCCAAGAGTGGGCCGACCCTCGCAACCATGGTAATGTTCGATAAGGTCATGGGCACAAACCAAGTAGGTGTGTGGCTAGAGAAGAACTACTCACCGCAACAAATGGAGGCGGCTTATACCCCAGGACTGAACGCCTTCAAGAAGGAGCGCGTGAAGTACTTGCTCTATGGTTATGTCGGCAATAAGACCAATCCTTCAATACTTGTTAATGGCCGTAATACCTTCACTGACGTGAAACCTTTCATCAGCAATGCCCGCACCTTAGTACCCGTCCGTGCGATTGCTGAAAATTTGGGAGCAGAAGTTGAATGGTTTGAGCGCGACAACTCTGTGACCATCACCAAGGATGCTATAGTAGTGAGGCTAGTACTCAACAGTAGAGCAGCGTCGGTCAATGGCGCTCCCCTGCTGCTAGATGTTGCACCTATTGCTACAGCCGGCAGAACCTTCCTACCCGTGCGCTTTGTGAGCGAATACCTCGGGGCCGAAGTTGATTGGCAAGGAGATCGTTTTGCGGTAGCTATTACGACGAGGTAGCCAGTAAGAAGTGATTTCTGTGGGTCAGAGTCCAGTCCGTTGTTGGTCAGGAATAGCTACTGAATGTATGCGCTGTGGTTCAGCTACAAAAGGCAGGGCACAGAGGTCAGCTCCTTGAAGCTGTTATGGGGGTCAGGGAAAGTAAACTAACAGAGACATCAACCGAGGTTAAAAAGAGTTGGCGCAACATTGATGTTGCGCCAACTCTTTTTACTCTCAGTCGTTAGTCCCCACCAACTCTGCGTGAGGCAGTTCAGGCTGTCTCTTCTCGATAAACTCTGCCCCTAATAAGAAATTCTGTGTTTCCTTGAGAACGCGGGCACGGATTTGCTCACAATAAGCTGGGTCAATCTCCACCCCGTAACTATTTCTTCCTGTAGTAAGCGCGGCTACCATTGTAGTACCCGTCCCGCAGAATGGGTCTATGACAGTGTCACCGACAAACGAAAACATCCGTACTAGGCGAGAAGCCAGCTCCAATGGAAAAGGCGCAGGGTGATTTCTTGTGGATGCACCAGGTATCGTCCAGATCTGCTGAAACCACTGATCAAACAGTTCCTTGGGAATCATGCTCAGCCTGCGCTGCTCCTCAGTGGGTTGCCGGTAACCACCAGGTTTTCGCTGCATGAGAATAAACTCTATATCGTTCTTAATAATGGCGTTAGGCTCATAAGGCTTACCCAAAAACTTACTACCGTTGCTAACTTCGTAGTTGGCATTCGAAATCTTGTGCCAGATAATTGGATTAAGATTATCAAACCCGATCTTCCGACAGGCAACTGCTATGTCTGAGTGCAAAGGCATCACCACATGGCGGCCAAACTCACGGCGCGACATGCAAACATCACCAACCACACACACCATACGCCCACCCGGCACCAATATCCTGTAAGCCTCTTTCCAAACCTTGTTGAGTTCCGCAAGAAAGTCTTCGTATTCTTGCACATGCCCAAGCTGTTGCGGATGCTCATTATACCTTTTTAAGGTCCAATAAGGCGGAGACGTGATGACCAAATGTACAGAAGCGTCCTCACAAAAGGATAGATCGCGGGCGTCTCCATTTACCAATACGTGTTTTGTCACTTCATTCCCTCCAACAATGTGCTTAACAGAAGCCGTGCTGCACTCTCTATTGACCCTTGCGTCTGCGAGGCGAAGAAAACTCCATCGATGAATTGTGATCGCAGTCTATCACGCACATTAGAGTGGTCCTCTGGGAAAGGGAAGTATATAACTGCCGCAAATTTCGCAGCGGGGAGGGCACCCCGGAGTTTGGCTGCCTTGTTCACGATCTCATCACACCGCTTGTGGATGTCGCGCCTTGCCTCTACTCGCTTGATGTCAACTCCTAATCGTATATCTCCCGTCAGTGGAGAGGCAGCGTCTAGCTCAAACTCTTCTCCCTCTACTTTGAAGTGCCTCTTTTTGAACTTAGTCTGTCTACCGGCTCCAAACCGATTAAGTGCCTCGACAATTTGCTTCTCCCACTGGCCTTTTAACTTACGTACTTCCTTGTCTATAAAGGCCACCTTATCGACATGGCCTAAAGCTGTGAGCGAGACCCTATCGGGGAGAAATGGCTTTATGTACTCAGCGACCACCTTGGCTTGATCTTCGTTAAGTGAACCGCCATAAGTATCAAGGTTCTTTATTCCAAGATCTCTTTCTAGTGCTCGTCCCGCGATGTTGCACAGACAAGCAAGAGGTTTAAAAACCATGGGAAAGTTCACGAGGATTTCAGCCAACTCAAAGACATCCATGTCTGAGAAGTGTATGAACTCATCTACTTCAGCTACGAGGTATTCTTTGAAAGCTTCCCTAAGGGTTCTCTGCACAAACATCGAATCTATCTCTGGTGAGTTCATCCACCGCCTGCATGAAATCCACATGGGAGCCATATTCCTTGTCCATCAACGCCACCTCAAAACTCTATATAAGTGGTACTTCGCTGTCCACGTCGTATTTCCTGCGTGGCACAAACTGGTGTTTGCATATTTGTGTGTTACTACAAGGTTTGTGTCTCTCTCTCGAAAAAACGGTGCGTCTCTGTTGTAGAGACGCACCGACCTTTACCGATATTCTCCTGTGAAGACTTCCTCTGCAGAGCCGGTCATATAGAGGTTGCCGTCCTCTTCAACCCAGTCAATGACGAGCTCACCGCCGCGCAGCAGCACTGTGGCTCTGCGCGGTGAACGTTTAGTGAGATAGGCTGCAGCTAGTACGGCTGTAGCTCCTGTTCCACAAGCAAGAGTTGGGCCAGCGCCCCGCTCCCACACCATATCCACTAGATAGTCCGGGCGCTTAACCTCGACAAAGTTTACATTAGCGCCCTTAGGAAACACAGGCAGCTTCTCTATTTGCTGACCCTCGGTGACAAAGTCAAAGTCAGTCAGATCGGGCACAAAGATCACCACATGAGGTACGCCGGTATTAATCAGCACACCAGTATAAACACCCTTCTCGGTCCGCAAGGGAAGATCCGTTACCGGTCCTTCCCCCTCCACCAAGGCCGGGAAGGCAGACGGCTTAAGAACAGGGGCACCCATATTTACTCTAATTAGTTGGGCTTTGTTGGCCCTTCTGGTAATCTCGGTTGTGTATATCCCTGCCAGGGCCTCTACGGTAACTATGGTACCGCGGGAACGGCCCCGGTCATATATAAATTTGGCTACACAACGCAGGGCATTGCCGCACATTTCAGCTTCGCTCCCGTCGGAGTTCATGATCTGCATGCGGCAGTCGGCCCGCTTGGAGGGGTAAACTAACACTAGTCCATCCGCTCCTACGCCAAACTGTCTATGACAAATAGCCTCTGCCAGTCGGCTTGGTGCCTCGAAGAGGGTTTCTTTGTCCATGTCTACTAGTATAAAGTCATTGCCTAGTCCGTGCATTTTTGTAAATAGCATACTCAGTTTTCCCCTTTCCGGTCACCTAAGAAGCCTTACGGAGAAGCCGGAAGACTTCTCACTACATTATACGCGAATCACCTGATAAGGGCAAAACCCGTGGACAGGACTCTCAACCACTGCTGCGCCCTACACCTTTAAGCCCCAAAGGGTTTCTTCTGCCCATTCGATGGCTAAGTCTGGCTCATTAGTTTTGATTAAAAGATGCCCCATTTTACGGCCGTACTGTGCTTGGCCGCTTTTGCCGTAAAGGTGTAACTTAACATTCGTGGGTAAGTACGGGATGATTTTCATTAAGCTAGGCATGTCGGCACCCAGTACGTTAACCATAACTGCAGGAAAGAGTAGTTCGGTTGACCCAAACGGCAAGCCGCACACGGCTCGCACAAATTGCTCAAACTGCGAGGTATGGCACGCGCCAAAACTAAAATGGCCTGAGTTATGTGGCCGAGGGGCTAGTTCATTTACCATCAAGCCTTGCGGTGTAACAAACATTTCTACTGCTAGAATCCCCACCAATTGCAAAGAGTCAGCTATGCGCTTGGCTAGGCTTTGTGCTTCCTCTTCTAAACTTGCATTGATCCTAGCTGGTACTACTGTGGTATGAAGAATGTTGTCGCGATGTAAATTTTCAGCAACCGGAAAAAGAGATGTAGTGCCGTGACCATTGCGAGCTACAATGACCGATACTTCGCCGAGGAGCTGCACAAACTTCTCTAATACAAACTGTCCACCTCGACCACATAGCGCCATTGCAGCGGGGATGTCGTCTTGACTACGTAGTACCTGTTGGCCTTTGCCGTCATACCCACCAGTAGCGGATTTAAGTACCGCAGGGTAGCCAATTTGCTCTAGCGCACAGATGAGCCGAGCCTCGCTGTTCACTACGGCATAAGGCGCGATGGGAAAAAGATGCTTTGCAAGATGCCCTTTCTCCAACACGCGGTGCTGTGTAATGGAGAGTATCTCACTTCCTTGTGGCACATAGTACTGCTGTTCTAAGGCGCCTACCACAGACGCACTGATATTCTCAAACTCGTAAACCAATACATCAGATTGCTCAGCTAACTTCTCTGCCGCAGCAAGATCGTTAAACGACCCGACAATTTGCCCATCACTTACCTGCCCACAGGGGGAGTCGGGGGTAGGGTCAAGACACAGAACCCGATATCCCATTTTCTTAGCTTCTATAGCGGTCATTCGACCTAACTGCCCACCGCCTAGGATACCAATTGTAGACCCTGGCAGAATCACGCGCTTGCTCATTCTATTTCTAACCTCTCCTGCGCATACACCTGGTTTGCCGCAGCCTCGCGACGTAAGCTGAGCTTACCGTGCAGCTCACTGTCTGTGACAGCAAGTATTTGGCAGGCAAAAAGTGCTGCGTTCTTGGCACCAGCGATACCGATAGCTACAGTTGCTACTGGAATACCTGCGGGCATTTGCACAATAGACAATAGCGAGTCAAGGCCCTGCAAATTGTGGGTGGGTATTGGCACTCCAATCACCGGGAGCATAGTCTTGCTTGCTACCATGCCTGGCAGGTGGGCGGCTCCGCCTGCGCCGGCAATAATTACTTTAATTCCGCGTGAAGCGGCTTGTGAGGCATAGTTGAACATAAGGTCGGGGGTACGGTGAGCCGAAACCACTTTGCGCTCATGGGCTACATTAAGCTCTTCTAGGATACGGCAGGCCTCTTGCATCACCGGCCAGTCGGATTTGCTACCCATTATCACTCCAATTCGTGGCTTCATAAATGACTCCCCTTTCTCTGGCCTATGTCGGTGCGGTAGCGCATATCGGCGAAAGAGATTTCCTTCATCCCTTGGTATGCTAGACGAAGGGCTCCATCAAGATTTGGTCTCTTGCCCACCACATTTAGGATTCTGCCTCCATTTGTGACTAGCTGGCCTTCCGCTAAGGCCGTGCCGGCGTGAAAGACGATACAGCCTCGGGCCTGAGCTTGCTCTAAGCCGTTAATAGTTGCTCCCTTAGAACCCTGTGCCGGGTATTCGCCTCCACAGGCCACTACCAGTGCCGCTGCATCGCTACTCCATACAGGAGGGATAGTGAGCAGTTGCCCTACTGCAGCACCGTAGAGATATGGCACTATGTCGCAGTCTAGGCGAATCATTAGTACCTGGCATTCTGGGTCACCAAAGCGAGCGTTGTACTCCAATAGCTTAACTCCAGAGGCGGTAACCATTAGACCTAAGTAAATCATGCCGCGATATTCTGCGTTCTCTTGTTTAAGGCCAAAAAGAGTCCTGTCCAAGATTTGCCGTACAACGGTGCTTAACTCGAGTGTCATGTAGTCTACAGGTGAATAAGCACCCATGCCTCCAGTATTAGGACCGGTGTCTCCATCATGTAGTTGCTTGTGGTCCTCAGCTGCCTCTAACACATGGTAGATATAACCATCAGTAATAGCAAACACCGAGACCTCGCGCCCGACCAGAAACTCTTCTACTACTAAGCTTTGCTCTGCGGGTAGGTGAGCTACAGCAGAGACTGCTTCATCACAGGTGTAAGCGATAACGACACCCTTGCCTGCAGCCAAGCCATCGGCCTTGACCACTATGGGCAGGGGACACTCTCTAAGATAGGCAATCGCTGCGGCTCGGTCTGTAAAGGTAGTGTACTCTGCCGTGGGAATGCCGTATTTCTTCATAAAGCCCTTTGAATAGGCCTTGCTCCATTCGAGCCGAGCTCCCGCACAAGTGGGGCCAAAAACTGCACATGACGGGTGGTGCTGTTTAACCGCATCAGCCACTCCAGCCGCTAAGGGGTCCTCGGGGCCGATGACTAATAAGTCAATGTCTAATTTTTTAGTCAAGGCAACAACTGCGTGTGGGTCTAGAATATCGCAGGGAACGTTCACTGCATCTTGTGCAGTACCAGGGTTCCCAGGTGAGCAATAGAGCGCTGTGACTAAGGGGCTTTGGGATATTTTCCACACCAAAGCGTGCTCGCGACCGTTTTTTCCAAGGACGAGTATACGCATGTGACACCTCCTTGTATTACCCATGAAAGAGCTCTCAGGAGGGAACCCATCGTGTGCATGGTATTGGGTGTCCCTGCCGTTGACTAGTGCCTAAAGTGCCTCTCGCCGGTGTAGACCATGGCAATTCCGGCCTGCTCGGCTACTGCTAGTGAGTCACTATCACGCATTGATCCACCGGGTTGAATAATTGCGACAATCCCGACTTCAGCGCACTTTTCTAAGACGTCAGACATAGGGAAAAACGCATCAGAAGCTAGAACTGCGCCCTTAAGCTTGCATCCTGCACGCTGCATGGCTTGTAATGTCGGGTCGATCCGATTGGTTTGCCCCATGCCTACACCGAGGGTTACTCCATCCTTGACAATAACTATGGCGTTAGACTTGACGTGTTTAACCACGGTCCAGCCAAATTCCATGTCATCAATCTGCCCGTCTGTGGGGAGAGCAGTGGTAACAACGCGCCAGTTCTTGCGCGAGCCGGTCACATCCGGTGTCTGGAGGAGGTAACCGCCGTCCACCTTTTTTAGGTCCCATTGTGGTAGCCTTACTTCGCGCGGACTCATATCTACGGCCAGAAGTCGTAGGTTCTTCTTCTTGCCTAATGCTACTAGCGCCTCTGCGCTAAACTGCGGGGCTATTACTACCTCCAGAAAGATCTCTGCTAGAGCTTCACCCGTGGCGGCGTCTACCTCCCGATTAAGGGCGATAATACCACCAAAAATGGAGACGGGGTCGGCAGCGTGAGCTTTCGTGAAGGCATCATAAATTGTCTCGCCTAGGGCCACGCCGCAGGGGTTAGTATGCTTAATTGCTACGGCCGCCGGGCGGGAGAATTCCTTAACTAGCTCCAATGCAGCATTAGCGTCATTAATATTGCAGAAGGAGAGCTCTTTTCCTTGAAGCTGCTTAGCTTGACTTAGTCCTCCCGCAAGAACTGGTTCCCGGTAGAAGGCGGCGGCTTGGTGAGGGTTCTCTCCGTACCGCAAACCCGAGGTCCGCGTCATGGGTAGCCCCAGTTCTTGTGGGAAGCCCTCTAGGCCGAAGGCCTGCCAGAAGTACATGCTGATGGTGCTATCGTAATGGGCGGTATGCAGCAAGGCCTCAACCGCTAGCCTGCGACGCAAGCTATGGCTTACCTCGCTCTTCTCACGTAAGTCACGGATTACCTCGGCATATTGCGCAGGGCTTGTGACTACTGCTACAAAGGCGTGGTTTTTAGCGGCGGAGCGCACCATTGCAGGGCCGCCGATATCAATGTTCTCTATAGCCTCATCTAGAGTGTGCATGCGGCTAATTGTTGCCGCAAAGGGATAGAGATTAATGCAAACTAGATCTATCGGCTCTATACCCTGCTCCTTAGCTAAATTAATATCCTCGGAATTGTCGCGCCGCATCAAGATGCCCCCGTGAACTTTAGGGTGCAAGGTCTTAACCCTGCCATCCATCATTTCAGGAAAAGAAGTTATTTCTTGCACTTCTGTAACAGATATTCCCGCGGTCCTCAGAAGTTGAGCCGTACCCCCGGTGGAGATTATGGCAAAGCCTAAGCTCACCAGTTCCTCCGCAAATTCTATAACTCCGTGCTTATCTGATACACTAATAAGCGCTCGTTTCATCTCCCGAACCTCCTTCAATAACCTTTACGCGGCGCCCTTCTATACGTAGGCGCCCCTCGGCGTAAAGCTTTATAGCTAAAGGATAAAGCTTTTTTTCTACTTGCGAGATTTTTTGGGTTAGCGTCTCTACGGTATCACTGTCTAAGACATCCACCACTTGCTGCAATATTATCGGACCGGTATCTACCTGATCGTCCACAAACATGACTGTAACTCCGCTTACTTTACAACCATAGTCCAGCACCTTTTCGTGAACGAGTTGGCCATAGCACCCCTTACCACCAAAGGCCGGAAGGAGGCTGGGGTGAATATTCATAATCTGTCCGGCAAAACTAGCCATGGTTTTCGGTCCAAGGATGGATAAGTACCCCGCCAAAATAATCAAGTCTGGCTTGACCTCAAGTAACTGGGTGCACAGCGCTTCATCATACGCTGCCGCATCGAGAAAGTCCCGCGGGCGGATGATAGCTACTGGGATGTTGTGTTTACGCGCCCGGTCTGGTGCCTTTACATCGCGGCGGGAGCTAATGCACATACTTATCTCAGCGTTGAGGTAACCGCTCTCAATGGCGTCTATAAGGGCCTGCATGGTCGTGCCGCCGCCGGAAACGAGCACGGCGAGGCGACACGGGGAAGAGTTCCTGGTTCCCTCGCGTGTCAATGCCACGCGGAACCCATTTGATTTTGGATTTTGTATTTTTGTTTCGTCCTCTAACTGAGGACTGGCGGACGACCGTTCTCCATCCTCCTTAAGCGACATATGACTAGTGACTAGTGACCCGTCACTCAAACCTAACCCCTGCCCCTGCTTCGACCTGGCCAATAATATATGCCTTTTCGCCGCTTGATGCCAGACGATCTACTACTAAGTCAGCTTGCTCAGATGACACTACCAGAACAAACCCTATACCCATATTAAAAGTTCTAAACATTTCGCATATCTCCACGCCGCCGAGTTGCTGCAGCCACGAGAATACCGGGAGGATGGGCCAGCTTCCTAATTTTATGCTGACTCCGAGGCCCTCAGGGAGCACACGCGGGATGTTCTCAATAAAGCCGCCACCAGTTACGTGCACCATACCTTTAATTAGGGCCTCTTTCACCAACGGCAGCACCGCTTTGACATAAATGCGCGTAGGCCTAAGGAGCTCTTCACCTACTGTTACGCCTAGTTCTACCGGAACGTGTACTGTGCTTAAGTCGTTTAGCTCAAAGATAAGTTTACGGATTAAAGAATAACCGTTACTATGCAGGCCACTAGACGGCAAACCCACCAGCACATCCCCGGGCTTAATATTGCTGCCATCAATGACGTTTTGTTTTTCTACTACTCCTACAGCAAAGCCTGCTAAGTCGTATTCCCCGGGGCTATAGAGACTAGGCAGTTCGGCAGTCTCACCACCAATTAGGGCACAACCTGCTTGGCGACAACCTGTAGCCACCCCACTGACAATATCAGCCACTTGCTCAGGAACAAGCTTGGCGACGCCAATGTAGTCTAGAAAAAACAGCGGCTCGGCACCGCACACCAGAATATCGTTGACCGACATGGCTACCAAGTCGATTCCAACGGTATCATGTCGATTAAGCATAAAGGCGATTTTGAGCTTGGTGCCGACACCATCTGTTCCAGAGACTAATACCGGCTCTTGATATTTGCCTAAAGCAAACAGCCCCCCAAATCCACCGATGTCGGTCATGACTCCGGGGCGGAAGGTGGATCTAACTGATTCTTTTATAAGACTAACGGCACGGTTGCCGGCGTCGACATCGACACCGGCTTCCTTATAAGTTACACCTTGTTTGTTAACCACGGATATCACCCCACTCCTCGTTCCTAGGCACAACTCGCCGACTTTGCTCCGAAACATCCAGTGGATAGTTCCTGTCAAAACAGCCTAAGCAAAACCCATTGTGCGCCTTATCTACAGCCTTAAGCATGCCCTCTAAACTCAAGTACCCTAGGCTATCTGCGCCGATCATTTGACAAATCTCTCCCACCTGCATGCGAGAACCTACGAGCTCCTCGCACGAAGGTGTATCTACACCAAAGAAGCACGGGCTAATCCAGGGTGGGCAGCTGATTCGTACATGTATTTCTTTAGCGCCGGCCTGCCGCAACATTTTTACTAAAAACTGCGTTGTCGTGCCCCGCACTATGGAATCATCTACTATAATTATGCGCTTACCGCGTACAACCGTTGAGTTAGGTGTAAGTTTGAGTCTAACCTTTAGTTCACGTAAGGCTTGACTAGGCTGTATGAAAGTACGGCCCACATAGCGATTTTTAACTAACCCTTCTCCGTAGGGGAGTCCGGACTCTAAAGCGTAGCCAATTGCCGCTGATGTGCCGGAATCAGGCACGGATATGACCATATCTGCATTAACTGCGTGCTCTTGGGCTAGTAATTTACCCATAGCGGTACGAGCCTCATATACGTTAAGACCATCTATGGTGCTATCGTTACGAGCAAAATAGACGTATTCGAAAATGCACGAGGCCGACTTGCCCTCGCTGTATTGACGAAAGCGTAGACCATGTTCGCCGATAATAACTAGTTCTCCAGGCTTGATATCCCGCACGAACTCACCGCCGACTGCCTCAATAGCGGCGCTTTCTGAGGCTAATACATAGCCTTTACCTAGGGTGCCTAAGCACAACGGCCTAAACCCGTGGGGGTCTCTCACGCCGATGAGTTGATTGCTGGTGCATATGACTAAAGAGTAGGCGCCTTGCACAAACCCTAAAGCGCGTACCAGCGCCTCTTCGCTGCCATCCATACGGTAGCGCGCGATAAGATTAAGGATAACTTCAGTGTCGCTAGTGGTCTGAAAAATGGAGCCATGCGACTCAAGCTCGGCCCGTAAGCCGTCGCCGTTAGTCAGGTTGCCATTGTGAGCTAGAGCTAAGTGTCCTTTCATGTACCTGGCGACTAGCGGCTGGCAATTAACCAAGCCCGAACCACCCGTTGTGGAATAACGCACATGGCCCACTGCAATATGGGAATTGGTGTTACTAAGGCGAGCTATGCTCGCCTCATCAAACACTTCGGCTACGAGTCCTCCTCCCTTGTGGGTGAATATCTCGCTGCCATTAGTAACAGCTAAGCCTGCGCTCTCTTGTCCCCGATGTTGCAGAGCAAACAGGCCGAAGTACCCTAAGCGGGCTACATCTAAATCTTTGCCATATACGCCAAAGACTCCGCACTCTTCTTTAAGCTTGCCGTCTACTGTGACATGAGGCATGGGATGGCCTCCCTCCAGGCTTTTTGAATTTCTCCTAAGGTCTTTGCGATTACTTCTTGCCCGTCTACTCTGACCACCACTGAGCGCCCTTGAACCTTCCCCACAGTTTGACAAGGGACATTGTGTCCGCCGCACAAGAGCTCGAATTGAGCATTGTCTTGGGGGGCTACACTGACTATTACCCGGGATTGAGATTCGCCAAAGAGTAGTGAATCGAGTCGCAACGCTCCTTGGTTTATCAGCTCGATTACTACTCCCTTGCTACCGGAGATGGCGGATTCACTGAGGGTGACGGCCAAGCCTCCTTCTGCACAGTCGTGAGCCGACCTAAGCAGGCCTTGCTTGGCGGCACTGACCAGGAGTTTCTGCAAATGCACTTCAAGTTGAAGGTTAAGCTGAGGCGGCATCCCTTGTTCCAGGCCGTGCCTAAGCTTAAGGTACTCGCTGCCTCCCAATTCGTCGTGTGTGGTACCGAGGAGGTAAACGGTGTCTCCTTCGTTCTTAAAGCCTTGGGTAACCCGCTTCTCGATATCCTCAATCAGGCCAACCATGCCCACGGTTGGCGTAGGATAAATAGCTTGCCCCTTAGTCTCGTTGTAGAGGCTCACGTTACCGCCGGTTACCGGGGTGTTAAGAGCATTACAAGCTGCAGCCATACCTTGTATAGCGCTGTTCAACTGATAGAAGACCTCAGGCTTTTCTGGATTACCAAAGTTAAGGCAGTTTGTTACGGCCAAAGGCTCCGCCCCGCTGCATGCTACGTTTCTAGCTGCTTCGGCTACAGCGATGGCCCCACCGGTATAAGGGTCTAGGTACACGTAGCGGCTATTGCAGTCTACACTCATGGCAATACCTTTTTGGGTACCCTTGATGCGCAGCATGGCTGCGTCAGAGCCAGGCAGGATAACCGTATCGCCGCGCACCATATGATCATACTGTCGGTAAACCCACTCTTTACTAGCAATGTTTGGAGTAGACAATAGAGCGACCAGTACTTCACTCAGATCTTGTGGTTCTTTAATTGTAGAGTAGTCTAAGCAGCGCACGCTCTCTTGCCAGGCCGGCACTGCACCGACAGGACTGTAAACGGGGCCCTCGCTAGCTAGAGCTGCGGCCGAGAGCTCTGCTGCGACCTCGCCGTCGTCTAGGATGCGGAGTAGCCCATCGTCTGTGACTTGGCCTACATCTGTAGCGGTAAGACCCCACTTAGCGCAGCGCTCAGCTACTATAGATACCTTCTCTGGTTCTACTACCAGCAACATGCGCTCCTGCGATTCGGAAAGCATAATTTCATAAGGGTTCATGTTCGATTCGCGGCGCGGCACACGGGCCACATCAAGCTCTAAACCTGTACCAGCGCGCGCTGCCATTTCGCTAGAGGAAGATGTTAAACCAGCAGCACCGAGATCTTGCATGCCTATGATGACCTTATCCTTAATCAGCTCAAGGCAGGCCTCCAGCAGCAGCTTTTCCATAAAGGGGTCGCCGACCTGAACAGAGGGCCGCTTCTTGGCTGATTGCTCGCTCAACTCTTCTGATGCAAAGGTAGCGCCATGAATACCGTCGCGTCCGGTGCTAGCACCGATGAGGATAACACGGTTACCCACACCGGCAGCCTTACCCTTGGCTAGGCTAGCATGATCGATAAGACCTACGCACATGGCATTAACTAGACAGTTACCTGTATAACTCTGATTAAAATAGACTTCTCCCCCCACGGTAGGAATACCGAGGCAATTACCATATCCCGCGATACCAGCGACTACACCTGAGAACAACCAACGCTGATGTGCTGAGTCCAGCTCGCCAAAGCGCAAGCTATTGAGCAGAGCCACTGGCCGTGCACCCATGGCAAACACATCGCGCACAATACCGCCCACGCCAGTTGCAGCACCCTGATAGGGCTCTATAGCCGAAGGATGGTTGTGGCTCTCGATCTTAAACACTAGGGCCAAGTCATCACCTATATCAACCACGCCGGCGTTCTCGCCAGGGCCCTGTAATACGCGTGCCCCAGTAGTAGGGAACTGCCTGAGAGCCCTGCGGGAGTGTTTGTAGCTACAGTGCTCAGACCACATGACAGCAAACATACCGAGCTCCACTAAGTTAGGGACCCTACCCATAATTTCAATTACTTTTTCGTACTCTTGGGGTTTTAGGCCCATTGCAGTGGCCGAGTCCAAGGACTGCAGCTCAAGATGAAGCTTATGCATGTATGTCACCCCACCATTTAAGTATTGATACCCACACGAGCTTACCGTCGGTGCAGCCTAAAATAGCCTCGGCTGCACGCTCAGGGTGGGGCATCATACCCAGAATGTTCCCCCGTCTATTAGTGATACCCGCAATATTCTCGATTGACCCATTGGGATTGCTCTCCGGAGTGATTCGTCCCTGTTCATCACAATATCTAAATGCAATTTGGTTATGGCGCTTTAGCTCAGCTAAGCCGTTTTCATCTATAAAATAGTTGCCCTCGGCATGGGCAATGGGAATACGCAAAACTTGGCCTACCTCACCTAGATTGGTAAAGGGTGTACGGTTGTTCTCTAGGCGCAAATGCCTCTCCTCGCAGCGAAACTGCAGATGGTTATTGCGAAGCATGGCCCCAGGCAACAGCCCTGACTCCAGCAAAATCTGGAAACCATTACAAATGCCTAAAACCAGCTTGCCTCGCTCGGACTCCCGCGCAATTGCCTCCATTGCCGGGGAAAAACGCGCAATGGCCCCGCAGCGCAGGTAATCACCATAGGAAAACCCGCCCGGAATAACAAGGCAATCAAAGCGGGATAGATCCTGCTCTTGGTGCCACACGTATTCGGTAGGTTGCCCGAGCACTTCCTTAGCAGCGTGGTAGCAGTCCACGTCACAATTGGAGCCTGGGAAAACCACTATGCCAAATTTCATTGAACTTCCTCCAAAATAAAGTGGTAGTCCTCCATCACTGGGTTAGCCAGTAGGCGCTCACACATGGCGCGCACCATCGCGCTAACTTCGTCAATTGAGGTGGCTTCGACAGTCACCTCCATGTACTTGCCGATGCGCACATCACTCACAGCTTTAAAACCTTGGCTCATGAGGCCTGAGCGCACAGCTTGCCCTTGGGGGTCTAGCACTCCTTCACGTAGGGTCACAAAGATTTTAGCTCTCCACATGTGTTTCGCCTCCTGTTAGTCTATTAAAAATCTCACGATAGGCCTCAGCCACGCCGCCTAAGTCACGGCGGAAACGATCCTTGTCTAGCTTCTCCATAGTTGTGGCATCCCAGAAACGGCAGGTGTCAGGCGATATCTCATCCCCCAGTATTATCCGACCGTTGCAGCGCCCAAACTCCAGCTTGAAGTCTACAAGGAGCACATTAAGACCCCGCATGTACTTGCTGAGAATATCGTTGATCCTAAAGCTCATGTCGGCAATAGTTCTCATCTCTGCGGGAGTTGCCAACCCCAGAGCTTGGATGTGGTAATCATTGATGAGGGGGTCTCCTAGCTCGTCATCCTTGTACGAATATTCAAGCACAGGTGTAGGCAACACTGTGCCTTCTGCAACACCAAGCCGTTTGGACATAGAGCCGGCGACGATATTGCGAATAATGACCTCAACTTTGAC
Source organism: Bacillota bacterium (assembly GCA_009773495.1). Classification (GTDB taxonomy): domain Bacteria; phylum Bacillota; class UBA994; order UBA994; family UBA994; genus WSXW01. The sequence continues at coordinate 24,751 of WSXW01000006.1, forward strand.
TATCTCCAGCTTTTTCACTAGCATTTCACAGGGGCTAATAACCTTGATAAAGTGGTTTTCTATACCTTGCTCGGCCAGTACGGCAAAGAAATGCGCCGAAATAAGATTATTAAGTACGCCCTTTCCTTCTATTTCGCCCTTCTTCTGGGCATTAAAAGCAGTGGCAGAGTCCTTATAGTAGACCCAAAACGTACTTGGGTCATTCGTGCGGTACACTTTTTTGGCCTTACCCTCATAAAGCTGCTCTAGTTTTTCCATCTTTCTCTCCCCCTCGTTTATAGCCCTAAGCGAGAAAACACGGTGTCCACATGCTTGAGATGGTATGCTACATCAAAGCAATCGTTAAGTTCCTGTGCAGATAACCGAGAAGTAATTTGCTCTGCGGCGTTTACCAATAACCTAAAACTTACTTTCTGCTGCCAGGCTTGCATCGCCAATCGTTGCACCATATCGTAAGCCTCTTCGCGGGTTAGGCCTGACTCAATAAGCTTTAAGAGCACATGCTGGGAGTTGGTAAGATCAAAAGAACGCTCTATATTAGCCTGCATGTTCTCAGGGTAAACGTTAAGATCAGCCATCACTCGGTGCAGTATGTGCGTCATGTAATAGAGGCAATGAAAGGCATCGGGCAGGATGATGCGCTCAGCAGAGGAATGTGAAATATCCCGCTCGTGCCATAGCGCTACATTTTCCATAGCTGTTAGGGCGTAACCTCTTAACACCCGGGCCAGCCCCGTTACCCGCTCACACATAATGGGGTTGCGTTTATGCGGCATGGCGGAGCTACCCTTTTGACCAGCCCGAAATGGCTCCTCGACCTCGCGCGTCTCTGTCTTCTGCAAGGCACGAATCTCAGTAGCGAACTTCTCCAAACTGCAGCCCACTATAGCCATGGTAGTGAGTAGAGCGGCATGCCTGTCGCGCTGCAGCGTTTGAGTCGAGGCCTTAGCGGTACTTAACCCCATGCGGCTGCACACATACTCCTCAATGCCCGGCTCAATATTGGCGTAGGTGCCAACAGCACCCGAGAGCTTGCCTACGGCCATGCCCTCGCGGGCAGCCTGCAAGCGCACCAGATGCCGATCTATCTCAGCGACCCATACGGCCAGCTTGAGGCCAAACGTTGTTGGTTCGGCATGAACGCCATGTGTCCGCCCCATCATAACGGTATTTTTGTGCTTCGTGGCCTGTTGCGCAACGGCCTGCCGAAAGTCAGTCAGCTTAGCCAACACTAGGTCTACCGCTTCCACGACGAGCGCCGATAGCGCCGTGTCTACTACATCCGTAGAGGTCAAACCGTAATGAACCCACTTTGCTTCCGGACCTAGAGATTCGCTAACATTGCGAGTAAAAGCCACTACGTCGTGGTTTGTTTGCAGCTCTAGTTCTTCTATTCTTTCTACATTAAACACAGCGTTATGCCGGATAAGTTCAACATCTTCCTGGGGAATGACCCCCCACAAAGCCCAAGCTTCACAAGTGAGGATCTCGATCTCTAACCATTTCTTAAACTTATTTTCTTGTGTCCAGATTTTAGACATTTCTGGAAGGCTATAACGCTCTATCAAACTTAAACCCTCCTAACTTTCTTCTCTGCAAAATACGACCATATGATTATTGTTGCCAAAACGAGAGGGCATTACTGCCCTCTCGCACTTTGTGTCCTAGTGCCTAGCTTACAAAGAAGCGCAGAACGAAAAGGAACGCCAGTATATACATTGTCAGAGAAATGTCTCTGAACTTGCGGGTAGCTAACTTGAGAGCTACGAAAGCTAGAACGCCCCATACGATACCTTCAGCAATACTAAACGTGAACGGCATCATGACGATGGCAAGGAACGCGGGTATAGCTTCTAGGAAATCATCAAACTTAATCTGTGTAACAGGCTCCATCATGAAAACACCGACAATAATCAAAATAGGTGCGGTGGCAGCAGCCGGTACAAGACCTGCTAGTGGAGAAAAGAAGAGCGCTGCAAGAAACAACAAACCAGTAGTAACAGCTGTAAGACCTGTGCGGCCGCCCTCTGCTACACCAGCGGCACTCTCAACGTAGGTAGTAACGGTGCTTGTACCCAGTACGGCGCCAGCAACAGTCCCAATCGCGTCAGCCATAAGCGCTTTATTAGCACGCGGGAGCTTACCATCCTTGTCTAACATCTTAGCCTTACTGGAAACACCAATAAGAGTACCGATAGTATCGAAAACATCTACGAAAGTAAAGGAGAAGATGATCGGAATGAAACCAATCTTAAATAACTCGGCGAAACCGAAACGGAATTCCCCCAAGTGCTGCATACTAGGTGGAGAAGAGATAAGATCACTGAGTGCCTTCGGTGCGCGAATCATGGCAGTTTCGGTCTCAGGCAGGAAGCCGAAGAACTGAGGTCCCATGATTTCAGAAACGATCATGCCCACAACAGTAGTGCCGAGGATACCGATAAGCAAGGATCCTCTGACTTTTCTGACAACAAGCACACTTGTTAAGACGAGGCCAAATACGGCCAGCTGAACCTTAGGATCGCTCATGTTGCCGAGTTGAACGAGGGTTGCAGGGTTACCGACAACTAGGCCCGCGTTCTTAAAACCGATTAGGGCAATAAAAAGACCAATACCTGTACCAACCGCTAACTTAAGAGACATAGGAATAGAATCAATAATTGCTTCACGGGCTTTAGTAACGGTTAATAGAATGAAAAGTACACCAGAGATAAAGACAGCTGCGAGGGCGGCCTGATAGCTTAGACCAGCGCCAAATACTACACCGAAAGTAAAGAAAGCGTTAAGACCCATACCGGGGGCTAGGGCAAAGGGGTAGTTGGCCATAAGACCCATAGTAATAGAGGCGATAGCAGCAGAGACACAAGTAGCTGCTAAAACAGCGCCGAAATTCATACCTGCGAGAGAGAGCAGCTCCGGATTAACAAAGATGATGTAGGCCATGGTCATGAACGTGGTGAGACCGGCAAATACTTCTGTGCGGACGGTGGTATTGTTCTCTCTAAGTTTAAATAAACGCTCTAACAACCTCACTGCCTCCTTAAGTTTTGCAATATCTCTACCGCAGCGCCGCTTGGACCCGACCAGCTTTCACTGTGGAACCCTAGACATATACTCGTGGAGAGACATCGCATTCTGTTTCCACCAAGAATATATCATTTGACAGCAAAGCTTGTCAACGCAAAACGCGAACGATTTATTCTCTTTATTTATACAACGTTCGGAGATTTGCATAATCTTACTCATAATTATTACAGACCCAATAACAAACATATCTAACCCTTGTGCCAGAGCAGCTATCTAGTTATAATTTATTTGAAATAATTAGCAAAGGAGGTCCCGGCATGTTGACTAAGGGCACTGATACCACTTGTTTTGTTATGATGCATAAGCGCGTAGGATTCAAACTCAGCACCAAGGGGGTAGTCTGTCCAATTTTAACACCTAGGGGCCTGAGCTAAGCACGGAGCATTGCGTTTCAGCAGTGAGCTAAGAGCTGTGGGCCGCCGCGGGTGTTGGCCCGTGGCGAGTTTTACGGTGAAGCAGCCATTTTTGCCGCCTTAACCAACACAAAGCCACGGGCATTCTGCCCGTGGCTTTGTGTGCCCGTATTTTGATTTAAGGAGGATCCCCATGCCTATACCACATCAAGAAATGAGACGAATGATCAAGCGTCGAATGATTGGAACCGAAGGGAATGAGCGCATGCAAGTATTGCGCAGCTGTCTGGCCCAATTCCCTGATTTTTATAACGGCCCCTATGGAGAACTTCGCCAATGGGTAAATAACTTAATAGAACAGACACGTGTTCAGAAGGGCATTAAACACCAAGATCAATTCTCCATTCCTAAAGAGGGTGCTGCCCAGGTAGTCTTAGTGGGGCCACCTAACGCCGGTAAATCATCACTGCTCAAGGCACTAACGGGTAGACAAGTAGCAGTAGGAGATTATCCGTTCACCACTTTGCGCCCCATTGCTGGCATTGTAAAGTTAGGAGGCGCTGGTGTACAGTTGGTAGATCTGCCCGGCTTGCTTGATGGCGCTGTGGATGGCAAAGGTGGTGGCAGAGCACTACTTGCTTGCATACGTAGTTCCGACGCGCTCATCTATGTAGTCCCGGCCACGGAACAGGGCGCACTCGAAGCTCTAGCAGTAGTGGAAGAGGTCGAAGAGGAAGCAGAAATAGCTCTCCCTACGGGGGTGGTACTGACCAAAATAGACTTGGATGGAGCTCTAGAGCTACTCCCCTATGTTGAGGAGAACCTAGCGCCGTACCCGATAATCCCTTGTTCCACCACAACATTAGCTGGTATGAACGAGGTGAGGCAGCTAATATGGAATTTGACTGGTCTGATTCGCGTTTACCCCAAACGGCGCGGAGGAAACAAGGACGAAGAGCCGCTTGTGCTTAAGCCTCAGTCTACTGTAGAAGATTTTATTTTAAGCATACACCGAGATTGGCTTACGCGGTTTAAACAGGCCCGCATCAGCGGTCCCTCTGCCAAGTTCCCTGGAATGGCTGTAGGTTTATACCATGTGTTACAAGACGGGGATGTTGTAGAACTACTTATGACGCGATAAGGCTTACTAGTGTCAACACAGCGGCTACCGCGTGGCTGCAGCATCCCCTCGAGTTTACGCAAATCGCAGGGTTCATTGTCACCATGAACAATGGAATGGACTTGATTACCCAGAGCACTCTTTAGAGTGCGGGGCCCTCGTGCCCTCATACCATCGTCCCCACGCCCACGCTAAAAGGGCACAGCATGCTGTGCCCCTACACGAAGTTAGAACCCCATGTGTAGGAGCACGCCCACGCTAAAAGGGCACAGCATGCTGTGCCCCTACACGAAGTTAGAACCCCATGTGTAGGGGCACGCCCACGCTAAAAGGGGCTGTTACTGCAACAGCCCCTTTTAAAACTAGATTAGCGGGATAAGCTCGTTACCGGAAGCTTAGTTGCTTGGGATGTAACTAAGGGCTCAGTCCCTGTATTGACAAGCTGATGCCATACCCCTTTAGGGGCCAACACGATGCTGCCGGAGACAACATCGAAGCTATGCTCTACACCATTATCGAGATAAAACTTGCCCTTACCGCTGATTATAAAGAATATTTGATCACTGTCAGGGTGCTGATGATACGCCAGCACTTGGCCTGGGTTGAAGTAATAAGTATCTGCTCCGAGTTGTGCAGTCTTAATATTCACAACCTTTGACAGGCTGCTTTCTAGTAATTGTAGCTTATCAAGCACGTTCACATGGTTTGGTGTAATCGTCTCCTGTGCCTGAGCGGGAGTGTACTGAGAAAACTTATCTTGACTAGCACCGCAGACAGGGCATTTTTCTGGGGCTATTGCCCCCGGGAATATATTCTTACAGACTCCACATTGCCATTGCATTGATAAAAGACCTCCTCTGTTATAGGGCATTGCGCATGACTGGTTCCACACGAAACACGGTAGACGGTAAACGGAGCCTGCTCTAGCCCGCCCGCTCTTCTAAGGCCTAAAGCCTAGCGGCTGCCTACTCTCTCGTACTTGCTAACTTGTCATACACGCCGGCATGACGCTTTTCATGGCGAGCCACAAACTCAAAGTACGTTGCCAGCTCCTCGAAGCCCTCTGCCTTAGCCATACGAGCAAATTCTGGATACATTACATCATTTTCGTAGTTTTCACCATCTCTAGCCGCAAGCAAATTCTCTTTAGTAGTACCAAAGCCCTTTAGCCAGGCTAGCAGTGAAAGCGCGTGGGTCGTCTCATCAGAGGCGGCCACTTTAAATGCTTCGGCCGCGTCCTTATCCCCTATGATATCCGCAAGCAGTGCAAACGCGGTGTACTTACGATTGGCTTGGGATTCGCCAGCGAAGGCCTTCCACAGATTCTGTTCGGTTACGGTCCCGCTTAAGTCAAGGCTAGGGGTGTAGGCCGAGAATTTCCTAGCCCCGCATACGGGACAAAAATCAAGCGCACTTTCTCCGATACTAAGATGCTTACATAGCTCACATTTCCATAACATTGCCTGTTCCTCCTCCATAATATAACTTCACTACCGAGCCTTACACTGCGAACAAAAACCATAGAGATTAAGTTCAATTTTTCCTACCGCATACCCTGCCTGATCAGCAATTTGACGACCCACCGCTACAAGGTCAACACCACCGCCCTCAAAGCAGTCCTCTACACGCCCACAGCCTTGGCAGTGCAAATGGATGTGCGGGGCAACATGGGCATCATAATGAGCTTTGTTCCCGCCTATATGGAGTCGCTGTATCAGGCCCGCCTGCTCAAAGGCACCGAGGGTAGTATATACAGTGTTGAAGCTTACCGCAGGAAAATCTCTTTTGATCTCTTCCCATACATTCTCTGCAGTAGGATGAGCTGCAGTGTTACACAGCATGCTATAGATTGCCATGCGCTGAGGCGTTACCTTAAGCCCTTTCTCCCTTAATTTCTCTGCAAATGTTGACATCGCTTAGCTCCTCTTCAATGTTTCATTAGTAATTATTACTCTCTGATTTCAATTATCACATATTCTAAGAGATGCGTCAAGCGTCTTCACAAAATATCTGTAGCGTGTTCCTGTTACCTGCTCGCCATTACTCCCACTCGATAGTCCCAGGTGGCTTAGAGGTTATATCATAGACTACGCGGTTTACGCCCTTGACCTCGTTGACGATGCGGCTAGAGATGCGCTCCAGCACATCGTAAGGCATACGGTACCAATCGGCAGTCATCGCGTCGGTCGACGAGACTGCGCGCACGCCAATTACTTCAGCATAGGTGCGCTCATCACCCATTACACCCACACTACGCACGCCAGGCAGCACCGCGAAGCACTGCCAAATCTCCTTGTACAGGCCGGCGAACTCGATTTCCTCCCTCACAATGTGATCTGCCTCACGCAGCAGCTCGAGTTTAGCGCGAGTAATTTCCCCCATAATACGCACAGCTAAGCCCGGGCCAGGGAATGGATGCCTGTCTACGATGACATCGGGCAAACCGAGCTCGCGTCCAATTACTCTCACCTCATCTTTGAAGAGATAGCGGAAAGGCTCAAGCAAAGCAAACTTCATGTCCTTGGGAAGGCCACCCACGTTATGATGCGTCTTAATAGTGGCCGCTGTAGAAGTACCACTTTCAATCACGTCGGGATAAAGAGTGCCTTGAACTAGGAACTTTGCTTCGCCAATCTTGTTGGCCTCCTCTTCAAAGACCCGTATAAACTCATTGCCGATGATCTTGCGCTTCTGCTCTGGCTCCGTGATACCCTCAAGTTTGGCCAAAAAGCGTACAGAGGCGTCTACATAAACGAGCTTGAGACCTAGCTCATCGCGGAAGGTCCTTACTACTTGTTCTGCCTCACCCTTACGCAGCATGCCGTGATCTACAAAGATTGAGGTCAGTTGTTCACCAATAGCGCGATGCAACAGCACAGCCGCCACCGATGAATCGACGCCTCCACTCAAACCACAAATTACCTCTGCATCTGAGACCTTGTTCTTGATCGTCTCCGTAGCTTCCTCCATAAAGGACGTCATAATCCAATCACCTTTAGCCTCGGCTACAGCAAACAAAAACTTCCGTAACATTTCAGTCCCATGGGCACCGTGTACAACCTCTGGATGAAATTGTACCCCTACCATTCCGAGTTCCTCACTATACATGGCTGCCAGTGGGGTGTTAACCGTATGAGCAGCATTTACAAATCCGTCTGGAAGTAGAGCGACTGAGTCGCCGTGGCTCATCCACACTGGGAATTTACTAGGCAGACCTGCGAAGATGCCGGTTTGTTCAGTTACCAGTAAATCAGCGCGACCATACTCACGCTTGTCTGAAGCATGGGCTACGCTACCGCCTAAGGCTTGAGCCATAAGTTGCATACCATAGCATATCCCCAGTACGGGAACACCAAGTTTGAAGATGTTCATATCCACCCTAGGAGCGTTCTCGGCATAAACAGAGTTTGGGCCACCAGAGAATATAACTGCGACAGGGTTAGCCTGTTTAATTTCTTCCGCAGTTTTTGTATGGGCCCAGATCTCTGAATATACATTGAGCTCGCGCGTGCGCCGCGCTATAAGTTGGGCATATTGCCCACCAAAATCTATGATAATAACCATCTCACGCTGTTTCTGCAATGTGAGTCCTCCCTCGCATTTTTGGAGATTATACCACACAGAACGATACTACGAAAGGATACCGAATAATTATGCGACTCAAAGACCCAAACGTTCGCCAAGGGGGTCTAAGGTACCTCTTCCCAATCCGCGTAGCAAAAAGAGCCCTCTTCGGGCCCCTAGTGTTTTGTGATGTAGTGTGATTAGCGCGATTAGTGCTTCGCCTTCCCCTACTCCACCAGTTCCACTAGGCCTAGACCTAGGCGGAACTTGCCAAGAACCCTAACTCGCGGGTCAAACTCGGGGTACCACAGCTCGAGTTCTTCAATCAGGCATTCGTCCTGCATGGAATAGTCAAGCGCTACTTTATAGGCGGACATCCACTCTTCTTCGCTCCATTGGCGGCCAAAAGTGGACGACACTAAGGTCATGTGAGGCTTCCAGTAATCATTAGCCTGCACAACTAGTTGCTCTCCCAAATGGGTAACGAGTTCGGCACGCAGCTTAAAGAGCTTGTCATCGCCTACAATCGATACGCCTACAGCTAGGTGCGGTGGACCAAAGCGGAGATAGCCGCTAGCTTGCATCAGGAAGGGGGGTATTTTTCGCACAGCTTCCCCTATCCTAGACACGGCTTGTGTTAAGCCCAACTCACCTTCAATGGAAATCCGGGCAAATGTAAGATGGATAGGTGGAACTACACTTTCATAGAGTTTGTATCGTTTGTTGAGGCCTTCTTGCACTTCTGCCGCTAGACTAAACAGTCTACCCATAGGACGTGCAACAAGAAATACATCCATCGCCCCACCTCCACTCACTAATTAAGAGCCACTGGTTTAGGCTTTGATCAATATCTTTAAGGTAGCCTAAAAATGGCTGAGCCACTGGTTTAGGCTTTGATCAATTCTTTTAAGGTAGCCTAAAAATGGCTGAGCCACTGGTTTAGGCTTTGATCAATATCTTTAAGGTAGCCTAAAAATGGCTGAGCCACTGGTTTAGGCTTTGATCAATATTTTTAAGGTAGCCTAAAAATGGCTGAGCCGTCCTCGGTGAGGACGGCTCTTAAACTAGATGCTAATTACATCATGTCCATTCCGCCCATGCCGGGGTTAGGCATAGCGTTACTCTTTGGCTCGGGCTTGTCAGCAACAAGAGTCTCAGTGGTAAGAATCATCGCGGCGATAGAAGCCGCGTTCTGGAGAGCACTGCGGGTAACCTTAGCGGGGTCGACAATACCGGTTTCGATCATATTAACCCACGTACCGTTGAGAGCGTCAAAACCGATCCCTAGCGCTTGCTCCTTAGCCTTACCTACAATTACAGAACCCTCTAAACCTGCGTTGTCAGCAATCTGGCGAACCGGTTCTTCGAGAGAGCGACGAATTATATCAACGCCAGTCTTCATATCGCCACTCGCTTCTACACTATCAAGAGCGGAGATACAAGCAAGCAATGCTAAACCGCCTCCAGGAACGATACCTTCTTCAACGGCAGCACGGGTAGCGGCAAGAGCGTCCTCAATGCGGAGTTTCTTTTCCTTCATTTCAACTTCAGTGGCTGCGCCTACACGGATAACAGCTACACCACCAGCCAACTTAGCCAAGCGCTCTTGGAGCTTCTCGCGGTCAAAGTCTGAAGTGGTCTCTTCGATTTGTATCTTGATCTGGCCAACGCGCTTCTGGATCTCTTCTTTCGCGCCATGACCTTCAATGATAACTGTCTCTTCCTTAGTAATACGGACTTGGCGGGCACGACCGAGCATGGAGATGTCGGTAGACTTAAGCTCAAGACCGAGTTCTTCGGAAATAACTTGACCGTTAGTAAGGACAGCAATATCAGCCAGCATAGCTTTGCGACGGTCACCGAAACCAGGAGCCTTGACAGCTACACAAGTAAAGGTGCCGCGAAGCTTGTTCACCACCAGAGTGGAGAGGGCTTCGCCTTCAACATCTTCAGCGATGATGAGCAAGGGCTTGCCGCGTTGTACGAGTTTTTCTAGAACTGGAAGGATGTCATGGATAGCGCTAATCTTACGGTCTGTAATGAGAATATATGGATCCTCAAGTACAGCTTCCATCTTTTCAGCATCGGTAACCATGTAGCCAGAAATATAACCGCGGTCAAATTCCATACCTTCTACAACTTCGAGTTCGGTACCAAAGGTTTTGGATTCTTCTACAGTAATAACGCCATCTTTACCAACTTTCTCCATAGCGTCAGCAATCAGACCACCAATTTCTTCGTCGCCGGCAGAAATGCTAGCAACCTGAGAGATGGCCGACTTGTTCTCAACTGGGACAGCCATTTCTTTAATACGGGCAACAACTGCGTCCACAGCCTTTTCGATGCCCTTTTTAATAATCATCGGATTAGCGCCAGCGGTAACATTCTTAAGACCTTCGCGTACGATAGCCTGGGCCAGCAGAGTAGCGGTGGTGGTGCCGTCGCCGGCTACGTCTTGAGTCTTAGTGGCTACTTCTTTGACGAGCTGAGCACCCATATTTTCAAAGGGGTCTTCAAGCTCAATTTCACGGGCGATGGTAACGCCATCGTTAGTAATGAGCGGGGAACCAAACTTTTTCTCCAATACCACGTTACGGCCCTTAGGGCCGAGTGTGATTTTAACCGCATCTGCGAGTGCGTCTACACCACGTTGCAGAGAACGACGTGCTTCTTCGTTGAAGATAATTTTTTTAGCCATGTCCAAACCCCCTATACTACTTATTAACGATAGCGAGGATATCGCTCTCTTTGAGGATTAAGTATTCGATGCCGTCAATCTTGATTTCGGTGCCGCCGTACTTAGAATACACTACACGGTCGCCCACCGTAACTTCCATCGCAATGCGCTTGCCGTCGTCACCAAGCTTGCCGGAGCCTATGGCGAGAACTTCGCCTTCTTGAGGCTTCTCTTTTGCGGTTTCCGGCAATACGATACCGCTCTTTGTCTTTTCTTCATGGGCTAGAGCCTTGACTACCACCCTATCCGCTAGTGGTTGTAGCTTCATGTAACTAGACCTCCCTTAATATTTTTGTAATATGTACCTGTTAGCACTCATTCTACCCGAGTGCTAACAATAATATACATGGTATCAGCAGACGGTGCAAACCTGAATATGGTTCAAATACAACTCTCACACCCCCTAGGGGCTTATCTAGTAAAGTTATGACTAACTACCTACGTGTAAGACAGTAATACTACATAATGCTCTCTAATCCACTTACATAACAAAAAACCCCCTAGGCTCTACCATCACCGAGATAGCTTCTCCTAGGGTTCTCCTTTTTATACCGCTTAAAAATGTAGCTATTTAAGAAAAAGTCCTCGTTCGGTACATACACCATCCAACGCTATGTCATGCGGGTCTCGCGGAATTTGAGCCATTACCTGAAACTGATACGCAATTCCCACTTTTAGCGTGTGTGTACCTAAGCGGAGAAGGAAACGGTCATAAAAGCCACCACCAAACCCTAGCCTGTATGACTCACTATCGAAGGCTACACCAGGAACAAACACTAAATCTAGTAAAGCAGGGTTTGCCACCCTAATGTCCCCCTCAGGCTCTAGAATATTAAAAGCACCAGGCTTAACGTTATTTCGCCATGGTGTGTCCACAAAGTACGGTTCCATATAGCCGTTAGCTTTGTCTATTATTTTAGGAAAAGCTAGCTTCTTGCCTTGGTCTTGTAACCAATCGAAAAGAAGGGACAAGTCTACCTCACCGCGGAAAGGGAGGTAGGCAAGTATGCTAGTTGATCTGGCAAGCACCTCTGATTGTCGTAGGGCTTCCACAACTCTTGAGCTAAACAAGGCCTGCTTTTCGCAAGGTAATCCTTCTCGTTTGACAAGAACTGCCTTGCGTATGTGATGTTTGTCGGTCATACCAAAACCACCCGGCAGCCAAAATCCTGTAGTGTTAAATAACTACGCCCATTTAAGTCTCGCCCGCGCAGGTCAAAGGCCTTGTGGGGCAGCACCACTAGTGCGCTATCCATCCGGCGTTCACGCTCTAGAACATGCGCAAAGTCCTCAACTGTCAGCAAGCCTGCAGTAGCTATATTACCACCAAAAAAGCGACTTTCCACCTTCTCTATTCTGGCAGCCGTACCCTGTAGTACCTGCCAGACAACTCCATGTCCTAAGACTGACGCCAGCACCAACACCTTTTTCTTGAGGAAGACTGCCTCCTCCACAGTTGTGAGCAAGTCATCCATTTCTAGCGGCGACATATCATATTGCATAACCAAGCCGCTCTTCTCACCCCTGGCTTTTGCTACTGTGACTACCAATTCCCCCACGCCACGCTTGTAGCGAATTGTGGGGTTCTCTGCAGCCTCAACTAGATTAAAAGCGTGCACACGGGAGCGTGGGCGCTCCCCATTGACTGCATGAACAAGTTCGCCACCCACAAATCCTGCTTCACGGGCTGGGCTGTTGTCCATGCTTCCCTGCACAATGGGAAGCAAATCGTTTATGTAGTCGGGTTCAAGTAGGATAGGAGTGGCAAAGCGGGTTTGCGTTGCTTGTACTAGGTTTTTGACCTGCATCATATCTTCAGCGCTTGGTACTAAGTCAACAGGAGCCAAACGAGTGAATCCCGGGACGAAAACGCGGACGGTGCGCGCCCCAGCCATGCATAACTCCTCTAGTGTCTGAGCGACATCTTCTAGACCTACGCGATGCGGCATCGCCACCACACTACCGTGCCACGGTACATAATCCGCGAGGCGAGAGAGTAGTGAGAGCAATGTATCTGCCTCAGATAGGCCTAATGCAGCACGCCCTCTAGTCGTTGCGCTGTTTAGAGAGAGCGTAAGCTCCACTGAGCCTAGCTCCTTAAGCTGCTGCAGTATAGACTCCGTCAAGAGAACCCCATTAGTGGTCAGCCTAATCAGCGCATGGGGGTAATGATCGCGGACTAAGGACATAATGGCCGTAAACTCGGGATGGCATAAAGGTTCGCCTTCAATTAAGGTCGTAACGGATTCCCCCATAGTTATGGTCTTAAGACGTTTGACAAGAGCCACATCTTCCCTAATCTCGCTGACACTGCGGGCGAAAAAACTATACGTCTTAACGCCGGGAGGGTTAAATCGATGACTGCAAAACAGGCACTTAACATTGCACTGTGAGGTAATTGGCAAGATTCCTTGCTGTAAGGCCTGGATCATCAGGCTGCGCACCTCAGACACAACAAAACCCCCTCTAATTTACATAACATGTTCCTTGTCCACATTGCCCACAGAGTTATCCACAATTATGAGCCCGTACCTGTCAGCTTTTCTGGGCTTTTGCCTAGTTATCCACAGTTTTTATGGACTCGGACAAGGGGTTTGTGAGGCGTTATCCACAGGCCCAAGGGGTCAGTGGTAACACTGAATGAGCATTGAGGCTTAAATCCGCTACCTGATTTGCATGCAAACGATGGTAAGCCACGGCCCCAACCATCGCCGCGTTATCTGTACAATAAACGAACTCTGGTACAGAAAATGAAATCCCAGCATTCCCACAAGCTGTAGCCATAGCGGCTCGCAAAAACTTATTAGCCGATACACCGCCAGCTAAACAAAGATTCTTGACCTCCCTCGCTTTAGCCGCAGCTAGTGATTTTGCGACTAGGACTTCGACCACCGCATGTTGAAAACTAGCCGCTACATCAGACTCGCTAAACCCCTCCCCTCTCTGCTTAGCATTATTAATGTAGTTAAGCACTGCCGATTTGAGGCCGGAGAAGCTGAAGTCGAGGCTGCCCTCCTCCAGCCAAGAGCGGGGAAACGGTAGCAAAGCCTTCCCAGACAAAGCCAATTGTTCTAAGTGTGGCCCTCCTGGATAAGGCAAACCTAGCACGCGCGCAATTTTATCAAAGGCCTCTCCAGCGGCATCATCCCTAGTACGACCGAGTATGGCAAAGTCACCATGGCCGCGTAAATAGAAGATATCTGTATGACCGCCGGACACCACCAAACAAACTAGGGGAAACTGTGGCGGCTCAGGCAACAGGAAGTTGGCATAGACGTGGGCTTCGAGGTGATGCACCGGGACAAGGGGAATACCCAGGCTGTAAGCTAAACCCTTTGCGTAGGAAAGACCCACTAAGAGAGCACCGACTAAACCAGGCCCGTGGGTAACAGCAACCGCCGCAAGGTCAGACAAACCTATTCCAGCAGTAACGAGCGCTTGCTGCACCACAAAGCTAATGTTCTCGATGTGCTGTCGCGAGGCGATTTCTGGCACTACCCCGCCATAGGCGCGGTGTACCTCTATCTGGGAAGCGATGATAGAGCTCAAGACTTTACTGCCGTCGGCCACTACTGCCACAGATGTCTCGTCACAGCTAGTTTCTATAGCCAGTATTATCTTCGCCATTACTGGTCTTCCTCTTGATCGATATAATTCTTCCACATAATAATGGCGTCTTCATTGGTATCTGTGTAGTAGCCAGGCCTAATGCCTGCCGAGCTAAAGCCAAGTTTATGGTAAAGTTTTTGCGCTACGATGTTCGAAGCTCGCACCTCAAGAGTAGCCTTAACCATGCCACGCGCAGCCACTTCCTCAAGCAGAGCGCGGCACGTCGATTCACCAATGTTAAAGCCTCTATAATCTGGGTGCACGGCTATGTTTGTGATATGTGCCTCGCCGTGAATTAGCCAGGAGCCAGCGTAGCAGACGATGCGCCCGCCTACTCTACCCACCAAGTAGAAGGCTACAGGATTTTGAGTCAGCTCTCCCACAAACGCGTTCCGCGACCAAGGCGTCAGAAACGACCTCTGTTCAATTACCAAGACGTCGTCTATGTCCTCTAATACCATGGGGTTAAACTGCACCGCAACGGTGGCGTCACTAACCATACTGTTATCTGCATGCAATACTACTCACCGTTCTTTCTTGGCTTAGCTGATGATGACCGAATGTAATTCGGTATCACTGCTTTAGAGTCGACACCCTGGGTGTTTTCAGCGAGCAGACCTAAGACCGACGCACGCGGCATGCGCCAAGGTGGTGGCGCGACCCTTAAGCTCTGCTTTAATCCTGCCTCTTCTGCAGCTTCTCCCGTTAGCATGACGGGTTCGCCACTATAATTACTAAGTAATGATCCTAGCTCCTGCCGATTGAAGGTTTGATCGGCTACCAGTCGCTCAACCACCCCCCCTCGAGATCTAAAAACGGCCCCATAATATTCATTACGCTGTGCATCGAGCAGCGGTACTACTATGCCTTCAAACATGGACAGTTGCTCAGCGAGTAATTTTAAGGTAGAAACCGGAACAAGAGGTATCCCTAATCCTTCAGCTAATCCCTTAGCCAAGCTCAAACCTATTCGTTGACCGGTAAAAGAACCCGGGCCGATGCAAACGGCAACGCGCGCTAGTTGCGAAGGCTTAAGGCCTGCCTCTCGCATAATAAAATCGATCGCTGGCAGAATTCGCTCAGCGTGGTTGCGCTGCACGCCAAGTGCGACTTCAGCTAAAACATAACCTTGCCTGACTATGGCTGCTGTTGCTACAACAGTGGTGGTGTCTAGTGCTAAGATTGCCACGTGCTCACCCATTTCTCTAAAACACTATTTCCCTCACTTACTTGCAGGAGTCGCCCCTCGCCATGAGGTTCTATAGTTATGTGTAGGTAGTCCTTTGGCATTAGTTCTATATAAGCCTCACCCCACTCTATAAGTACGATACTGTCAGAAACCAAGTAATCTAGGAAGCCTATATCCATCGCCTCTTGTAAATTCTTCAGTCGATAAAAATCACAGTGAACCAAGGTAAGCCTGCCGTGGTAAGTGTGTATAAGCGTAAACGTGGGCGAGGTTACGTAGTCTGTAACCCCCAATCCCCGCGCCACGCCTTGCGCAAAAGTTGTTTTACCCGCTCCTAGTTCTCCCGAGAGAATTATGACCTCACCACCCATGGCCAACTGTCCTAAATGTTCGCCTGCCTGCTGTAACTCTAGTGCTGTACGTGTCGTTAGGCTATTCATCATAAATCCCCTTTATTAAAATGGTTGTACGCCGTGTTAATAGGTCTTGCGCCAGAAGCCGAGAGCAATGATACCCCCTGCCCCCTCTTAACAGTACCGACCACACTTGCTCCTGGCAATACCTGGATTAGATGTGGTAATAGGCTTGGTGCTATACAGAACACAAGCTCATAGTCTTCTCCCCCGTATAAGGCATAACCTAGGGGATCCTCGCCACTGTGCTTAGCAATCTGCTCGGCTTTGGAGCAGATAGGTATATCTTCATCTACTAGCTCGATCGATACACCGCTGGCTTCCGCTATTTCTAGCGCCTCACTAGCGAGACCATCGGAGATATCGTTAGCGCATTTACAGCCTAAGCGAGTCAATGCCTGGCCTTCTTCTACACGTGGGTGCGGCTGGTAATGCTTAGCCAAAACGTAGGGAGCTACAGGCAAGCCTCGCGGAACCTTCCCTGTTACTACTCTGAGTCCCGCCGCGCTCCCTCCTAAGGGACCGGTGACGCATACTAAATCCCCCACCTGCGCATTCTTACGGAGCATTTCTTTCCCCGGCTCAATTTCGCCGATGAGAGCGATGTTGAGCATTATTTTCGGCCCCCTGCTCGTGTCTCCCCCCACGAGCGCCACGCCGTAGAGGACACAACACTCGCCTAGGCCACGATAAACATCCTGCAACCATTCAACCAAAGTCTCACCGGGAGCTACTAAGGTTATGACGGCGAACCTAGGCTTGCCCCCCATAGCCGCGATGTCACTGATATTACTGGCTAGGAGCTTAAAACCAACGTCTTCACCTCTCGCTGTAGCTAAAAAGTGCACGTCCTCAACCATGCAATCGCAGGTATAGACAATACGCATTCCAGAGGTTATTTCAACGACTGCTGCATCATCTCCTGCCGGAACAATGACGCCCTCAAAGTGAGGTTGATCGCGTAGCAAAGCTTTTATTAGCCCAAATTCGCCTAGGTCCTTGATTTGCATTTGCATCGTGCCTCGTTCCTTGTTATGGTATTACTAATTATATCAACAGAAAAGGCAGGTCTCAACCTGCCTGGATAGCTTTCTACTGGCTTCTCCTTGGTCATTGACATCCTAGCCTCTTCCCTCGACAATAGACTACAGAGGAGGCGAAGATATGAACAACAACAAGATCTCACAGTGGGTGGCGGATATATCGCTCCTATTTGTAACCCTAGTTTGGGGCGCAACCTTCGTGATGGTCAAGGATGTAATCCGTGAGATGCCGCCTCTTTATTTTCTAGGCATACGCTTTACCCTCGCGGCTGCAGCCCTCATGCTAATTCCTAATACGCTCAGGGGGCTATCTAAGCACTGGTCGCTGGTAATCATACCGGGCATTGCCTTAGGCTTGGGATACGCCTTACAAACCTTTGGCTTACTGCATACCAGCGCCTCGAGGGCTGGCTTTATAACTGGCTTGGCTGTAGTCTTAGTGCCGCTATTTGAGAGTGTCATACGACAGAAATGGCCTGGCAAATACGTAACCACAGGGGTACTACTAGCCACTATCGGGCTACTCCTCATGAGTGGCACTTCCAGCAACCCCTTTAACATAGGCGACCTCTTAGTGCTAGGCTGTGCCGTTAGCTTTGCTGTGCAGATTATCCTCGTGGGGAGAACTGCAGACAAAGTCCCCCCGCTCTCTTTTGCGGTGGGCATGGTGGGAGTTGCTGCACTTAGCTTTTGGCCCTTGGCTTTAGTCTTTGAACCACGCCCAGTGACGTTTAGTGGACAAACCCTCTTTGCCATCTTGCTCACTGCTCTCTTGGCTACTAGCCTAGCCTTCTATTTGCAGTGCAAGATGCAGCAGTTTACTAGCACCAGCCACACTGCACTCATCTTTTCGGCAGAGCCGGTTTTTGCCGGCCTGTTTGGCTACCTATTGGCAGGCGAAATCCTCGGACCGTTAGGCATAGTAGGCGGAGGGTTAATTGTGCTCGGAATTGTAGTAGCAGAGTGGAGGGCGTTGCCCACAGCTTCTAGGGAGGCAGGGGAACCAGGACGTGATTAACCTGAGCCCGACCGAAGTCGGAGTAGCAGCCATGGGGCAGACATTCCCGGGTCGGTGCCGTCGGTGACCCGGGGCTACACACTTAGAACCCCGCGTATACGTCCCCACTAGGACCTAGAAACAGGAACCAGCACTGAGATCTGGAAACGCTCTACGCCTCCATGTGCCATATACCATGTGCCGTACCTAACGCTGTTTCGCCAATTCCTCTACCCGCACTAGAAACTTCTCGAGCTTCTGCCTGTCATCTAAGATAAACCCTAGTTGGTGCATCATATCCTCCGAAAGTCCGTACGTTGCTGGGATAAAACCAAATGCGTGCATTGTCTGCCCTAGGGCAAACGAGGCGGGCTTCATCATTTCCCCTAAAAATATAGCTGGTACTTCCATACCATATTTATGAACCTTTTGGGCCATCGCTTCGATTAGCTGGTCCTGTTTTTCGGATTTTGGCTGTGGGACTGGGGTAAGCTCTAGCATGGTAAACCTCCCTTGCGATTTATATCCATATTATGCGCAAAATGTGGAGGAATTAGCACGCAACGAGCTGTGAGCGTTGAGCATTGAGGAGATGATTTTAGGCGTGTTCTGTGTACGGCTCCACGAGAAACTAAGAACCAGAAACTGGGAGCACTCCGTTCCATTACATGAAAAAGGTACCCGGGGCACTAGCTCCGGGTACCTTTTGAATTCGGTTATTAGCTCTAGCCTTCGATTAACTCAACGTTAGCACGGGGAATGGTAACAATCTCGCCAGATCGCAGTTTAGCAGTAAGAACACGAACCTTAGCCCCTGTCTCAATTACGTGCAGCTCAGGTGGAAGGCTGTTGACTGTAGCTAGCTTGCCAAAATAAGGCTCACGAATAATGCGAACGGGTGTACCGAATTCCATACCACCCTCTGTATCTCTCTCCATAACACTATGGAGCTCGGAGGACGGAACGATAATCTCCGGACGCATTACACCTGCACGGATCTGGGTAGCGCCGTTGATAGAAGCTACCTTACCGTTAAGCGACTTGAGCAGGCTAAAAGTCTTATCTGCCATGTTGATTTGGCCGAAGCCCTCGGTGAGGATGACAGTGATGGGGATATCTTCGGCGCCGGTGATAGCCACGCCGATATCATGGCCGAGGTATTCAATAAGGTCCTTATCAATGATGCCGCCAGCGACCAAACCGGCAACACCAAGCTCTGCCGCTCTTTTAAGAGCCTCTGCAGTAACAAGCGAACCACCCACAATAATTTTACCCTTGTGTTCAGGCTTAATCTTGTCGCCGGAGAGAATTTCACTGTTATCTTTAGCCACGAACTCAAGAGTCCCCTGCGTCTCGCCACCTACGCCGAAAATGCCTTGGATAAGAGCTGCCGGGGTTTCAATAACTACACCTTCCCTAGGCAAAATCTCTACTACCTTGCCGTGAATGTAGGCCGGGATTGATACAGGAACAGATGGACGACGCATGGTAACAACACCGGTAACCTCAGAAATGATATCGATTGTACCATCAACGGTAGAAACTATCTCATTTTTGAAAAGACCGAAAAAGGACTTCTTGATAGCGATAGGTTGGCCCTTCTTAATGCTGTCTCCCTTTTTCACGACCATGAACTCCATGATCTCGTCGCCTTCAAGTCCAAGTTGGTTAGCAATATTGATGGTTTCAGGGTCGCCAGGGATTTGGGTACGGGCGATTACGTCATGTGGTTTAACCACGTCGCCTATTTTTACCATAACCTCGCCGGCGATGGGGAGGCGGCGGCGCTTGCGCACCATAATCGACTCTGCTACAAGCAATCCAGGTGTATATGCACTAGCCATTTAATTCACTCCTCCCTTAACCAAGGTACTTCTCAAGAATATCCATCGGGTAAACATCTAACGCTCTGATCCACTCGACCAACTTCGCGATGCGTTTGGCCTTATCCGTTGGTAGCCCCAAGGGCAGACGACCACGAGCATCGATGATCAGACCAACAGTACCGCCTTCAACCTTCTGGTGAACTTCATGCCCCTTGCCTTTGCCTAGGTCAAAGTTGCGAGAAGGTTTAGCATGAACCTCTGCAGTTTCATCCTCTGCCAACGGAATAAGATGTATGCTACCATAGGCTGCCTTAACTTCATGGGTTTTGCCGGTTGATGTAGTAACCTTCACTGTTACGCACTCTTCGCCTTCCTTGGCAATGCCCGAGGGAGCAATGGCAGTACCTAAACGAATAAGACAGTCACGATCAAATACTTGCTGAGCAGCTTCAGGGTTAACAGTAGACAAAACACCCAGATGAGGCATCATGAAGATACTATCGACAGCGAGCTGAGTAAAGAACTCTGGCAGGAATGAGTCTAGCATCATCAAAGCGCTCTGGGCGCGGCGAGGTGCATGAGAGAGAACTCCACCCGAGCCTACGATCATACCTAGTTCTTGTACGTTAACGAGGGTAGCGCCAGAGCCCGATTGCGTAAAGGCTTCACTGATGTCACGCACTTTTTGTACACCGCGGAGACCTACTGCAAGGGACTTGTGATGTTCAAACGCGAGGCGAAGAGCTTCACGCGCAATAGCTTGCTCAATAATGAGGTCCTGCATAGTTTGAGGAATCGTAGTGGGTCGAATCATCTTGTTACGGATACGGTTGCGCAGGTCTGCCGAGTCAATGTCAAACGGAACCCAGCGCATGATATTATCAAGGCCAGCCTCAAGCATTACATTACAAATACTATAACTCATACCTAGGTTGGCACTAACTGTACGGTTAAATGTGTCAGCAAAAACGGAGAATATGTCTGTAGTAGCTCCGCCAATATCTACACCCACAACGGGCATGTTTTTCTGTGCAGCGGTAGTCTGAATCATCTTACCTACAGCACCGGGAGTGGGCATGATCGGCACATCAGTCCAACTCATGAGTTTATTATAGCCAGGAGCCTGGGCCATAACGTGCTCCATGAAGAGATTATGAATTTCCTCACGAGCTGGACCTAGTACTTCACGCTCTAGTACAGGACGAAGATTGTCCACTATGCGCAAGTCAACCTTTTCACCTAAAGTACTATCGACATGCTTACGAGCATCTTTGTTTCCGGCGTATATGACAGGTAGCTGGAACCCGATACCCAAACGTGGACGGGGTTCAGCCGCAGAAATAAGCTCAGCTAATTCCACCACGTGGGTAACTGTTCCGCCATCAATGCCTCCGGACATAAGGATCATGTCAGGGCGAAGCTGACGGATGCGCTGAATCTTTTGATATGGTAGGCGACCGTCATTGATAGCAATCACATCCATGACAATTGCACCCGCACCTAATGCCGCACGCTCTGCAGACTCAGCAGACATCTGCTTAACAACACCGGCTACCATCATCTGCAAACCGCCACCAGCAGAACTTGTAGACAGATAGATATCTACGCCTACTTTAGCATCACGCTGAGGGGTAATAATGCCACTCTCATCTTGGAAGGTGCGCCCTAATAGTTCTTCGATCTCACGGATAGAGTTACGAGCTCCCATTGTAACGTCCTCAAAAGGAGCTTCTACAGTTGTTGGTGCCTCACCACGACAAGCCAAACGATATACTCCATCTTGCAATTCAATGAAAATTGCTTTCGTAGTAGTACTTCCGCAGTCTGTAGCAAGTATCGATCTAAGTTTACGATTCTGCTCCATGATTTTGCTTATCCTCCTTTACCACTTCAGGTATCTCGACCATGAAAAAATTATAACAAAGTTTCCTGTCGACCACAAACCAGTGCTCTAAAGTCCACAGGTATACAATATACGACGAGAAAAAATAATCTCCTTCTTAAAAAATGAAAAAACACATCGGTTTCCCGATGTGCGTCTTCTTGTTCAATTGTCGATTTTTTTGTGACCTTTTTCGAGCTTAGTTCGTGCTTTCTCAAGCTTATTCTGATCTTTTTCGAGCTTTTCCTGCTTCGCCCTAATTTCCTCACGGTCTTCGAGTAAAGTCAACAATCTCTCTACATTTTCTCTATCAGCCATAATTTGCCCGAAGTCCTCAATCAGTCTTTCGTCAATAAACGCTCCTGCGATGGGGGCACTAAACAACACAGCTTGGCTGCCCACAAACGAGAGTGGCTTACTCATTTGAAGAAAAAGGATTGCCGGTGTAATAAGGTTGTACTTCTCTACTTTCTTAGCGATTGCCAAGAGAATCTCATCACGGCGCTCTGGCTTTAGATCTTGCAGACCCGATAACACCATGTTTTTCACCTGCCCTTTCATAATTTTCAAATAGGGGCTGTCTAAAAGCTCTCAAGTAGGGCCCCTCTTTCAGAACTACAACGTAGTCTGGCTTTCCTGACTGATGTATTTATCGACTATCCTAAGAATCTCACTACTGTTATCTTCCCCAAAATAGACGAACATGCCCGGATTAAGGCGATTGCGCAGTTTGCCCTTGCCATGGCTCAGTTGTACCCCATCTTTAAATTTTACCACTTTTAAGAACGCTGACCATGGCTTAAAGGAATAACCCAGACCGGCCCCTTGCTCTACTCCTACAGTGGTGAGGCGATATCGTGAGGGGAAAATGAAATTGTTAAATGCCCCGACCATAAGCACTGTAGCAAATGCCACCCACATCAAATCCCAATAGGCTACATATACAAGAGCTAAGAAGGCAAGGGTACTGGCAAAAAAAATCTTTGCCTTGCGTGGATCACGTCGCAAAGGACTGACAGTCCAGGCGAGTAGCTCTTCACCCCTTATGTTGGTATTCCCCTGGTTTCTTTGGGGTTCAATAGTAGGAGTTATTTTATTTTTTTTATTCGCCATGTTAATCCCTCCTTTCAGCTGTGCAATGTTGCCATCTCTCCCACCACCCTATTAGCGACGAATAACTTAAATCCTATCCCTTGGTCTAGCGTTACCTTCGCCTGACATAGTTTATCGAAGCCCCCACCAAGGCGTTAAACAGGGCGTCGTAATTGTCTTCTACATTCCACATGCCTTCAGGATGCCATTGCAGCCCGAGAGCAAAGGTGTGCTGCACTGATTCAATGGCTTCTATAACGCCATCCGGAGCACTAGCTGAGATGACAAACCCTGATGGCACATCTTTCACTGACTGGTGATGAAAACTATTGACCCGCAACATGCCTGGCCCTAAAATCTGTGCCAGTTTAGTGTTTGCGGTAACAGTCGCGCTGTGCGTCATATAGTGTCGCGGTGCATCTTGCCGATGCTTAAGGGGACTTTTAATGCTCGCGGGGATATCTTGAATCAAGGTGCCTCCGACCGCAATATTGAGCATCTGCTCGCCCCTGCAAATACCTAAGATGGGCATATCCCGCTTTAGCGCTTCTTGAATCAGCGGTATTTCGTAAGCATCCATGGTGGGATGGATATTGCCCAAGGCGGGGTGAGGCTCTTCTCCGAAATAGACTGGGTCTGCATCAGGTCCCCCGCTTACAACTAACCCATTTATAATATTTAGATGCTGTAAGATGTCGGACTCAGACTTAAGACAAGGCAATAATATGGGGATGCCACCAGCCTTGTTGATAGCACTGATATATGTATCATTTTGGCGGTGCACACCAGCGCTATAATCGTGATAGCACGTAATGCCTATTATTGGCTTCATGCGCGTGGCCTCCAATGCAATTCTTGTTCTGCAAATAGTGCCGGCGAACCGCCGGTGTGCCAGAAAAGTACACTTGAATCATTGGGAATAATACCTTTTCTGGTAAGGTCTAATAACCCTGCTCCGGCTTTAGCTGTATAGACAGGATCAAGAATTACCCCCTCTAGTTTAGCAAATAGTCTAAGTGCCTCTATAGAGAGCTCAGTGGGTATACCGTAACCATTGCCTACATATTCATCGTACACGACCACCTCTTCTGGGGTGACGGTAGTATTGAAACCAGCATTACTAAGGGTGTCCCGACATAAGTTAAAAACCTCGCCACTCAAGCGCTGCTTGGGTCTACTAACACTCATACCTAAAACCTTGATGGGCAAGTTAAACGCCTTTACACCTGCAAGAAGACCCGCCTGTGTACCAGCTGACCCCGAAGCATGAATAATATACTCGACAGAGATGCCTGCAAGGTCCGTCTGATCCATTAACTCTTTTATTGCCCGAATGTAACCTGCAGCGCCAACAGGACTAGAACCCCCTAGTGGAACGATGTAGGGTTTCTGGCCCTGCTGCTTTAATTGCTCTGCTAACTCAATCATTCTTTCGCCTGCTAATATGCCGTCATCAACACCTAGAAAATGTAGGTTCGCGCCTAATAGCTCATCAAGCAATAAGTTGCCCTGCCGTACTGCTATATCCTGGCTTGTGAACACAAGATGACAATCTAACCCTGCCTTGGCTGCAGCAGCTGCTGTCATCCGACAGTGGTTGCTCTGCGGTCCACCTGTTGTAATCAGGGTGTCGCAGCCCTTTGCTAAGGCATCCCCTACCAAGTATTCAAGCTTTCTCGCTTTATTACCACCAACAGCTAAGCCAGTGTTGTCATCACGCTTTAGATACAGCTCGATGCCTAAGTTTTGGCTTAGCCTAGGAACATATTCCAGTGCCGTTGGTAAAGCAGCTAGTTTGACGCGAGGCATGTCTTTTAAAAACATCATCCCATCCTCCTCTCATGCTTATTTTCTCTAATGTCGGGCAGTTTCCTGTCACAGAAAACAAAAAGCCCGAGGTCACTCTCAGGCCTTTATTTTAGAAGGGAATAATCCCTAGGCTTATTTCTAAAGCTGCGCTGACGCGCTCCATCACCTCTGTTTCTAGATGGGCGATTTTATGTGTCAGCCTCTGTTTATCAATAGTACGGACTTGTTCTAAAAGAACGACACTGTTTCGCTCTAGGCCTGTCTCGCTTGCGGACACCTCTACATGGGTGGGCAGTCGCGCCTTATCTATCTGCGATGTTATGGCAGCCACTATAACTGTAGGACTATATTTATTACCAACATCGTTCTGTATAATTAAGACTGGGCGAACTCCACCTTGCTCAGAGCCCACAACAGGGCTTAGGTCGGCATAGAAAATGTCGCCACGCTTGATATTCAAACTCAGTTCACTCCAGACGCTCTTCTGCCCGGCATTCTCTCCATAGCCTCATTTTCCAAGAGCAGGTTCTCTTCGGATAATGACAAATTTGTCTCTGCCATCTCCAAATAACCTCTTTTAAGCACGTCACGCAACCTATGATAATGCTGAGTCTGCAGGTAAAAGCGCATGGCGTCACGAATAAGCTCACTGCGATTCCCCTTGGTCTCGGCAACAAAACCGTCAACCTCTGCGAGTAGACTATCAGGAAGGGTAATCATAATTCGCTTCGTAATCGCCATGTTGCCACACCTCTTTCAGCTTTGGGGACATGCATATATATATACTGATTATATATACGCTAATATAAGTGTGTCAACAAACGGGGAGTTCATACGCCTACCCGCTCATTTCATCATATTTCCTTATAGCTAGCTACGTCCCAATAAAGTACGGGCCCTGACTGCCTGACCATTGCGCCAAAACACGCGTGGGACTCGTTTATTAACTAAACATGTGACCTCATAGTTAATCGTACCCATGAGTTCCGCGAGCTCATCTACAGTAATATCTGCCCCATTTTGGGAACCCATCAAAATTATTTCGTCGCCCGCCACGACACTAACGTCAGTAACGTCAAACATGCACTGATCCATGCACACCTTGCCCACCAACGGTATGCGCTTGCCGTGCACTATGGCTTGCGCCGCATTTGATAATCGCCGGGAATAGCCATCAGCGTATCCGATGGGAACTGTAGCAATATGCCTACGTCCACTCGTTATATGAGTGCCACCATAACTAATGGGGGTCTGATCTTCGACCCATTTAAGGAAGGCTATACGTGACTTAAGTGACATAGCAGGACGCAACCGCAAAGCCTTGCGCAGATGCTCGCTGGGGTACATACCGTAAAGACCTAGCCCTAGTCTCACCATATCGAAGTTGCTGTCTGGCAACGCCAATACGGCCGCAGTATTAGCAGCATGACGCAGTAGACGGTGACCCCTAGCCCCAAGCTTAGTACAGGCATCACCAAACAGGCTAAGCTGTTGTCGGGCAGCAGAAAGGTCTGACGCGTCAGCTGACGCCAAATGGGTAAACGCGCCCTCCAGTTCGACATGCGGTAACTGCCCTAGGAACTCTGCAAAAGGCACTGCCTCTTTTGGGCGAACCCCAAGCCTACTCATGCCGGTATCAATTTTCATATGAACCTTGACGCGGCGTCCTAGGCGCGTGCCTGCACTAGACAACGCCTGTGCCGACTCGCGCTCAAATACTGTTGCCACAAGGCCTAATTTTACAACCTGTTCAGCAGACTCAGGTGGAGTATGGCCTAGGATGAGGATGGGAGCTCCTATACCCGCTCTGCGCAGCTCTACCGCTTCGTCGACTATCGCTACTCCCAAACGGGTGGCGCCTGCTGATAGGGCTGAGGCAGCAACCTCAGTAGCGCCATGCCCATAGGCATCAGCTTTAACCACAGCCATTATTTCTACTGTTGCGGGAAGAATACTGCGAACTGCTTGCACGTTAAAGGAAATATTATCTAATGAAATATCGGCGGTAGTTGGACGGATATACTGCACGTCTCTTCACTCCTTCATCCATATCAGTTCTACGAGTATATCTATCAACCTGCTTGAAAACAAAAAAATGGGCTAACGCCCGAGTCTGAACAAGTCTTCTGCAAGCCTTGGATTCAGGACTAGAGAGTTCACCCTTAGTTTAACACTGTCTGTACCCTTTACCAACGTGCACGACTCAGGTAGACCTGTACGTTTAGAGATGACTACCTCACAATTATCCCAGCCTGACTGAGCTTTAACTGCTAGCTTTACTGAACTGAAGGTATCAGTAATTGTAGTGTTTTCCTTAGCCAGCTCCGCTAACAACAACAAGAGAGGCATACCCCAGGGGAAAGGCCCTGTATTAGGCTCTCTTAGGCTCACCCACTCTTTTGTAGCCGAATAGTACGCCGCGGACGAGCCCGCCACACTGACGACTATCTGCTCAAGGCCCGTGCTTTGATACATAACCGTACGCAATTTATCAGGAGCTAAAAACCACTGCCTGACTTGATAAATCTGACCGCCAATTTCCATATCTGCTTCCAGCTGATAGGACTCTACCTCATAGATTTTTTCAAGCATCAACTCAAGCAAACTAGTTCTAGTTTGCCGGAACGTACATCCGGCAACACTTATTACCAGTACCACTACCAACACACCACACAACCAACACCTCACAAAAACACCTCACAATATAATGCCACCTGAGGTTATTATGACTTAGTTTGGCTGTGGATACTCTTACTCTAAAGTGACTGCACATGCCACTGCCAAGCCTGCGGCATGAGATATTGAGAGCTTAACGGTTGTTATGCCGCGGGATAAGGCAATTTCTGCGGCCTTGCCACGCAGATCAACTGATGGAGCACCTAAGGCATCACGCGAAATACAAATGTCCGTCGGACCAAATCCGTTATAACCTGAACCTAGGGCCTTTGCTACCGCTTCCTTAGCAGCCCACAGACCGGCTAGAGTTTCTGCGTTCCCGCCTTGCTCCCCTTGGGCCAAGAGTTTCTCCAGAAATTTATCGCCATATTTCTCACGCATTCCAGAAATGCGTTCGATAGGAGTAATATCAATACCAATACCGATCACTTTTGGTCACTCCTCTACGGTTCCTCGTTCCTCATGCTCATGCTCATGCTCAGCGCTCAGCGCTCAGTGCTCACTGCTCAGTGCTCACTGCTCAATGCTTATTGCTCACTACCTGACCCTAAGTCATACTTTCTACTGGCTAATAACCACAAAGGAGTTGACACCATTGGCACATAATACCACGCGCGACGGTTATTCTCAGCTCACACAACGGTTAAATAAGCTGCCCCAAGGCGCCCCACCTTCGGAACTATTGTACCAGATTTTGCGTTTGTTATTTTCACCGTATGAAGCTGAACTAGTGGCGAGATTACCAGTTGTGCCCTTTACTGCTATCACTGCAGCTAAGAGGTGGAAACTTCCTGTGGGCAAAGCTCAGAACATTTTGGAAAAGCTCTGCTCGCGAGCTCTCCTTCTTGATGCGGAACAAAAGGGAGAAGTAGTTTACACTCTTCCCCCTCCCATGGCAGGGTTTTTTGAGTTCTCACTTATGCGGGTACGAGGTGACGTAGACCAAAAACTGCTAGCTGAACTATTCTACCAATACCTCAATGTAGAAGACGAATTCGTAAAAGATCTTTTTTCGCTTGACCCTCCTCTCGGCAGAGTATTCGTTAACGAGAGCGCTCTAGAAGACAACGGTGTGTATATCCTTAGCTTTGAGCGGGCTAGCGAAGTAATCAAGACTGCTTCACATATCGGCGTGGGGATGTGTTACTGTCGTCATAAAATGGAGCACGTTGGAGAGTCTTGCGATGCACCCCTGAATATCTGCCTCACCTTTGGTACCACTGCTGCCTCTTTGGCAAGACACGAATACAACAGGTTAGTAGACAAGAGTGAAGGGCTCGAACTCTTAGCACAGGCCTATGAGCATAATTTGGTACAGTGTGGTGAAAATGTGCGCCAAAATGTATCCTTTATCTGCAACTGCTGCGGTTGTTGTTGCGAGGCTCTCGTAGCTGAGCGCAAGTTCTCTATGCTTAGACCTGTCCACACAACCAACTTTCTACCAAAACTACAGCAGGAAGAGTGCACTCTTTGTGGTAAGTGCGTTAGAATCTGCCCACTAGGGATTATTAGCATAGACGAGGAGGTGCGTATAGACGGAGAACGTTGTTTGGGGTGTGGCGTATGCATACGCGCCTGTGGTTTCTCTGCCCTTCAGCTAACGCCTAGAGCCGCTAGGGTGATAACTCCACTTAACTCAGTGCACAGAATACTACAGAACGCTATAGATAAAGGCACCCTCGAACAACTCGTGTTTGATAATCAAGTTCTCTTCAGCCATCGGGCTTCTGCCGCACTACTGGGAGCTATATTAAAACTGCCTCCGGCTAAGCAGTTGCTAGCAAGCAAGCAGTTCAAGTCACAGTACCTAGAATCTTTAATAAAACGCTTCTCAAGATAGAACCGCCACGCTCCTACTACGCCAGCACAGTGTGCTATAAGATAGGGGGGTTCCGCAGAACTCCCCCTACATACAGGTCTCTCTATACTACTGTATTTTAACATGTGTGTTCAGTATAATCAGTGATCTCAGGGATACCTGTCCCCCTCCTCAGCCTACTCCACCGTCACGCTCTTGGCGAGATTACGAGGTTTGTCGACATCAGCGCCACGAGTTACAGCGGCGTAATAGGCTAAAAGTTGTAGCGGAACTACGGAGAGCATCGGTGCTAGCAATGGGTCGGTTTCTGGCAGCCTAATCTCCACGTCAGAAATAGTACCTGTTACGTCGGCACAGCAACTACTAATGCTGACGGTGTATCCCCCACGGGCTCGCACCACCTCTACGTTACTAACCATTTTCTCTTGCAGCTCCGCCTGTGTAAACAAACATATTACAGGCGTGCCTGCAGTTATTAACGCTAGAGTGCCGTGCTTAAGCTCACCCGCTGCATATGCTTCGGCGTGAATGTAAGAAATCTCTTTAAGTTTAAGTGCGCCCTCTAGAGCCACGTTGAAGTCAAGTCCACGGCCGATGAAGAACACATGCTCACTCTTAGCCACGTGCTCGGCCACAGCCTTGATTTTTTCCGCCTGCGCGATAATCTCTCCTACCTGCAGGGGTATCTCTCTTAGACCCCTCAGCAGTTCTTGTGCCCTTGTTACCTTGAGGGTCTTGCGCCCTAGACCTAACTCAATAGCCATTAAAGTGAGAGCGGCAAGCTGTGTAGTATATGCCTTGGTAGAAGCTACCGCAATTTCTGGCCCGGCCCAGGTGTGGAGAACGTGCTGCCCTTCACGAGAGACCGAGCTTCCCACTACGTTAGTAATTGCAACGACTGTACAACCCTGGCGCTTAGCCTCGCGCAGTGCTGCCAAAGTATCGGCTGTTTCACCTGACTGGCTGATGATTATTACTAGGTCATTGGGATTAAGCACTGGTTGACGGTATCTAAACTCCGATGCATAGTCTACTTCAACATGAATACGGGCCAGTCGCTCAATAAGCGTTTTTCCTACCAGCCCCGCATGATAAGCCGTACCACACGCTACCACCACAACCCGGTTAATACCCTTAATCATGTCGGATGTTAGACCGATTTCTTCAGCGAGGTTTGTGCCTTGCTCTAGGATACGGCCCGATAGGGTATCGCGGAGAGCTTTCGGTTGTTCATGTATTTCCTTAAGCATGAAGTGATCAAATCCAGCTTTTTCTGCAGCGACTTCATCCCAGGTGACTGTGAAAATATCTTTTTCGATTTCTTTCCCCTCTCGATAGAAGCTCACGCCAGAGCTCCTGAGTACGGCCAAATCACCGTCATCCAATACAACTGTTTGCCTCGTATACGGGAGTAACGCTGGTATATCCGAGGCTAAGAAGTTCTCGCCTTGGCCTAAGCCAATGATAAGCGGACTATCTTGCCGATATGCTATAACCGTATTGGGATCTTCTGACGTGACAACTGCTAAAGCGTACGCACCGCGCAGCTTGGCAACTACCTCAAATACGGCTGTTGCCAAGTCCCCTGCATAAACCTCCTCTAGCAGATGAGGTAATACTTCAGTATCTGTCTCAGTGACGAACCTATGCCCACGTGCCATTAGCTCACGGCGTAACTCGTTATAATTTTCAATTATGCCGTTGTGGACAACAGCAAAACGTGGCGTGCAACCGGTGTGGGGGTGAGCATTGACATCGTTGGGTGCCCCATGAGTGGCCCATCGTGTATGCCCAATACCGAGGCGAGCATCACGGTGAGGGTTGGCGCTAAGATAACCCTCTAGGACAGATAACCGTCCAGCGTGTTTCTCTACAAATAACTCTTGCTCATTAAATAAGGCGATACCCGCGGAATCATAACCGCGATATTCTAAACGGCGCAGGCCGTCGATAATTACATCTTCGGCTGCCCGTTGACCTACGTAGCCAACTATGCCACACATAAAGTGTCCTCCTATCAAATATGGACTTCTCGGACTGCTTTACTCCTTGTCCGGTAAATTACTCTCCCGTTTTAAAAGTAAAGCTACGGTCGCCCGCAGACCGGGGGGCATCCGCCGAATTTCGATAATCCCCCACCTCGTCAGCACCTTGGCAGGATGTGATTGTTTAGAGCGTAGCGCTCTCAGCTTTCCGCTCTCAGCTCTTAAAGCGGATAGCGGTTAGCGGATAGCGAGCTCCCCACAGTCGTGCCTAACATCTTTAGTCAAGGGCTCAGGCGCTTACAGTTTATTCAACGCATCGACAACGACGTTTGCTGACTCAACAGCTAAATCCTCTGTTTCGGCTTCGACCATTACGCGAACTATACGCTCAGTACCAGAAGGGCGCACTAAAATACGACCCCGGCTTTTAACCATGATCTCTGCCTTCTCTATCGCCTCCTTTACGTCAAAATTGTTCATAGCCTGGCATTTATCACGAACTGGGACATTTATAAGCACTTGCGGATAACGTTTTAGCCCAGCAGCTAATTGTTTTAAAGAAGCCCTCGCTTGAGACATAGCTTTTAATAACATAACTGCTGTGAGCATCCCGTCACCAGTGGTGCTGTGGTTAAGGAAGATACAATGGCCAGACTGTTCTCCCCCCAATACCGCGCCACAGGCCAACATTTCTTGTAGAACATATCGGTCTCCGACAGAGGCACGGATTAGGGAAATATCCTCACGCTGTAAAACAGCATCAAGACCAAGGTTACTCATGACGGTGCCTACCACCAGTTTGTGATTAAGGTCGCCTGTTTGTTTAAGGTACATGGCACAAATATGCAGCATATTGTCGCCATCAACAATTGCACCGTCTGCATCACAAGCGATAAGACGGTCGGCATCGCCATCAAACGCTAGGCCTAGATCAGCCCCTGCCTCTATAACTCTACCAGCAAGAGCCTGGGGGTGGGTCGAACCAGACTTTACGTTTATGTTAATACCGTTAGGTACAGCATTTATAGCCACAACTTTTGCACCGAGAGCATTTAGTAGGCGAGGCGCCAAGTTGAAGCTCGCTCCATTAGCAGCGTCCACTACAACTTTAAGCCCCTGCAAAGATATTGCAGCTGTATCCTTAAGATATTGAAAATACTGCTCCTGCATACCTGTGTCGATGCTGTATGTGCCAACAGAATCACCTGTTACACGTATAGCGCCTGCGGGGCTGCGCACTAGTGCCTCGATCGTATCCTCTACGGCGTCAGGAAGCTTAAAACCGGCATGCGTAAAAAACTTAATGCCATTGTCTATAGCAGGGTTATGGGATGCCGATATCATAGCGCCAATGGTGGCCGATCCATTCTTAGTGAGATAGGCCAACGCCGGGGTAGGCAATACGCCTAGGTCTACCACATTAGCTCCTGCAGACATGCACCCTGCGGCTAGCGCAAGGGCAAGCATATCACCAGAGACCCTTGTGTCTCTGCCTATGTAAATTAAGGGGACGTCAGTCTCCGTGCTTAGTGCAGATACAACTGCCCGCCCTAAGGAAGTCGCAAGTTCTGGGGTTAGTTCGGTATTAGCTTTGCCGCGGATTCCATCGGTACCAAATATACGCATGGTTTGTCTCCTTTCAAAACGGTCATAAGTCATAAGTCACTAGGGGATTGCCGCCAAGGGGCTTTAAGGTGTAGGGGCACGACATGTCGTGCCCGCCAACCCAGCCGCCAGAGGGCTGTGGGCTTTAAGGGTAAGGCTTTAGGCTTTAGGCTTTAGAAGAGCATATAGAGATTAAGTCTCCTTCAGACAACATACTCCAGTCATCAGAAGACCGTTCCTCTGAAGACTTAAGGCTGATGACCCTCTACGAAGTACTAAGTACGAGGTACTAAGCACGCTCTCCCGTGTACTGTGTACCGTGTTCTGTGTACGATCTCCACTAGGGAACAAAGAACCAGGAACGACATCAGTCTGCTATGCTCCATGCGCCAGCTTCTCGCCTACGGCTTCGATACCACTATCATACGAATTAGGATATTGGAGGGTGCAACAAGATAACCACCCGGAGGCGCTTGGGGTGTAATTTCTACAGTAGTGTCCTTCACCACCTCAGATGTATCTACTGAGAGAACTATATTCCCTATCTCCTGAAGCCGCTCGGGACTAGCCGCGACCTCTAGTCCTGGAATATCCACCTCAAAACGCACCTCTTGAACTCCAGGCGCGTAACCACCCTCACCCATAACCTCTAGTGGCACCATCTTTGTAGGATAAATGGGTTGCCGATATTGCACATGAGGGGGGTTAACGGATAGTTGTAGAGCCTGCCCTTGAGTACTAATGGGCTCTAGTGGGAAACTTGCCGAAAAGGAATCCCTAAGACTTGAGACATCAAGCTCTATAATGAAAGGTGCTAGGTTGCCAACTGCGCTACGACCGCCGGTGACTACTACCGTAGCAGGTTCCACTGCCCCGGCGGGAGCGTAATATCCCGCTGGAGGAACTCCGGTTAAGGAGAGAACCACTGGCACTTGGGTGGAAATTATCTGCTCCATGACAACCTGCACTCGAGACGGATTGGCACTAAGCACCTCGACCCCAGCCGGTAGTTCTACGCGAATGTTTAGATCGTGGGTACCTTCTCTTAACGTACGCAAGTCCACATAAGCCACTAGGTCCTGCACAGTGAGTCTGTTCAGAACATCCTGAGGGGCTCTAACATTTAAGGTTGTCGTATATGCAATAGAACGTACTAAGTCAAACTCAGCTGCACGATTGCGGGTCTCTATTGCCACTCCCGCGAAACGTCGAGAATTAGTGTCGGCTTGCCGCACCGGATCCGACGTAGATTTAACAAAGAACCACAACGCCAACGCCAAAACGAGGGCCAATACATGGTGAGCAATATTATCTCGACGAAATATCTTTTTCACGCTTTCGCCCCCCATTGCAGGAAGGCAGATACCCGCTCTGTTTTTAGCCCTTCTAGCAACAACTGCTCCAATGCTTTAATATCTATGTTACGAGTTAGCCGGCCGCCTTCAGCCAGAGAGATCTTGCCTGTCTCCTCTGAGGCTACCAGCGCCAATGCATCTGTCTCTTCTGTTACCCCTATCGCCGCTCGATGCCTAGTGCCCAGCTCCTTGTTGATGTCTGGGTTGACTGACAGAGGCAGATAACAACCTGCTGCAGTCAAACGACCATGCCTAATGATGACTGCGCCGTCGTGGAGCGGCGTATTAGGAATGAAAGTATTTGTTAACAGCTCTGCTGTTACTAATGCGTCCATAGCTATGCCTGTTTCGGTGTATTCGGTCAACCCTGTCTCTCTCTCCAGAATAATGAGGGCCCCAATGCGCTTTTTGCTGAGTATACCCACCGCTTGAACGATAGACGTCACCAATGGCTCTACCTCTAGTGGATCTGGGATGAAATTGATACGCTTGCCAAAAAAACGGGCCCGCCCAAGTTGTTCTAGTGCCCGCCGTAGTTCTGGCCAGAACAGTATAGGGATCGCAATCAAACCCGCTTGAATAGCCCTAGTTAGCAACCAATTCAGAGTCCACAATCCAAACCGGTCACTTAATACGGTAGTGATAAGTAGCACCACGAGGCCCTTAATAAGCTGCACCGCGCGAGTGTCACGTATAAGGTTGATCAGTCGATAAAAGACGTAATACATTATTGCAATATCAATTAGGTCAATCAGCCTCACTTGGGCTAGAACTTGGCGAATCGTATTCCACATAGTCGTCACCTCCTTTGCCTGTGTCAAGCAAGAGGCATCCGGCTGCGGATGCCTCTTGCCATTCAATAGCTTATTGCCGTAGCTTCCGCAAAATACCCTCAAAAAACCCTTCTTTACGTCGGTGGGCTTCCTGGGAGACAATCGGCACTCTAGCCTGCCCAGTCCTTGCGGCTCTAATAGTATCCACCACTTGAACGGAGTCACTGCGAGCTTCAGCGCCCAGATGATCAACATCCGAGTCCAGAAGAGCGAATGTCAACAGGGCCCCCTGCCTATGAAAAGCGCCGGGGTCCTCACGATACACCTTCGTCCAAGTATGGAGAGCCAAGGTAGTATGGCCCAAGCGAAAATCTGCCAACCCTCGTAGCACTTCAAAATCAGCATCATTGGCGTTGCCCTGCTCTATAGGATTATCACGCCTGGAATCAAGTGATACCACGGTATCCGGGACTTGAGGGCTAACCTTGCCACCTACACAAAGATTCTTAGCTTCTTGATAGCGCTCTAACTTCATAAGCAGCCATACCATGTTCATGCGAGCATAATCACTAGTAGGCTCAACCTTCAACAAGCGTTCCCACTCACTGTAGGCGGCATCTGGTTTGTGCTGCGAAGCCCAGTAGTTAGCACGCGCAAGATAAGCCGGCAGGTATCGAGGGTCAACTTCGAGTGCCTTGTTCCACTGGACCATGGCCTCATCGCCCTTATTATTCTTGGCACTCGATAACCCCATGTTATAGTAAGGATGTGGGCTACTAGGTTCTGCAGCCACTGCCTTCCTCCAAATACGAGCGGCATCCTCTGCGCGGCCTGCTCGGTCATAAGCCTCGCCGAGGTTCAACATTGTAGTTAAGTCGGCTGGAGCCAATTGATGCGCCCTCTCAAAGTTCTTTAGGGCCTCGTCCATCCTGTCCATACGCATCAATGCCAAACCCATATTAAACCGAACCGTCCCATCTTCACGACCGATCTCCATTACCCTGTTACCGTAGGCGACACATTCTTCAAAGTCGCCGCGGTCAAGACTAACAGCACAAAGGTTAAGCAGCGGTTTAGGGTCCTTGGGCTGTCTTTGAGCAGCCTCTTCCCATTCACTTTTAGCGTTATCTAGTTCCCCTTTTAGCACATAGACTTCAGCCAACACATTGTTAACCAGGGCGTTATCAGGTTGAAGACTCTTTGCCTTGCGTAGATTTAGTAAAGCAGCATCTATCATGCCGCGAAGTGCGTAGACCTTACCAAGAAAGTAGTAGGCATTCGCATTGCGTTTGTCTAACTCTAAGACGCGTTTCCAAGACTCAACTGCTTCGTCCAGAAGGCCTTTCTCAGCGTAAGCAATGCCAAGTAAATAATGACTTAAGGCGTGGCGAGGCGCCAATTCTATTGAGTTCTTAAAGTGACTTATGGCGTTTTCATATTCCCTCTTCTCCATTAGAGCCACCGCTAGATCATGATGAGCCGTAGCGTTCTTGGGGTTCTTTGCGAGGACGTCTTCACAGACGCGGATTATCTTGTCTAACTGCTCTTGTGATATCTTTCCGTTCACGATGCTTACCTCCCCCAAAATATACACGAATGCTACAGGTAGTATTTAGCTACACACATTTTAATATCCTGCACAGAAGTGAAAAAAGAGGCACAAGCCCCTTACTTCCACGCTCCTCTGACATAGGACTTCGCATCTTGGCGTATCTGATCAATCCCAAATTTCAGGCGTTCTAACCAAGACGACTTGACAACATCTACACTACCTGCTACTGTTCCACTGCTCTCTAAGGTATAGCCGCTACTGACCAAGTGAACATTCCCATCCACGGTACCTAGAATCTTAAGATGACCGTGATAAACCCGTATATCACCGGAGATAATAGCTCCCTCGGGTACAATTATCGTACTATCGATTATAGTAAACTGCGCATTGAGGTCACTTGACTCAACAATTGGCCGTGGTGATTCCACTAAAATATACAGAGGCGAACCTAGCAACAGCACTAAGGCTGCCACAGCGCCAACCACCCGTATGCGGGGACTTAGATATGAATAGCGCGGCATTGCTTTTGCATAATTCTTGGGCAGCTTTTTAAGCAGGGCTTCCGTAAACCCATGCGGGGCTCTCACTTGGGGACAGTCTTGCAGGGCCTCTTCAAGCCTAGATAATTCATCCCTGTATCGTCGACAGCATAAACACACATTCAAATGGTGCTCCAGCTCTAGAAGCGGCACTTTCGGCAAGCCTGATTCGAGATGCACTTCAATTAAGACACGATACTTACGACAATCCAATTTTTGTCCCCCCTTGGGATGCTTCAAAATAGCCTTGTTTGATTAAGTTTTTCCTCAGCGCTTCTCGTGCGCGATATAATCGAGTTTTTACTGTAGTGAGAGGTAAATCTAGAGTACGGGCGATATCCTCATAGGGAAGCTCTTGCACAAAGCGTAACAGCATCACGGCCTTATACATGGGAGATAGCTGGTTTAGTGCCTCGGCTACCGACCCCCGAAAATCTTCAAACTCTACGACCGCCTCGGGTCCGGGCTCAGAACTCTCGACCTGCCAAGACATGACTCCATCGTCCCCAGTCGGTTCATCAAGATACAGCAAGTTTCGACGTTTGCGTAGATGGTCAACCGCTAAGTTCTGCGCGATACGATAGATCCATGGGGAAAAACGCATGGTTTCATCAAAAGCGTGAAGATTGTTGTAGACCCGCAGGAATACCTCTTGCGCCAGGTCGTAGGCGTCTTCACGGTTTCCAGTCATGCGATAAAGGAAGCTATATATTTTATCCTTGTAGGTTTCCACGAGCTCGGCAAAGGCATGCGTATCGCCCTGCTTAGCCCGCTTGATCAAAGCCCTAGCTGTAAATTCCACGGCACCTTGACCCTCTCTTCTCTGTCCATTTATAATACGTGTCTATATTCCCTAAGTTTCAAGAAAATCCTGCATTAAATAACTGGGAGCGGTTTCGCTCCCAGTTATTTAATGCGCATAGCACATGGCGCATGGATGATTCCTGGCAATCGGCTATTTCAGCCTTTTCAATACATCAGTCAGCGTGGGCATCCCGATTTCTTGAAGCTCGTAACGCACACGAGTAGTCGGCTTAGTAATCTTAAGCACCCTGCGCAGGTCAATAGGGGTAGCAATAAGGACTGTGTCACAAGGAATACTGTCAATGGTCTGTTCTAGCTCACTAATTTGCTTGTCACCGTAGCCCATTGCGGGGAGCAACGCCCCCATGTGGTTGTATTTCTCGTATGTCGCCTTAATCGTTCCCACAGCATATGGGCGGGCATCCACTAGCTCAGCAGCACCAAACTTCTTAGCTGCGACGACTCCTGCACCGTAGGCCATTTCCCCATGGGTAAGTGTTGGGCCATCTTCAATTATAAGCACGCGTTTGCCACGTATTAGGTCCATATCTTCCACGAAGATAGGTGAAGCACCGTCGATGACAATTGCCTCCGGATTAACCTTAACAATGCTCTCCCGCACAATTGAGATACCCTCCGAGTTGGCTGTATCAATTTTGTTGATGACAATTACATCGGCCATACGCAAATTAGCTTCCCCCGGGTGGTAGAGTATTTCATGGCCAGGACGATGTGGATCAACCAATGTGATATGAACGTCTGGTGCGTAGAACGGTGTGTCATTGTTGCCGCCATCCCACACGATTACATCCGCTTCTTTTTCTGCTTCACGCAAAATCCGTTCGTAATCTACCCCTGCATATACGATTACACCGCGATCGATATGGGGCTCGTATTCCTCGCGCTCCTCAATCGTACATTTGTGGTAGTCAAGATCAGCGTAGGTCGCGAATCGCTGGCAAGCTTGCGCGGCTAAATCACCATAGGGCATTGGATGACGGATAGCTACGACGCTCTTACCCATGTTCTTAAGGATATCGCAGACCCTGCGAGTAGTTTGGCTCTTGCCAACACCGGTCCGCACTGCACATACGGCA
Organism: Bacillota bacterium; assembly: GCA_009773495.1. Taxonomy (GTDB): domain Bacteria; phylum Bacillota; class UBA994; order UBA994; family UBA994; genus WSXW01. The sequence continues at coordinate 63,677 of WSXW01000006.1, forward strand.
ACGACAGGCTTCGTTGATTTCACCATGGTCTGAGCCGCTCCCAGCATACTAAATGTCGCTCCACAAGCAATAACTTCTGAAGCTTTGTGCATCACATAGGTATGCTTAACATCGCTGTAAGAGAATATCACTTCATCAACCTTGAGGTCCTTAATCAGCCTTGGCAGTTCATCTTCGGCGTGAATAGGTATACCGGCTGGGTAGAGCTTGCCAGCAAGCTCAGTTGGGTAAACACGCCCTTCGATATCTGGAATCTGAGTGGCTGTAAAGGCAACTACCTCTACAGATTCGTTCTCACGATAGAGAACGTTAAAGTTGTGGAAGTCGCGACCAGCTGCTCCCATGATCAAGATTCTGCGTTTCTGCATTATTTTTCTTCCTCCTCTGGTTTTCTCTTTAACACGTATGACGCACCTCGTACTTGGTACTTCGTACTTCGTAATCCACGAGGTGCGTCCCCATACTTCGCTCTTCGCACTTCGAGCCACACCCTACAGCGTTGCCACCATAACTGCTTTAATCGTATGCATTCTGTTTTCGGCTTCGTCAAAAACCACCGAGTGTTTGCTCCTGAACACCGCGTCGGAAACTTCCCTGATATCGATGCCGCGCTCTTTAGCTTCTCTGGCTACGCCTGTCTCAAAATCATGGTAGGCAGGCAGACAGTGCATGAAGATTATATCCTCGTTTCCAGTAGCCTGGAGCATATCCATGTCCACCCGGAATGAAGATAGCAGTCCTACCCTCTTTTCCATCTGATCCTCTTCTCCCATGGATACCCAGACATCTGTGTAGATGACGTCTGCTCCCTTTACGCTTGCCAACTGGTCTGAGACTTCAATAATAGCTCCGGATGCTGCGGCAACTTTGCGAATCTCAGTCAGGCTGTTCTCAGCGGGCCACAAATCCTTTGGACCATAGGCTACGTAGTGCATACCCATTTTAGCGGCTCCGTACATCCAGGCATAGGACATATTGTTTCTTGTGTCTCCAACGTACACTACCTTGACCTTGTTCAGGGGCTTGGCCACGTGCTCTTCGATAGTCAGCAGGTCAGCCAGAATCTGAGTCGGATGGTCCACGTCGGTCAGGCCGTTCCAGACAGGAACGCCGGAATACCGCGCTAGTTCTTCCACCACTTTCTGCTCGTATCCGCGGTACTCAATGCCGTCGTAGTAGCGGCCCAATACCTTGGCTGTGTCCTCCAGAGATTCTTTCTTGCCCATCTGAGAGCTCTTGGAATCCAGGAAAGTAACGTGACCGCCTTCGTCAAGAGCTGCTACTTCAAACGCGCATCTTGTCCTGGTCGAGGTCTTCTCGAAAAGCAGAACTATGTTCTTTCCGAGCAAGAGGCTGTCTCTGATTCCGGCCCGCTTCTTTGACTTCAGATCCTTGGACAGGTCCAGGAGATACCTGATTTCCTCTTTGGAAAAATCCATCAGTGTTAACAGACTTCTTCCCTTAAGATTTACTGGCATAATAAAAACCTCCCTTTTATGACTTAATTATGGTTCCGGCCTGGCCCCGTAGGGCTTCTCCGGCCATCTCTAGTGAAGTAATGATGGACCGCTTACCCCCATCCTCTATGAACCGGATGGCCGCGAGGATCTTCGGTCCCATACTACCGGCCTTAAAATGGCCTTCGGAATAGTATAGCTGTGCTTCTTTGAGGGAGATGGCACCGAGGTTTATTTGCTCTGGGGCATTGAAATGCAGGGCTGCCTGTGCGACGTCTGTTAAGATCATCAAGGTATCCGCTTGAACATCAATCGCCAAGCGCTGTCCTGCTAAATCCTTGTCGATTACAGCCTCTACCCCCCTAAATTCCCCTTCGCATTGTACTACGGGTATCCCGCCGCCCCCAGCAGCTATAACAATAGCTCCGGAGTCCAGCAAGCTCTTGATTGCTGTCCGCTCCACGATGCTGATAGGGTCTGGAGAGGGCACAACCCTGCGCCAACCCCCGCGGGCCTTGTCTTCTTTCATCACCCAACCCTTTTCCCGAGTGAATGCCTCTGCTTCTTCAGTTTTATAGAACGAGCCTATCGGCTTAGTTGGATTCTGAAAAGCGCTATCGCTAGCATCGACCAGGACTTGTGTCACTAGGCTCACGACCAGCTTCATTATACCTTTTGTGAGCAGAATGTTCGTCAAAGACTGTTGAATCATGTACCCAATCTGACCTTGTGTAGCAGCGCCACAGACATCTAAAGGCATGGCTGGCACTTGGTCCTTGGAAATTTCGTTCTGCAAGAGCACAGCACCTACTTGTGGACCATTGCCGTGTGTAACAATAACCTGATGCCCGTCACTTACTAGCTCTGCTACAGCAAGGCAAGCTGTGTGCACATTAGCCTGCTGCTCCTCTGCGGTACCTTTTTGCTTTGCGCGCAAAATGGCGTTGCCACCAAACGCTATAACAATTCTCTCTGTCATATAATTCCTCCTCAACCCGAAATCATAGTTTGACAGGAATCGCGCTATGTCGGAAATCCCCTCTTCCTGTCACTTTGCCCCGAAAATCGCATAGTGTTTACTTCGACCTGCTTTTCCCGGGAAATACGCTAAACCGACATCTGGATGGAAACAGTCGAAACATGGCACACAGTCGCTGAGGCAATTAAATAAATTCTTTTTTAACGTACCGCGACGTCGAGGCGGCCAGCAGGGCACCATACCCTAATGAAAATGAGAGGGTGTCACCCGTGCGCACCGCGGGGCTGTCCGTAACATCGACTATAAGGTGGTCACTGCTAGCTCCCAAGATAAGAGCCCCTGTGAGGTGCGGGTCTAGTCCCTCGGGAACTGTATCCTGCCTTCCCAAGGCTAGGATGGCCCTTTTGCGTACGCCCCTGTCTGCAAATTGGGGGGAGTTGCCGAAAGCATCCTGCCCAATAGTACCAACTGGGACCGAAGGTTTTTCACGCAACTCAATAATCTCAGCGGTTAGTATGCAAGCGTCCAAGTAGGCGCCCGCTACTGGCTCACGACGCATGGTTTCGCGCCCTAGGATAATGCCCTCGCCTATCCGCAAATTGGTAATGCCTACAGGAAAATTATTTTCAAATAAGAGGGACAAGGTACTGGAATTACCGCCTGATACGAGGAGATCATGCCCGAGAATAGCTTGCGACTGTTCCTTCAGACTAATGAGCTGACCTAGATTCTTCTCGTCTGGAAAAACTCCCCCGTAGCAAGTAAGGTTCGTGCCAATTCCATAGACCTCAATTCCCGGAAGACTTTGCACACTCTTGAGGAACGCTAGAAACTCGCTAGGCCATATGCCTTCGCGCAAGTCACCTAAGTCAACCATCAGGATTACCCGGTGCCGCACACCAAGCTTGATCGCGGCTTTAGAGAGCGCCTGGCAAGTATCTAAGTCGGAATTAAGACTGATATCCGCCAGAACAACCACCTGTTCAGCCTCCGAAATTGCCGGCAACCGAAGCAAGACATATGGCCCCGGGATATTGGCTTCACGCATGGCAGCGATGTTCATTAGCCGCGAATCAGCAATAGCCTCCACACCGGAGTTCTTAAGCGTTTGAGCCACCTGCCAGGCACCGCTGAGGACTTTGGTTACGCCATAGATGCTAAGGCCTAACGCTCGAGCATGGCGTGAAACTAGAGCAGAGTTGTGGCCAATCTTTTTAAGATCAATCGTTAGTACTGCCATGCTAGACCTCCTTGTAATTGAGGCTGTGCTTCATCAAGGCCAGAGCGGCAGTTTCGTGCTCCTGACTGAGTACGCCCAGCACTCCCAAGTTATAGTCATGGTCGATAAGAACGGTAAATAATTTGGGGAACAACTCAAGCTTGGCGGTTATGCGGAAAGCGTTTTTAAGCATTTCCATCGCTCCTGGTAGTTTCGTTAGGGGGCCGCCTGTACCAATAACCCATTTTACAGAGGTAAGGTCTTTTCCTTGGGCGATGGTCATGCGGCCACCGGGGCCATAGAGGTGCTTAAGCCGTCCCGAATGCCTGTCTAGAGCTGTTTCCACTGCCTTTTTAGTAAAGAGATGCAGTGCATCATATTGCTTGGCGGTAGTCGGTATGGGCTGCCAGGAGCTTAGGGTATCTCCCACGTCTATACCCGCCCTGTCGGCCTCACCCGGCCGAAGTAGGTCTGCGACATGCCTCACGTTCACATAGACCCCTAGATCCCCCTCTACCGTTCGCTTGGCTAGTGGCTCTGGGCTTACCATAAAGCGCACCATCTCGTCACTGCCAGGTGTAACGGAGTGGACGTCCGTTGTTGCTCCACCCACGTCCAAGACAACCACGTCACCAATGGCCCGATAAAGAACCTGAGCAGCCTGCATTACCGCGCCAGGGGTAGGCATAATAGCGCCATGTACCATCTCGCGGATGCGTTCCATGCCTGGAGCGTGAACGATGTGCTCCTCAAAAACCTGTTGAATGACACCGCGGGTAGGCTCGATATTAAGCTCATCTATCCGGGGGTAAACATTCTCTACAGCGATGACGCGTTGATTACGTGCCTGAATGATACCCACAACCTCGTCGCGACAAGCAACATTTCCGGCGTAGACAATAGGAACGTTTAGGCCAAGCTCTGCTATCTTTTTGGCGTTAGCTATAGCTGTGTTACGCTCACCGTAATCCACCCCACCCGCCAGCAAAATAATGTTGGGATTGATCTTTTTGATTTGATCTAAGTCATACGCTTGGAGTTCGCCGGCGGTAACCATTTTGACAATAGCTCCCGCACCGAGAGCAGCCTCCCGCGCAGCTCGAGCCGTCATGTCATGAGCTAAGCCATGTACAGTCATACGGAGACCGCCTGCAGCACTGCTGGTAGCTAACATGCGCTGCCATTTGACCTTGCTCTTAAGATTTCTCTCAAGGTCCTCCACAGCGCCCTGCAGACCTATGGTGACATCGCCTTCCTGTACGCTAGTTGGAGCCACCCCCTGTCCCAAAAACCTTGGAGCAGGGGTGGCTAGCCCAGCAAAGGCGTTTACGACTGTTGTGGTACTCCCAATCTCTGCTACTAACACATCGGCAGAGATACAATCGCTCACTTCCTGCCACGCTCCCGACGATTTTTGACCATAAAGCTGGCCACATGGATACCCTTTGTGCCACGACCAAAACCAGCATCCAAACCACACTCTACAGCGACCTCGTGCGTTACCTGTGTGCCTCCGCCGATTAATATAAGCTTCTGACGGACGCCCTTTTCTAGGCAAAGGTCGTGCAATTTGCGCATATTGATGCGGTGAATGTCAGCATGAGTGATGATGGTGCTAATGAGTATGGCCGTAGCATCGAGCTCAATAGCCGCATCAACGACTTTCTCAATGGGCACAGAAGTGCCCAGGTATTCGCACCGTACACCGTAGCCCTCTAGCCCGCCATGCTTAATATCAATGATCTCTCTTAGACCTACTGAGTGCTCGTCGCTGCCTACCGTAGCAGCAACAATGCGAAGTGGTTGCTGCGCCACAGCTTCACGCACCTCGTCACCACTCAACACGACTTCTTCCTGGGGCATGCGCAGGTATTTTGGGTCAATAGCTGTATTAAGTTTACCCTTTACCTCAAGGAAGGTGCCCTCGGCTGCCTGCATGACCTGTTTGTGAATTACCTGAGAATCAGACAGATTCATCTTAGAAGCTAACTCGATAGCAGCGAAGTGTGCGGTGCGCTGGTCTGTCGGCAGAAACATTTGTACGTTGACAATGCCGTCTCCTGCCCACTCGACCTCGGGCTTTATCAGCCCCTGCTCCTGCCACTCACTGTTCTCGGACATGCGGCGGTTAACATTGTCCCACTCGTCGAGTTCATCAATGTAGACTATTTTTTCAGGCTTACATAAGGTACAGCCACAAACCGCATCACAGGGCTGGGACAACTCTTGAGGCACGTTATTCTCACCAAAATGTACGCATACAGGGGCAAAGTAATCCGTGTCGCGGCGTGTAATGCTGTTTGCAGCGACACCGCCATTGGACTTACGCGCAATACCGTCGCCGTTTCGCTCAGGGTAATGCCCGCTGTCTACAAAGAAGCCTGCCTCGACAGCGCTAAAGTAACCACCTACTGCGAGCATTTCCTCCATGAACAGCACGGCTCGTTCCTTGAGCTCACGTACCCGCTCTCCCAAAATTCCGTCACGCTTAATCTCCACCATTTCTTTGATTCCGTCTAACGCTAACAGTGCCTGTTGGGCAGTGTTTACTGCACCAATATTGTTATAGTGCCAGGGTACATTGCGCCCTTCATCAGGAGTAATGGTGCTTTGGATGTCTACGCTAGTCAAGCGTGAAATCAAGAGGTTCAGAGTGTGACTAACCGTAGCTTCTCGAGCATCTGACTCGATGTACTTGGTATTCATCTGAGCCCGCATCTTATATTCCTTAAACAGTTCACGTAACGCCACTGCATAAGGGAGGTCAAAAGATAATGCCGGGACTGGAGAGGCGCTAGGTGGCACAGTGGACAGGCAGATATTCTCTGGCGGCATTCCCACCTGACGAGAATATGCGCAGTTTAGGGCATGCTGCACCATGAGTTCTGGCATAACCTTCCAGCCTTCACGGGCAGTGGCGTTAGCATTGTGGGCTCCGTCAATTTGCGCCATACCAGCACTACTCATCAGTTGCTTAGCCACAGCGGCATCGACAAAGCTGCGGTGCATATTTACATTGCGGTAAAGGACGTTATATTGAGGATCTTGGTGCGCCCCATTTACGCCTTCCTCGGCAAATAGAACGGCGATTTCTGGGCCAGCCACGCCGCTGACGTAGGAATGGAGATTAATAGGGCGACCTACCTCGTCCTCAATTAGGTCTAGGGCCTTCCGCGAGGCACGTATTTGTTTGCGTGTAATCGGAACGCCGCCTATACCCTCTGGCGTGCCTTCTATCAAGCCATCGTAGTGGCTCTGTCCGGCAGTGCGGATAACCATAATGTGATCAGCACCATGCCAAGCAGCCATCCTCATACGGCGCAGGTCGTCCTCGAATCTACCCGAAGCTATTTCCGTTGTTATCACACAATCTGGTTGAGGGTCTATGCCGCCAAAGTGTTTGGCAGCAGGAAGAGCAATGCTTTGCTTTAGGCCTTCTGATGTTTGTTTATATGTTAGGCCGTTAATAACTTGATTAGGAACTATCTTGCGCCACGTCCAGCCCTTACGGCGGGGGCGATAGGCTGCGAGATTATTCAGCACGAGCCTAACATCTAACTTCTCATTATAGTTAAGCGGTTTCATTGGCAGCACCCCCTAAAGTATTCACGAATTTCAGTGCCACCAGCATCGGTCATTAACAGCTCAGCCGCTTCCCTGATTCCAGAGTTGCGCAGCTTAGCTAAGCGCCACACTACATGGCCGGCTCCTTTGCTGAGTAACCCTAAGTCCTCAACACGCTTAACTATTTGCTGTGCCTCTACGCTCGAAAAACCCATACGAAGAATGACAGAACGTTCGGTAGACGGCGATGTGTGAGTACGAGCCATATCAACTAGGGGTTCCATAATTTTATTAGCTAATTCCCAGAAACGTTTCTCTAGCTCGGCTTCACTGAGACCTGCTAGGGGTTCACGTCGGGTGGCAAAATCATCGGTACGGTGCATAGTTATACCTCCTTGTTTAGGGTGTAAGGAAAACAGAAATCAAGAAACGTAACCCTGTGCCATCCTCAAGACAAACTCCCTGCTCGCTCTGCTATCTTCACATAAGAATTCGATTTCGATCTCGGAGAGCGGTACTCCATTTTTGCGTTCGAGGGCATTACGCAGGTAAGAGCGGCGCAGATCATCTAGGTTGACTTCGCGTACGGAGAGTTGCTCTGCCTGCTCGGGGATAATGATATTTGTACCCGGCTTGCTGTCGCGAGGGTCGCCTAAACGGACTTCGATACCCTGCTCACGAGCAAAGGCCATCTGAGCGTTAGGGTGCTTCCCTGCTCCCGTGTACTCTGTCTCTTGAACAACTATCGTCTGCTCAGCATCAAGCTCCTGCGCTAACACGAAGGCCGCAGCCAGAGCGATATTGCCGGCTGGCCCTCGTTCGAGCCCTTCGAGCTGTGCTAGCATCTCTGTCACATAGAAGGCCTCACCTTGCGTTACGGTCACGTACCTATCTAGGTAGCGCAAGGAGCGGGCGGCGTTACGCGGCACATCAGTGCGGTCAGGCCAAGTTGTAAAAGGCATGCCAAAGCCAGTATGACCTGTGGTGAACGACTTGCGGTTAAAATCTTTGTCGCTAGCCATATGTAGGCCGCTAAGGTCTACGCTAGCACCTATTATCTGTGTACTATGGGCACCGGCTTTCTGAAGACCTCTGGCTGTACCTGTAACATTACCGCCACCTGCATGGGTAACGACGACTACATCAGGGTTTCGCCCGGTTCTCGCAACTAGCTGCTCCGAAAGCTCTACTCCTAGAGTTTCAATCCCCGCTATACCAAAGGGTGTATAGAGAGAGGCATTAAAGAAACCTGTTTCGTCAAGCACCCCGAGGAATAAGGCAAACAGCTCCGGACCTACCGTCAATTGCAGGACTTCCGCGCCGTAAGCTTCACAGGCACGGCCTTTCTCTAAGATCTCGGGCTGGCCGATACCCCTGCTGTCGTACACTTCCTGTAGGATGATACACTTAAGACCGCGCATAGCGGCTTGGGAGGCTACCGCTGCGCCGTAGTTGCCGGAAGTAGCCGCTGCAACTCCCTTGTAGCCTTTCCTAGCAGCGTGATACACCGAGATGGCCGCACGCCGCGCCTTAAAACTCCCGCTAGGGTTGGAGGCCTCATCTTTTAAAAATATGCGGGCGCCTTTGCCGGGCGGAGCAAACTTTCGCGCTAATCGAGTTATATTTCTAAGCTCAAGTAGTGGAGTGTCCCCTACCCCTACGTCTTTCTGTATACGCGTCATCTCCGCTAGGCTATACCCCGCGTTTGACATCATCCGCTCGTAATCAAAGGCCAATCCGCCATTTTCAAATTGTGCAAAGTCAAAACCTATGGCGCGAGTCATAATTTCATTGCGACGCTTGACTAGTTCAGCATAGGTAGCCATCTACACGAGCTCCCTTCTGAGCGTTGGTCCGATTCGCTGCAGCTCAGGTTGAGGCTTGCCAAAATCGTGCGAATAGCGCGGGGCTGAGTCGCAAACCTTACCGCGCAAGACCCGACCTGATAAGGTTACTATGCTTATATCGTCACTACCCTCAGTGGTTTCAACTGCAAAACCCTTTACTCTTGCTATTAGGGGCACCTGTTTGGTACTTTCAGGAATGTTATCGGAGCGCCCGCTAGGTTCAAGAGCTGCCCAGCTTACCTCAACGAACTGTCCCTTTTGTATTGCCATCTATGTCACCTCTTAATTAGCCTGCTTATATCTCCCATTAGCGCACGAGGAACTGGGAGATCAGCCATTGTCTTAAGACCAGGGGCTGCCGCAATTACTGCCGGAATCATATTTACAGCCATGGCAATAGTGCCTATACCGCCTGGAATCTCCGGCTTAATTGCCATATTGATGTTAGGTGTACCTGTGATGTAGATATAGTCGCCAGTCTCTATGCTCTCGGCCTCTGGCCTAACCTGCTGTGGATGTTCGAGAGTTATAAGCAGCTTGTCGCCGCTATAGCCATAGGCCACGTGCTTACATCCAGCGACCATGCCAGGAGCCACTTTGACGTGAGGCGTTTCGCGGTGTGTATTAGAGATAATGGGTTCCTTAATTTGCTCAATTCTATCCAGCTTAAACCCTAAGGCCTCGGCTATTAGACTCATAGATTCAGGGAAGCCCACATGCCCAACGATATGGCCCGTTGCTGTACCTGCTTTAAATTCTTCCGGTGCTGTGCCTACACCCTGACTACGCATAACCGTAGGACCAAAGGGTGATAAGTCGTTTATACGAACGGCTTTAATGCTCTGCACATCAGTACACACGCCTGTCAGTGCGATGATTAAGGAATCCAAAACAAAACCGGGGTTTATGCCAGTACCTAGCAAAGTAACGTCGGCAGCAGTGTAGAGACTGTTAAGCTCTTTTGCTATGGCTGGCTCCTGTACCTGAGGGTAAGCCATTTCCTCTGCAATAGTAATGCAGTTAAGCTTAGCTTTTGCTACTAACTCCAGCTGGGGATACACTTCACGGGTAAAAGACCCCGTCGAGACCAGTACCATATCAGCACTACCAGTCACGATTACGTTCTCGGGAAGACCACTTACGATAATGTCCGACCCCGCAACACCCAAAACCTCTGATAACTTTTTGCCAATTTTCGCGGGATGAGTATCAATCGCCCCAACAATTTCTATTCCCTGTTTTTCTAGTAGCAGGCGACCCATACCACCTCCCATGGCCCCTAAACCCCAGAGAATTACACGTATTTTTGACAAGTAGATGACCTCCTTTTGTTCGCGCAGAAGAGTCGTTCCTAGTTCCTCGTTCCTAGTTCCTAGTGTTCTGCGTATCTACGAGGAACAAGGAACCAAGAACAAGGAAAGCTTATCGTCCATGCACAATTCTTACTATTTTACTCCTGCAATTATCGTGCCAAGTTTAGGCGTAATTCAGACGGATATGCTTCATTTCTCGTGAGTATACGCATTTATGCTTGAGTGTAAACAAAAAGCGCCTAATTTTAGGCGCCGAGTGCTTAATATTGGGCGGGGCTAACTGCCGCTGGGCTGAGCCGCAAAGTGTTTAAGTATACCCACATAAATGGCCCACGCTACCTTGTTTTGATAGTCGTCCTGCGCTAACAGGCGTCCCTCCTGAGGATTAGAAATGAAACCCACTTCCACAAGCGAGGCGAGGGTCTGAGATTCCCTCATGATGTAGTAATCTCCAGTAGCTGCTTGTCTATTTGTGTTCTTTAGCACCTCCTTAAGGGCCGACTGGAGACTCTGCGCTAGTAATTTACCCTGATCGGAGCCCGGCGAGTAAAACGCTTGGCCCCCCGCCCAACGACCCGAAGCGATACTGTTGACGTGAATCGATACTAACAGTTCTGCGCCGCTGTTGTCTATTAGTTCTACCCGTCGCTCTAGGTCTTGGCGCTTGCGCCGCGAGTACTGGTTACCAAGCGAGGCCTCACTTAAGTCCGTATCTGTGTCGCGGGTCATCACTACAATGGCGCCCGAAGATTGAAGCAGTGACCTAAGCTTTAGGGCAATGTTTAAAACAATGGCTTTTTCGTGCATACCGTTATGACCTAGAGCCCCAGGGTCCACTCCACCGTGTCCAGGATCGATTGCTACGATTCGATACAGCAACGGTACGGATAGCGTCTCCCGAGTCTGGCAATGGCGCAGAATCATCATAGGAGCAATCATGGCGGCAAGCGCTAGGAGACAAATCAGCAAACGTCTCATTTCCTCACTCCCTTAACTAGATGCTTATTAGCGAGAGAAGGAGAAGATAACTATAGACGCGTACATAGCGCCTAATACATCGCGGCTCCTAGCTTTAGGTCAAGAACCCTGCTGTACTTTAATATTATTGGTATATAAAGTATAATATTATTGGAGGCTATTTTGAACATACGGAGGAATAAAATGAAGTTTACTATTAATCACTGTAACATCAACGTTTTTGATTTAGAGAGGAGTATCGGGTTCTATAAGGAAGCACTCGGCCTAATTGAAGCAAGGCGTAAGGAAGCTCAGGATGGCAGTTTTATCCTGGCGTTCTTAAGCGATGAGAACACAGGTTTTAGACTAGAACTCACCTGGTTAAAGGACAAACAGGAAGCATACAACCTTGGAGATAATGAATTTCACATAGCGTTTGTGGTAGACGATTATGAGGCTGCATATCAGCTGCATAAGAAGATGGGTTGCATATGTTACGAGAATACCAGCATGGGGCTCTATTTTATCGAAGACCCGGACGGGTATTGGCTTGAGATTTTACCCACCAGAAGATAGTGAATAAAGCAACTATACTGCCAAAGGCACATCTAGAACATCCCGTCTTGAAAAGTAGAAAACCCTAGCAACCCCCCTGTGGGGATGTTGTTTTTGCCCTCCGTGCATAAGTGGCCCTCCTATGGTAAAGTGGGACATGAAACTAATACACTGGAGGGCTTATTTTGTCTATCAACAGAGAACGCATGGTACAAGAGTTCATATCCCTAGTTTCAATCGACAGTCAACCGCTTAAGGAGCGCCAGGTGGCAGATGCACTGCTCAAAATTATGCAAGACATGGGTCTTGAGGCCTTCGAGGATGGCATTGCAAAGCAGATCGGCGGGGATACGGGGAACATAATCGCCAAGGTCAAGGGCACTTTGCCGAAGAAACCAGTTGTAGCCTTTGCTGCCCACCTTGATCGGGTGAGTCCGGGGCTTGGCATTAAGCCACAGATTCGCGATGAGATAATCTACAGTGACGGCACGACGATATTGGCGGCCGATGACCTAGCCGGGGTAGTGCAAATGCTTGAGGCGGTTCGAGTACTCAAAGAGCAGAATATACCCCACGGTGATGTGGAACTGCTATTTACTGTAAGTGAGGAGTCGGGCATGCTAGGGGCAAAGAACCTCGACCGTAGCCTGCTAAAAGCAGATGTGTGTTACTTTCTCGATGGTCTGGGCGATGTGGGAGCGATAATTAATCAAGCACCGTCGCAGGACAAGCTAAAGATTAAGATAACCGGGCGGCCTGCCCATGCCGGATTGTCGCCGGAGAAGGGCATCAGTGCTATTCAGGTGGCAGCCGAAGCAATCAACAACATGAATCTAGGACGCATCGACGGGGAGACGACCTGTAATATTGGCACCATTAAGGGCGGTCTGGCCACGAATATCGTGCCGGAGCTTGTAGAGATTATGGCCGAGGTGCGCAGCCGCAACGAGGCGAAGCTGCAAACACAGGTCAAGCATATGATTGACGGGTTTGAGGCCGCTGCCGTCAAATGGGGCGCCACGGCGGATATAGCGGTACACAAAAGTTATCCGGCGCTAAACGTGGCCGCGGACGACCCGGCCGTTCTTTGGGCCCTGCAGGCGGTTCGCAGCATCGGCATTACGCCGCGGCTGGAGGCCACCGGTGGCGGCAGCGACGGCAACATCCTGGCCGGCAAGGGCCTAACGTCACTCGTGCTGTCAGTAGGCATGGAAAAGGTGCACTCCAAGGACGAGTACATTAAGATCGAGCAGCTGGTCAAGGGAGCTGAACTGTTGTTAGCAATCATCCAGCAGGTGGCCACAAGCTAGAAGAGATTCTGCTGAATTATAGGAGTATTTTGAAGGCAATCTGCTACTCCCGTGATGAAAGGTGGTAAAGGATGCAAGGTAGAACTAACGAGGCGATTATATGGTACATGTATCACAGCGGCTTTGCCGTAAAGACCAGTAACCATCTGTTGATCTTTGATTACTATTTAGACAGGCCTGGTTCTAGAGCTAGCGCAAACGCTTCTATCTTACAGGAGATGCACAATAGGGACGTAATTGTCTTTGCCTCGCACGGACATGCAGATCACTTCACTCCAACCATCCTCGAGTGGGAAAATCGGAACCAGAGAATTAAATATGTACTGTCTCACGACATTGAACTGGGAAAAGGTCGACAGGAGGTAACAATCGTATATCCAGGGCATAAGTATCAGGTAAGCGGAGTGGAAATCGAAGTTCTGGAATCAACAGATATGGGGGTAGCATTTCTGGTAAGTTGTGATGACCTAAGGATTTTTCACGCCGGTGATTTGAATTGGTGGCGCTGGAAAGGCGAACCTGACGAAGAGAACAGTAGCATGGCAGAAAACTATAAAAAGCAAATCGACCTACTCAAAGGGAAACAAATAGATATCGCATTTATCCCAGTTGACCCGCGGCTTGAAGAATACTATAGCCTGGGGCTTGTTTACTTTATGCAGGCAGTGGGCGCAGAAATGGTTTTTCCAATGCATTTTGGGATGAACTATTCCGTCTTTCAGAGGCTGAAGAACGATATCTCTTCAGCTTATCTAAAACACATTGTAGAAATTGCCCCGTCCAATTGGCAATTTACATTTAAGAGGCACTCCTGCTCCAAGGGCGATACCTTATAAGCATCTAGCCACCAGGATATACGATAAACAATAAAATCAGAACTGCCAGCGCATATTCCAGATTGAAACGCACCTAAGCGACAGCGGGCGCGCAGTTTTACTCCATTGAATGCGGCATTCCTTATGAACACCCTTATCACTCATTTAATCAGCTTACATCTCAGCCCTGCAAATGCTAACAAAATGTCCACATCTTCACTGGCCGACAGCCCTCATCCCGCAATTTGCCGTTGTCACTGTGATGGTTGCGGCGCCCGGAGGCTATGGCTCTTGTAGAAAAACACAACCAACTGCGTCCTATCCCGCAAATGCAGCTTTTCAAGAATGATGCTCAGGTAATTGCGCACAGTTCCTTCGCTCAAGTACAGCGCCTCTGCAATCTCCCTATTGTTGAGGCCTTGTGCGACTAACGCGATTAGTTCTGCCTCCTTGTCGGAAATATCATATCTCGAGAAATCGGGTTTACGGCTTTTCTTGCAGAATGACGGGAATTCTATCGACGATTTCATCGCCAAACACGCTGTGCCCTATCATAACAGCCCTGAGGGCGGGCACGATGCTCTCAAAGTCCTGCTTAAGCATGTAACCCCGTGTCCCCATCTTTAAAGCCCGGATAATGTATTCGTCGTCAGCAAAGGTCGTGAGGTGCCAAACAGTTGATCGAGTTATATGGAAAGAGTGGAGGACAGGGGATCTTTATTTTGGACAACCTAAACTCCCTAAAGTTTTAGCGTAGACAGGAAAAAGGACACAAGAACAATCTAATCCCCCCTTCAGGATAGTCAACTTCAGGTCTTTGCAGGGCTTC
>WSXW01000052.1 GCA_009773495.1 Bacillota bacterium
CTATGCTTTACCCACAAGTATTGAGCTAATGGAAAAGCTCCCACATATCAGTAATATCCTGCAGTCTTCGGAACCCTCGCCACAGGACTTTGACGCCTGGTTGTCCATCCGATTTGCGTCCAAGGAACCCTCCGAGCTTGGCGATCCATAATACCGCTGTTTGTATGTCAGGGGGACAATCAGGCAAAATATTTGTCTTATGGGTACACGCATACAGAGCGCGCCATTCACTATCGCTCAGAGCAATTGTGCATGGTGCACCCGGGGTTTGTCTAGCGTGATACGTAAGCCAAAGCAAACGTGAAGCCACGATACTATAGACCGCTACCGCACGCATCAGGCGATCTTTGGTCTCTAATTGGAGTTTCTGTATTTGGCAACCGCTTTTTAGAATGTAATGGTACCGTTCGACCCTCCAACGATAGGTATACCAAGTCAAACACCGCAAGGCGTCTCCCAGAGTGTTGATTGGTAGAGTCGTAAGAAGCATCCATTCTAACGGTTTCGCATTCTCGGTAGGTGATTGCTCCCTAATAAGCAAGGCATTAAGGGTGGGGGCAGGCAACCGCTCCTTCTTGCGGTGGTGTGGTGCTCTCAAGGCTACCAAAGCGGTTTGTAAGGTAAAGGTGGCTTCCCGTTCAGGGCGCTCATCGGCCCGAGGGACTTTTATGGTTGTAGATCCAAGCACTGGAGCCGTTTCAACGGCATGCCAAAGATAATCCTGCGATTGATCGAGACGCCGATTCCATGCTGCGCGGATTAAGAAGTCATAGTTGCTGGTGGATAAGAGAAATAGATCGAAGATGTCACTTTCCCGGTCTCCGATCATAATTACTCTTGTGGCTGCAGGGACACTGTCAGCTACCTCGCGGGTGACATCGACCCAACGAGCACTCTCTTTGTCTTGAAGTGGGCGTTTTCTACTGGTATTCCTGCTATCGGTCCCTTCCATTGCGCGCACCCACAGGCGATGAGCTAAAATTCCCAACGGAACCCCTTCTGTGGTTAAGGCGAGACTACTATGTAACAAAAAGCCTGTTAAGTCGGCTTCTCTAATGGGACCCAGTCCTTCAACTTTGCGGTCAGTAAAATTGAAGAGGGTGGTATCCTGTACGGCTAAAATGACTCGTTCTCCTTCTATCCTGTCCAATGTAGCCGTTCTGTGAGCGTCATATATGGCTTCAACAGTTACCTTCTCGTTATCAAGGAAACGATAGGCTGCCTTAGTATCGCTCCATTGACCGAGAGCCTCGGGTAGAGAGCTTGCGGGATGCTCTGCAAGCTTTGTACATAGGGAGACAAGTCGCTGGGTGAGGCGGGCGTCGCCAAAACTGGCGGTGCCGCATTCTTTAGCTGCCCAGAGCATTGACATCCCCCCGTTCAGTCAGGACATGTTTAAAACGACGGTTCAGAGGATAAAGGTAGACATGTTTGATCGGAATGGCTTTTTGATGATAACGGTCTAGCTTACCTCGCCCCTTAGTCTGACCCACGTGGGCCCAATTTGCAGCTTTATAGCAGGTGCCTGCATACCGCTCTTGGTCTACAAAGGTCTCTAGCAGCACTGGCTGGTAGCCGTATAGCTTGGGCCAGTCGCGAAACACCTGCTTAGCGGCTAGGCTGAGGATCCGAGAAGCCAGGTTAGGTACATGTATCCAAGGTAGCATCAAAAAGCGGGCGTTATTGACTACCAAATGGAGTCTTTCTGCGCGCTGCTCGGATGTCCATCCGATGAAAGAGTCACGGGCTGCCACTTTCCATGCTGCAGCTCCGAAACCTAATGCACCTAAGATTCTCTCCTCATGCTTGACTAGGTAACGGAGTTGGGCCCCCGGCAGTGGACGGTACCCTAGGTAGTGATAACGATCTATGAGTTCATTCCAAAGCCTAGAGTCGGCCCTCGAGGTAACCTGACACAACACAATTGCGCCAATCTCTTGGATTGAACAACGTAATTCTAATTGAGGGTCACAAGCTGCCGTGAAAGCAGCGCCTCGTGCAGGTGTATACGAATGCGTTGGAGCAGGCAGGGTTAAAAGACCATCCCGCTCCATTCGCAACAAGGCTACCCTAGCGGACATGTCTTTAAGCAATCCATTAGGCCTTACCCAGGCAAAAGCTGAGCAAACAGCACGAGCTATTGCCGCTCGCGTAGGATGTTCAGTTGATGCAATGACCTGCCGGATAACTTCCATATCTGATTCTGTGAACAATCTGCCACAATAACGATACACCGACGTTTCAATTACTTTTCTCATGACTTGAGTCTATATTAATGATGAGCTTGTGTTCAGCACCAATTGCAGAAATCTACCTAATGATCGTCACGACTTATGGGTAATGATAAGACGTACAGGCAGGGCATTGAGGCGCTGTGGCTCAACTAGATGGGATGTGGCACTCGGCACGGGCAGTTGCGGCAGCGGCCCTAGTGCGCGAAGAAAGCCGGGGAGTGCATTATCGTACGGATTATCCGACAGAGGTAGGCTCTTGGCAGCGCAATATTAAGGTTCGGCTTATAGATGGTAAACTAACGGCAAAATAGTATCATTTCTCAACCTTCTGTAGGTCGCAAAGGGTTCGTTCGACGCTGCGTATTCCAGACGCTTAAAAGAATTACTGCGATGCCCAGCACTTGGACTGCCGCCAGTCGCTCACCTAGTAGTAATGTGGCAATCAGTACTCCCGACAGAGGTTCAGCTGCACTTATGATGGCAGCGCGCGAGGCTCCAACTGCTTTAATGCCAACAACATAAAGCAAAATCGCCAGCACCGATGATACAAAGCTGATGCCAAGCCCTACTAACCACATGTTAGGCGACAGTGTGCCGTTCAGCATGTATAGAGGAGGGTTCAACAGGACAAGGAAAACGGCGCAGAAGGTAATGGAATATGTGGTTACCACCAGTGAATCAAGGTCGCTGGTGGTTTTTTGACCTATTAGAGTAAAGGCTGAATAAGAAGAAGCTGCGACGGCAATCCATATTAAACCAGACGTGTTACCCGCAGCCGATGCTGCACCACCGCTTTGCGAGACGAGAGCAGCACCAACTACAGCCAAAACAGCGGACTGCATCACAACCTTGCTAACGGTCTCGCGCCAAATGAGGCTAGCCATGAAGATAGTCAGAAGCGGGTGCACATAGAACAGAACTCCCACAAGTCCCGCAGGCATGTTGCGTAAGGCGTTAAAGTACCCTAGGGCAGTAAACGCGTATGCAACGCCTTGCAGTGCGAGCCATTTTACGTTGTTTATGCTTATGCTATAGCTACTCTTCTCTAGCGGTCTCTCGGTTGGATTTTTGTTTTTTGGTCTTTGTTTATACTTTGCAGCCGCAAACCCCCACAACATCAGAGAGGCAAGGACGAAGCGGACAGTCAGTAACTTCAGCGGGGTAAATCCTAGTTCGTAGCCGACTGTGCCGAAGTAGCCTAGAAATCCAAAACAAAAAGAGGATAGTAGCACCGCCCAAAATCCTTGTCTTGCTGTCATCGGCCACACTCCTAATAGCATTGTATGCAACTATCATAAGACAAGTTGAACTTAGGGGGAAGGAAATGTTCTTAATCATGCATCAGTATTAAATATAGATTCCAAAAAGGGTGTAGACGCTATAGGAATGTTTGATGTTGTAGTAATTGGCACTGAAATATCGGGTCTGTGTGCTACTGGGCGGTACAAAATAGAGAGCTAAGGCTGAGCTTGTAGCCATGGGGCATTAAAAATATGCGATATGTCCCTGAAAAATGCAACCTTTTTATTCTTGCGTCATTATAACCATTAGAAGGTGAAGATAATAAGAAGCAACAATTAAATGTAAAAATTAGGAAGTAGGAGTTGATTTTAAAATCATAGATCAAAGGTTACAATAACTTAAAAAAATATATGGGGAAGCAAACCAAGTAATTGCGTTTAATAATTATAAGGAGTGATTAGGATGTCGTTAAAGACAAAAGCGGCCGTGTCGATTCTTACCATGGCCCTAGTGGTTACCGTGTATTCATTCTTCTCGTTTACAGGAGCACAAGCTGCAGCGCACGTTACACTGCAGGTTAACCCGGCCGTGCAATTTACTATTGCCAACAATAACAAAGTCATCGAGGTACAGGCATTGAACGACGACGCCAAAAGCCTAGTGGAGGGGCTTAAGCTTATCGGCACCGAGGTAACGGAAGTATTAGAACTGCTGACCGATAAAGCGATACAACTGGGGTTTGTCAAGTCTAATGAAGAATTTGTAGTGACGTTCCGTGCTGCAGAAAAAAACATAAGCGAAGAATTTTTGAATCAGCTGGCTGAGAAAACCAAACAAGCCATCAGCGTTAGCCTAGTAGCTGCAAATCAGGCTAATGAAGTCAAAACAGTCGTTATTTCCAAGGAGCTGTTTGAGTTTGCGTTGAAAGAAGGCGCTCTTCCTTCCGTTTATATTGATTTGCTTGAAGCGAACGTCTCGCAGGAAACTATCCAAGAAATTCTCCTATTAGCCAATATGGAAGGAGTAAATAAAGTTAAATTTCTAGAAGAGCTGAATACTATCGGCTCCGCAATGGAAGATATGCTGGAAGCCGGTTTTGACGAAAAACAAGCGTTAACCTTGCTGCAAGGTGCCATATTAGCGGATAAAGAAATCGAAGAATTATCTACGATCGTCGCCGCAATGATTGATATAAAGGATGCGGGAGGCAATCCGGAGCAAAGTCTAGCCTTTATTAAAGCAGCGCTTGAGCAAGGTATCGATCAGGAAACATTGCTTGAAGAGGTCACAACTTTGACCGCGGCCTATATCGATTCGGCACTCATTGATCTCGTAGAGGATGGCCTGACGGAAGCGGAAGCAATGGCGAAGGTGCAAGCTGCAATAGCAGCCGACCCTTCCCTCGAAAAACTGGATGATTTATTAGAAGGTGAAGCTACCGAGGACGATGAAGAAGATTCTGAGGATGATGAAGATGAGTCCGAGGATGATGAAGATGACGAGTCTGATGAGAGCACTGAGGGTAGGGGTAATTAAGAGCAAAATAGAGATAGTTACTTGTGAAATAGATCAGAAGGGCTCTCCATATTTTGAGAGCCCTTCTTTTTTATCATCCTCTACTAGGGTCTCATTCGTAAGAGGCAACTGGTTTAAGGCTTCTCTCGAGGATTCCGTGCATATACGCTAACAACATGCCATAATTCACCATGGGAATACCAGCTTTTCTTACGTCGTCGAGACGCGCCAGCATTTCCTTACGATTAAACATACAGGCCCCACAGTGTATTACCAGCTTAAACTGACTGAGATTAGCTAAGAAATTAGGCCCTGAACACCATGTGAAAGTGAGCCTTCCTCCTACCTTGTTTTCAAGCAGGCGAGGAATCTTTACCCGTCCAATATCGTCTTCCTGACTATGATGAGTACACGCCTCGACAATGAGCACATCGTCGTGAGGCTTAAGTCGGGGTATGGCCTCGATACCTTGCACAAACTCTGCTAAATCCCCCTTATGTCTTGCCATGAGGATGGAAAACGATGTCAGGGGGATATCTTCGGGAATAATCGAAGCCACGGTCTTAAAAACCTGAGAGTCAGTAATGACCATCTGTGGTTTTACCGCAAGCTGCGTTAAGCCATGGGTCAGCTCAGTCTCACGACAAACGAGCGCCGTAAAACCCCCATCAATGATATCCCTGAGCACCTGAACCTGGGGGAGTATAAGCCTGCCCTTCGGAGCTGCCTTATCTATCGGCGTAACAAGAATGACAGGTGCTGTTCCAGTTAGCAGGTCTCTCACCAGGGGCTGTTCCTCGTAAAACGCAGTGAGAAGGGAAGCTAATCTTTCTTTAAGATCTCTCACACCATGACCTGTGAGTGCATTAACAACACACATTCCCTCAGGTGTTGCTCTAGGTGCCTCTCCTCGGTCGTTTATTACGATAAGGGTCTGCAGTCTGCCTTTTTCTAATCTTGCTATTAGCGCTTGTTCCAATGGTGTGGGATCCGGCCTGTCTACCACTAGCAGAGCTATATCGGCTTTGCGCAGGGCCCGCTCCGTGAGCTTGACCCGCTCCTGCCCAAGAGCGCTCTGGTCATCTAAGCCGGCAGTATCCACTACTACTACCGGTCCGAAGGGCAGCAACTCCATACTCTTGAACACTGGGTCGGTTGTGGTGCCCGGTTGTTCTGAAACTAAGGCCACACTTTGCTCACATAGAGCATTGATCAAAGTAGACTTTCCGACATTGCATCTGCCGAGAATGACTATATGTGGTCTGATGGCTCTAGGAGTTGAATTCATTCTATTGTCCTCCCTTTTTGAGGGAGCCTCCCCTCCCATAACCTAAAGTCCTGTTAACGCTAGAGATACGGCGTGACAGGCAGCCGAGGCAATGCTCTAAAGTGTCGTCGATACACCGCTTATTCTTATATAGTTCATACTGTGCCCGATACGGGGAAGGGGTTGCGTTGGGCATGACGATATTGGCCCCCCTCGCCCAGCCTTTCTCTCGGCCCTCCTCCTCTAAAGTGGAAAGAGCTGTGGTAACGGGTATATGCACATCCCTGAGTACTAGGCGTGCCACAGCAATCATCTTGTAGGTCATCAGTGCTGTGCCTCCTGAAGCCTCGCGCAGTGGAGTATCAGGATGGGGAATAAAAGGGCCCACCCCAAACATATCCACGTTGAGTTCCCGTGCAAGGGCAATATCCGACGACAAATCTGCGGTTGTTTGTCCGGGCAGGCCCACTAGGCATCCGGAACCTGTTTCAAAGCCCATATCTTTCAATGCTCGCAGCTGCCTAACCCGATCTTCTAGAGTAGAGTCAGGGTGAAACTCCTTATACAGAGAGGGATTTGCCGTTTCGTGCCTGATCAAGAATCGATCTGCCCCGGCCCGGCGAAACTCAGCCAACTCAGATTCGGTCCTGTTACCAATGCTCAATGTAACCGCCATGTCGTGCCGGCGCTTAATAGCTTCAATTAGGCTAACCAGCCTCTCTGCTGTCCAATAGGGGTCCTCCCCAGACTGCAGAACCACAGTGCCAATGCCTGCTTTGGCGATCCTGTCAACGGCTGCTAAAATTTGGGCGCTGCTCATGCGATAGCGAGTGATGCCCGTGTTATCTGCCCTGAGACCGCAGTACAGACAATTGCATCGACACACATTAGAGAATTCAAGCAGGCCGCGCATCCAAATATCACTACCTATGAGCTCTGCACGCACTCGGTTTGCTGCCTGCCAGAGCAGATCAAGCTCTGCAGGATCTGCTATTGTAAGCAACTCTTCAATCTCCTCTATCGACAGGACCGCGCCCTCGATTTCAGCACGCCTAATTAACTCCGGCACCGATGACCTCATACCTGTATCCAAACTATACATAGACATCACGTTCTCCAGAGAAGACGCGCTGTAGCCTGGCCCGCGTAGACTCGCGGAGTGTACCCTCGGGTATTTGACCAATCCACCCATCCCACTGTAAACTGGCAGCTGTCCTAGTGTCGCTTGAACCGTACTGTTCAAGGTACTCTGCCAAAGTGAGCAAGGCGTTGGACTGACATAATTCCTTGATATGTCCGTGTTCGACTAGGTCCATAAATCTTGCACCCGTACGCTGCTTACGATAACAGCCGGTGCAAAAGCTGGGTACATATCCTTTAGAAATAATGCTACCCACCACCTCATCTAGGGACCGGTGGTCTATCCCTTCAAACTGCGTGTTCTCATCCGACTTGCCGTACCCACCAGGGGATGTAGCAGAGGCCGCGCTCATTTGGGATACCCCTACGTCGAGCAGGAATTCCCTCATTAGTGGTGCTTCTCTTGTAGAGAGAATTATTCCCGTATACGGCAGGGCCAAGCGCAGTATGGCCACAATCCGGGCAAAGCTGTTGTCGTCTACCAGATGGTTTTCGGGATAGCGAGTATTCCTGGCAGGACGTAATCTCGGCACGGATACTGTATGCGGACCAATGCCATGAGTCTTCTTGAGATACTGTGCGTGAGCAATGAGGCTCAGTACCTCAAACCGATAGTCATAGAGCCCCAATAAGGCACCGAGGCCAAAATCGTCTACGCCTCCATTAATAGCCCTTTCCATGGCCGTTAGATGATAATTAAAATCGGCCTTCGGCCCGCTCGGGTGCATAAACTCATATGTTGGTTGATGGTAAGTCTCTTGGAATAACTGGTAGGTTCCTATCCCTGCGGCTCTTAGCTTCTGGTAATTGTCTGTTGAGGTAGCGGCAATGTTGACATTGACCCGTCTGATTCCATTACCAATATGTCTGATGCTGTAAATGGTGTGAATGGATTCAAGAACATATTCTATAGGGGTTTGCGTGAGGTCCTCCCCTGTTTCGAGCAAAACACGTTTATGCCCCATGGCGATAAGTAGCCTAGTTTGTTCGGCAATTTCATCCTGGGTAAGCTTGCGACGGGTAAGTTGCTTGTTCTCCTGCCTGAATGAGCAGTATAGGCAGCTGTTCGTACACAGGTTGGAGATATATAAGGGTGCGAAAAGCACCACCCTTGGCCCGTAAAGAGCTTGCTTTACCTTCCTGGCGCTGGCGAAAATGCCTTCATTCCATTCCCCGGGCAGCAACAGCAAAGCTGCTGCCTCCTCTACAGTAAGGCCGACGCATTGCTCTGCCTTGTCCAATATGTCCTTAACCTTAACCCCGTCAGCCACACAGCCAAGTAGCCGCTCAATGTTATAGAACTCCATTATTCCCTCGCTCCTTTCTTAAATGACCTTGGGCCTAGAGCGTAATAGCTGCCTTTACCTTCACACCTGGGACGGCACCGAGCTTGCCTGCTAAGGCCCCTATTTCGTCGGTAGAGCCGTCGACAATAAGTGAAATGACCGATAAGTCCCGTTCCCGATAGGGTACTCCCATCCGACCGACAATGATCTCACCATAATCGCTTAAGATTGCGTTGACCCGCTTGGCGGCTTCGCTACGCCGGACGACGACTACACCGATGACCGCAATTCTGTTCTCCACTTGCCATCCTCCCATCCTAAAATAATAAGGCCTGCTCAAAGAGAGCAGGCCAAAATAACCCTTAGAAGGTAATTTCCCCACGCCCTCAGAATACCCCTTGGACTCAGGATCAGATTGACGCCCTCGGTACCAGGTCATAAGCCCCATGCCTCAGGTCAATATAATCATACTTCTGATAGCCAGCTTTGTGAAGTATGTAACAAAAATAATCACTAGGCCGTGGCCTTGGCATTGACGAGTACCGTCCAATAGTGTATTCTTATTAAAACCAACTAAACAAAGCGGAATAGTTGGCTTTATAAGGAGGTTTATTGAAATGAACAAAACTGCAACAAAATTGACGGAATTTATTGGTAAAACTCCTTTGCTTGAGCTTAGCCAGTACAATGCCAGCATGGGTCTTAAAGCTAGGCTTATTGCTAAGCTAGAATATTTTAACCCTGGCGGTAGTGTGAAAGACAGGATTGGCTATGCTATGATTGAGGCAGGCGAAAAGGCGGGTCAAATCACAAAGGGCACTACCATCATTGAGCCCACCAGCGGAAACACAGGGATTGCCCTCGCCTTGGTGGCAGCGGCCAAGGGGTACAGGCTTATACTCACCATGCCCGAGACCATGAGCGTCGAGAGAAGAAATTTACTTGAAGCCCTCGGCGCGCAAATTATTCTCACACCTGGACTCTTAGGGATGACCGGGGCTATCCGTAAGGCGGAAGAGCTTTTGGCCGAAACAGCAAATGCCTTTATGCCACAACAATTCAAGAACCCCGCCAACCCCGAAATCCATAGAAAAACTACCGCCGAAGAAATCTGGCAAGGTACAGACGGAGCCGTTGATATCGTCGTGTGTGGAGTAGGCACTGGTGGTACTATCACCGGCGTTGGTGAAGTATTGAAGTCCCGCAAGCAGGACGTTCAGATTATCGCGGTAGAGCCTTTTGACTCACCGGTGCTCTCCGGAGGGAAACCCGGTCCCCATAAAATTCAAGGTATTGGCGCTGGGTTTGTTCCAGATATTCTCAATCTCAAGGTGATTGACGAGATTGTTACCGTCAAGCATGAGGACGCAATTGCCACAACACGTAAACTCGCGCGAACAGAGGGGCTTCTTGTTGGTATATCGTCGGGAGCGGCTACGTTTGTAGCTACCGAAATTGCCAAACGCCAAGGCAATGAAAATAAGACCATTGTGGTCGTCCTGCCGGATACCGGCGAGAGATATCTTTCGACCCCCCTCTTTAGTTCGCTGTAGAGGTAGTGTCTCACAAAGTAGCGCGCTCGTTTGAAGGAGGGTGTTATGAAGATTTCTGCTAAGGGGAGATATGGTTTGCAAGCCATGCTCGATCTGACCCTAGAGTCTACCGAGCTAGTGACTCTAAGTAGTATCGCACAGCGACAAAATATTTCGCCCAACTACCTCGAACAAATCTTTTCTGCGTTAAGAAAGGCAGGTCTAGTTAAGAGCGTAAAGGGTGCACAGGGCGGCTACACACTGGCGCACACTGCCGACCGTATTACAGCTGGGCAGATTTTACGAGTGCTTGAGGGTGACTTGTGTCAAATAGGGGAGACAGTCCAGGCTATGTATAGTGACGCAAGCACACAACTGTTTTTACAACAAGAGGTCTTTGAGAAACTGCAGGTGTGTGTCAATGAGCTTTTAGACGGCCTTAGCCTAGAGTCTTTGGCTAGTGAATTTAGCAAACAGCAACAAAACTTAAATTTGATGTACTTCATATAAGTGGAGCTTGCAACGGTCACCGCATAAGATTGCTGCCTTTACGTCTAAGGGCTTACAACAACCTTCAGAGTTGCTAGGAAACCTGGAGAGAACACTGTATTGTAGGAGGGTGTGCACGTTGCTACAAAGAATTAGGGAAGACATTAAGGCTATCTTCGACCGCGACCCAGCAGTTAAGAATGTGTGGGAGGTCTTACTCTGTTACCCTGGGCTGCACGCCGTCATAATCCATAGGTTGGCGCACTGGCTTTATGGCCGCAAGCTCTATACTGTAGCGCGCTTGCTTTCGCAGTTCTCTCGCTTTTTCACCCAAATCGAAATTCACCCCGGTGCCAAAATTGGCAGGGGGCTGTTTATTGACCACGGGTGTGGCGTCGTCATCGGGGAAACAGTGGAGATCGGAGACAATGTCACCATATACCAAGGCGTGACTCTAGGAGGCACGGGCAAAGAAAGCGGGAAACGACATCCCACTATTGGCAATTACGTCGTTATCAGCGCCGGTGCCAAGATTTTGGGCTCTATTAAGGTAGGGGACTATGCCAAGGTGGGGGCTGGGTCGGTGGTGCTCCGAGAAGTACCTTCTCAGAGCACCGTAGTAGGTGTCCCAGGGAGAGTAGTGCGCCATAAGAGCGCGCTGGAGCAGCCACAGCCAATTGATCTCGAGCACGCTAACTTGCCTGACCCAGAGAACGAAACGATCAAGTGCCTGTTGCGGCGCGTGAGAGAACTCGAAATGAGACTAGATGCAGGGCCTTTATTGCCGCATCATGCTGACAGAAAGAACAAAGCTGAGGGGGACCACGCCTCAAAATAAATAAAGTCCTTGGCTGGCCTTTTGAGCCAGCCAAGGACTTTTAAGTTTGTACGATTGACTCTCTACTCGGGTATAAAATCGGCTTTAGCCTTGGACACGACCTGCAGGGCCTCTTCGCGGCCAGCCCATCCACGCACATTTACGGCTTTACCCTCGAGCTGTTTGTACTGGGAGAAAAAATGTTCAAATTCCTTCTTTAGATGTGACCCCATATCGCTGATTTCCAGCATGTCGGCAAAGCGAGGATCGTTAAGCGGAACGGCGATTATCTTTTCGTCGTTGCCCATCTCATCAGACATCAGGAACATGCCAATCACTCGGCAGCGTATCAGACATCCAGGGAATGTGGGGTTAGCCATTAGCACCATTATGTCTAGCGGGTCGCCATCATCAGCCAACGTATCGGGGACAAATCCATAATCAGCCGGGTAGAACATGGGCGAAAAAAGTGGCCTATCCAACACAAAGACCTTACGCTCCTTGTCATATTCGTATTTATTGCTGCTACCCTTAGGGATTTCCACGAAGGCTTCTACGACGAAATCATGATCCATGTTGACAACCACCTTTCAGTTTAGGATAACTTGCTGGCGTTCTCTCTGAGCGAGGCCTCTGTCTCATTGGCGGCTGGTACAAGCACAAGGTTATGTGCCTTCGGCTTGCCTTGATGGTCAACATAGACGAAGGTGATGAAACCATCGGCTAGAATAGTACTACTATTATTTTTAGCTGCGCGCCCATAGATGATAAAACTGGTGCGACCTGCTTTTACCAACTGGGTGTCTATAGTGATTATATCACCTTTGTTAGCTGGGGCGTTAAAGCGCAGGCCATGCATCTTTAGGCAGACAATCGATTCAGGGTGTTCCGTAATCCTGGCGCCGCAGATAAAGCATGCTTCCACAAACCACTCCGCCATTCGTCCGGCGAAGAGGGTACCGTGATGGTTAAGATCCCCGGCTTTTACCAGATGGGCGACTTGCGCACTTCTCATTATTCGAACCCCCTAGTGTGTATTCTGTATACAGTATACGACAAATTGCGTATTATGACCAGAGGTATTGGAGAACAAACCCTAAAGCGCCTAAACTAGCCCCGCTAGCGCATGCTTTTACCTTCCTCCACATAACCTAAGCAGTGGGGGGATAATGGATGAATAGGGAGCTCATGTTGCTTGTTGTGACCTTAATCCTGCTAAACATACTAGACCTAACTACGACTCACTGTGCCCTCTCGCTAGGCGCGGTGGAAGCTAACCCGCTCATGGCCAAGGGCTTCGCTAGTGGTCATGCCGCTCTCTATAAGATACTCGAGTGGCCGTAGTCCTAACTGCGTGGTGAATCTGGCGCGATTCAAGTACGGTGCGGTTCTTTATTCGCGCATACACAGTCTTTGCGTCATATATTCTCTGGCGATCCTCAACAACGTCGTTGCTATATTGCTCCTGCAGACTATCAACGGCATCAGGTAGCTCGTCAGGGTTGCAGATCAAGCACCCAAGCGCCAAAAGCTCTCTCACGCAAACGAGAGAGCTTTTTTGTTAGGCACAGAACTCTACGACGCAGGGGACTGTCCCTCTTGCCATATATGCCGGGGTTGTTTTGTTTAGGATGACAAGATAGGCCAACTCTCCTACTACACTTAGAAAGTCTCATCTAAAATCCATCATTTGTTCGTTGTATTTAGTAGGCTAATTGCATATACTAATAGCGAACATATGTTCTTAGGTGGTGAGTATGTGAGTCCGAAAGAGCGTGTTATCTTGCATAGCGACATGAACAACTTCTATGCCAGTGTGGAATGCCTCCACCGGCCAGAAATTAGGGGCAAGGCAGTTGTAGTGGGTGGCGACGAGGAGGCTAGGCATGGTATTGTCCTGGCCAAAAACTATATAGCAAAAAAAGCAGGTATTAAGACGGCTGAGACGCTCTGGCAGGCTCGTATCAAGTGCCCAGGGCTAATTGTCGTGCCACCTAATTACCCACTTTATCTGCGTTACGCCAAGTACGCTCGAGAAATCTACGAGTGCTATACAGACCAAATCGAGCCGTTTGGCCTAGACGAGGCGTGGCTTGATGTCAGCGGAAACGATGGGGTTATGGTAGCCGACGAGATTAGGCA
This sequence comes from Bacillota bacterium, assembly GCA_009773495.1. GTDB lineage: Bacteria > Bacillota > UBA994 > UBA994 > UBA994 > WSXW01. The sequence goes on from WSXW01000052.1 coordinate 13,665, forward strand.
GCGCATAAAAGCAGAACTCGGCGTGACTGTGTCTATTGGCGTATCCTATAACAAAATCTTTGCCAAGCTTGGCTCGAACATTAAAAAGCCAGATGCAACGACCCTTGTTAGTCGAGAGAATTACCAGGCAATAGCCTGGCCTTTACCCGTCGGCGATCTGCTTTATGTTGGGCCATCCACGCAGAAAAAACTATATTGGCAGGGCGTCTCTACAATTGGGGAACTTGCTGCCATGCCGGTAGATTGCTTGCAGCGCTTGCTTGGCAAGGTGGGCTGCGTATTGCATGCTTTTGCAAATGGGCTTGACCAAAGCCCGGTGGCGCGCCTAAGCCAGGAGTCCCTCATAAAGTCGATCGGCAACAGTACCACCACACCGCGTGATTTAGTCTGCGATGACGATGTACGGATACTGCTATTTGTGCTTTGCGAAAGCGTTTGTGCCCGCATGCGTGAGCAGGGAGTCCTTAGCCGGACCGTCGCCATTACCGTCCGAGACAGCGAGCTATTCTCGGTTGACAGGCAGGCTAAGCTTAAGGCACCCTCCTGTATCTCCGGTGAGATTGCCGACGCTGCAATGCAGCTCTTCAGGCAGCATTACACTTGGCATCAGCCTATTCGCAGTCTCGGCGTGCGTTGCACAGATCTCGTACCGGCCGGGGGCTTGCAGCAGATATCGTTTTTTGATGATGAGGTTAATCGGCAGCGCAGAGAGGCACTTGAAAGGACAGTTGATTCCATTCGTAATCGTTTCGGACACTCGAGTGTGCAGCGAGCTGCGGTCTGGGCTGATCAGCCGCTGGGCAGCATCAACCCCAAAGGCGATCATGTTATCCACCCTGTAGGGTACTTTAAGGATGGGATGAAGGCATGATTGAGCGGCAATACGATCACCCAGACAAGATATATGTGCAGGTAGAGGCAACATTCTACCCGGACGGCAGAATCGAACCCAAGTCCTTCCTATGGGACGACGGCCGCCGCTTTGACATTGATCGTGTCACAGATGTGCGCCGGGCTGCTAGCCTAAAAGCGGGCGGTATTGGCACGCGCTATACATGCAAGGTTTTGGGCCGAACGGCCTATCTATATCGCGAGGAAGATAAGTGGTTTATGGAGCGGCGTTAGCAAACAAAAATCCACCAGCTGTCGCTGATATTTCGTCGTCAACGCATCGAACAAGCTCTCCTGTGCAAGGAGAGCTTGTTCGATGCTAATAGTGATGCCGAAGGCCGGACTCGAATAAACACACTGCGAAGCAAGGTGCGCGGCCACTACAACTACTATGGTCTAACAGATAACAGAGATTCACTCAGCAAGTTCTACCAAGAGGTTATTAAGATGCTGAAATGGGCATTGGGTCGCCGGAGCCAGAAAAGCAGGCAGACGTGGGAAGACATCATGAAGTTTCTGCGCAAGTACCCACTCCCGTACCCAAAAATCCACCATAGCATCTTCTACTCAACTACCTAGCAAATGATGAGTATGAGGAGCCGTGTGCGTTAATAGCGCCCGCACGGTGGTGTTATCCCGATATCGGGATAAGTTCTGCGAGGGGGTGAGAGGCGTGAGCCTCTCCCTTTAGTTTGGCCATTTTGCTTAAGTACTCTTGCAGTAATTACCGTCCTGTTGGTATAATGGGCTTAGAAAGGAGTGGTTGAATTATGCCAAGAGATAAAGGTTCTGATCGAGTCCTTGACATAGTAGAAACCTTGCTCAAAGCTCAATTACATGCTATTGAAGATCTTCGTATTTCAGGAGCTAAGACTATACCTGCCCCAAGGCCTCTCGCGCCGATGAGCAAGAATAAGAGTAAATCTCAGACAAGAATGGCTTACGAAGTACTCTTTAGTGCAGGCCAACCTCTTCATGTAAATGACATCGTACAGCGAATTAATGAAAGCTTTAGTGTTTCTGTTACTCGGGATGCCTTAGTTTCTGCTCTGGTGAAAAAGGTTGCTCAAGAAAAGGAGTTCGTTAAGACAGAGAAGAATACTTACGGCCTGCTAGGAAGGGATTAGTAAGATGAGACTGCTGAGCGCATTTGAACGTCTTCTTGCTGAAGCCAAGCCTGCTTTTGCCCAGGAACGGACTTTTGAACACGTCCGTCAGTTTGCGTATGGATTCATTGCTGCTTGGGGTCGCCGCACCATCAGCAGGGCAATTTGCGCTTGTAACGCACAGTTCGAAGACTGGAGCGCAAGCTACCGGCTGTTCTCGCGCTCACCATGGGAACCCAATGATGTGTTCCAACCTATTCTAAAATCCTGTTTAGTTTACTCGCCAAAGGAACAACTCTTAGTCGTCGCTCTAGATGATACTAGCCTCAAGAAAACGGGTAAGCGCATTCCAGGAGTCAGCTATGGTAGAGATCCCATGTCCCCACCGTTTCACGTTAACTTGAGGCGGGGGCAGCGGTATATTCAAGCATCGGCTATTCTTCGCCCAGAGGGCCTTAAGGGTCCAGCTCGTGCCATACCCATTCGTTTTCACCCAGCACCGCCTCCTGCAAAACCAGGCAGGAAGGCTAGTGAGGAGGAGCTGGCAGCGTACAAAATTGCACAGAAGACTGAGAATCTGAGTAGGAAAGCGGTAGAGCTTATTAAAGGTATCCGAGAAAGTGTTAACAAGGCTGAGTGCCCAGGCCATACTATTCTTCTTGCTGTGGACGGTAGCTACTGTAACGGTACTGTGCTACGTAACCTGCCAGAAAAAACGGAGGTCATTGCACGGGCCCGTGGTGACGTGAAATTATACCTTCCCCCTTCAGTCGATGGTTCAGGAAGGGGGCGTAGGCGCAAATATGGCATGGAACTTCCTAAGCCTAAGGACATTCGCTCAAGTGACGATTACCCCTGGTTGGAGACACCCATCTTCGGGGCGGGCCGCATACATAATCTAAGGCACAAGGTTGTACCTCGCGTCCTTTGGAGGTCTGGTACACTAACTAAACCGCTGCGTTTGATCATTATTGCACCCCTAGGTTACCGCCCCACACAAAAGAGCAGGGTGTTGTATCGTGACCCGGCATATCTACTAACTACCGATCTAGCCTCACCAATTAATACCCTTATCCAGGCATACTTTGACAGGTGGGAGATAGAGGTCAATCATA
>WSXW01000053.1 GCA_009773495.1 Bacillota bacterium
GGATCAGCCATCATCAACTACTTAGAGCAAACAATGGGTAAGGTTTTTATTTGAGTGATCTGATATTGTTGGGTAAGATTTTTAAATGAGTTGACACGGGGGTTACCGAGAAAAATTATGTTGTCAGGCTCCGTTCTTGTCCGCTTAAGTCCGCGATACAGTTCGCGAAGTCCGCGTCAATGGTGTCCCCAGCAACCCGATTGATAGTTGCTCTGCGTGCCAATACTCCTAAAACAGCCTGAGTTGGAAATCGCCTTTGATTACCCTTTCATATTCAGCGAGGGTAGCGGGCATTTGGCGTGGTACAAAAAACCATGGCCGAATTAAACGCGCTTCTTCATCTGATAGGGGCGTCTCACTAAAGATGCGGTACCAGTCCTGTGGGGAAAAGATGTAGAGGAATTTTTCTGCGGTCTTGCGGAGCAACTCCAAGTAATAGCTGGGGTCGATATCCTTGGCAAAGTCTTCTGCTAACTTGATTTCACCGTTCCCCGCATGGTAGTAATAAATCTTGGAGCGCAAAGTCCATTTGTCGCGGTCAGGACGAGAGGCTATTAGGTCAAGGGGCCGGCTGCGCTGGCCTTGTGTCATTAGGCCCTCTTCGTACTCCGCCATGGTTTGGTCTACAACGAGGTAAGTAATAACAGAATCAAATTCTACTTCGCGAGCGCGAATGCGCCGTGCAGTCTGCCGATAGTAAGCCGCTAAGCCAGCACTATCGCCTCGAATCAATTTGTCCACGCATACAACAATAAAATCATTCTGTAGCCCAAAGAGACGACGCGATCTAAAGACTACCCCTTTGCGGATCAGTAAATCGTTTTTAACTAGCAGATAGTTTTTGGGGGCGTAAGAGTACATATAGTCATAATGCCCGTCGTAATCTACCCTGATACCCGGCGGCAACTCCTCTGCGACGAGACAACTAATGGCATGTGCCGTCTTTGTACTCTCGGGCAGGGTAAAATAGATCCCATCGGTGTCTATTTCGATAACTTTACCGTGGGCACGTTCGACGTTATCGACCATTTTGAGCAAGATCTCTTGGCCCCGGGTCGTGATGTCGTTGCTGGCTTCGCTATCAGAAAAGTAGAGACCACTTGTGCCCAGCATACCATAAAAACTATTAATAAGTATTTTTAGACTATTTTGCAGTGCATCCGTGGCCTTAAATTCATAGCCATCGGGTGGTAATGTTTTGAGGCTGGCTTTAGCCTCTAATCGTCTCTCCGTTAGCACTTTTAGCACAGCCGGAAACGCATTGAGTACATCGGTGCGGGGCTTAATGTTAAAGCTTAAGCAAATGCTGGGATAAAGACTGGCCACGTCAGCCTTGTGTATGTCTTGGTGCCAGCCGAGACTTTTTGCTTCGGTAAGGCCCCCGCGCCCTTCTCCAAGGACGTGTGCGCCACGCAGGGGGAGACTATGTGTCTTTTGCAGATAAGCGCGGATCAGGCTTAAATCTGCTTTTGTACCTGTGCCCGTGGCTGCGCACTGTTGATATGTGAGGGGCAGCATCTGAGTCTGGAAAAACAGCGCGGGCGAAAGAAAGCTATACAGGGCTAAGGAGTCTAGAGCGTCGGCCTGCGCGTAGTCTAGGAGGTCTGCCGCCTTAGAGTCCCACATTTGAGAGATGTCGCCGCGGTCAAAATCCCGTCGGTCACGGGGTGAAATCCCTAAAGCAATAACAGCATCTTTGAGCCGGTAGTTCTCAAGCGCCCGCTTTGTGATATCCCAGCTAATCAAAAGTGGTAGGGTATCAATTATGTGTCGGCCGAATACAAAAAACTCAGGAGCCTCGCGCAACCCATAGCGACGCGTGATAGCGCGTTGTTTCAGTACGCTGCGGTTGCGTCCTAAGCAGAGAGGTATGTTTAGTTGCTGTGCCCGAGTTGTCAAATAGGGTAGGTCGAAGCCTACAAGATTATGCCCGCAAATTACATCATAGTCATTCTGATTAATCAGCCGGCATACTTCCTTTATCAAGCCTGCCTCTCCGAGGAGGCTTTCATCTAGGAGATAGGTCTGGCCCCGATTATCGGCTAGTGACGCCAGTATAATCTTGTCCATAGGGTCAGAGCTCGCAGCAAAGTGCTTGCCCGCGCTAGTGTACATTTCAAAATCCAAAGCGACAACCTTTAGCTCATGCGGCTGTAGGTTAGTGAACAAGGTAGTACCGCTGCGCATGAGAAAAGCCTCGACGGGGCTGCGCTGCCACATATGATCGGACATTGCTTCTCCGTACTTTGCCCGCCCGTAACTCTTGGCCTCGCGCAAGGCAGAGAGGTAATCCCGATAGCTGTCACAAAGAACTAGGTAGCGCAAGGGCAGCTCACCTACAAGTTCCACTACCAAGTAGCTACTCCCAAGGGGGCATAAATCTAGCGTATCGACTATAAAGAAGTGCTTGCTAGAGATACTGGTCTCCTCAATTATGTCTTGTGAGTTTCGTTTATATTGCACAAACTGATCCCTTTGCTCGTCATGTTCAATGGCTACAACTCGATCAAATCGGTTCTCTGTAAAAGGCCACAAGTAAGCTCACCTCCCGGCTCGTAGCTTTAATGATTTCGCTTCTGTTGCAACATCCTGAAGCAGGAGATTTCTTTAGGTATGCGAATCTTTATAATAAGGAGTGATGACGCATGTTCGATATTCTAATAAAAAATGCCAAGATCGTAGACGGCTCGGGCTCACCCTGGTTTTACGGTAATGTAGCTGTAAAGGGTGAAGAAATCGTGGGCGTTGGTCGTGTAGAGGGGCCAGCAACCCGCGTTATCGACGCAGAGGGGCAATTTCTGACCCCAGGCTTTATAGATGCACATTCACACAGTGATGACTCTCTGCTCACCAATCCTCTCGCTGAGAGTAAAACGCGCCAGGGTGTTACCGCAGAGGTCATAGGGCAGTGCGGCTCGTCAGCAGCCCCCCGTAAAGATGCTGAAGGGGCATACGACTATAAGTCTTTGGCAGAGTATCTCGATGTGTTAGAAAAGCGCGGCGTGGCCTTAAACGTTATTCCGCTACTTGGGCACGGTAACCTACGGCAAGTAGTAATGGGCTACGATAATCGTAAAGCTACCCCTCTGGAATTACAACAAATGTGTCAACTAACAGCAGATTCGATGGAAGCTGGCGCGTTCGGCTTTACTACGGGGCTTATTTACCCGCCGGGTTCTTACGCTGATGCTGAGGAAATAACCGCTATAGCTAAGGTAGTAGCCGAATATGGCGGTATTTACGCTACGCATATGCGCGATGAAGACGGAAACCTACTTAGGTCTGTTGCTGAGACCATTGCTGTCGGCAAAGAAGCCTCATTGCCTGTTCATATCTCTCATCATAAGGTGTGTGGGGAACGCAACTGGGGCCTAGTTAAGGAGTCACTGAAGTTAATTGATGAAAAACGTCAACAGGGTGTGGATATAACCATGGATCAATACCCCTATATTGCCACGAGCACTGGGCTTAAAGTCATTATCCCACAGTGGGCTCACGCCGGGGGGACGGCTGGCCTGCGGGCACGCTTTACCGATGCCGAGTCGCGTGCGAGCCTTACGCAAGAGATACTTTCCGCCGAGAAGCGTTGGGACTGGATATTGGTAGCTTCCTGCAGCAAGGAACACAACAAAATCTACGAAGGCAAGACTGCTGCCGAGATTGCTCAAATGACAGGCAAAGCACCTGTTGACGCCTGCTTAGATCTCTTGCTGGATGAAGACTTTAGTGTAGGTATGGTGCGCTATGCTATGTGCGAAGAAGATGTAGAGCTAGTAATGCAACATCCGCACGTAATGATCGGTTCTGATTCTTCGGCGCGTGCTACTTATGGGCAATTATCTGAGGGTAAACCCCACCCGCGCGCTTACGGCACCTTTACCAGAGTATTGGAAACCTATGTGCGCGAACGTAACGTGCTCACCCTGGAGGACGCTGTGCGCAAGATGACAAATTTAACGGCATCGCGTTTTCAGCTGTGGGACCGCGGCTTAGTTCGTCCCGGGTTCAAGGCCGACTTAGTTCTTTTGGACCTCGCTAAGTGCAAGGAGAATTGTACCTTTGCACAACCTCACGCTTATCCCGAGGGAGTATCGTTAGTATGCGTCAATGGTACCATCGTAGTAGAAGCCGGTGAACACCTAGGCCTAACACCAGGGAAAGTTTTGAGGATGGGCCGGTAATGCTTGCCGCTTGAACATGAAACACGACCTGTGACCTAGGGGGCGAATCACTACTCACAATCACTAATCACTAGGGATTAAGCGCTTTCCGCAGTCCGCTTGCCGCTTTCTTAAGAGTGGATAGCTAAGAGCGGAGAGTGCCACCGCCATCGCTATGTGTCATTGGGACCCCCAGCTGTGCTTTCTACTGGCTCATCCCTAAAGCAAATACAAATCCAATTCTCGACTCAACTCCGCCAGCATCGCCACGCCTGCTACGCTATTGCCTTTGTGGTCTAGAGCCGGGCCAAAAACGCCAAGGCCATACCGTTTAGGCACGACACCTAAAATTGCACCTGACACGCCACTTTTTGCAGGGAAGCCTACATTAATGGCAAACTCGCCCGAGGCGTTATACATACCACAGGTAAACATAAAGGTGCGAATAATTCTGCGGTACTGTCGGGGGATGGGATGGTTGGCGTCATCACAGTCCATGGCTATGGTTTTAGCCATAGTGGCCAAAGTAATGCAGTCGACCTCGATGCTGCACTGCCTAAAATACAGATCTAAGTTTTCTTCCACCGCGCCGCTGATAGCCTTGATATCGCGCAAAAAGTAGGCGATGGCCCTATTACGGTCACCCGTCTGCTTTTCCGATAAGTATACATCACGGTTGAAGCCGATGTTACATCCAGGGGCTAACTGTCTAATCAGTGCGACCAGCCGGTCTAATTTTTCTTCTGGAGAACCGCCGTTAATTAAAGATGTGGTGGCGATAGCTCCGGCGTTAACTAGAGGGTTCACTGGTTTAAGAGAGGTAAAGGTCTCTAGTTTCATTAGAGAGTTAAACGAATCTCCAGTTGGCTCCATGCCAATCCTGTCAAAAACTACGTCTGCTCCGTTATCCATGAGGGCTAGGGCCAAGGCAAAGGGCTTAGAGGCGCTTTGCAGCGTAAACCGCATGCTGTAATCACCCGCACTAAAGGTGTTGCTTGCAACATCTGATACTACAATAGCGAGCGAAGCCGGGTTCATCTTGCTTAGCTCAGGGATGTAGTTTGCCACCCGCCCATTCAACGTTAAAGGTCGGTACTTTTCCACAAGTATGTTTAGCAAATCTTTCATTGATATAGTCCTCCTCTATCTGCTAGGAAGATTATAACGCTTGTCTTTTGTATTGGCTATGGCGGCAATGCTGTTTGCCTAGGCAAACAGGAAGGAGCAGGCCTTGGCCTGCTCCTTTGGTAGGGTATGTGGCAAATTTTATTAGCGAGCTGCGTTGGCCAAAGCCTTGGCAACAGCTTCCTTAGCTTGGTTAGATGTGCCGGTAGCCAAGGTGTAAACGTCGATGTCGGCGCCGTTCTTAGCAACAAAACGCTTAGGTAGTTCTACCTTAGCTTCGGCATAAGCGGTGTATCCAGCCGCGAGACCATATACTGCGGGGTCTTTGCGCTCGAATACAACGTTGCCAGCAGCGTTCTTTTTGATTACGTCCTTACCGTCTTCGCCCTTGAGTACGTTGCCTTCAGCGTCCTTTTCCTTAGCAGGAGTGGTGGCGTGGAGGTCAACCTTGGTGATCTTGTCGCCGCTGATGGTAACCCATACAACTGTCCAACCCTTGTCGGTTGTCTCAGACATAGCCATGTAAGTACCGTCAAAGTATTTAGCGCTTGTGGTCGGGGTTACAAGAGCCTTTTGCATAGCGCGGAGAACGGCTTGCTTAGCTCCGTTAGAAGTGGCGGTAGCCTTAGCAACTGCATCGACATCCCAAGTGTTCTTTTCTACGAAACGCTTCGGGAGATCAGTAACAGCTTGATGATACTCTGCCCAAACATAAGAAGCCTCCTTGGCTTGGCCAAGGCCGGTGTAGCCTTGAACTTTAACATCAGTGATCTTGTCGCCCTTGATAGTAACTACAGCACTGTAGTCACCCTTATCATTAGCGTCGGAATAAGCAGTATAAGTGCCGTCTTTGTATACGGGTTTAGCAGCGGAACAGCCAGCTAACAAGGAGAGAGACATTACAGCCACGAGAGCAATAATGAGAATACGTTTCACTTAAATTACCTCCTTATAAATAAATTGAAAAGCTCTTACTTGGTTGTGACAAACTCACTACACCACTTGCCTACCTCAAGGGGCTATAGCTTGTGTTTGTTTTCACATTTACCCATATGTATTGTACTATTTCCCTTGTTAAAAATACAGCTAAAAATAAATCGAATTAATATTTAGAATAAGTATCTTATGCCATGCGGGTTGCTTTCACACGTACGATGCTTCGTCTCGCGACCGTATCGATACAAAAACTGTAGCCTTGCTCCGGAAAGTCTAGATTATCCCCGGCTATGGGTAGCCTGCCTAGTCGCTCTATGAGTAACCCACCTACGGTACTTGCTTCGCTTGCAAAGTTTGTATCTAGGGCGTCATTGAGGTCATTTATGCCCGTCCTCCCAAGGATTACGAAATGATCCGAGGAAGCGAGGACCGACACGTTTTCCTCCTCTTTATCGTATTCGTCGCGCATCTCTCCTACAATGTCTTCAATAAGATCTTCAATAGTTACAATACCTGCTGTTCCGCCGTACTCGTCCACCACTATGGCTATATGGGTATGCTTATCCCTCAGCTCTTTAAGCATGTTGTTAGCACGCTTGCTGTTCGGCACAAACAAGGCAGGGCGGATTAGGCTTCTCAGGTCCATTATAATCTCACCCGACACTAGGCACGCAAAGAGGTCTTTAATGTAGAGGATACCTACGATATTATCGACATTGCCTTCAAAGCAGGGGATGCGTGAGTAACCAGAGTTTACTGCTAACTCAAGGTTTTTCTGTGCTGGATCGTCAATATTAAGTGTTACCATATCGACTCGCGGTACCATAATTTCCCGTATGGGGGTCACGGCGCTGTCTAGCACCCCCACAATCATCTCGCGTTCTCCCGTAGGTAGAAGATCCGGGCCCTCAGTTTGCTCCACTATTTCACGCAGGGTATCCTCGCTGCAATCCGGTTCTTCTCTAGATACCATTCTCTTAGGTAGCTCAACCAAAAGGTATGAGAAAGGTGCTAGCATAGTGTGGATCATACCTAGGTAACGGGTACCAGATAGGGCGTACCTTAGGGGTGACCTAGAGGCGCAAGCCTTAGGTATTAGATCGCCAAATACGTTAAGTAGGGTTATGATTAGCACAGAGGCAACCGGCACGGTGTAGACCCCAAAAGGCCTGTAATCAAGCATCAGGCTTGTTCCTAACACCGTAAAGAGCACTACAGCAAAATTAGTGCCCATGAGAATGGTACCGATCAGCCGCTCTTTAGTCGTGGCAAGTCCCGACGAATTATTAGCGTTGCACGGGTTCTTGGTCGCTAAGTTTGTAAGGGCAAGCTTATCTACAGCGCTAAAGGCAGCTTCCATGCTAGCGAAGAATCCAACCAAATATAGAGACAGGCATAAGCCAGCAAGCTTAGATAATAAAACTATATTCAATTCAAAGACCCTCCTGCAACGTATGGTTGGTTGTCATGCTCATCGACGATTTCGCCGACAATCTCCTCCACCAAATCCTCTAAAGTGCAGATGCCAACGAAGCGCTCTTGCGAGTTGTATACTGCACACATATGTGCGCCCTTTAGCTGCAAATCTCGCAATACTTTAGGCACATTGTCACTGGCTTTGGCTTTATGGATGGGGCGGAGTAAATCTGCTATGGATGAGGGTTCTCTGAGCCTGGGCAATAGGTCTTTGAGATGGATAATCCCTACTAAGTGGTCAATATTATCTTTATACACAGGTAGGCGCGATAGACCAGTTTGCACCATGATCTTAGCTACGTCAGCGAAGGTGTCTTTTTCGGATACGGCTTGAATCTTGGCACGCGGGGTCATTACTGTCCGAAGCGGAGTGTCATCTGCAGCAAATATTTTGCGGATAGTGGCACCTGTGGCCAGTGTAACCGCTCCTGTTTGTTCACCTACGCAGACAGCGTTATCAATGAGGTTTTCGTGGCTTGCGTACGTAGTCTCCGATGGGTCAGGGAACATTGAGAGGAAGAATCTGCGACTCCACATAAGTACTGCAGAAAGAGGGGAGAAGATACGCACAGCCAAGGATAAGGGTGGCGTTGTAAGGGCAAGGGTTCTTTGAGGTCTGATTAAGGCCAAAGTTTTAGGGCCGATTCCACCACAAAGCAATAGCAATGTGAATGAGCTGACAGCGGCGATTGCCTCACTCGCCTCTCTGCCTATCCTCAGGGTAGAGAGTATGAGCATGGTTAGTGTGCTGGTAAAAAATACGTTTACTAGGGTGTTGCTAACGAAAATAGTAGCTAGTATTCTTTCAGGTTTCGCTACAAATTGCTGAGCGACACTGCCAAGGGATCCACCACGCTTGGCCAATTCCTTTAGCTTGAATTTAGGCATTGAGAACAATGCTGTCTCAGACGCGGAAAACAGGGCTGAACATGCAAGCAACAAAATTAGCAGTCCTATTCGGTAAGGCCCCCCAGGGTCTTCCAATGAATCTCCCTCCAGTATTCTATTTCTATCTATTTAACGCGGGTACATTTTTCAAAAACGTACCAAGTTGCATCCAAGGTAAATCCGGTGTTTTTGTAAAGCTCATTAGCTACCGCACTGTGTTCCGGGTAGGTGTGTAACTCCACCTTTGAAAACCCTTCAACGGCCATTTGCAGGAGGCTGGCATGCAAAAGATGCTTGCCTAAGCCTCGTCCCCGAAAAGGTATGGCTACTTCTAGATCACACAATGCTGAGGTTAGGCCATCCCGCATGGGATACCAAGCAATATGCCCCTTGACTATCTCGTTGTTCCTCAGGAGCATAACTCTTAGCGCACGATTGCGTTGTCCAAATTCTTGGGCAGAGGATTGTTTATACCAGCTATAGGCGTTATACCAGCAATCGTCACCTCTAAGGTACTCGCCTTGAAAGGGTAATGCAGTAGTAGGGGGAGAAAACATCTGGAGATCTAACACCAGTGAGGCATGGGTCTCGATTGATCTATAGCCATTTTGCCGCAGGAGTTCTATCAGCCGATGGTCCCCTGCGCTAACTTCTAGCATCTCTGTTGAACCCCACAGAGGTTGGAAACGCCCTTCTACCGTGTGGTAAAGTGGCGTGTCTGGGGAACCTACAGCGATTGTTGTCGCGGGATGTAAATAAGCTTCTGCCGCCGCCAGTAGTGATTTGGTATTATCATGGCATAATGCGAGTAAGTAGGCGATAAATCCATGGGTGCGGTCGCGAAAGGCATGTGTTACCCCAATTACCTCTCCAGCATCTCTGGCCAAGAATAACCCCTTACAGCCATAGGTTGGGTCTCTATTGAGTATGGATGCAAGTTCGTGGTCAGTAATGGGTGAAAAGAGACGTTTGCCTGCCGCGGCTGTATTAAAAAAAGCGGCGATGTCTGGTAGGTCAGCGCGCCGAGCCTGCGATATATGCATATAACCTCCAATATCAAGACCATACCTATAGTATTTTCGAAATGGCACTTTTAGTCAACATCTGCAAGAGTCTATAGTAGATGATACGGAGTGTGCAAGAGACGTAGAGCATAAACGTGGTTGCGTCACGCCTTAATACACCTGTTTACTGGTACTAGCTTCAATTCTTGCCCCTTTGCACATATTCTGCGCTTAAGTAGGGCTTTCCTGCAGTAACCCCG
>WSXW01000054.1 GCA_009773495.1 Bacillota bacterium
TATTGGCGTTATGATTACCACCGATCTGGCGGAGTGACGCTTCAGGACTCACGACAATGGCGGTGGCAAAACGCCCGTCAAATTAGCTGAGTGGCAACACCTAGGCGTACTCCGGATGTTACATAAACTCGGAGTTCGTGCCATTGGTCTTACCTGGAATGAACGCAACCAAATTGCAGAGGGCGTTGGAGAGTGTCGCAGCGGTGGAGGGCTCACAGATTTTGGGGTGAGTGCGATCAAGGAAATGAATAGACTCGGAATAATAGTTGATGTCTCCCATCTATCTGAACCAGGGTTTTGGGATGTAATCAAAGTAACGGATAAGCCCATTATTGCCTCCCACAGTAACGCCAAGGCTATCTGTAATCATGTGCGCAATTTAAGTGATGACCAGATCAAGGCTCTTGCTAAGAACGGTGGAGTGATGGGATTAAACATGTGCCATGAGTTTTTAAGTAGTGACCGACCAGTGGTCATTGAGCATGTGATGGATCATATTGAACATGTCTTCTCTCTCGTAGGCAGTAAACATATCGGCATCGGAGCAGACCTTGATGGGATTACTACGCCTCCTGTGGGATTTGAAGACGTTTCTAAGCTCCCGGCCTTGACTGAAGCCATGCTGCGCCGCGGGCTCACTGCAGACCAAGTGCGCGACGTATTGGGACAAAACTATCTGCGCGTAATCAAGAACGTAATGGGGTAAGGGGAAGACTTGTTAAATCTGCAGTATTGTATAAATTTTCTAATGCATAACCCGATGAAAATAATTCATCGGGTTTTTGGTTGATTGGCAGGATTCACACGCACTGCGAAGAATATGATAAACTAAGATGGACCAATGGACTAATCCATTGAACCTATTTTAGAAGGGGGGTGTGAATATGGTTGCTATTGAGTTGAGTCGAAAGTCCGGTATTCCATTATATGTGCAGCTGAAGGAGCGCATTAGGCAGCAAGTAGAGAGTGGGTCTTGGGTCCCAGGGTTTAAGTTACCTACCGAGCGTGAACTCTCTAGCCTCCTAGGAGTAAGTCGTAATACGGTTAGTCAAGCTTACCGCGAGCTTGAAAACGAGGGCATTTTAATATCTTTGCAGGGTAAAGGCACGTTTGTATCTGAAGCAGACGCTACTTCACTTAGCGCCAGCCGCATCCACCGACTTGAGGAGATATTAGAATTAGCCATATCTCATGCGCTCCGAGAAGGCTTCTCTTGTGATGAGTTTAGCTCCAAAGCACTCCAGCTAGCACAGCACAAGCAGCAGCTTTTAAACCGTGTAAAGATTGTTTTTATTGAGTGTAACCGTGAGCAAGTGGACTATTTTTCTAAACAACTCGAACTGGGTAGCGGGGTTACAATCGCGCCCCTAGTGGTAGATGAGCTAAGGGCAGGCAGTGCTCAGGTTCGTAATACGCTTAACGATGCAGATATTGTAGTTACAACCTTTTTCCATGAGGCAGAAGTTCGAAGAGCGGTCGGAGCGGACAAACGTGTTTTGGCTGTAGCCCTAGATCCCCAACTAGAGACTGTAGTGAGGATCGCAAGGGTACCAAGGAGTAAACGCCTGGGGCTGGTCTGTATTTCCACAAACTTTGCAGAAAAAGTGAAGAATTCTATCTGCCAAGCGGGTATCGACCATGTGCCCCTGGCGTCTACTCTTTGTGATACGCAAGACACTTTACAGGACGTCCTAACGAATTCGGACGTTATCCTAGTTTCTCCTGGACGCAAGAAGGAAGTAGTTGAATCTTGTCCGCGCGAGAAAGAGATTATCGAGTTTGTGTATCGGCCGGATCTTGGTTCAGTTAACCTATTAAAGAGTACAATCCTAGAATTAAGGGAGAGAGGGGTGTAAGAATTGGCTGAAAAGAAGCAGTTTGTGGTTACTATAAGTGATGAAAGGTGCAAGCGTTGTGGCATTTGTATCGCTTTTTGCCCAACGAAGGTATTCACCCCCGATGCAGAAGGCTTCCCGTTAATTACTTCGGAAGAAAAATGCATTGGTTGTCGTCTATGTGAGATCCGGTGTCCTGATATTGCCATAAAGGTGGGTGCAAAATAAGTGAGTCCAACAATTAAACTATTGCAGGGCAATGAAGCATGTGTCGAGGGCGCTTTAGCAGCTGGTATTCAGTTCTACGGAGGATATCCTATCACGCCATCTACAGAGATTGCCGAGCTATTGGCTGAAAAAATGCCGCGGGTAGGCAGTGCATTTATTCAGATGGAAGACGAAATTGCCGCCATGGCTGCCGTAATTGGGGCCTCTCTAACTGGAGCTAAGTCTATGACAGCAACATCAGGTCCTGGTTTTTCACTAAAGCAAGAGAATTTGGGCTATGCCATCTATACAGAAATTCCATGTGTAATAGTAAACGTTATGCGCGGCGGTCCCAGTACCGGGCTTCCCACTTCGCCTTCGCAAAGCGACGTGATGCAGGCCCGCTGGGGAACTCACGGCGACCATCCCGTTATTGCTCTCTGCCCTTCCTCTGTCGAAGAAACCTTCTGGTTAACAATTCGGGCATTTAATCTTGCAGAGAAGTACCGTACGGCCGTTATCTTACTCCTAGATGAAGTAGTGGGGCATATGCGGGAGCGTATAGAGATTCCAGACCATGTGGATAACGTACTTACACGTAAGAAACCTAGCGTAGGGCGTGAAGGCTATAGGCCTTATCAGCCTGACGCTGACCTTATACCACCCATGGCCTCCTTTGGCGAGGGCTACCGCTATCACGTAACTGGCTTAACCCATGACGAGACTGGATTCCCTACCAATGACACCGAGAAAGCGGGCATACTAATTGACCGTTTGCACAAGAAGATTGACAATAACCTCGATGATATAGTAGAGATCGAGACTCAGATGATGGAAGACGCCGAAATCATGGTAGTAGCTTATGGGTCAACAGCCCGTTCAGCCTCTCGTGCTGTTAAAGACGCTCGTGCACTTGGAATAAAGGCTGGTCTGTTCCGTCCCATCACCATTTGGCCTTTCCCAGCCAATGAGTTGAAGCAGTATTTACCTCAGCTCAAGCAAGTAATTGTAGCTGAGATGAACTTGGGACAGTTAATCCTCGAGGTAGAGCGTAATGTAGCCGGTAAAGCGCCTGTGCATGGTGTATTACGTGGTGATGGCGAACTAATTACGCCTACACAAATTCTTGCACGTATTAAGGAGGTGCAGTAGCATGTCCGCCTACGAGAAATATTTGAGGAATAACCGTCTCCCGCATATCCTTTGTTCTGGTTGTGGTCATGGTATTATTATGGGTGCCATAACCCGCGCTATTGAAAAAGCAGACTTAGACCAAGACCGTACGGTAGTGGTATCTGGCATCGGCTGTAGTTCGCGTCTTCCTGGCTACATGGATTTTGATACACTGCACACCACACACGGCAGAGCTTTAGGCTTTGCAACTGGTGTTAAATTCGCAAAGCCAGAGCTTAATGTAATTGTAATTATGGGTGATGGTGATGCTTTGGCGATTGGGGGCAATCACTTTATTCATGCCTGTCGCCGCAATATCAACATCACTACCATAATTTTGAACAACAACGTATATGGTATGACATCTGGTCAATTCTCTCCTATGACCCCACAGGGCCATTTTGCAACAACGGCCCCTTACGGCAACGTAGACCGCAACTTTGATATCTGCGAATTGTCCCGCGCGGCTGGTGCTACTTATGTAGCTCGTGGTTCCGCATACCACGCGGTAATGCTTACAGACTTAATCACGAAGGCTATTTTTAACCCCGGATTCTCAGTTGTAGAGGCCATTTCGCAATGCCCTACCTACTACGGTCGCAAGAATAAGCAGGGTACAGCGGTAGATATGCTCAACGCCCAAAAAGAAAACTGTGTGACGGTAGCAGCATCTGCTAAGATTACCTCAGATCAAATGCAAGGGAAAATCATTATTGGTGAGTTGCACAAGTCAGAGGCACCCGAGTATACAGCGGTTTACCGCAATATCGTTGACTCCTTACAAGCGAAGGAGATGAAATAAACATGCGTCATGAGATTCGTTTGAGTGGTTCCGGTGGACAGGGTATAATACTCGCGGGTATAGTATTAGCAGAAGCTGCATTGCATGAGGACAAGAACGCAGTACAGAGTCAGAGTTATGGTCCCGAAGCTCGTGGTGGTGCTAGCAAATCCGAGATCATCATCAGTAGCGAAGCCATAGACTACCCGAAAGTAACAGCTCCGGATATAGTCCTCGCCCTGACCACAGAATCCTACAAGAAATACGCTAAAAACTTACCAGCAAACACAGTAGTAATTGTAGATTTTAGCGTTAACGTCAATGGTGATACAGGCGTGTTAAGTCTGCCTATTATCCAGGCTGCGCGCGATGAACTAAAGCGACCTATCGTTTCTAATATCGTAGCTCTTGGTGCTCTAAACGCTGTCGCCAAGGTGGTATCCCCCGAGTCCCTCGAAGCTGCAGTGCTAAGGAGAGTACCAAAGGGAACAGAGGACCTCAATCGTAAGGCTTTGGCTCTCGGGTACCAACTAGTAGGGAAATACATGCTTACTAGTGGCTATATACGTTAATAAATGAGGAGGCTAGTCAAAATGGAAAATCTAAATGTATTTCAGCAAGTGCAAGCCCAAATCAAGGATGCTTGCGATCTCTTAGGTCTAGACAACAACTACTACGAGATTCTCAAGACGCCTCAACGTGCCATGGAAGTAGCTGTTCCCGTACGTATGGACGACGGCTCAGTTAAGACATTCATTGGCTATCGTTCCCAACATAATACTGCCAACGGTCCTGCGAAGGGCGGCATTCGCTTCCACCCAGACGTATCTTTCGACGAAGTAAAGACTTTATCTATGTGGATGACTTTCAAGTGCGCCGTAATTGGTCTTCCCTACGGCGGTGGCAAAGGCGGTATCATCGTTGACCCCAGCAAGCTCTCTAAGAACGAATTAGAGCGCCTCGCACGTGGCTTCGTACGTCGTCTCGGCGACTTTATCGGTCCTGAAATCGATATCCCTGCTCCCGACGTCAATACCAACCCACAGATCATGGCTTGGATGGTTGACGAGTTTAACGCTATGAAGGGTTATAACAACCCTGGCGTCATTACTGGTAAGCCAGTTCTTATCGGCGGTTCTCTCGGACGTACCGAGGCTACAGGTAGTGGCGTCGTTATAACCACCCGGGAAGCATGCAAAGCCATGGGGATCGATCTAAAGGGCGCTAAGGTTGCAGTTCATGGTTATGGCAACGTCGGTAGCTATGCTGGTCTATACCTTCAAGAGCTCGGCGCTAAGGTTGTTGCAGCGTTTGACCTCGGTGGCGGCGCATACAACGCTGACGGCATGGATGCAGTAGCTTTAATCAATTATGTTAAGAGCAACCGCACTGTTAAGGGTTTTGCTGGTACCGAAAGCATTACTCCAGAAGAGCTCTTTGCTCTCGACGTTGATGTACTCGTTCTCGCTGCTTTGGAGAACACCATCACGATGGAGAACCAGCACTTGATTAAGGCCAAGATTGTTTCTGAAGGTGCTAATGGCCCTATCACAGCAGACGCTCATAAAAAGATTAGCGAACGCGGCATCGTTGTCATTCCAGACATCCTCTGTAATGCAGGCGGCGTGACTGTTTCCTACTTTGAATGGGTACAGAACCTCCAGAACTACTACTGGTCTGTTGAAGAAGTTAACGAAAAGCTTGAGCGCAACATGGTTAACGCTTTTAATGCCCTCTGGAACATGGGCAAGGAAAAGAAGGTAGACTTACGCACCGCTGCTTACTTAGTGGCTATCCGCCGCGTAGCAGATGCCATGAAACTTTACGGCTGGGTATAAAATCTAACGCCCTCCCGGCTCAGGCCGGGAGGGCAGCATATTTACAGAATGTTAGATGAGTTAGGATGCTAGGCGTCCTAGTTCCTTCCCAATTGTAGGGGCACGGCATGCCGTGCCTAGGGCACAACATGTTGTGCCCCTACGCGGGACGGTCGGCCGATGGCAACTCACCAGCGACCAGTCATTTACTAGTTTAATCTTTCCCGATGCATATTCAGATTACTGTGCAAATGTTATAATGTATACAGTATTCCTCACTCAAGGAGGGTTATGATTTGGACGAAAAACTGAGCAATGTTTTTACTCAGTGGGATGAAAAAACTCAGAAGACTTTAGGTAAATACCCTGAGCGCAAACATAAGTTCGTCAATGCGTCAGATCTAGAGGTTAAGCGTGTTTACACGCCCCTAGATGTTGACCCTAACTACACCGAGGACCTCGGCCTTCCAGGCGAGTATCCTTTTACTCGCGGTGTACAGCCTACCATGTACCGTGGTCGCTTTTGGACTATGCGGCAATACGCTGGTATGGCTACAGCCGAAGAATCAAACGCCAGGTACCGTTATCTACTGGCACAAGGCCAAACAGGCCTCAGTGTCGCGTTTGATCTGCCGACCCAAATAGGCTACGACTCTGACCACTACCTCTCTCAAGGAGAAGTAGGTAAAGTTGGTGTCGCCATTGATTCATTGGCCGATATGGAGATGCTTTTTGACAACATTCCTTTGGACAAGGTTAGTACATCTATGACCATCAACGCACCTGCCTCAGTTCTATTGGCGATGTATATTGCCGTGGCCGAGAAGCAGGGCGTACCTATGAATAAGCTCAGTGGCACCATTCAAAATGATATCCTCAAAGAGTACGTGGCCCGTGGTACGTATATTTTCCCGCCAACACCTTCCATGCGCCTAATTACGGATATCTTTGCGTTCTGCTATAAGAACGTTCCCGAATGGAACACCATCAGCATCAGTGGATATCACATTCGTGAGGCGGGCTCATCTGCAGTTCAGGAAGTAGCCTTTACACTAAGTGATGGGATTGCCTATGTACAGGCCGCCCTTGATGCTGGCCTCGATGTCGATGATTTTGCTCCGCGTCTCTCTTTTTTCTTTAATTCGCATGTCGATTTCTTTGAAGAGATAGCTAAGTTCCGTGCGGCACGCAGGCTGTGGGCAAAGGTCATGAAGGAGAGATTCGGAGCAAAAAACTCCCGCTCCCTGATGCTTCGCTTCCACACCCAAACAGGTGGTTCCACCCTTACGGCCCAACAACCAGACAACAATATTGTTCGAGTCACATTGCAGGCAATGGCCGCTGTTCTGGGTGGCACTCAATCGTTACACACCAACTCTCGTGACGAAGCTCTAGCGCTGCCAACGGAAGAGTCGGTACGCATTGCCTTACGGACCCAGCAAATTATAGCGTACGAGAGTGGGGCTGTAGATACTGTAGACCCCTTGGCAGGTTCTTATTACGTTGAGAGCCTCACTAACCAGATTGAGCAAGGCGCATGGGAACAAATCCAAAAGATTGACGCCATGGGCGGAGCCATTAAGGCTATTGAAAAGGGTTACATTCAAAAAGAAATTCAGGACTGCGCCTACACCTGGCAGCGTTCGATTGAAGACAAAGAGCGCATCGTAGTCGGCGTCAATCAATTTCAAGTCAAAGAGGCCCCCCCTCAAGGTTTACTTAGAGTAGATGCCTCTGTAGGCGAAATGCAGGCCCGAAAACTAAAGACGTTGCGTAGTACCCGAGATACTAATGCAGTGGAGCAAGCTCTCGCTAACATAGACACTGTTGCTCGGGGTAGAGAAAACGTTATGCCTGCAATCTTAGATGCTGTGCGAGTATACGCTACACTTGGGGAAATCTGCGATGTATTGCGCAAGGTCTTCGGCGAGTACCGCCCAGAAGACATGCTATAGGAGGGGAATGAGCATGGCCGAACAGAGGAAAATTCGCGTTCTTGTTGCTAAACCCGGCCTTGATGGGCACGATCGCGGTGCGAAGGTAGTAGCTCGCGCCCTTAGGGATGCCGGCATGGAAGTAATTTACACAGGTCTGCGCCAAACTCCTGAACAGATTGTAGAAGCAGCTATACAGGAGGATGTAGATGTTGTCGGTCTTAGTTGCTTATCTGGCGCTCACAATCACTTGTTTCCTCGTGTTGTCGAGTTACTGAAAGCAAAAGATGCTGCAGACATACTAGTGGTGGGCGGCGGGGTAATTCCCGAGGATGATATTCCTTTCTTGAAGGAGAGCGGCGTCAAAGAGATCTTTACACCAGGAACATCGACGGGGGATGTCGTAAACTTCATTCGCAGCCATGCAGGCAGTAAATAACCTTCTGGAGAGGCTCGAAGCTCGGGACATAAGAGCTTTAGCTCGGGCTATCTCTTTGGTGGAAGATAGCGAGGAGGGGGCAAGCGAATTGCTTGCTTCCCTGTCTCCGCGCCTAAGTGGGTCTCGGATAATCGGCATCACTGGTCCACCTGGGTCGGGTAAGAGTACCTTGACGTCTAAATTGGCACGTGATTTCCTTGACCGGGGAGAGAAAGTAGGTCTTTTACTAATTGATCCGTCTAGTCCCTTTTCTGGCGGAGCTATATTGGGAGACCGCATCCGCATGCAAGAACTCAGTGGGCGTGATGGCATCTACATCCGTAGTTTGGGCTCACGTGGTAGTGTAGGCGGCCTATCTCAGGCCACAGCACGTGTGTTACGCTTACTAGAACACTTCGGTTTTTCGGTGATCATCATCGAAACCGTGGGTACCGGCCAAGCAGAAACTGATGTTGTGGAGACAGTTGATTCTGTAGTTGTTGTAGCGGTGCCTGGTCTAGGTGATGACATACAGGCTATGAAAGCTGGCATTATGGAAATTGCAGATGTGTTTGTCGTCAACAAAGCTGATAAAGACGGGGCCGATCGTACCCTCAGGCAGATTGAGGCAGCCTTACAGATGCAGGAGGGGCAAGGTATGCATAAAGTTCCCGTGCTTGCTACTGTTGCGTCATCTGGCCAAGGTGTGACGGAGCTCGTGGCTGCACTAGATGCACACTACAAGTACCTAGCTGATTCGGGTGAACTGCAGCGTCGTCGCGAGAGACGGCTACGCAAGGAACTAATTGGGTACGTTACTTCAGTTTTAATGTCAGATTTCTTCGCGCGTTCTCAAGCTGATGTTGATGCTAAGCTTGCTGATATAATTCAGGGTAGGACCGATGTTTATACTGTGGGACGGTTTTTGTCCCGTAAATATATAAATGAAAGGGTTGAGCGAGATGCTAAACAAGATTGACCATCTTGGTGTAGCGGTTAAAAACTTAGAGGCCTCACTCGAGTTCTATGCTGAAAGTTTAGGTTTGGGTTGCACGGGCGAAGAAATTGTTCCCGAGCAAAAGGTCAAGGTTGCCTTTCTCCCTATCGGAGAGACCAGTATTGAGCTCCTCGAAGCGACTGACCCCGACAGTCCTATTGCCAAGTTTATTGAGGCCAAAGGGGAGGGCGTCCACCACGTAGCTTTCCGTGTGGACAATCTTGAAGAAGCCTTAGCAGAGCTCAAAGCTAAAGGGGTACGTCTCATCGACGAAAAACCGCGCGTTGGAGCACATGGCGCAAGGATCGCTTTCATCCATCCAAAAGCCAGCAATGGCGTTCTGGTGGAACTCTGTGAGCGCTCAGAATAGCAAGGGGGTAACTAGATGTTAGACAAAATTAAGGATCTTGAGAAAAGACGCCACATAAATACTCTTGGTGGCGGAGAAAAGCGCATTCAAAAGCACAAAGAGAAGGGCAAGTTAACTGCACGCGAGCGTATTAACTTCTTGCTCGACCCAGGTAGCTTTGTAGAG
>WSXW01000055.1 GCA_009773495.1 Bacillota bacterium
GAGACGGTCCCCAGCAAGAGTAACTGCAACTGATTGAGCGCAAGACTTAATGCAACTACGCCACATTGCATCGGTTGCGTTTACTTTGTCAAATAGCAAGCGGACAGCGCCTCGCGTTATATGCTAATTGAGTCATTGACACTCCTCCAAAGCCTATGCTATAATTTTTGTTTCCTTGACCTGATGCTTTAGGCGTGGTAAGATATAACATAGGGGGTGACGCCGATATGTTCGGGATAGGTGATCGAGTTGTATACCCCATGCACGGGGCGGGAATAATCGAAGCGGTAGAAGAGCGCGAAATCTTAGGTGCAACCCAATTATACTATGTGATGAGATTACCCTTAGGCGATATGAAAGTCTATATCCCCATGGGCAATGTAGATAACATGGGCTTAAGGCAAATAGTCACCAGGTGTCAAGTTCAAGCAGTGCTAAATGTCTTAAAAGAGAAGCATATAGAAGAACAGGGTAACTGGAATCGACGTTATCGCGCCAACTTGGATAAACTGCGAACGGGATGTATCTTGTCGGTGGCCGAGGTAGTAAGCATCTTAACCTTACGGGAAAAGAGCAAGGGGCTGTCTACAGGCGAAAAACGCATGTTGGAGACAGCTCGACAGATCCTCATTAGTGAATTAATCCTAGTAGAGGAAGTAAGTGAAGCTGTTGCTCAGCAGTGGATCGTAAATGCCTGTTCTTAGGACGTCACTGACGTCCTTTTTTATGTATAATATTAATAAAGGAAGGAGGTACGACTATGGGACGAAAATTCGCTAGAATCGCATTGACTCTAACTGGGGCAGTACTAGCGTACAGTCTCACTTCAGCATTGCTGCCCTTTATTGGTCGAGTGTCAGATGTAAACATGTCAGACCTAACACAGGTGGGGATTTATATCGTCGGGGTGTTGTTAGTTGCAATTATATTTTATTTTTTATCTCCCCGCTTGATTTCCCTAGGACTACTTGTGGCCGAGCTTATAGAAGGACAGCTCCATCGCATGCCCATCCAGGATATCATGATTGGTTCCATGGGACTTGTGATAGGGCTCATAATTGCCAACCTTCTTACCGGCGTCCTGGTACTAGTGCCTTTAGTAGGCAACTACCTGCGGGTAGCCGCCTATTTGGTATTAGGTTATCTTGGCCTAAGTATCGCCTATAAAAAGAGCGACGAAATAGCGACCTTGTTTAGCTCTAGCAGTCGGCAAGTAAAAACAGCAACCCTTTCCACTGGGGGGTACAAAATTTTAGATACAAGCGTAATCATCGATGGCAGAATTCTTGATATCTGTCGCACTGGCTTTTTAGAGGGCACCCTAGTTGTGGCTTCGTTTGTGCTAGAGGAACTCAGGCATATTGCCGATAGCGCCGACAGCATGCGTAGAAACCGTGGTAGACGAGGCTTAGATGTACTTAACGGCATCCAAAAAGAAAATGGTATCAAGGTTGAGATCGTAACCCGCGACTTCGATGACATTGTCGAGGTGGACAGTAAACTTGTGAGGCTAGCGCAACTTATGCAAGGGAAGATCCTGACCAATGACTACAATCTAAACAAGGTGTGTGAGGTACAAGGAGTACCAGTTCTAAACATCAACGAATTGGCTAATGCTGTAAAACCTGTAGTGTTGCCCGGTGAGGAAATGACTATTTTAATTTTACGCGAGGGTAAGGAGCAGGGGCAAGGTGTGGCCTATCTTGATGACGGTACGATGATTGTTGTTGAGCAAGGCAGAAAATTTATTGGCGATACTGTTAACGTAGTTGTTACGACTGTCCTTCAGACAGCCGCAGGGCGGATGATTTTCGCACGAATGAGGTAGAAAGGCCATGCAGACGTGGGTGGTTATTACTGCAGCGGGCAGCAGTACGCGAATGGGTGCAATGGGTAACAAGCTCGCCCTTGAGATTTCAGGCAAGGCAGTCATTGCAGTAACAGTAGATGTTTTTATACAGGCGGGGTTCGATAACATCGTTGTCGTTATCCCGCCTGGTGGTTATGCCTATTATGAAGCATTGCTTGCATCTTACCAGGTCGTGTTTGCTGAAGGCGGAACAACTAGGCAGGAGTCGGTTTACAAGGGCTTAAAGGTCTTGCCAGCAGGTTGCAGACACGTTCTTATTCATGATGGAGCACGGCCTTTTGTCTCAAGCAGCTTAATACACAGAGTTCTTTCGTCGGCCAAACAGTGTGGGGCTTGCATCCCGGTGGTTCCGTTGAGTGATACTATCTACGAAACTAGGCATGGTGAGCTATCTGCAGTCTTAGAAAGGGACAAGTTAGGCGCTGTTCAGACGCCGCAAGGATT
Source organism: Bacillota bacterium (assembly GCA_009773495.1). Lineage (GTDB taxonomy): Bacteria > Bacillota > UBA994 > UBA994 > UBA994 > WSXW01. Next base: position 2,315 of record WSXW01000055.1, read on the forward strand.
TGAGCGAGAGCTTGTGATTAGGGCCCACGAACATGCTCGAACTATAGGCTTAGTGGCAACCGATGATGCCGCCCTAGTCAAAGCCTTGGGCAGCACGGTCTTGGTTGTCGAAGGCGAGCTTGGAAACATCAAGATAACCCGCCCTGAAGACATATCTGCACTTACGCCCATGCCTCAGGTGCGAACAGGGTTAGGATTTGATGTACATAGGCTCGTGGAGGGGAGACCGCTAATTCTAGCAGGAGTACATATCCCAAGTGTTATAGGCTTATTAGGCCATTCTGACGCCGACGTAATCATCCATGCGCTAATGGATGCGTTACTAGGGGCTGTAGGTTTGGGAGACATTGGCGAGCATTTTCCCGATACCGACGAACAGTATCGGGGGGCTAACAGTATGATTTTAATGAGTAAAGTTATAGCTTTGCTTAAGGCGAGCCAAGTAGAAGTTCTAAATGTAGACATGACCTTGCTTTTGGAAAAACCCAAAATCGCCCCTTACAAGGAACAGATGCGCGAGAATATTGCATCGGCCCTCGGTATTAACACTAATAGGGTGAATGTAAAGGCTACGACAAATGAGGGCATGGGCTATATAGGCGCTCAAGAAGGCGCCGCCTGCTATGCAGTGGCGACGGTGAGGGGGCCAGGGTAGAGCCGATGCATTAAGCGCTTTCCGCTTACCGCCTACCGCTTTTAGGCGGGAGAGGATATTAAGAGCGGATAGCTGATAGCGCCTCGTCAATGCTCCCTATGCTAATTCTCAAAGAAATAGGTGACTCATCTTGAGTAAAATTCGGGTTCGTTTTGCTCCTAGCCCCACGGGCCATATTCATGTGGGGAACATCCATACTACTCTATTCAACTGGCTTTTCTGTAGGCATCATGGGGGTGTATTTGTACTTAGGCTCGAGGATACTGACATGGCTCGCTCGGAAAAACGCTACGAGGAGATTATCTATGAGGAGATGCGGTGGCTTGGTCTAAATTGGGATGAGGGTCCGGACATTAGCGGACCATTTGCGCCCTACCGGCAGACTGAGCGTTTAGGCCTTTACCAGCAGTATGCAGATTCCTTAGTGAAGGCAGACAAGTGTTATCCTTGCTATTGTACGGAAGAAGAATTAGCTGAGGCACGCAACACGGCTATGGCTAAAGGCGAAAACCCTGTATATAAAGGGCACTGTCGGGAGTTGTCTGCTGAAGCGAGGATACAGTTTGACGCTGTAGGAAGAACGCCCTCGCTGCGATTTAGAGTCCCACGTGGCGAGAAGATTGTAATCGATGACCTCATTAGAGGGCCCATAGAATTTGATAGTGATAATATCGGTGACTTCATTATCGTGCGCAGTAATGGCGTACCCATCTACAACTTCGCTGTAGTCATCGATGATGTCACAATGGAAATAACTCATATTATCCGTGGCGACGAGCATATTTCCAACACACCGGTTCAGATTTTGCTCTATAGAGCTTTAGGGTTCCCGCTACCGAAGTTTGCTCATGCCTCTATCATCCTAGGCGAGGATCGCGCCAAGCTCAGTAAACGTAAACACACTGATGCTTTTGTGGGTCAGTTTAGGGAAAAGGGTTACCTTCCAGAAGCGCTTTTTAACTTCCTAGCCCTACTAGGCTGGGCTCCTCCCGATGGAGAAGAAATTCGTGACCGCGATTCAGTAATTAGGGATTTTTCCCTAGATAGGGTCGCCAAATCTCCCGCTGTGTTCTCTACTGAGAAGTTGAACTGGCTCAATGCACATTATATTAAGGCATCTACTCCAGAGCGAATTGCGGAGCTCAGCCTTCCCTTCCTTGCTGCGGCGGGATTAAAATGGACTGATAGAGAGTGGCTAAATAAATGTGTCAAGGCCGTGCAAGAGTATCCTCATTATCTTGCGGAACTTCCCAAGCATATCAGCATCTTCTTCGGGGACGTCAAGTATGATGAAGATGCTAGAGACCTTTTGTCGGTGGAGGAGGCCAAAGTTGTAGTTAGAGCGTATGCGGAATTTTTGGCTGCCCACACCGAAGCGCTAGGGCCTGACGGCATTAAGTCCATATTCAAGCAAGTGGGGCAGAGGACCGGCGCTAAAGGTAAGGCGCTGTTTATGCCTGTGCGTGTAGCATTGACGGGGAGAACCCATGGTCCCGAACTCCCGATTATTTTTGATTGTTTGGGCAAAGATGTTGCACTTTTAAGGCTGCAATCTGTATAATAGTTCAAACCCGCGGCCCCACCCCCTCTGACAGAGAGGGGTTAGTTGCGGCTATTTTCTAGGAGGTATATTTATGAAGCTAAGGATTTACAACACCGAAACTAGGCACAAAGAAGATTTTGAGCCCCGTGTACCTGGGAAGGTGAGCATGTATATGTGTGGCCCCACTGTTTATAATCGCTTTCATATCGGAAATGCACGCACCTTTGTGCTGGGGGATACCATACGGAGAATTCTCAAGTACTTCGGGTATGAGGTAACATATGTTCAGAATTTTACTGACATAGAAGATAAGGTAGTTAATCGGGCTAACGAATTGGGGATGTCCATGCATGAACTTGCACAGCAAGAGATTAGGAACTACTTCGAGGACGCAGATGCCCTTAATATCAAGCGTGCCGACTATCATCCTCGTGTAACCGAACATGTGAAGGATATTGTTAGTTATATAATGGAACTTATTTCCCAAGGGTTTGCCTATGTTAGTGGGACCGATGTCTTCTTCGATGTGCGGAAATACCCAAGTTACGGGCAACTAAGTAACCAGAACTTAGAGGACCTTGTGATGGGTAGCCGGGTTGAGATAACTGAGCACAAGCATTATCCTGCAGATTTTGTACTCTGGAAGGGAGCAAAACCCAACGAACCAGCGTGGGAGAGTCCCTGGGGCCTCGGACGGCCAGGCTGGCACATTGAGTGCTCAGTGATGGTACGGGAAATCCTCGGCGGACATATCGATATACATGCTGGGGGGATGGATCTAATGTTTCCCCACCACGAAAATGAGCGAGCACAGAGTGAGGTCCTAAGTTCTGAGGAATCTTATGTAAAATACTGGATTCACGGTGCCTTCTTAAATATCAACAGTGAGAAAATGTCAAAATCAGCAGGAGTTTTTTTTACAGCCAATGAACTGCTTAAGTCACATGATGGTAATGTACTTCGGTTTTTTCTGCAAAGCGCCCATTATCGTATGCCCCTCAACTATGACTCCGACTCACTTACAAGTGCAGAGCAGGGTTTTGCTCGCCTGAAAAATACGCATCTTGCGCTAAAACAGGCCACACAGCCATCGAATAGAGCCCTTGACGCATTCTCTATTGACCAGCCTGCATATGAGGCCCGATTTAAAGAGTCCCTAGCAGATGACTTCAATACTGCTGATGCTTGGGCAGTACTGTTTGACTTTGCACGCGAGGTTAATACAGCGTTAGCTAATCAAGCGCTTTCCTCTACCCAAGCTACAGATCTACTGGCCTTCCTTGAACGGTTATCCGAAGTACTTGGCGTGAGCTTAGGCCAAGATCAAACCCTAAATCAGGAGGTAGAGGGGCTGTTAGCTATCCGTCAGGCTGCAAGAGAGGCCAAGGATTATAAAGCGGCAGACGAAATCCGCACGAGACTAACGGAAATGGGGATTGTTCTCGAGGACACTCCGCAGGGAATTAGGTGGAAGCGCCAGTGAACAGTATGAATCCAGAGAACTACTCTCCTGCTGCGTGGGCGTATGTAGGTGATGCCTACTATGAACTGGCCATGCGCTTGCTTACGTTACAGGATGGCCCCAAGAAAATGAGTGTGTTGCATAAAGAGACTGCACGTTTCGTACGGGCTTCGTTTCAGGCCCTTGCTTCTCACTCCATAGAAAACATGCTAAGTGAAGAAGAACGTGAGATCCTAAGAAGGGGGCGCAATACAAAGAGTGGTCATATTCCCAAAAGTGCAAGCCCTACAGAGTACCGCTTGAGCACAGGCGTCGAGGGTTTAATTGGATATTTATACCTTACTGGGAGAGAAGAACGAGCCATAGAGATACTTAAAGCCATGCGTGGTTGTAAGGAGGAAGAATAGATGAAGGTTGTTTTGCTAGAGCATACGCCTCACCCAGACGAGGTAGTAGCTGCTGCTGCAAGGCTGTGCTATTCTGCTAGTGACATAGGCACTATCCGTGAGCGCCTAGGAGGCTCTAGGGCACGCGATCTGGTGCTTAAGCTGTTGAATCTCGGTCACGAATCGCCACTAGAGCATGTATCCTTCACTTTTGGCATTGAGGAAGTGAGTCGCGCTCTGTCACACCAGTTGGTGCGGCACCGCATAGCTTCTTACTCACAACAGTCGCAACGCTACGTAAAAATGGGTGGTTTTTCTTATGTATTGCCACCTAGTATTGCAGAGAATAAAGAAGCCCGGCAAAAGTTTGAACAGCTGATGGGCGACTTGCAAGAGAGTTACGGCGATTTGCTCAGAGTTGTCCCGGCCGAGGACGCTAGGTATATACTGCCCAATGCGTGTACCACAAAGCTAATTGCCACGTTTAATGCTCGTAGTCTGTACAACTTCTTTACCCTGCGCCTATGCACTCGTTCCCAGTGGGAGATAAGGGCTCTAGCCTGGGAAATGCTTAAACTTGCTAAGGTAGAGGCCCCCGCAATCTTCTCTGCCGCAGGCCCCGACTGCTGGGGTCCCCACGGCTGTGGTGAAGGCGAAATGAGCTGCAGGCAACCTCCTGAGAGGATATAGCTTAGTGATTATCTTTGGCCCGCTCTCGCCCTAAAAAGCGATAAGGCGGAAAGCGCGTAAAGGAGGAGCCTCCCATGAGTCAGATTGAAGGCCGTAACCCCGTACTCGAGGCATTGCGTACGAACACAGAGATCAACAAGATTCTTGTGCAGCGCAACGCTGGCGGCAGCATGCATCTAATTTTTGAAGGAGCTAAGCGTCAAGGCGTTGTCATTGTAGAGACTGAGAAGGCTACGCTAGACAAGTTGTCCGAAGGTCGTCCTCATCAGGGAGTTATTGCACAAATCTCAGTTGAAGAATACGCTGAGCTTGACGACATAATTGCTACAGCTAGGGCTAGTGCTGTCCCTTTATTAGTTGTGCTAGACCACATCGAAGATCCACATAACCTAGGAGCGATTATCAGAAGCGCATTGGCGGCAGGGGCACATGGCGTGGTAATTCCTAAGCGCCGCAGTGCCGCCCTTTCACCTAGTGTCGCCAAAGCGTCAGCGGGTGCGGCCTCTCATTTGCCAGTTGCCAGGGTACCAAACCTAACCCAGTGTGTAAAGGAGCTCAAGGAAGAAGGTTTTTGGGTCATTGGGGCTGAGGCGGGTGGCAAAAGCCTGTATGAATCCAAGTTCACGGGCCCGCTGGCTTTAGTAGTTGGCAGTGAGGGCGAGGGCATAGGGCGTCTACTTAAAGAAAACTGTGATGAAATAATAACCATACCAATGCAGGGACCTGTCAATTCGCTCAACGCCTCTGTGGCAGCAGGCGTTGTGTTATTTGAGATAGTGAGACAACGGGGGCTGACGAAGTAGTAAATGGTGAACGGGGCGCTCTCCGCTATCAGCTATCCGCTCTTTTTGAGAAAGCGGAAGGCGGGAAGCGGCAAGCGCTTTGCTCATTCGTTGACCTTTACATAACGCATGATATAATAGAGCTTGTACAATTTAATAGTATCCCCAGACTGGAGGCGATGCTTAGTGGATTTCTCCGCCCGTGAAACTATCTCGCTTGATCTTATGTCGGAGGAAGATATCGTTGAAAGTGCGAAGCAGGGGAGCACGTATGCGTTAGAGTACTTGATTAACAAGTATCGTGCATTTGTTCGTGCTAAGGCCAAATCTTATTTTCTCGTGGGAGCAGATAGAGACGACATTACGCAAGAAGGAATGATCGGCCTATATAAGGCGATTCGCGATTTCCGACCGGACAAGCTATCGTCGTTTCGCGCTTTTGCCGAGTTGTGTATCACACGTCAGATTATAACTGCGATTAAAACTGCGACGCGCCAAAAGCATATCCCCTTAAACTCCTATGTTTCGTTAAACAAGCCGATTTATGATGAGGAATCTGACCGCACCTTGCTAGATGTTCTTTCTGGTAGCAAGATTACTGATCCAGAAGAGTTAATGATACACCAGGAAGAATTCAGAGACATTGAATTCCGCATGGGGGAGCTCTTAAGCGATCTGGAATGCAAAGTGTTACGGTATTATCTTGATGGTAAATCATACCAAGAGATTGCTGAGGACTTAGATCGTCATGTAAAATCTATTGATAACGCCTTACAACGTGTAAAGCGCAAAGTGGAACGTTATTTGATGGAGCGTAACAACTAGGATTTCTAATTGCTCTTCCAAAAAGCACCAGGAAAACTAGCGTTGTCCTGCTATTGACTTAGGGTTTTAGGCGACATATAATATAACATGTCGCTGTAAAACATGGCGCATAATGTGGAGAGGTGCCCGAGCGGCCAAAGGGAGCAGACTGTAAATCTGCCGGCAGACGCCTACACTGGTTCAAATCCAGTCCTCTCCACCACTTTAAAAATGTCGCGGGTGTAGCTCAATGGTAGAGCTCCAGCCTTCCAAGCTGATGGCGTGGGTTCGATTCCCATCACCCGCTCCATAGTAACAACTGCGGGGTGGAGCAGTGGTTAGCTCGTCGGGCTCATAACCCGGAGGCCACAGGTTCGAATCCTGTCCCCGCTACCAATTTTACTTAATTTAATATGTTTTGTACTGCGGGGTGGAGCAGTGGTTAGCTCGTCGGGCTCATAACCCGGAGGCCACAGGTTCGAATCCTGTCCCCGCTACCACGCTGACGTAGCTCAGTCGGTAGAGCACATCCTTGGTAAGGATGAGGTCATCGGTTCAATCCCGATCGTCAGCTCCATGAACATATTAAAACCCTAGAAGCAAGGCTTCTAGGGTTTTTTGCACATAGCACATAGTTCGCCGAACGCGGAGCGGCGTCACACGGGATGCTGACCTCGGGACGGCATCTACAGTGGCAAGCGGCAAGCGCTGCTCCCGCCCTCCCAGTTCATGTTTCACGATTCATGGGTTATGTTTGGACTCTGCACCTATAATGCCATGCGCCATGTGCTCCTTTATCGTTTGACTACTCTCTCAGTACTTGGTAAACTGATAAGGTATATACGTGTCCTAAATTAGGAGGGGAAACATATGGGTAAGAAGAAATTTGAGCGTAACAAACCACACGTTAACGTAGGCACCATTGGTCATATTGACCATGGTAAGACTACCTTAACCGCAGCTCTAACCTCGGT
>WSXW01000056.1 GCA_009773495.1 Bacillota bacterium
CCGCATCCTCCTCAGTCATCTTACGAGCAACCTCTTGGAAGTGAGCGATGGGGTCAGCGTATTCTTTTTCTAACTCATCCAAGTAACCCAAAGACTTAATCGTAGCAGTTCGGGGCATGCCCGTTTCTTTATCTCGGTAGTTCTTAACGAGAGAAAGATATGATCGTCCAGTCTTCCTTCGCGACACTTTGAGGTTCAGATTAATCACTACCTATCTGGCGCAATCGCCCGCGCCAATTTCATTATATCAAATTCACTTAAAATTCGCTACTTAGAAATGCATTAAATACAATAAAAAATATCCCTTAAAGCCTGATACTTCAAGGGTTCCTGGTTGCTCATATCAATACGTGGCTGTCAAAGTAACGAAATAGTTAGAATTATGCTTGTAATTCCAACTGTCTTGTGGTACCATTTGTCCTAAAGGTGGACACAACCCTACCCGGGGGATAGGATGCCTTAAAGGATGACACGAGGAGGAATGGGGATGTCAAAAGTTCAGGTAGTATGCTTAGACCAAGTTGAAGGGTTCCAGCACGGCAAAGATCACTACTGGTACAGACCACTGCTATTCGGTCAAAATCTTTTCACCTATGTAGCGCACGTTCCCCCAGGTGGCGATATGCCGGCTGACGGACACGCCGAGAAAGAAGAGTTCGAGTTAGGACTATTTATGCTAGAGGGCGAACTTGAGATTACCTGCGAGAGCGAGAGATTCAACATCAGTCCCGAGAGCGCTATGCTAATCCCTCTCGGGATGTCCTTTGGCGTAAAGAATCATGGCGAGGTAACCGCCAGTTTTGTGCTAACGTTTTATCCTACGCCAGGGATTGAGTCTTTGGAGTGGCTTCGCCAGCGGTTTGCAGCACGCGGAGCAGCATTGAAATCCCCAGAAGAGCTTAAGGCTATGCGCGTTATTGACAATCAAGGGTGAGCTAAAAAACAGCGAATTACGCCCAAAACGATATAGAGGAGGAGATCTCGTGAAAAAACTAGTCGTTCTCTTGGTTGCGCTGGCGTTGGTCGTGGGTGGCTTGCCACCCGCCGGTCCGCAAGGCACCGAGGCTTCGACCATCCGCATCCTCATTGACGGCGAACCGATGACTCTGCAAGTAGCCCCCGTGATTCGCAGCGGTCGCGTCCTCGTACCCTTCCGCGCCCTGTTCGAAGCTTTTGGCGCGACGGTGGGTTGGCAAGAAGCTACCGAAACCGTGACCGGTCGGTTTGGTACTACCTCGATCTCTTTGCGGCTTAACCGTCCCGAAGCTGTCGTTAACGGTCGCACCGTGCTGCTAGACGTAGCTCCCATAGCGTTGGAGGGGCGTACGCTAGTGCCCCTGCGCTTTGTCGCCGAAAACCTAGGTGCTACTGTGCGCTGGATAGAACGTACGCAAACAGTCGTGGTGGTACGTGCAGCGCAGAGGTTGACAGTGGCCTTGGTGTCTGACCCGATGGGTTCGCGTTGGGCGTTCTTCGGCAGAGTTGGTCCCTACAATACGGCAGGTATGTTCGAATCACTGGTTGGGTTAAATGAAGACATGACGATCTTTCCCCGTCTCGCTACCTCGTGGGAGCGGGTAGGCGAGAAGAGCTGGCGCTTCCACCTCAGACGTGATGTCAGGTTCCATTCAGGCAGAGTATTCGATGCCACCTCCGCCAAAGAGTCCCTTGATGCTTTTCTCACGACAATCGGGATGCCTTTCTTGGAGATAGAATCAGTCGAAGTGCAGGACGCCAATACGCTGCTGATTCACAACAGGATCCCTTTCCCGGCCTTTGTTGAGCAAATGGCTCATCCGCTGGTGGCTATGGCGAACATTGGCCTTACGAACGCTCAGGGAGTTATTATCCCCGACGGCACGGGGCCCTTCAAGTACTTGAGCCACATCGACGGTCAGGAACTCACGCTGGTGCGTAACGACGCCTACTGGGGCGAACAGGCGATACTCGAACAGATTCGCTTCCGCATTATTCCGGATCACACCACGCGTATGCTCGCCCTGCAGACCGGCGAGGTAGACATTGCCATTCGTGTGCCCATGCCCGACGTAGCAGGACTGCAAGCTAACCGCAATTTTGTCGTCCACCAGATTAACCCACCCATGGTCAGACACCTATCATTTAACTTATGGCGGGCACCCGTGAATGATGTGCGGGTGAGGCAAGCAATATCGCATGCCATTGATCGCAAAGCTATAATTGACGGCATTCTGCTCGGCATTGGCGGCGCATATGCCCCTAACTTCATTACTCCACTGATGCCATGGTCCATCTTTGGACAGACACCAGGCTATGCCTTCAACGTGGCACGCTCCCGAGCTCTCTTAACCGAAGCCGGCTGGGGCACCATAGGTGCCGATGGCATCCGCACTCGCGACGGCGTCCGGCTACAAGTAAATCTATTTGCCAGCAGCACCGCAGCCATGGGCAGACAAATCACAGAGGCAGTGCAGCACATGATGCGTGCCGTCGGTATAGACATGCGGATTACTGTTTTGGAGCCGGCCGCTTATTTTACGGCTACAGACAGAGGTGATCATCACATCGCTTTGGTCCATAATATTATAGCGTCCGGCACTGGCGAGATCCTTCTGCGGCGTGCTCACCGACTCGATACCAGTAACGCTATCACCAACGTTACTTGGATGGGCGACAGGGTGGACATGCTCATTGAGATTGCGACAGGCACCTTTAACCAGGAAGCCCGTTTTCAGCTCTACCGTCAGATTCAATGGGAGTACCACAATCAGGCAGTACTCGCCCCGATCAACTTTATGATCGAGTACGATGCTTCTGGAGCATATGTCCGTGATTACCTCACCCACAGCAGTCTTTGGTCACAGCGCTTCGACACGACTTATCTTGTCCGGCGGCGTTAGTTACGTTTAAGGGGGATATTGCGGCCTAGGTCTCTATCCCCCCTCCTCGTCCATCGCCGGCAGGGTAAGAGATACCGCTAATAGTGAGGGTGGTAGTGGTATGTTGCGCAAGTATGTGATGCAGAGACTGGTCATGACATTGATCACCCTGTGGTTAGCGACTTTCGTCATCTTTTATCTGGCACGGCTATTGCCAGGGGATGCGGTAATTTTGACCCTCATGTAGGATATGGAGGTTGCAGCGGCATGTTACGAAAATACATTTCACGAAGGATAGGCGCTGCCTTTGCCACAGTGTGGCTTGCTACTATTGTGGTCTTTTTTCTCTTGAGTTTGGTCCCGGGAGATCCTGTGTTCTTAATGCTTATGGAAGCTGGCGGGTTGCCGCCTACTCCTGAGCAGCTGAGCGAAACGAGAGCCAAGTTAGGGTTTGATCAACCTACGCATGTGCGGTACATGATTTGGGTCAGGAATATGTTGCGCGGAGACTTTGGGGAGTCAATGCAGACAGGACTGCCAGTCGCGACAATGTTGCGGAGCGCTTTTGGCGCCACCATTCAGCTTGCACTCGCTTCTATGTTGGTCGCGATACTGATTGCTTTCCCGGCGGGCATTCTTGCCGCCACAAAGCAAAACACTATCGCCGATTCTGTGGCCCGTTTTGGCTCTTTGCTTGGATTGTCGATGCCGAGTTTTTGGCTCGCTCTGTTGTTTATGCTGCTTTTTGGTTTGCAGCTAAGGTGGCTGCCTGTGTTTGGTTTCGGAACGCTACGCCATTTAATACTCCCCGCTCTAACTGTGGGAACCGGTATGGCCGCTCTTTCCGCAAGGCTCATCAGGTCGAGTATGCTGGATGTGCTAAAGGAAGATTTTATTCGCACGGCGCGCGCCAAGGGACTGAGTGAGCGTGTAGTAATATGGGTGCATGCCCTGAAATGCGCCATGATACCTGTTATTACTATTCTTGGCCTGCAATTAGGTTTTGCCTTGGGCGGCAGTGGCATAGTGGAAACGGTCTTTGCTTGGCCAGGCATGGGGCGGATGATGGTAAGCGCTATCTTTGCGCGCGATTTTGTGGTCGTCCAAGGGGTTACTTTCATGTTTGCCGTGACCATCACCACCGCAAACACCTTAGTCGACATCTTGTACGTCTACATTGACCCGCGCATACGGTATTAGGAGGAGAGTGCAGTGTATGCTCAAGGGAGTACGACGCCTACTTAAAGATAAGCTCGCAAGAATCGGTCTTGTAGTCATCACGCTATTTGTTTTGTCTGCGCTGTTTGCCCCATTTATTGCACCATACGATCCACTGGATCAGAATCTCAGAAACACCCTGAGGCCCTCTAGTGCGAGCAATTGGCTTGGCACCGATTTACTGGGGAGAGATATATTGAGTCGAATCCTCTACGGAACCCGGATCTCGCTGCTCACCGGAATATTCGTAGTGAGCATTGTGTCGGTTACGGGGTGTACCCTAGGCAGTCTGGCCGGGTATTACGGTGGGACAACTGATCGCGTTATTAGCCAAGTCACCGACGTGGTGTTGACCTTCCCGGGACTGATACTGGCCATGGCCATTGCCGGGATGCTCGGGCCCGGCCTGTTCAATGCGATGGTTGCTTTGGCTATGACAGGCTGGCCTAGCTACTGTCGAGTTATGCGCGGACAAGTCCTTGCCGTGAAACAGAAGGACTATGTGGAGGCAGCCAGAGCCAGCGGTGCGAGCGATTTCGTGATACTAACGCGCCATATAGTGCCCAATTGTTACTCACCAATAGTGGTCATGGCTACCTTGGGTATGGGCGGTATTATCTTAGCTGCAGCCGGCTTGAGTTTCTTGGGGTTGGGTGCACAACCCCCCACACCAGAGTGGGGCTCAATGCTGAGCGACGCGAGACCCTTCCTACTACGGGCGCCGCATTTGGCAATCTATCCGGGTATAGCCATCATGCTGGTGGTCTTAAGCTTTAACCTAGTAGGTGACGGCTTAAGAGACGCACTCGATCCCCGTCGGGCGGAACAAAGGTGCTAGAGTTAGCATTCCAGGGGTAGCGGGGAACGGCCGAATATGAAAAGGAGTGATTTACAGATGTCCAGTGAGTTGTTCGTAAAACTCAAAGAGGTAGAGGGACTCTATCACCGTCCCGATTGGTACAGACCGTTAGCCTATGGTGAAAACATCTACATGGACACGACCTATCTGTTGCCGGGGGTGGAGCTGGTAATGGGCTCCCAGAAATATCTAGAAGGCACGGAACGTCTAGAACGTGTTATCTATACCATGACCGGAACCATCGAGGTCACGCATGCTAATCAAACTGTTGTTGTCAACCCGCACACTGCGTTTATTGTGCCACTGGAGCCAACCTCGCCATTTGTCGTGAAGAATAACGGCCCAGAAGTAGCGAGTTACATAGTTTGTTACTCACCACCGCCCCATCCAGAACTGAATATACAGCGGCGTGAGGAAATGATAGCCCGCTACAGACAGAATAATCGTCCCGTAAAATCTGCGGAGGAAATGGAGCAACTCATAGCCAACCCTGAAGAAATATAGAGGAGTGACTTAGAAAATGACGAAAGATTTATTTGTCAAAGTCAAAGAAGTTGAAGGATTTGATCATCGTCCCGAGTGGTACCGGCCCTTAGCGTTTGGCAAGAACATTTACATGAACATGACATATCTGTTGCCGGGGGTAGAGTTTGTCATGGGTTCGGCCAAAGAAAAAGAAGAAGAGTTACTAGAGCGCGTTGTGTATACGATGAGTGGGGTGATCGAGGTTACCCACGGTGAGGAGACCGTCGTTCTAGAACCACACACAGTTTTTGTGGTACCGCTGGCACTCGGGCTACCGTTTGTTGTGAAGAACAACGCCAAGGAAACGGCAGGTTTCATAGTAGCTATGTCTCCGCCGCCACATCCCGAGCATCCGGTCTATACGCGCGCAGAACTCATTGACATATACGTGACCAACAAGCGCATTCCCAAGTCTCCGACCGAAATGGAAGAGATGATACAGCGAGGGAAGTGACAGCGTGAGCCCATTAGTAGAAGTCAATAACCTGAAGACGTGCTTTAAAACAGGTGAAGGCGTGGTACGAGCCGTTGATGGCGTTAGTTTCTCCATCGAACCTAGACGAGTGCTAGGCGTCGTTGGCGAGAGCGGATGTGGCAAATCGGTAACTGCTCTTTCTATTATGGGGCTGGTTCAAGGACCAGCCGGTGCAGTAACGTCAGGAGAAATTCTGTATCACGGCGCAGACAAGATTATCGACCTAGTCAAACTGGATCCCAAGGGCGAAGTCTATCGCTCTATTCGCGGGAAAGAAATTGCCATGATTTTTCAAGAGCCCATGACTTCTTTGAACCCGGTCTACACAATTGGGTTTCAAATTATGGAGGCGGTCATGCTTCATCAACGGGTGAACCGCAAGGAAGCCAGACAAAAAACTATTGAAATGTTGCGGGCAGTGGAAATTCCCAGTCCGGAAGAGCGGTTTGACCAGTACCCGCACCACCTGTCTGGCGGAATGCGCCAGCGGGTGATGATAGCCATGGCGTTGGTGTGTCGACCCGCTCTCTTGATTGCGGATGAGCCAACTACAGCACTAGACGTTACAATTCAGGCCCAAGTTCTCCAATTGATGCGAAATTTGCGCCAGAAATTTGAAATGAGCATGATGCTGATCACACATGATTTGGGCGTTATTGCCGCGATGGCGGATGACGTTATGGTTATGTACCTAGGGCAAATTGTAGAAAAAGCGAGTGTTGATGACGTTTTCTATCAAACTAAACACCCTTATACCCAAGGGCTGATGAGTTCTATCCCATCTTTGGCCACCAAACGGCACCGCCTTATCCCCATCGAAGGCACAGTGCCAGACCCGCTGGCTCTGCCTAGTGGGTGTAGGTTTCAACCGCGGTGTCGCCTAGCCATGGAACGATGCCATCATAAAAATCCAGCCTTAAAAGAAGTCGCCCCCGGGCATCAGGCTGCCTGCTTCTTATACTGAGTGAAGGTGGAGAAGAAGATGATGCAATCAGCGGAAGTTCTGCTGCAAGTAAGCGATTTGAAAAAGCACTTTGCCGTGCAGCAGGGGATGTTTAAGAATCAAGCGGTAACTGTGAAGTCGGTTGACGGCGTGAGTCTGCATGTTAAGGATGGCGAGACTTTGGGTCTGGTAGGCGAGAGCGGTTGCGGGAAGACCACTCTGGGGAAGTCAATTCTGCGCTTGTTGGAGCCGACGGGAGGCAGCGTATTGTTTCGCAGCAAAGTCCTCTCGGCTGAGGGTGAGCCGCCTAAGCTCGTGGAGGTCACAAAAGCCACGCGGCACGAGATGAAAGCGCTGCGACGCGAAATGCAAATAATATTTCAGGACCCCTACTCTTCGCTAAACCCGCGGATGACTGTAGGAGCAATCGTAGGTGAACCGCTAACTATCCACGGTGTAGCCCGCGGCAGCGAGTTACAGGATCGAGTGGCCAAGCTGTTAGGCGCCGTCGGGCTGCGCGCACACTACATGAAGCACTACCCACACGAATTTTCCGGTGGTCAGCGGCAGAGGATTGGCATTGCCCGTGCACTGGCACTCGGTCCGCGCTTGATTGTGGCGGATGAACCGGTATCCGCGCTTGACGTCTCGGTCCAAGCGCAAGTCTTAAATCTGCTAGAAGACTTACAAGCAGAGTATGGTTTGACCTTTCTCTTTGTCGCCCATAATCTCTCAGTGGTCAAGCATATTAGCGACCGCGTCGCGGTGATGTATCTTGGCAAAATTGTGGAGTTGGCCAACACGGAGGAGTTGTTTGAAAACCCAAGGCATCCCTACACCGAAGCGCTGCTATCCGCTATACCTGTTCCGGATCCAGGCTACCAGGCTGACCTAATTGAACTCACGGGTGATGTGCCTAGTCCAACGAGGCCGCCTTCAGGTTGCAGTTTCCACCCACGATGTCGCTACATGCAGGACGTGTGCAAGGCAGAAACCCCGGTGTACCGCAATGTAGGCGGGGGACACTTTGCTGCCTGCCATTTCGTAGATGCGCTGAAGCTGCGCTCGGTTCAAGCGACATAGCCAGTAATTTGCATCGCAATTCAGAAAGGAAGAAGAAAATGGTAAAGAGACAAATCGAGAAATTGCGCGACATAGAAGGACTCTATCATAAGCCGGAGTGGTACAGACCCCTATTGTATGGCAAGCACATCTACATGAATGTCACCTATTTGCTACCGGGAGTCGAAATGACCATGGGCTCGCAGAGGGAGAAGGAAGCTGAGAAAATAGAGCGTGCTGTGTTCATGCTGTCGGGCGAACTAGAGCTTACCGTAAACGAAGAGAAGTTTGCTATCAAGCCTGAAACGGCCTTCCTAGTGCCGCGTGAATTCGCTGGGCCCTATATTGTAAAAAATGTAGGCGACAAAACAGCCAGGTTTATGGTGGTTATGTCCCCACCACCTCACCCGGAACTCAAAACCGAAAATCGCCATCAGATCATCAAACGCTACTTAGCTAACAACCGCCCGGTCAAGTTCGCCGTGGAGATGCAGGAGTTTGAGGACAGCTAGGGCATGATGCGTCGCGGCTAATGCGAATTCTCCCAGCGGCGTGAGCTTGTTCCCAAGTATTTATCTATGGCTTCAATCAGCTTGTTCAGCACTTCGCGCTGCTGGGGGCTGCCGCTGTCTACAAGACACTGGCTGATGTGGTCTTCCAGCACTACCTTGCCGACGCTATTGAGAGCGGATGTAACCGCGGATATTTGTACTAGCAGCTCGCTGCAATCGCGCCCTTCCTCCGCCATGCGCTTTATGGCCTCCACGTGGCCAGCAATGCGGGCCAGCCGATTGATAACGCTTTTGCTTTGCGGGTGTGGGTGTAGTGACATGTAAGCATTTCCTCCTTATATATCCCAGAGAGGGGGATAACGAGAGTATAGCACATTACCTATCTCTTCTCCAAATTGTTCAAGGCCGCGTATGCTTCCGCCGCGAATTCGCCAGGCGAAATCTCTCCGGCTAACAAACGGAGCCACACAGGTAGCAGGGTGTACTCCCAGCTTTCGCGCTTCACCGCCATCTCCCAATAGGTGGAGTATGGAACAGGAGGGGCTAGCCCAACTTTCGACCGGTTCCCTCCAAAACACGCGATAAACGGCTAGTTTTGAGTCAAAGACCATTGATAGCGCTAGGTCCATATTCGCAAAAGTGAAAATGTAGTGACCTAATAGTTAAAATAGTTGGGTAGACTATTCCGTTGTAGTTTTTGCTTTGGTATAATGAGGAGTATGTTTATAAGAGAAATTGTTACCAAGAACAAAACGACCAACAAAAAATACGTCAAGCATTCGAGCAATATTGGCTGCCCCTATCCTCCACGTGTGGTAAAGCACGGCTAGTATAACATAAATACCTATTTGGCTGGAACACCAAAAACCCAAATTGTCCTTGACAAAGGGTACAGGGCAAACTAACGAAAAACTGCCCCTATATGATCATCTCGCCTTTTATAGGCGAGTCTAACTTTAATAGGGTACACAGCTATCCTTTGTGGTATAACCCGAGTTTAACAGAAGCTAAGAGACAAGATCTCCTGAAACCATTGCGGTTGCAGGAGATCTTCTTGGTATTGACGAGTATAGAAATGTGGTCA
>WSXW01000057.1 GCA_009773495.1 Bacillota bacterium
ATCCATACATGGTTGGCAGAGCACACAGACCCAGGAGCAATTGCTGTGGATGGAAAGACGCTCCGAGGAGCCAAAGGCCACGATGGCAAGCAAGTTCATCTATTGTCGGCGATTTTGCACAAAGAAGGTGTGGTCGTCTCGCAGACGCTTGTCGATAGGAAGACAAACGAGATTACTATGTTTCAGTCCCTGCTCAACTCTGCGCTTATAAAAAAAACGCCTAGAAGGCCTCAAATGCCCAGCGGTCTTGTAGCAATAACTCAACTGTAAATATTTGTTGACCCGCGACTTTGACGAAGTCCTGAAGCAATGTGCCATACACCTTGACAACGCATCCAAACCATGCTAACATTCTTTCCAACAACGTAGAAAAGGGCTAGTAAAGCGACGAGCGCCTAAGAGAGCTGCCGGGTGTTGCAAGGCAGTGGCGTGACTGCTTGAATCTCACCTTGGAGTTGGCTCCGGTTGGCACCGTTACCTGCTGAGAGTGGGCGTTTAACGCCAATTAGAGTGGTACCACGGAAGCAAAGTCTTTCGTCTCTTTGTTGAGACGAGAGGCTTTTTGTTTTTGTATAAGAGAAGGAGATGACAAACATGGCCAGCTATTCGAAGAAAATTGATGCAAAGTGGCAGTGTAAGTGGGATGAGACAGGCCTCTACAAGTTTAAGCGTGAGCGTATTAAGGATAAACTTTACTGCTTAGAAATGTTCTCCTACCCGTCTGGTGCCAACCTTCATATTGGGCATTGGTGGAACTTTGGCCTTACTGACTCTTGGGCTAGAGCTAAGCGTATGCAAGGCTTCGAAGTCTTTGAGCCTATGGGTTTTGATGCCTTTGGCCTACCCGCCGAAAACTATGCCATCAAGACAGGTATTCATCCGCAGGATTCGACTATGAGCAATATTGAGACCATGCGTAAACAGTTGCGCACTATGGGGGCAATGTTTGACTGGGATTACGAGGTAGTGACCTGCCAACCCGATTATTACAAGTGGACTCAGTGGCTGTTCCTACAGCTTTATAAGCAAGGCTTAGCATATCGTAAACAGGCTCCGGTCAACTGGTGCCCGTGTTGTAACACATCTCTAGCCAACGAACAGGTAGATGATGGGGCCTGTGAACGCTGCCAAACAGAAGTAACCAAGAAGAACTTGACACAATGGTTTTTTAAGATTACTGCCTATGCTGACGAGCTTATCGCTGGTTTAGAGGGCATCAACTGGCCTGAAAAGACAAAGACAATGCAGTGCAACTGGATTGGCCGTAGTACGGGAGCTGCCATTAAGTTTAATCTTCTGGGCCCTGATGATGAAATTAGGGTATTTACTACACGTGCTGATACGCTACTGGGGTGCACCTATGTAGTATTGGCGCCTGAGCACCGCCTCGTGGATGTAGTTACTGTTACCGAGAAGCGAGCTCAAGTCGATGAATATATAGAATACGTTAAGAAGCAGAGCGAAATCGACCGCCTGTCCACTGCCAAAGAGAAAACCGGGGTGTTTACAGGAGCTTACGCTCTACACCCTGTAACAGGGGAGAGGCTACCCATCTGGATTGCCGATTACGTATTGGTCACGTACGGCACAGGTGCAGTAATGGCCGTTCCTGGACATGATACACGCGATTACGAGTTCGCCCTAAAGTACGAACTGCCTATTCCGAAGGTAATCAAGGCTTCGGAAGACGAGGATGGTGCTCTTCCCTTTGTGGAGGATGGCGTTCTGGTTAACAGTGGCCAGTTTGACGGTCTGACCAGTGAAGAGGCTCGCCTAGCGATTGTAGAGTATCTAGCAGCCAATGGTGATCAAGCTAGCCAGACCATCAATTACAGGCTCCGTGACTGGTTGGTATCGCGTCAGAGGTACTGGGGTGCCCCTATTCCTGTGGTCTACTGCGATAGTTGTGGGATAGTGCCAGTGCCCGAGGCTGATCTCCCGGTTCTACTACCTTACGATGTGGACTTTACTCCAGACGGTATCTCTCCTTTAGCGAAGAGCGAGGAGTTCATTCACACTCCTTGTCCCCAGTGTAGCAAGCCTGCCAAGCGGGATACGGATACCCTAGATACATTTGTGTGTTCCTCTTGGTATTTCCTGCGCTACCCCGACAACCGCAGTAGCGATAAGCCCTGGGATCCGGCTTGGATCAATCAGATGCTGCCAGTAGACATGTACGTAGGTGGCCCTGAGCATGCGGTAATGCACCTTTTGTATGCTCGCTTTATTACCAAGGCGCTGCGCGATATGGGCTACATCAACTTTGACGAGCCATTTAAGTCCTTAGTCCATCAAGGGATTATCCTCGGTCCCGATGGTGAGAAGATGAGTAAGTCTAAGGGGAACGCAGTTTCACCCGACCTCTATATCGAGGCTCATGGTTCAGATGTGTTCCGCTTGTGGTTGCTGTTTGGTTTCAACTATATCGAGGGCGGTCCCTGGAGCGACGATGGTATTAAAGCGGTAGCGAGATTTGTCGAGCGCGTGGAGCGTTTTGTAGACAGGGCGGTGAAGATTCGTCACAGTAAATCGCCTGCTTTCGGGAGAGCCGAAAAAGAAGTCAATTACGTTCTTCACCATGCCATCAGGGGTATTACCAAGGACGTCGAGGCCTTTGGTTTTAATACCTGTATCTCTCGCCTAATGGAGTTGATGAACGCCCTTTATCGCTACGACTCAGAAGTCGTCGACAAGGATGGTAAGTTTATTTATGAAGTAATGAGCAATTTCGTCCGTTTATTCGCACCATTTGCTCCGCACTTAGCAGAAGAGTTGTGGCAGTCCCTCGGCCACAGCTACTCGGTTCATGACGAATCCTGGCCCGAATACAATGAAGCTGCCTTGGTGAAAGATACCATTGAGTTGGCAGTACAGGTCAACGGTCGGATCAGGGATAAGATCGAGGTAGCGAGCGATGCCGATGAGGCGACAATCAAGGCTGAAGCTCTTAAGGCAGAGAAGGCCGTTCTCTTTATAGAAGGAATGACGGTGCGCAAAATTATTGTTATCAAGGGAAGCCTCGTAAATATCGTGGTTAGCTAAAGATAAGGTGGAGTCTCAAATTGAGACCCCGCCTTCTTATCTGTCCGTGTATTATCGACTCACACTAGAGGTGTTCCCTTTTTAATATTAATTTGCTAAAGTATAAGCGTGGTCAGTAACGACTTTTTGGACAACTTAGCGTAACTACGGTATACTGTATTCAAGGAAAACAACTGTGATTTCTTTTACAGGAAGACTACCAAAGGAAAGAAGGAGAATCTATATGGCAATGCGTAAAGTCACCATTGATGGGAATACGGCTGCAGCTCATGTTGCATATGCTTTTAGCGACGTAGCCGCCATTTATCCTATCACACCTTCATCTAATATGGGTGAAGTTGCTGACGAGTGGGCTGCCTATGGCCGTAAAAACTTGTGGGGTCAAACCCTGAGTTTGGCAGAATTACAGTCCGAAGCTGGTGCTGCTGGAGCAGTACATGGCTCTCTAGTGTCTGGTGCCCTAACCACCACGTTCACTGCATCTCAAGGTCTACTGCTCATGATCCCTAATATGTACAAAATTGCAGGCGAGCTCATGCCGACAGTTTTCCACGTTTCTGCTCGTGCATTGTCTACACATGCGCTATCTATTTTTGGTGACCATTCCGACGTAATGGCTACAAGACAGACCGGCTTTGCTATGCTTGCGTCTGCCTCCGTACAGGAAGTCATGGATCTGGCCTTGGTTTCACACCTCGCTACCCTAAAGTCTCAAGTTCCTTTCCTCCATTTCTTTGACGGTTTCCGTACCTCCCACGAGGTTCAGAAAATCGACGAGATTGACTACGAAGACATGGAGAAACTCATTGACATGAAAGACATTGAAAAGTTTCGCAACCGCTCCCAAAACCCTGAGCGCCCAGTACAACGCGGCACGGCTCAAAACCCAGATATCTACTTCCAAGGTCGCGAAGCCTCGAACAGTTACTATGATGCCACACCTGCAATTGTCGCTGATACCATGAAGCAGGTATCTGCTTTTACTGGTCGAAACTACAATCTTTTTGATTATGTTGGTGCACCAGATGCAGAGCGCGTAATCATCATTATGGGTTCAGGTGCTGAAGCGGTGGAAGAAACAGTCAATTATCTCAACGCCCGGGGAGAAAAGGTAGGCTTAATTAAGGTACGCCTCTATCGTCCGTTTAGCGCTAAGGATTTCCTTTCTGTTATGCCTGCTTCGGTTACGAAGATTGCTGTTATGGACCGTACCAAGGAGCCTGGCTCACTCGGCGAGCCACTTTACCAGGATGTTTGTACCGTGTACGCTGAAAAGGGTGAGCAGAAACTCATCGTTGGCGGCCGTTACGGTTTAGGGTCGAAAGAATTTACTCCTTCTATGGTTAACGCCATCTTTACAAACCTCGCACAGGGAGCTCCGAAGAACCATTTCACCGTGGGTATTGACGATGACGTTACTAACACTTCGCTACCCGTCGTTGAGACCATTGATGCTGCTCCACAAGGGTTGTATCGTTGTAAGTTCTTCGGCCTCGGTTCTGACGGTACTGTCGGTGCCAATAAGAACACCATTAAGATTATTGGTGATCACACTGACTTGTTCGCCCAAGGCTATTTCGTTTACGACTCCAAGAAGTCCGGTGGCATCACTGTATCCCACTTAAGGTTTGGGACTAGCCCCATTACTTCCCCTTATCTTATCGACCAATCCAATTTCATTGCTTGCCACAATCCTTCGTATGTGACCAGGTACGATCTTCTTGATGGCATTAAACCGGGCGGCATCTTCCTACTCAACTCTCCTTGGACTCAAGAAGAGATGGAAACCAAGCTCCCTGCTAACATGAAGCGTACTATCGCCGAAAAGAAGCTTAAGTTCTATAACATTGATGCAG
The DNA here is from genome assembly GCA_009773495.1 of Bacillota bacterium. Lineage (GTDB taxonomy): Bacteria > Bacillota > UBA994 > UBA994 > UBA994 > WSXW01. Next base: position 4,899 of record WSXW01000057.1, read on the forward strand.
TTAAAATTGCGTATGAAGTAGGGCAGGGTGGTCGTATTAACACTGTTATGCAAGCCGCCTTCTTCCAAGTTTCCGGCGTCATTTCTGCCGAAGAGGCTATCGGTTACATCAAGGAGACAATTAAGCAGACCTATGGTCGCAAAGGTGACGACGTTGTAGCACAAAACTATGCTGCAGTGGACCGCTCCATTGAGGCCATTGTAGAAATAAACTATCCGGCTGAGTGGCTAGCCGCTGTGGATGAGGCTACTGCAATAGTAGAACAGGGTCCTGCGTTTATTTCTGATGTAATGTGCCCAATTGTTGCTCTACAGGGTGACGAACTCCCAGTCAGCAAGTTCACTGATGATGGCGTGTTCCCGCTAGGTACTACTAAGTACGAGAAACGCGGTATTGCACTCGACGTACCAATTTGGGTACCTGAGACTTGTATTCAGTGCAATCAGTGTGCTTTTGTCTGCCCACATGCTGCGATTCGCCCTTACCTTGCTACCGCAGAAGAGCTGGCTAGCAAGCCTGACTCTGTGGTAGGTAAGAACGCCATTGGTAAAGAATTTGCGGGCCATCAATACTTCATACAGGTTTCGCCGCTTGACTGTACCGGTTGTGGCAACTGCGTAGATGTATGTCCTTCTAAGCAGAAGTCTTTGGTTCTGAAGAACCTAGAGACCGTAGCACAAGAGGAGATCGTCAAGTTTGAGTATCTGGAGAGTATGCCTGAGCCAAAGGTGACCTTTGAGCCTAACACCGTTAAGAATAGTCAATTCAAGAAGCCTCTCTTTGAATACTCCGGCGCTTGTGCTGGCTGTGGCGAGACTCCGTATATTAAACTCTTAACCCAGCTCTTTGGCGACCGCATGATGATTGCTAACGCTACCGGCTGTACCTCTATTTATGGTGGTAGTGCACCGTCTTGTCCATATACCACTAACAAGGATGGACACGGACCAGCTTGGGCTAGCTCTCTTTTCGAAGACAATGCCGAGTTTGGTTACGGTATGGCTCTCGCAGTTGCCCAAAAGCGCAACAAGCTTTCGGAGCTTATCGCTATTGTAGCTAGTGCTGATGTTTCAGCTGAACTGCAAGAAGCATGCGCTGGTTGGCTTGAAGGCAAGAAAAATGCTGAGAAATCCCGTGAATTCGGTGATAAGATCCGCGCCCTAGCGCCTGCAGCCATTGGGGATGCTTGCTGCAGTCTCAAGTCTGCACTTGAGGGTATTGTGGCTTTCCAGGAATATCTCACCAAGAAATCCATTTGGGTTATCGGTGGCGACGGCTGGGCCTATGATATCGGTTTCGGCGGCTTGGACCATGTCCTAGCTTCTGGGGTAGATATTAATGTGCTCGTTGTGGATACCGAGGTTTACTCTAACACTGGTGGTCAGTCCTCTAAGGCCACTCCTACCGGTGCTGTAGCTAAGTTTGCTGCTTCTGGCAAAAAGACACGCAAAAAAGACCTTGGCCTGATGGTCATGTCTTATGGCTATGTCTACGTTGCTTCTATCAGCAGCGGTGCTAACCGTAACCAAACCCTTAAGGCTATGCTCGAGGCGGAAAAGTATGATGGACCATCTATCATAATCGCTTATGCCCCTTGTATTGCCCACGGTATCGATATGTCCTTTAGCCAACGCGAAGGCAAATTGGCCGTCGACTCTGGCTACTGGCCACTATACCGCTTCAACCCTGAAGCTGAAGAAGAGGGTAAGAACCCGTTTGAACTTGACTTTAAGGAGCCGACCTACAACTTCCGTGAGTTCCTCATGGGTGAAGTGCGTTACTCTACACTAGTTAAGCAGTTCCCTGAGTTGTCGGAAGACCTTTTTGTACAAGCCGAGAAGGATGCCAAGAGGCGCTATGCAGCCTACAAGAGACTAGCTGAATAGTAAAGCCAACAGAGGCTGTCCCATAAGTAAAATGGGGCAGCCTCTCTGGTATGCCTGGAAACAGTAAAAGATTCTATAAAAGTGATAATTTACATCAGTACACTCAGGACTTTGGCTGAGGTTCGCCCTACAAACTTACCCGGGCTTGCTTTACCTGAGATTGTAAGTCTAAGTGGCTTACTCTCTGAATATTAGTGGCAGCCCTGAATTATGCTCAAAAAGCAGCAGAGCTTGCGAGCCAAATCCAGCTGAGCTGGTTGAAGGCAGAGGCTCTTATCGGTGCTGCAGTTTGCGCGGTGAATATGTCGTAAGCGTCAAATCATAGCCACGTGTTAATTTCTCCTTCCTCATGGGACAATCTTCTAAGGAGATTTCGTGAGGGAGGATATTTAGTGCTTAAAGAAGAGCGTCGCAAAATTAGGGCCAGTCGATTAGCCGAGTACCGATCTAGTGCCCAGAGCGTCATGAGAAGGGACAGGTTTATGTATTAGTAAAATAATTTCAGAGAATATTAATTCGGTTAGCGAAGCATGGGACAGGGCAGGGCAGGGGAGGGCCGGACGGGACTGGTGACGAATCACAAATCACAAAACATGAAACATGAAACATGAAGTGTGACCTACGCAGAGATCTAGGATCGCCGTTGAAATTCACAAATCATAAGGTCATCAGAGATAATTATGGATCAAGAATTGGCACATCGATATAATTGGCCAAATAGTAACGACTATTAATTACGAACTTAAAATGACGAGGTCAGCCAAAGACGACGGATTAGGACGACGGTTATGGTGGCTCAGGCACCTAACATCCAGCCACATTTGATGCTGCTAGGTGAACCCTAGCAGCATCGATGAAAGAATTACATGGAGCGCATCTAGAAGGGCTCAGAGACGTTCCTGGAGCGTCGGCCTAAAGTAACGAAAAACTGAAGACTGAAGACTACGAGGAACAAGGAACGAGGAGCGACCAACTGAGTACTGAGGACCGATGCGCCATGTGCCATCAGCTATGTGCAACCCAAAATTCACCTTAGGAATGGAGTCGTATAATGTATATTATGTTAACTAAAAGGTTAAGAGGGGTTATTTTTGGGGCTTGCCTGTTTATTAACACTCCCTACTCCCTGTGCATATAATGCTGCAGCATGCGCGAAACAAATAAAACATGGGGGTGGTATGATTGCATGCTGCAAATGTCAAACCCAAGGTGAATTGGTCTGTTCTTTATCAACTTGAAGACTGGTGGGCTAACTGGTTAGGCGCAGGTTTGCTACTCTTGGCTGCAAACCGAGTCATCTCAACTGTCCCGAAAATTGCTAAGTGGCAAAGCAGCCTCTCGCAGGCCCTGCCGATCAGTGACATCATTCCCCTGCTTTCTATGGGCCTAATCATTGGTCTAGTTGCTGCATTTGCATTAAAAATCATGGATAAAGACGCAAGGGGGTTTCTCATTGGTTACCCGTTTGTCTTTCTTCTCGCTGTTGCAGCATACATAATTGGTGCTCAGGAAACGCTTAGCCTCTACGGGTTTAATTACGTGATCTGGGCCCTGATATTAGGCATGGCCATAACTAATATCTTCGGCCACATAACATGGCTACAATCAGCATTAAAAGCTGAGATGTTTATAAAGACTGGTCTCGTGCTAATGGGTGCTGAGATACTATTCAATCGCGTAATGGCCCTAGGGGTGTACGGCCTAGGTGTGGCGTGGTTAGTAACTCCGATTGTTTTGTATGTAATGTATTGGCTAGGGACACGATTACTAAAAATCCAATCAAAATCGTTGGTAGCGACAATAGCCGCAACTACCTCTGTGTGTGGCGTCTCAGCGGCTATTGCGACTGGCGCTGCCACCAAGGCTCGCAAAGAAGAAGTTAGCTTTACCATTTCTATATCGTTAATATTCACCATTCTAATGATGTTGGGCTTACCTCCTCTTATTCGTGTCATGGGGTTGGGCGAAGTCGTAGGTGGCGCTTGGATTGGCGGAACTGTAGACAGCACCGGCGCCGTTGTTGCTGCTGGTGCCATGTTGGGTAAGACAGCAACAGAGGTTGCTGCTCTTGTAAAGATGCTGCAGAACGCCCTCATAGGCCTCGTTTCCTTCGGGCTTGCGGTGATTTGGGTTTCTAGAGTCGAGCGTAAGCCCGGCGAGTCCAGACCCTCACCACTGGAGATTTGGGTGCGCTTTCCGAAATTCATAATAGGCTTTATGTTAGCGTCCGCACTTTTCTCATTCATCCTAATACCTGGGCTTGGTGATAAAGCGGTTAATGACATTATTAAGGTCACCACAGCTCTACGGAACTGGCTTTTCTGTATTTCCTTTGTGAGCATTGGGCTAGACACTAACTTCGCTGAGATGAAGCGCTTGGCTGGAGATCATCGCCCCGTGATGCTGTACATTCTCGGTCAAACTTTCAATTTAGTTCTCACACTCGCAGCGGCGTGGTTCTTCTTCAGCGGTCATTTCTTCCCGCCAATAAGATAGAAAAAGGAGCCAAACCTTAGAGCAATGTCATTAAGTTAACGCACTTAGTCAAACTCAAGAGTGAGAGCAGGCTATCGAAAAGATAGCCTGCTCTTTTTTCGCACGAAAAGTTTTGGCG
>WSXW01000007.1 GCA_009773495.1 Bacillota bacterium
ATTAGATTGTGGTAATATTATATCATAAAAGCACATACATGTCCACATGTTCTCATATATGTTAATGTATGCACGGGCTTTTGAGACAGCCCCCTACAAAAGTACCCCGTAGCAGCGCAGAACTTCTGGGGCATGACGGTATCACTAAAAGAGAGCTAGGGCTGGTGCCCTAGCTCTCACTTTGTTAGTGCCCTCCTAAGTAGGCCTTTTGCACGGCGGGATTGTTGGCGATTTCTTGGGCCGTGCCTGCGAGGGTAATTGAACCTGTCTCGAGGACGTAGGCGCTGTGGGCGATGGATAGGGCCATATGCGCATTTTGCTCTACGAGCAGAATGGTGGTGCCAGCTGCGTTAATCTCCCGTACAATAGAGAAAATCTCTCGCACCAAGAGAGGTGCTAAACCCATAGAGGGTTCATCGAGCAAGAGCAAACGCGGATTACTCATAAGCGCACGGCCTATAGCTAGCATCTGCTGTTCACCTCCGGAGAGAGTCCCCCCCACCTGTGTGAGACGCTCTTTTAAGCGCGGGAAGCTCAAGAAGACCCGTTCCATGCTCTGCCTAATTTCTTTGGGGTTAGTCCTGGTAAACGCTCCTAGCTCCAAGTTCTCCAGCACTGTGAGGTTAGCAAAGATGCGCCGTCCTTCCGGCACATGGGATACCCCTAAGCTAACTATTTTGTGAGGAGAAGTGGTTAAAAGGGAGCTCCCTTCAAAAGTAATATCCCCAGAGCGGGGCTTGAGGATATTGGATATGGCCTTAAGCGTAGAGCTCTTTCCTGCCCCATTTGCGCCAATTAGCGCTACTATTTCGCCCTGCTTGACCTTGAGCGATACGCCTTTTATAGCGTGGATTCCGCCATAGAAAACGTTAAGGTCTTTAACCTGCAGCATTACGAGCTCACCTCCTCGCCGAGATAGGCTTCGATTACCTTGGGGTTAGCACGAATCTCATCGGGCGTACCCTGAGCTATTATCCTACCATAATCTAGCACGACTATGCGTCTGCAAATGCTCATTACTACGTCCATGTGGTGCTCTATGAGCAAGATGGTTAGACCAAACTCATGGTGAATCCAGTCGATAAGGCGGACGAGGTCGCGGCTTTCGTTAGTATTCATACCGGCTGCTGGTTCGTCAAGCAGTAAGAGTTGCGGTCTCGCCGCAAGTGCCCGAGCAATTTCCAATCGGCGTTGTTCACCGTAGGGGAGGTTTCTGGCCTTCTCCTCTTTGCGTGGCGTCAGGCCAAAGATATCTAGTAGCTCTAGCGCCTTCTTAGTAATGATTTCTTCCCCAGCGAAATGCTTTGAACCGTGTAGAACCGAAGCTAAAACGCCATGAGTGGCATGAAAGTGGTAGGCAATCTTGACGTTATCTAGCACTGAGAGGCTACCAAACAAGCGGATATTCTGAAACGTACGGGCAATGCCCGCCTGTGTAATGCGGCATGGTTTCTTGCCGGACAAATCCCCACTGTTTAATACTACAGCCCCGCAAGTCGGCTGATAGACCCCGGTTATAACATTAAAGACTGTAGTTTTGCCTGCACCGTTAGGCCCGATTAGCCCCACTAGTTCGCCTGGCACTAAATGGAGGTCGAAGTCGGTGACTGCTTTGATACCCCCAAAGTGCATACTGACTTGGTTTACATCAAGCAGACTCATCCGACGACCTCCCCTCTTTGGTTTTGCCTAAGCGAAGCTTCTTTATTAGGAACTCCACCCACTTGTCAGGCAGTGCCAACTCCCTACCTGCGAGCAGACCCTGCGGGCGAAGGAGCATGATGCCAATTAACATTGCAGCGTAAACGAGCATACGGAGTTCGGCGAAGCGCCTCAGTAATTCGTTCATTATAGTAAGACCAACAGCTGCAGCAGCAGGGCCGGTTATACTGCCCCAACCACCTACAACAACCATAACCAAATAGTCTACAGATTTCAAAAAGTCAAAACTGCTGGGGTGCAAAAATGTGAGCAAATGCGCGAACAGACCCCCTGCCAAGCCGGCAAAACCTGCACCTATAGAAAAAGCCATGACCTTGTACTTAGTAGTGTCTACCCCCATCGCCTCGGCAGCAATTTCATCTTCCCGTACTGCAAGGCAAGCTCGTCCATGGGTAGAATTAATGAAATGTCGGATAATCATAATTGTTATGACTGCAAATGAAAAGGCCCATGTGAAATTGGTTATGGATGGGATGCCAGTATACCCTCTCGAACCGCCGACGCGATCTAGATTGACTATCACTACCCGGATTATCTCACCAAAGCCCAATGTTGCGATGGCTAGGTAATCGCCGCGCAGCCGTAAGGTAGGCATACCCACTAAGAAACCTACTGTGGCCGCTGCTAATGCACCTACCGCCAGTGCTAAAAGAAAGGGGGCTTTAAACTCAGTGGTAAGAAACGCAGCGACGTAAGCCCCCACTCCCATAAAGCCAGCATGCCCAATGGAGAACTGACCTGTAAAGCCATTGATGAGGTTGAGTGATACTGCCAGGATGATATTAATACAGGCTAGTGTAAGGATTTGCATATAGTAGGCATCGCCTGATACAGCGAACATTATGCCTAGGTAGAGCACTGAGACTAACGCTAGGCCCATTGTCGTGCGCATCCAAGCCTTGCGTAGAGTTGCTTTGGTAACATCGTTCACCTTTTGTCACCTACACTTTCTCGCTGACAGACTTACCAAACAAACCTGCCGGCTTAAAGAGCAGAATTAAGATGAGGATGGTAAAGGCTATGGCATCCCGGTAGGTAGACTTGCCATAGGCTAATACCATGGTCTCAGCACTACCCATGACAAGACCGCCAAACATTGCCCCAGGGATAATTCCAACACCGCCTAGTACTGCGGCAACAAAAGCCTTGAGACCCGCGAGCACTCCCATGCCCGGGTCAATCCGCGGGTAGGCTATGCCCACAAGTACGCCAGCGGCGCCGGCGAGTGATGAGCCTATCGCAAAGGTGATGGTTATGATCCGATCGACATCAATGCCCATCAGCCTTGCGGCGTCTTTATCGAAGGAAACTGCGCGCATGGCCTTGCCGGTCTTGGTTTTGCGCACAATGAATTGGAGCAAGAACATCAGTGTAAGAGCAGTTACCAACACTATGATTTGAATGTTGCTCACTGTTAAAGTTCTAAGCCCAAGTCCGCTACCTGCAGAATAGATTACGTAGCTCTGGCGCTTAAATAATTCCGGAAAGGGGATGTAGTTTGGTCCAATAAAGTAACGCACAAGGTTTTGTAGAAGCAGCGAAACACCGATAGCTGTAGTTAGTGTAGCTATGCGCGGCGCCGAGCGCAACGGCCTGTATGCTATCTTCTCGATGGTCATGCCAAGTACAGCGCAAAATACCATGGCTGCAAATAGGCAGGGAAGAAATGGCCAATTGAGGCGGGTAGCAATCATATAGCCGGTATAAGCCCCAATCATGTAGATGTCGCCGTGGGCGAAGTTGATAAGGCGTACAATTCCATATACCATGGTGTAACCTAAAGCGATAAGGGCATAAATGCTACCTAGTTGCAACCCATTGATTAACTGCTGAAGAAATAACAAGTTTTCACGCCCTTCCTGTTGACTATTGGTGAAATGGCGGGGGCAACCCCCCGCCATTTGGTTATTTTGAGATGCTCTATGGGTTAATGACTGCTTCGAAGACCTGCTTACCACCCTGAACCTTGAGGATGACAGCTCCCTTGATGGGGTTACGGTTGCTATCAAAGCTCACATTTCCGGAAACGGCCTTGAAGTTTTTTAAACCGGCCATGGCGTTTCTAACTGCAGTACCGTCAGTAGTTTTAGCCTGTTTAATTCCCTCCATCAGTATATTTGCAGCGTCGTAGGCGAGAGCTGCGAGTGCATCTGGAGTTGCTTTGAAGGCCGCCTCGTAGGCGCTACGGAAGGACACGGCTTCGGGGCTGGTGCTGTCGGGGGAGTAGTGATTAGAAAAATATCCACCCTCGATGGCGTCTCCACCAATTTTCACGAGGTCCTCGGAATCCCAGCCGTCGCCGCCTAGGAAGATGGCTTTAATGCCCTGAGCACGCGCTTGCTTAGCGATTAAACCAACGGTGTTATAATAGTCGGGCAGGAAGAGAATCTCGGGGCCGAAGCTCTTAATCTTGGTGAGCTGGGCGTTAAAGTCTTGGTCACCTTTGCCATAAGTTTCATAAGCTAAAACCTTCCCGCCCATTTTCTCGAAGTTGAGCTTAAACTGTTCGGCTAAACCCTTGGTATAGTCATTGTCGATATCAAAGAGCACCGCTGCGGTTGTTTTCTTGAGGTTCTCCGAAGCGAACTTAGCCATTACAAGTCCTTGGAAGGGATCAATAAAACATGCTCTAAAGATAAAGTCGCCTACTTGGGTGACCTTCTCATTAGTAGAAGTACCGGATATTAACGGGATTTTATTGCTCTGAGCAATAGGAGCCGCCGCCAGTGTACATTTACTAGCGACAGAGCCCACAATACCAATAACCTTATCTTTGGAGATTAACTTAAGGGCCGCATTAGCAGCCTCTACGGGGTCATTCTTGTCATCCTCGGCTTTTATGACCACCGTGCTACCGTTAATTCCGCCCTTGTCATTGATTTGTTTGACGGCAAGCTCTACCCCTTGTCTAGTGGATTTTCCAAAGGTAGCTACATCGCCAGTCATAGGGGCGACTACGCCTATGACTATTTCTTTTACTGTCGTTTGTACCGGAGCCTTAGTACATCCTACCAATGAGACGATCAGTGCTAGAACTAAGCACAAGGCCATGATGCGGATAGATACATTTTTCAATTCATTAACCTCCCCCATTAAATTAAAGATCAGCAAACCGATTAAACGTCAGCTCATTCCTCACCTCCTAGGCAATAAATATTCGAGATCTCGACTAGGTAGTCCAATAGCAGATAAGATAAGATAAGAGGAACATCGTCAGACAATAGAGAAAGTACTTATTGAGGAATCTTTATTACTTCATTGTTCAGAATATTAACACTAGTCTGTTCTTGTGTCAATATATGATGGAGAAAACTTTTTTTATTGTTACGGGTTGGGTATGTCAAGCAAAACCATACGACAGGCAGGAGAGTGCTCCTGCCTGTCGTATGGTTATTATAATCTATAGAGATTTTAGGAGGTTAGACAGTGCAATTTGTAGACCTTGAAAGGGACATAAAGAATATCGTAGCACGCATACAAGAGACGCACCGCAGTTAAGCAGTGCGCTCGGGATAAGCGATCATTTTTTCTCCCTGTGGAAACCAGTGCCTCGTGTTATTAGCAATACGCACCAATATGAGCATAACCGGGACTTCAACCAGCACCCCCACTACTGTAGCCAGCGCAGCACCTGAATCTAGGCCAAACAAGGATATTGCTACGGCCACTGCAAGTTCGAAGAAGTTGCTGGCACCAATCATGCCTGCAGGGGCGGCAATAGAGTGATCGATCTTCCAGAGCTTTGCCCAAACATAACCGATGAAGAAGATAAAGAAAGTCTGGATGATTAAGGGTACTGCGATCAATAGAATATGCAGTGGGTTGCCGAGGATTACGTTTCCTTGGAATGAAAATAGGATGATAAGGGTTAGCAGCAACCCTACAATGGTGAACTTGCTAATACTTTTTACAAATATATTCTCAAACCAATCTTTACCTTTATTCTTGATAATGAGCACTCGAGAAACGTAGCCGAGGGTTAACGGTATAAGCACAAACAGGACCACGGATAACAACATGGTGTCTAGTGGTACTATTACATTGCTTACATTAAGTAAAAGCATTACTATCGGGGCGAAGGCAACGAGCAGAATAATATCGTTTACAGCAACCTGCACCAAAGTGTAACCGGGGTCCCCTTTAGTTAGGTAGCTCCATACAAATACCATCGCCGTACATGGAGCAGCACCTAGTAACACAGTGCCGGCAATGTACTGCGTAGCAAGATTATCGGGGATAAAGGGTGCAAAGATAATTCTGAGGAACAACCAAGCAAAGAAAAACATGGTAAAAGGCTTAATCAACCAGTTTAAAGACAGGGTGATAATAAGGCCCTTGGGCTTCTTACCAGCGTTGACGATGCTGCCAAAATCTACTTGCGCCATCATCGGGTAGATCATAAGCCAGATTAAAATAGCTACAGGTATGGAAACGTTAGCTCTCTCCCATTGGCTTAGGGTCTGGGGAAAGGCAGGTAACCAGTGGCCGATAGCAACACCCACGATAATGCATAGAGCGACCCAAATGGTTAGATAGCGCTCGAAAACACCTAAGCCTTTGTCGGCCTGATTCACTACTTGACTATTTTTCATCTTTTCTCCTCACAATGTTTTTCCTTAAGATGCAGCTCTAATCTGTCAAGGTCTGAGTAGTGCTCCGGTGAGTTCTGCAGTTTAGTGTAGACATGGGCTAACAATTGACTATTCTCTACCGCGAACTCGGGTTTTACCTGATAATAAATCCATTGGGCTTTCTTACGCGTAGAGACTACCCCCGCCGACCTAAGTTTGCTAAGATGGCGGGATACGTTCGACTGGGTTGCTTCTAACACAGATTCCAAGTCGCAAACACACAATTCCCCCTTTTGTAGAAGGTTAATAATGCGAAGCCTGAGTGGATCAGCCAATGCTTTTAACACCTCGTGCAAGTCTACACCTCCAGTTATATTTATATATTTAATTATACGTATATGCAATGTATTGTCAATACAAAAACGCACAACCGCAGGGGTCGTCCCCCTGCGGTTGTGCGTTTGGAGCCTAGAAAAACAACTGAATGATATAGGGATTGAGTAACGCAATCAGCCAAGCACCTACCGGGGGTACTACGAATAAGACCATGGGGATAGCCCCCATATTTTCACTTACGCACTGTAGAGTTGACATGGTGCTTGCTGGGATACCAAGCGCAAAGCCGGGTAGCCCTGTAGCAATGTAAGCCGCTAGGGCATTATTGCCGTAAAGCTTGCGGATTACGAATACAGCCACGAGAAACACTAGGGCCGTTTGAACCACGGTGATTGCAATGCTGCTCGCGGTGAGCTTAGCGATGGTGTCCCACTTGAGGGTGGCAAAGACGAAAGTTAGGAATAGGGATAAGCTAAAGTTACCTATTAGGTTTACATGAGGTACTTGGAGCTCAAACCACTTGGTTTTGTCTAACACTAAGCGCACCATTAAACCAAACAGGAATGCTCCTCCAATAGGTGTAATCCACTTGCCAAGACCGTTTTGCAGGGGTAGAAAGCCTAAGCCCACTGTCAAACCAAAAATGAATAAATATTTAAGTGGCTCCATGGGGCCAAAGGGAGCTGCGGGTGGTTTAATGGTACTAGAAAGATCTGCCTTACCCTGCAAACATCTAAAGACCTGACCACCCAGTAGTGTTCCAACAATAACTGCCAAGGTCGAGACCCCACCGAGGAGGGGTAGGCTGACTCCACCAAGCTCCGTGAAAAGTGGTCCAAGCCCCGCATCGCCCATAAACGCTAACGACCCATGTAGCAGTGCCCCTTCACGGCCCAAACCAAAGGCGGCCGCGAGACCAATAGAGACGACATTCTGTAAAAATGCCAAGCCTACGACAATCGCCAAGAAGAGCATCTGCTTGCCGAAGCCTTGGCTAATAACGGTCTTATTACTTCTGAGCCCCACAGAGGCAAAAAAGCCGGCGACGAACACCACCATTAGGGAGGTATCTAGCTGAATCGTGATGTATGGAGTCAACGCTAGCATGAATACGCCGCATGCTAGACCGCCGATAAACGGTGCGGGGACAAAGTTATCTTTTAGGCTAGGAATCTTTTTCTGGAGAGTATAACCGACGAGTAAAAACCCCAGTATTATAGCAATGCTTTGTATGGTGTTAAAGCTATATGTCATATGTATGCTACTCCACCTTGAGCGATAGCTTATCCGCTAGGTTCTCGTCCTTAAGTAACTGCTCGGCTACCCAGGCTGCGACTTCGCCGGTGATGTTAACGCAATGAGCCTTGCGCTCTGGGCTAGTAAATACGTAGTTCTTAACTAAAACACGGCAACACGTGCTCTCATACACATCCTTGATGTGATCATGCAACCTAGCCGCTACAGGGAACATCCTTTCATTCATTGGTTCGCCGTGTTTGCGCCCGTAGGCCATACCCAAAGCCATACACCCTCCACTTACTGCGCCACAGAGGCAGCCTGCCTTACCGATACCAATGGGGAAAGCAGAAGCTAGTTTAGTAATCTGTTCAGGAAAGGGCCAGCCCATCAGCTCATTAATGGTATGTATGACTGCCTCTGAACAAAAAAATTCACCCCGTTGAAAATATCCCTCTGCCCTTGCCCGCACTGCGTTGACTAGTTCTTGTTGTGTCACAAATATCTCCCCTTCAATAGTTCTTTATTGTCATAAGACATAAGTCGCAAGGGGCTCATTCCTTATGACTAATGACTTTTGACTTGCGACTACCTCTATGCTCATATCATTAGAACTCCTTATATATATAATCACAAAACCTAATAGCATTCAAGAATATTTGAAAAAATCATTAAAAAACCGTTTGCGATCGCACAAACGGTTAACTTATACTTACTACCTGCTAAAGGTGGCTTCGCGCTCTGGCCCCACAGAGATGAGTGTGGCTGGTGCGCTACAGTAAGATTCGATTAGCCTAACATATTCTTGCGCCCTGCGAGGGAGTTGCTCCCAGCTACGGGCACTTGCTGCTTTCTGCTTCCACCCCGGTAGGTCGATATACACAGGCTCGACACGGTAAAGATCATCTGTTAGAGGCATGTAACCTATTTCCTTGCCGTCAAGCTTGTATCCAACGCACACCTTCAGAGATTCTAGGCCATCGAGTGTATCAAGCTTGGTAATAGCTATTTCTGTAAAGCCATTGAGCATAGCCGCGTACTTGAGCCCCACTGCGTCTAGCCAACCACAGCGGCGGGGGCGCCCGGTAGTGGCGCCAAACTCAAGACCTACTTCGCGCAGATAATTCCCGACTTCATTGTTCTGCTCAGTAACGAAGGGACCCTCACCTACCGAAGTAGAAAAAGCCTTGACTACCCCTAATACCGAAGTTATTTTGTGTGGCGGTATGCCTGCGCCTGCAGCTGCACCGCCCGGAAGTGGGTTAGAGGAGGTGACGTAAGGGTAGATCCCCCAGTCAAGATCTCGCATGGTGCCGAGTTGGCCTTCAAGGAGTATATTCTTATTTGCAGTCAAACCCTGCTGAATAAAGCCTAAGGAGTCACAAACATAGGGCTCTAGGCGGCGCGCATGCCCAAGGTAGCGCTCCACAATTTCGTCTAAGTTAAGTGGCTCTGCGCCATAGATCTTAGTAATAAGCCTATTGCCGCCTTCCAGCACTTCTGTAAGGCCTGTTCTAAACTTGATTACGTTATGCAAACTGCCCATCTGCAAGCCCACACGCAGCGCTTTCGCAGCATAAGCGGGAGAAATACCACGCAATGTAGACCCCTGCTTGCGCTCGCCACGTTCTGTTTCGGACAACCGTTCGAGCTGGGAGTAGACGGGTAGCGAGATGTGTGCACGGTTAGAAATTCTTAGATTCGCTGTACTAATTCCCTTGTTTTCGAGCATATCAATCTCTTTGATTAGCTCGTCGAGATCAACCACAGTGCCTGTGCCAATTATATTTAGTGTATCAGGATTAAAGATACCACATGGTACTAGGTGTAAGGCAAACTTACCTAGTGAGTTTACTACCGTGTGCCCTGCGTTAGCACCACCTTGGAAACGAACAACGATATCGGCTTCTTGCGCAAGCAGGTCAACAATTTTGCCTTTCCCTTCATCGCCCCACTGAGCACCTACGACTGCCTTGACTGTCATCAATGATACCCCCTCAGTTGTTCTCCGTAGATATGTTAACAGAGTTGCTTGTTGCAGGGAAATAGCAGTCCGGAATGGAAAGGATAACTGTAGGGAATGGGGGAACAAATTGTGGACTTAAATACCCTTAGCACATTTATAAAAGTTACGGAACATCTCAACATTACACGGGCAGCAGAAGAACTCTTTCTCAGCCAACCCGCAGTTACTAAGCAGATAAAGGCGCTCGAAGCGGAATTAGGAGCAGAGCTACTGATTAGAGGGCCGCGCAGTCTAGCCTTAAGCCCCGCCGGCATAGCCGTGCTCCCGGTGCTGCGGCAAGTAATAGACCTGTTAGCTAAATCCCGAGACATGGCACGGGAAGCCGGTAGCCCTGGACGAGGTCACATCATTATTGCATCCGGCACCGCAGTGATGAGCTACATCTTGCCAATAGTATTAGCTTCTTTTAGGCAACGGTATCCTGAAGCGGAGATTACCGTGCTTTCGGGCAAGACAACAGAGGTAGTGCGGCTAGTAGATGACGGGATTGCCCATGTGGGCCTCGTCACGTCAGAGGTCAGCCACAAGTCACTTAGGGTTGAACCATTGTTCTGGGACCGCATGGGCATTTTCGCTTCCCCTAATCGGCGTACGGCGCAAACCTTGGATGAATTGGCCAGAGAGCCATGGCTACTCTTTGCTCGTGGCACTGGTTTTCGCACTTTTATTGATAGCGTATTTGCAGTCGAAGAAGTAGCCCCTCGGGTGGTCATGGAGCTTGAAAGCGTTGAGGCCCTAAAAGAGATGGCAGCCATTGGGATGGGCTACACCCTATTGCCCCTTAAGGCAGTGACAGACCACCTCAGGGAGGGGCGTCTAGTACATATGCCCATAACCAGTAAAGTGCGCCTAGCGCGCCACAACTCCTTGGTATACCGCCAGGATATTGGTCTGAGTTTAGCTAATGACTTTATCAGTTTGGCGCGAGAACTTCTGCATGAAGAGGCTGTAGAATAATACATTTTACACGGAAGGGTGCGAAACACAAAATGAGTAGATCATTTGATCTACTCATTTTAAGTATTTTTCCATTATATAGCTTCGGTAGGTCTTTCCGTCCCACTGAACTTCCTCGATAATCTCAAAGCCTAGGCTCAGATATAGCTTAACCAAATGAGTAGCGGGGGCTGCAGTATCGAGCTGTAAGCGATAGATGCCTTTCTCCTTGGCTTTTTCTTCCGCCCACCTCAACAGGATGCGGCCTAACCCCTGTCGCTTATACTTGGGTGCGACTGCTAGTTGGGTGAGATAGAGCACGGGTAACTTGCCTTTATGGGTTTCAACTTCAAGAGAAATAGTACCAACAAACGCATCGTTTACAAAGGCAAGATACACGTCGTTATTTAGCATACGCTCTCGTGTAATCTCTTCATCCTGATAAGTACCTGTAAAGTTAAGGCCGAGATCAGCTAGCTGCTGATAGGCAGAATTAACTAAGATACGCAGCGCAGGCACATCCGCATCGGAAGCCAAACGAAACTGTATTGAGGCTAATCCCAAAGAAGTTTCTAACACATTTCATCCTCCTAAAGGTTAAAGAACCCCGTATTCCCGGGGTTCTTTTGCTAACTTTTCAGACCTTTAGACCAGCTGTCTTTTAGGCCCACGATGCGGTTAAATGCCAACTGACCTTCCTTAGCGTCCACTGGGTCTACAAAGAAATATCCTTGACGCATAAATTGAAACCTATCACCTGGCTTCGCTTCAGCCAAACTAGCTTCAACCATGGCATCCTCGACTACTAGAGCATTGAGGTTAATTAGGGAGATAAAGTCCTCACCTTCTGGTGCCTGCTCAGGGTTCTCCTGAGTAAAAAGCGTGTCATACAACCTTACTTGGGCGGGAACTGCATGTTCAGCCGAAACCCAATGCGAGGTACCTTTGACTTTTCGGCCGCTAGCCGGCCCGCCGCTCTTGCTCTCGGTGTCATAGGTGCAACGCAACTCTATTACTTCACCAGTAACCTCGTCCTTAATTACCTGCTCACACTTTATGATATAGGCACCCTTTAAGCGAACCTCTCCACCAAGAACAAGGCGATGAAACTTCTTAGGCGGGTTCTCCATAAAGTCTTCGTGCTCGATATAAACTGTACGGGAGAATGGCACTTTGCGGCTTCCAGCCTCGGGGTTCTCGGGATTGTTCTCGATCTCAAGCCACTCTACCTGACCCTCAGGATAGTTTTCAAGTACGATCTTGAGAGGTTTTAGAACCGCCATGGTGCGGTGTGCAGACGCATTTAACTCCTCACGGATACAGTACTCAAGTAGAGCGAGATCCATGACCATGTTTTTGCGGGCTACCCCACTCTTTTCGCAGAAAGTGCGAATGGATGATGGTGTATAACCTCTGCGACGCAATCCTGAAATAGTAGGCATGCGCGGATCATCCCAGCCAGCCACATGACCCTCTTCAACCAGCCTGCGTAGCTTGCGCTTACTCATGAGAGTGTACGTCAGGCCTAATCTACCAAACTCGGTTTGACGCGGGCGACCAGGAAGTGTGGGGGTATGATCAATATTCTCGATTACCCAGTCATACAGGGGACGGTGATCAACATATTCCAGTGAACAGAGCGAGTGTGTAATGTTCTCTAGATAGTCACCGATCGGATGCGAGTAGTCATACATCGGATAGATGCACCACTTGTCACCAGTGCGATGATGATGGGCGTGGCGAATGCGGTATAGGGCTGGGTCTCGCAACGTAATGTTAGGGCTAGCCATGTCGATTTTGGCACGGAGGACCCTAGTACCATCGGCAAATTCGCCATTTTTCATGCGTTCAAACAGGTCGAGATTCTCTGCAACGGAGCGGTCGCGGTAGGGACTATTCCTGCCAGGCTCGGTGAGAGTGCCGCGGTATTGACGCATCTCATCTGCACTTAGGTCTTCTATGTACGCGAGCCCCTTCTTAATTAGCCCAACGGCAAAATCGTATTTCTCTTGAAAATAATCCGAGGCAAAAAACAGCCTGTCCTCCCAATCAGCCCCAAGCCAGGCGACGTCAGCCATGATCGAGTCCACAAATTCCTGATCTTCTTTAAGAGGATTGGTATCATCAAAGCGCAAGTTGAACTTGCCACCGTTAGCGACCGCTAATCCATAATCCAAATTAATGGCGAAGGCATGCCCAATATGGAGCCAACCGTTAGGTTCGGGTGGAAAACGCGTGTGCACCCGACCGGCATTCTTACCGGAGGCAAGATCCTCGTCGATAATATCCTGAATGAAATTACCTCTTACATCAGCTTCATTGACAGACATTGTAACTTCCTCTTTTCCACAGCTTAATCAGTCTATAGCTTTTTTGTGTTCTACAGCGAACCGCGATTTCCTTCTTATTATCATGGACAATCTAGGGTTAGATTAACCGAAAATTGTTATGTACTCATAATACGATCAGTGCTGCTATGGCATAATTTAGCGATTTTGCGAAGGATATAGGTGGGTGTGCGGTTTGTGCTGGTTGTTATTGCTACTAAGGGTTACCCTAAGGCAAATGTTAGTCTATGTTAGTCTTTTTCTTTACTTGATGCGTTCCCCAATAATGCGGGCTACGTGCACACCACTAGCGCTAGCCTGAGCCAGCCCGCGGGTCACTCCTGCACCATCACCTACAGCAAACATGTCAGAAATCTCTGTCTCCAATTCATTTGTAAGCTTAAGCCGCGAACTGTAGAACTTAACCTCAACCCCGTAGAGCAGCGTATCGTCATTAGCCATGCCTGGCGCAATCTTTTCGAGAGCATAAATCATCTCTACGATGTTATCTAAGTGCCGCTTAGGAAGTACCAGGCTCAAGTCCCCAGGTGTAGCTTGTAGCGTAGGCTTAGTAAAGCTCTGCACGAGACGGTGTTCATTTGTTCTCCTGCCCTTAATGAGGTCGCCAAAACGCTGCACTAGCACCCCCCCTCCGAGCATATTGGAGAAGGAAGCGATACGCTTACCGTACTGGTGGGGTTCATTAAAGGGGTGGGTAAAACGATTACTCACCAGTAGCGCAAAGTTGGTATTGCGGCTGTGGAGCTTTTCGTCGCGGTAGCTGTGACCATTAACGGTAATGATACCGTCTGTGTTTTCAGTTACTACATAACCGTTGGGGTTCATACAGAAAGTGCGCACCAGATCGCCGTATTGTTTGGTACGGTAGACTAGTTTTGCTTCGTATACCTCGTCGGTTATGTGCTGAAAAACCTCTGCCGGGATCTCTATGCGCACACCGACGTCGACTTGGTTATTATATAGACCCAAGCCTAGTCCCTTACACTGCCCTGAGAACCACTCTGAGCCGGCTCGCCCGGGTGCTGCAATTAAGTAAGCTGCCTCTAGAGAAGCTGGCACATCTTTACCCTTTAACTTGAGAGAAAACCCTGGCTTTTGCGGACATATCTCTACTACTTGGCAGTTAAACAATAGGGTTATGCGCGTTTTGAGGTGCTCGTATATCTCCTGCATAATGCGTAGGTTATTCTCTGTGCCGAGGTGCCTAACCTTGGCCTGTAATAAATGTAGGTCGCTAGATAGCGCAAGCTTACGCAAGCGACTGTTGTGGGTGCTAAAGAACTCAGTCGGCGCCCCGTAACTGAGATTAATCTGATCAACATAGTCGATCAGATCTAGCACGTCTTGATCAGGTAGGTACTCTTGCAGCCATCCGCCAAATTCAGTAGTGAAGTTGTACTTACCATCAGAATATGCCCCAGCTCCGCCAAACCCACGCATAATACCGCAAGGTACGCAGCCAATGCAATGGCTAACTTTCTTCTGGGCGATAGGACATTTGCGAGTGTAGATGTCGGCTCCTGCCTCTATCATTACTACCTGAAGGCTAGGTTTCTTCTGTACCAGCTCATAGGCAGCAAAAATGCCAGCAGGACCTCCGCCAATAATCGCTACATCAAACTTTTGGCTCATTCGTAGCTCTCCCATCCATAAGATCTTTGTGCAACACTTCTTTGGAGCCTCAGGCTTTAAGTGCCTCGGCAAATTGCTCCGGTAGACCTGCAGCAATTATGGCGGCGGCGGCCTCAGCGTAAGAATAAGCTACTTCCACCGAGGTTAGAGTGATTCTGTCGTCCTTTATTTCAATGATGCCGTACACTGCATTATCATTGCCGTGCTTCGGCTTTCCGACACTCCCCGGGTTAATGATGTGCCGCCCCTTGGCTACACGGTGGTAGGGTTGGTGTGTGTGTCCGCACAATAAGACATCAAAGTCGACAGCGCTTGTGGCCTCAATTAGCTCTGCTTCACTCAAATATCTGTGCAAGTACTCGTTATTCTTGCGGGGGCTGCCGTGCACCACTAAAATGTTGACGTTTTCGACCTGTAGGCGCAGGTCCCTTGGCAAATTTCGTAGCCACTCCTTATTCTCGTCAGTGGTGTTATCAATACTCCAGTTGTTAGAAATCTCCCCTAGGCGTGCTGATTCGCCATCAGCAAAATCGCAGCCGCAGGTAATCAACTCTTCCCCCACACTTTCATCATAATTTCCCTGTATGGCTATAATCTCTCGCCCACGCAGCTCTGCTACAACCTCGTTAGGGAAGGCTCCGTACCCAACATTGTCCCCTAGACAATAAATCCGCTCAATATCCTGCTTGTCAATGTCTGCTAGAACGGCACATAGGGCGTGTATGTTAGAGTGTATATCTGATATTATGGCAAATCGCATCAACAGCCCTCCTTATATTCATGTTCAAGAATGGACATAATCACTATAGATTGGAATTTGCCTTCGTATAAATCGCTACACCCCTTTTTTAGGAAATTCGCCAACCCCTTTCCTCTAACCGTTTATAGATAGAGTACCAGCCCTCTTTTTGGGCTAGTTTGTCCGGGCTCCCGCTTTCCATAACCCGACCGCGCTCCATGATGTGTACGACATCAGCGTCGATAATTCCGCTCAGCCGATGGCTAATAGTAATAATTGTCCGCTTAGTGCTCATCTTGCGAATGGCTGCGAGCACGTGCTTTTCTGTTACTGCGTCTAGACCCGAGGTCAACTCATCTAAAAGCAGAAGCGGAGGGTCCGTCACAATAGCTCGTGCTAAGGACAGGAGCTGTGTTTGCCCAAACGAAAGCGTGCTGGCGCCCTCGCCTATAACCGTGTCCAACTGCTGCGGGAACTGCTTGATTGTCTCTAACAATTCTACAGTAGCGAGAGCTCTTTCTGCCTGTTCGCGGGTTATGGAGCGGTCGCGCAAGGTGATGTTATCATAGACGGTTCCATTGAATAAGTGCACGGTCTGTGGAACTATACCTATCAGTCTACGCCTGCTACTAGGGGTGAGCAAGTAGGGGTCTACCCCACCTATGGTAATTTGCCCAGCTCGCAGGGGGTAGAGCCCTGCGATGAGGTTCATAAGGGTCGTTTTGCCTGAACCTGTTCTCCCGGCGATGGCGGCCTTTGCACCGGCAGGAAGGATGATAGTCGTGCCACGTAGTACGTCTTCGCTATTTTTATAGGCGAAAAATACGTCCTCAATCTTGACGGATACATCATTCTCATCCCACACCGTAGGGCCTTCGGGCCTCTCACCTTTTTCAGTCTCCTGCTCAAAAAAGCCATTAATCCTATTGAGGCCAGCCCTAGCCTGTTGAATAGTCTGGATTTCGGAAGATATAGCTTCGATGGGCTCGAAGAGGCGAATAAAAAGATCGGCGGCAGCAGCCAGTGTGCCTAGAGATAGACCTAAAGCAAGTGATGTTGTGTTGTTCGACGCACCTATAAAGATGGCCAGAGCTATTACTGCGGCCCGCAGCGTCTGTGTGATACAGGGAAACCACGCCTCGTAGAAGCTGTTAGCATTCATTGCTAGGCGGTGATTTTCCAGCGTAGGCTCGAACCTCTCTGCAAAGAATTGTTCTCTGCCGAACGATTTAATTACCTTCATACCCGAATATATCTCCTGTAGGCTCGTATTAATGTCCGATACTCTCTTGCGCACAAGAAGCTGTTTCTGGTAAATATTCTTCCTGAAGTAATCAGCCACCACATAGACTACCGGCAATGCTCCCAGCGCAATCAGCCCGAGAGGTTTTGAGAGGGCGAAGAGAGCGATTACAAAACCCGCTATCTTGAGGAGATCCGCTGCAGCGCTTACCAGACCTGCAGAAAACAAAGTATTGACTGCGTCTATATCGGCTGTAAATCTCGATAGTGTTTCCCCCGTAGGAACATTCAAGTAGTAGGACATGGGCAGGAACCTAAGTCGATCTAGCATTCTCACCCTGATAGCCAGCAGCGTACTCTGGCCAAACACAGTGGCACCATACTCGCGCGCTAGATCTACCAGCCCTATAAGCAGCATCGCACCTAGATATACGAAGGAGAGCAGCCACAGGTTTCCTTGCCCCGAGAGTAACGGTCCATCCACTAATCTCCTAAGCACTAATGACGGCCATACATTTATAATAGCTCCTGCTATTACTGCCAGGCTGAGTAAAACTGCGTGCATGTAGTTTTGCTTAAAGGTCTCTTGGAGCGCCCCTTTCAGGTAAGTGGCCTTAACCTGCTTGTTCATTGTTTTCACCCTCCATAAAGACCTGTGCCTTAAATATCTCGGCGTAAAGCCCAGCAGCATCTATCAATTCCTCATGTGTTCCATGCTCGGCTGTGCGCCCTTGGTCAAGTACTAAGATGCGATCTACATGCTTAAAAGCAGTTAAGCGATGAGTAAAGAGCAGCACAATCCTATCCTTGTACTCACCCTTAAGGTGGTCGATGATCTCCTTTTCGGTAGCGATATCCACTGCGGAGAAGGGATCATCAAGCAGTAAGATACTTGCGTCGGAGTAAATGGCCCGGGCCAAAGCAATTCTTTGTCGCTGTCCACCCGAGACTCTCACGCCTTTTTCACCGACTTTAGTCTCAAGACCCTCATCAAACCGAGCGAGGTCCTGAGTCAAAGCCGCGGCTGAGAGGGCTCGTACAAGGCGATTAGCATCTCTGCCTCCACCTGCAAAAAGAATATTCTCTTCGATAGACATGGAGAACAGAAATTGCTCGTGGCCTGCGTAGGCAACCAGGTTTCTTCTCTGACTCTCGGATAGCTGCTTTAGCTCCATACTATCTAGCTTAATACTACCCCCATACGAGTAAAGTCCGGTTAACGCATGGGCAAGCGTCGTTTTACCCGACCCGACAGCCCCTGTTATACCGATAATCTGGCCCTTGTAAGCTGTGAGGCTTATATCTTGAAGTGTGTCGTTGCCACCAAGTCCGAAGGTCAGGTTAGAGACCCTCAAAGACTGACATCCCGTGCTTTGCGAAAAACCCGTTGGCTCAGGGGCGCTCTGCTTATTCATCTTTTCCTGGACCCTATTCCAAGACGCACGCGCGGCATGCCAACGATTAAATACCCGCGCGGCGACACGAGTCCTGCCCGAGAAGGCGATAAACATGACCAAGTAAGCATTAAAACCACCTACGGTCCACTTACCCATCACTACTTTATGGCCCCCAAGCGCAACTACCACAACAACTCCTAAGCCCGCGATCAAGGCGTATATGGGTAGCAATGCCTGTTGCAGCAGCATTTCCTTAATGTTAAAGCGAGACTGCTCTGCAAACGCTCCCTGAATATCCTCGGATTCTGCCTCTTCCCTACCGAACAGCCTTAGCACTGCTACCCCATCAAGATAACGATACAATCCGCTATTTGAGGACGATGCTGCTCTACGCGCCGACATAGAGTATTGGTAGAGTACATGGCGCATTCTCTGCGCTAGGGCGATAGTCACAGGAACCATTACTGAAGCCGCTAGGGTGATCCTCCAATCCCAAAACATGAGGACCACGAAATAGGAGACCATTAGTAGCCACGTGTCCCAGCCCTCATTAAGGGTGCTCATTACTGTGTCTACAACTAGAGTAATATCCCCTACTGTTCTAGACATCAGATCCCCAACTGTCTCTTGCTTGAGTTCCGGGAGCCTTTTACCCAATATGCGCTCCACAAAAGTCTGCCGCAAGTCGCAGGAAACACGGTTAAACTGGTCGCGCATATACCACCTTTTAACGAAGCGGGCTAATTGAAAGAATGCCGTTACTCCCACGAAGTAGAGGGCTGAGAGCAGCACCTGTTGACCATTCCCCCCGCCGGCTGCATCAAGTAATCTGCCTAATAGTATCGGCCCTAGCACTATGGCCGTGTTGTAGATGATACCAGCCACCGACGAAATGACGAACTGAGGCATATATTTTGTCAGGTAACGGAGTAGTGTCTCCTTACCTTTGGGTGGCCCAAAAAGCTTCATATATCTCGCCTCATCATTCTTTTATTTCCCTAAATAGTTCATAAGCCTTGGCCCTGGCCTCGGCTAGTACGGTAGCACCCGGCGGGGTAATAGAATAGTACTTACGAATTTTCCCTTCTACATTTAGCTCTTCTAGAGCGAGCAGTCCTTCGCGCTCCATACTGTGCAGTATAGGGTAGAGAGTTCCGGCACTCATGCTATACCCGTGGTGTCTTAGCTCTTCAATCATCCATGAGCCGTAAATTGGTTGTTTTTTTGCATGATACAAAATGTGAATACATATAAACCCTAGAAAAAGCCGCCTCTCAATTTTTGTCTGCACTGATTTCACCTCCAGTTATCTAATCTCGATATCGTATTATGATAATAATACTTGATAGAAGAACTTATGTCAAACAAAAGTTAAAACTACGGCCCATGCATCTCGCCTTCGAGGCAGACCGTCGACATGTATTAAATGACCATGAAATGGTGTCCACTCTCGGATATACTAACACCAACATCAGAATGAAAGGATGTTTACCTTGAATCGACTGGCTAAAGAAAAGTCGCCTTATCTTCTGCAGCATGCCCATAACCCCGTGAATTGGTATCCATGGGGTGACGAGGCATTCGCTGAGGCGCGGCGGAGGGATGTGCCGATATTCTTATCCATAGGCTATTCAACTTGCCATTGGTGCCACGTGATGGAGCGTGAGACCTTTGAGGATAAAGAGGCGGCACTAGCGCTGAGCGATGCCTTTGTTTGTATTAAGGTGGACAGAGAGGAACGACCAGATATTGATGCGACTTACATGGCAGTATGCCAGGCAATGACGGGGCAAGGCGGCTGGCCGCTAACCATCCTGATGACAGCGGATAAAGAGCCGTTTTTTTCGGGCACATACTTCCCTAAAAAGAGTAGGCATGGCCGTCCGGGGATCGTAGACGTCTGTGCTTCGGTAAAGAAGTCTTGGGCTGAGAAGCGCAGCGAGGTACTAGGGGTAGCTAGTCAGGTAACTGCACAGCTCAAGAAGATTGTCAGTGTTTCGCCCCTTACTGGGACCTTGGATGAGGGGACGTTTGAGCGAGCTTACAAGGGTTTTGCCAGTCGCTACGATAGTCAATTTGGAGGCTTTGGCAGTGCACCCAAGTTCCCGAGCCCGCATAACCTCTCCTACTTGCTGCGTTATTATAAGCAAAGTGGAGAGAAAAAGGCCTTAGACATGGTGGTTGAGACTTTGCGCCACATGGGAAGAGGCGGGGTATATGATCAGATTGGCTTTGGTTTTCATCGTTATGCCACTGATAGAGAGTGGCTACTACCCCACTTTGAGAAGATGCTCTATGACCAAGCGCTGATTAGCATTGCCTACACAGAGGCTTACCAGATTACAAAGGATGAAGATTTAAAGCAAAAGGCTCAGGAGACTTTTGAGTATGTACTGCGGGACATGACCTCGACCGAAGGGGGTTTTTACTCTGCAGAAGACGCGGACAGCGAGGGCGAAGAAGGCAAGTTTTACGTATGGAGCATCGAAGAGCTACGAAGAGTCCTAGGGCAGGATGCAGACTTAGCGCTATCGGTCTACAACGCCACACCTGAAGGCAATTTCATAAATGAGGCCACACATAAGCGCACAGGTACGAACATATTGCATTTACGCCAGCCAAGCGCAGAGCTAGCTGAGGCAGAAGGCGTTAGCCCAGAAGATCTTAAAGCCAGCCTAGAGCCACTCCGCACGAAGCTTTTTAGTGTACGCAAGGAGCGTATCCACCCCTATAAGGACGATAAGGTCCTCACCGACTGGAACGGCCTGATGATTGCAGCTCTCGCCATAGGGGGGCGGGCGTTCAATGAGCCGCGCTACCTCACCACTGCCACAAAGGCAGCCGACTTTGTTCTTGAGCGATTGCGAGATAAGGGTGGCAGGCTCTTAAAGCGCTACCGCGACGGCGAAGCGGGGCTACCAGCCCATGTGGATGACTATGCCTTTATGGTTTGGGGGATGATTGAGCTTTACCAGGCTACCTTCCTCCCTTGTTTCTTGAAAGCAGCGCTTGAACTTAACGACACGCTCATAGAGCATTACTGGGACAAAGAACAAGGAGGTTGCTACATTACGGCCCACGACCAAACTGATTTACCGATCAGGCCAAAGGAAGTGCATGACGGCGCCATCCCATCAGGTAATTCGGTAGCAGCCCTAAACAACCTGCGCTTAGCTCGCCTTACAGGTAAGCAGGAACTTGAGGAAATCGCCGAGAAGACGATTTCTGCTTTCGCTGGCGACGTTGCTCGCCACCCCATGGCATATACGTACATGCTGATGGCGCTGGACTTTAGCCTCGGGAAGACACACGAAATTGTGTTGGCGGGAGACATTGACTCGCCGGATACCAAAGAGATTATCCGCGGCATAGCTGAGAGTTTCTTGCCACGAACGGTTGTGTTATTGAACTCTCCTGAAGCTGAGCAAGAGCTAGCGAAATTGGCTCCGTTTACTGCCGGGCAAACGAAGGTTAATGACCGAGCTACAGCCTATGTGTGCAGTGACTTTGCCTGCATGCAGCCCTCAGCAGATGTAAACGAAGTACTCCAAACCATTCAGTCCTTTTTACCCCTAGCCATCAAGTAAAACATATTTCTTCCACGTTGGTATCTACTATGGCCATAATCGTATGATACATGCCTGGCCTAAAGGCGGCGTAGGCATTGATACTCTTACACTAGCTACTTTAGAACCAAGTACCACAGCAGCAGAACCTATCTGCGCTAGCTGACCACGACCACGCAAAAGGGGCTGTTACTGCAACAGCCCCTCTTTTTTTATTTGCCTTTACCTTTGGAGGCATTGTTACCTTTACTCTTGCTGCCCCATTTTAGTCGTTCACGGTTATCATCATCATCGTCATCATTCTCGCTCTCATCGTCGTCGTGCTCTTTCGCCTCGTCCTTGGAGTCTCTAACTAACCACTGCTTTTTGGCTTCCTTGTTTACTTGGCCTGGGTTAGTGTTAAAGGCCTTCATGGTTTGACCAATGCTCTTGTTCTCAGCGAATTTTGCTATTACTTGCTCCAATCTGTTATCCTTAGCCACTGCTTCCTCGGCTTCGTCATCGTCTTGGTTTTCGATTGAGAGAGTGGATGCTAGCTTGGTAAGCAAAGCAATTTGCCCATAACCTAACCCCTTAGTGCGCAGCTCGATGATAATTTCCTCGTCGATGCCTCTTACCACTGCAGCTTGAACCTTTATGGATTTGGTTGTCGTCTCAATTTTAGATTTGATTTCGTCTATCTTTTCAGTCCGGCGGACAACTTCTGGTAGCTCCAGACTATTCCCTTGCTGAGCTACTTGTTCTAGGGTCGTAATTAAATCACCGACCTCAACGCCCTTCTCAACAGCCTTAGTCACAGCATCGGATGCTTGTTGGAGTGTTACAGAGATTTCGTTTAGCAACCCATCAATGTACTGGTTTAGTTTTTGGGGGTCAAGGGCTTCGATCTCCGCCAAACGCTCCTGAGAAAACGCTGTAAGTAAGGTTGCTTTGGCTTGTGGAGTTTTAGTGAGTGCGAGTTGGATGTCCTCTATAAGTTTATCAAGGAAATAAAATGCACTGTCAGGAGTAACTCCAGCAGAAACTTGATTAGCAGGGATCTCGGTTATTGTCTCTGCACCTAAGTCATAAATGATCTGTGAAATTGCTTCCGCTTCAGTCACATCCATATTCGCGTCGTTAATCTCTGTTTTTTCTTGACCTTGGCTCGTGCTCGCCTTTTGCGTGTCTACAACAGGCTCTTCGGCGAGGGCAGGTAATGCGAGATTGAGGCAAAGGATCAGTGTTAGCACTAAGGAAAACATTTTTATCATTAATATAACCCCCCTATTTTCTGCTTACACTATAGTTTTCGGGGTTAACCTTACCCTTAGGGGGGTAGGACCTACTTCTTTGTATCGCAATACCCTAGTAGCGTTAAGCACGGCTAATACTGCTACCCCAACGTCCGCAAAAACTGCTCCCCAAATAGTAGTAATGCCGAGCACACCAAACAGCAGAAAGACTGCTTTTACTCCCAAGGAAAGAACTACATTTTGCCTAACAATCACTCCTGTATAGCGAGCAATTTCCACTGCGGTGGCTAACTTGCCTAGAGCATCCTGCATGAGTACTATGTCCGCAGCCTCGATGGCGGCGTCACTTCCCAAACTGCCCATAGCTACGCCAATATCGGAGCGAGCAATTACCGGTGCATCGTTGATTCCGTCACCCACGAAAATTAGCTGACCTTTAGCAGAAGGTATAAGTTTTTTGAGAGACTCGATTTCCCCCACCTTGTGTTCAGGTAAGAGGTCGGCGATAAAGTCGTCTAGCCCTATCGCAGTAGCGATCCTTTCCGCGGCATCTTTGCGATCGCCCGTGAGCATCACGATCTTGCTTGCGCCAAGCGCCTTTAACCTCTCTACTGTGATTTGGGCCTCGTCCTTAAGCTCATCCGATACAACGATGTATCCTGCGTACTCTTCCTCTACAGCGATATAAACTATGGTGCCAAACGTGTCTACGGGAGCCACTAAGACACCGTACTCCTCAAGCAACTTAAGACTCCCAACCAGTACACGTTGTCCATCAACCATAGCGAATAAACCTTTACCTGAAAGCTCTCGCACTTCGCTTACTTCTAAGCCAAGCGGTTTGCCACCCACAGCGGTGGTGATGGAGCGTGCTACAGGGTGATTGGAGTGGGACTCTACAGCACCTGCGATACGAAGCAAAGTAGCCTCGGTATACTTAGTAGTTGGGCGAACATGAGTAACCTTGAATACGCCTTTGGTAAGGGTACCGGTCTTATCAAAAACGACTGTATGCATGTTAGACAAGGCGTCTAGATAATTAGCACCTTTGAACAATACGCCATAGCGAGAGGCTGCTCCAATTCCTCCGAAGTACGTGAGAGGCACAGATACAACAAGTGCACAAGGACACGATATTACTAAAAGAACTAAAGCTCGGTATAACCAGTCGCTAAACAGTGCTCCAGGTATTAAGAGCGGTGGCAGCAGCGCAATCAGAGCTGCGGAGATAACTACCACTGGGGTGTACACACGTGCAAACGAGGTAATAAATCTTTCAGCCGGAGCCTTGCGCTCACTAGCCCGTTCCACCAGCTCTAGGATCCTAGCTACAGATGAGTCGGCATAGGACTTCTTGACCTCTACAGTCAGTACACCTTCAAGGTTAATCACACCTGCAAGAATCCCGTCTCCTACTGTTGCCTGCCGTGGCACAGCCTCTCCAGTTAAGGCTGATGTATCTAGGATAGAAGATCCATCCATTATTGTGCCATCTACAGGTACCCGCTCGCCAGGTTTAACCACTATCAGCTGTCCGACGCACACACTTTCAGGTGAAACTTGGCGTAGACCATGTGGAGTGGATAGATTAGCGTATTCCGGCCTAATATTAAGTAGTGCGGCGATTGATTTGCGCGAACGATTAACAGCTAGTTCCTGCAGAAACTCACCCACGGTATAGAAGACCATAACTGCGGCGGCCTCTGGTAATTCCCCTATGGCTATTGCACCAAGTGAGGCAATCGTCATCAGGAAGTTTTCGTCAAAAACCTGGCCACGCATAATGTTACGAATAGCCCGGTACACAATTCGCCAACCGACTAGTAAGAACGAAGACAAGAGAACTACGTACTCCCCTAATTGAAAGGGGGTTGCTTTTAGTTGTTTATTAAATACCACACCGAGCACTAGCAACAGCCCGGAAATAGCGATGGTCGCTATTTCACGTGTATGAGACTTTGAAAAAACCTCTTCTCTGCCCTTTGTAATTAATGTGACGTCTGGCTCGAGCGAAGAGATTATCCGCTGTGCATCGCTTTCGTAGCCTCGGGGGAGTTCGACTGTCTTTGTAGCAAAGTTAACTGTGACTTCTTCGAGGCCACTAATTTTACGAAGCGCAGCCTCAATTTTAGCTGCGCAGTGTGCGCAATCAAGACCTTCAAGTATATAGCGCATGGGGTGTTCGCCTCCTTGTCTAGATGATCCGTATAATCGTTCCCTGTTCCTTGTTCCTCGTGATTCGCCATCCTCTCTTACCGCTCCTCTGCAAAATGCTCCTGGGCTTCATGGATAATATGGAGAATATGCTCGTCTGCTAACGAATAGTACACCATTTTACCCTCTCGACGGTTCCTTACTAAGCGCATAGCCTTTAATAAGCGCAAATGGTGAGAGACCGCTGGCAAACTCATCTCCAAAACCGCAGCTAAGTCACAGACACAGAGCTCGCGATAAGACAATAGATAGAGAACCCGGGTCCTGGTTTCATCGCCAAGGGCCTTAAATATCTCTGACAAACCGGCAACCTCTAGAATTTTATCTCTAAGCTCGCTAACCTGACACGACGGAGAAAATGTTTCACATAGGTCTCTCTTATCATGATCCACAATTACACATCCTTTCTCAACAACGATTAAGCAATTGTTTAATAGTTATAGCATATCGCTTGTTATTAAAACTGGCAACAAAAACCTGCGGCTAAGCCGCAGTTTTTAAACTCTAGTTTTTTATCATCAGTGTCCCGTTAACTAATCGAATTATAACGCCGTACTGTGTGGCATCAAATGTATGACGCTGCGCACCAATGATTACAGCAGTATTCTCATGGGCTTTGGCAATAGATACTACGGATGTACTGGGGCAAAAAACCAGAGTAAGTACACCGGACTCAGACCCCAACTCTTTAATGGACACATTATCCCCTGCACGCAACTCGCCACCTCGAAAAACGCCATTTATCAGTATCTTGCCACCTGCCAGCAAACGGGAGTTGTAACAGCCACCGCCCACTATAGTAATGTTTCCAGAAGCTGTTAGGCTAGAGTTTATAATATTTTTCGCCACACCATGAGCCTGAACAATCTCGTTAGTACTGAGCTTTTCATTTACCTCGACAACTTGCTTTTGAAGTTTTAACAGAACCGCATCAGACTTTAATCCCATGTCTACCTCCCGAAGCAAATCTGTAAAAGCATCCACAACCTTACCTCCCACAACTTCTAACAGGCGCGGCGACAATTTTATGAACTCCTTTTTTAAAAAAGCGACCCTGTCATACAGATCCGGGGTCTTCTGAGCGACTAATGACGTCAGTAATTGCGGCAACATGGCCTTACGATTTTCCGGTATACGCTCTTTTAGTTGAGGATACGCCGATAAAAGTTGCTGTAACATCTCCTGCACATTCTCCAACACTGGATTTACCGTCTTGAGGAACATAGGAGAAACTCCCGCAGAAACTTGTGATGAAATAATATTACCCACCACCGACACTGAGCCACATGCCTGCAGAACTGCCTGCTCTACGAGGCCACTCACTTTAATGACTCCGCCGGCATAGACAGAGCAACCCGCCGTTACGTCACCTGCAATTACTACGTCTCCCACAAAAGAGACGTTACCTGTGCCCAAATCAACGTTGCCCTTAATCATGAGGTCTGGCATGACATCAACCCGTGCTATTGACCCCGCCCGACGCAGCACCGGACGGCCCGCTTTGGTTGCCACTAATTGGTTTGACCACTCTTGTAGAATAACCCCCTGCCCCGGTACTAACTCTACATCACGCGGTTCAGGAGGGAAAACAGGTGCGCCGTACACTCCGGTACCAGGTCGGCCCGGCAAGGGAGGGGTCCGTTTAACCAGAACTTGCCCCTGCTCCACAGCTGTAAATTCAAAGCGCTCTCGAAAAT
Organism: Bacillota bacterium; assembly: GCA_009773495.1. Taxonomy (GTDB): domain Bacteria; phylum Bacillota; class UBA994; order UBA994; family UBA994; genus WSXW01. Next base: position 26,898 of record WSXW01000007.1, read on the forward strand.
TTATCTCGCCCTCTTCTTCAATTTCCTTAAGAGATTTAGTTTGTGTATCAAAATACACTTGCACATCAGCATGTGTTCCAGGCACAGGAGGTATCCCTTCTGCCACTATTACTTCCTTTTTTTCCATAGCGGTGACTAGTTCGGCATACGAACTAACGTTTAGCCCAAAGGTGACCCCTTTTTGCCGCAAGACTTGGGCCAACTCGTCCATAGTAAGAGGTGAACTCGAGGTACGGTTCTCTACAGTTGTAATGACGAGGTGAGGTGCAGGGTCTAGGTTGGGAATAGCCCTAGAGACAACCACCCGTGGCACTACACACACACGAGCAGTAAGATCATCTGGCGAGACTATAAGTGACCAATGTCCGTCTTGCACCTCGGCAAGAGACTCCAGCTCAATTGTGTCGTCCTTACGCACTGACACGTTTTGACGCTGTTCTACCCCATTTACCTTAAGTTTTAAACCCAAGGTTGGAATGAGCGTTGGATAAGGCCCTTGGCTGTCGTGTTCAACTACCACTTGACCCGAGCGAACCATTGCCCATGGCAGCTTAATCTGGTTCTGTACTGACACAGTGTTCCCCCCTCCCCATCCTTTTACCCTCTATGACAGCACGCATAACGTTATACGACGCTTGCACAATTAAATCTCCTGCCTGCTGCATTGCCACGTCTAGATCCATAGGCCGACAACAAAGGCTAAATGCTGCCGAGAATACTCCAGCGTTAGCCGACGCAGCAGATTGGTCTATTCCACCTGCAATGGCTATAACCGGAACACCTAAGATGCTTGCTACTTGTGCTACCCCCCACGCTGTCTTACCCCGGACTGTCTGATAGTCTATCTGCCCCTCCCCCGTTAAGACAAGGTCTGCCCGAGCAATTTTCTCCTTAAGTTGTAAAGCCTCGCACACAATATTAATACCCTTCTCGAGCTTAGCTCCAAGGAAGGCCATAAGGCCAGCCCCCAGACCGCCAGCTGCACCAGATCCAGGGACAGCTGCGACTTCCATCTTGAGGCAACGCATTATAGCCCGTGAATACGCTTGTAAGCCTAAATCAAGTACGTCAACCATTTCGGCAGTTGCGCCTTTTTGTGGGCCATACACCACTGCAGCTCCATTTACACCGAACAGGGGGTTATCTACGTCACAAGCTACAACAAACTCCATATTTTTTACACGGGGGTCCATACCCGATACATCAATGTCGGCGATCTTTGATAGATACAGACCCCCTGCTTCTACGGCTTTTCCTGTGCAGTCGTAAAACTGAACACCTAGGGCCTGGGCCATACCTACGCCACCATCGTTAGTGGCACTGCCGCCAATACCAATAATCATGCGCCGACACCCGGCATCTAGTGCTGCTAAAATTAATTGTCCCGTGCCAAAAGTGGTTGTGTAGTAAGGATTTCTTTTATGTAAGGGTACAAGAGTAAGCCCCGAAGCAGCTGCCATCTCTATAACTGCGGTTGAGCTACCATCTCCCAACAGGCCCCATTCAGCAACCACCGCCTCACCAATAGGGCCTGTTACGAGAGTCTGATGCAATGTGCCTTCTGTAGCCGCAACTAAGGCTCGTACCGTCCCCTCTCCACCATCAGCCATAGGAACCTTAATTACCTCGATTGCAGAACAGGCGCGGTGAATTCCTTCTTCCATGTGAAGAGCTGCTTCTTCGGCTGTTAAGCTCCCTTTAAAGGAGTCCGGGGCAACCACGACTCTCATAATCCCTCACCTCATAATCTAATAATTTCGCTATAGAGAATCTTTTTCCTTGCTCCCATGTTAAGCTTAAGAAAGCATTTCTTAGTCTATTGGAGCGTCTGTCCTAAAGAATTATTGATAGTCAAAGCGAAGAGTGTAGAAAACCACTTTGCGTAGGAGGAATGTATAGTGCAACACCTTACTAATTTACTGCAAGAATATATCTTCAGCAAAATAACCTACTTAAAAGATCCCTCCGTTGCTGAGCTTAAGAACCTCAACAATGGCTGGGAAAGTGACGTCTACTCGTTTATGCTAAGCTACACAGACAGCGGCTTGCCGTATCAGCGAAAGATGATTTTACGTTCTTACACTGGTAAGGAGGTTCCCCTCTTTCCTAACAAACCCTTGCATGAGTTTAACGTACTCAGACAACTGTGCCTCGATGGTTATCCGGTGCCAGAGGTATACCTCTTAGAATGCGACGCCAGTTACCTAGGGAGCCCCTTTGTAATTATGGAGCTCATAGAAGGAGATGGTCTGGATCAAGTATTCTACCATGCTACTGCTGCGGAGCGGGGCGAGTTGCTCAAGCTTGGTGCTGAACTCTTTGTTGCACTCCACAACTTGGATTACAAACCCTACATGGGAGATGACGCTTGCACAAAGTGTGGCGCTATTTTACGGGAAATTAATCGGCATGCAGCAATCGCCGAACACTTTAAGGCCAATTATACTCTGCCAGGTTTGGAGTGGCTACGTACGCAAGCGGCAGCGATAACTCAGGGGAGGCTTGCTTTGGCCCACTGGGACTATCATTTTGGCAACATCATCTTAACTCCGAATAAGCAACCGGTGGTGATCGACTGGACCATATCCGCGGTGACGGACTATCGCTTTGACCTAGCATGGAGCCTGCTTTTCCTTGGGGATGCTGCCGAGAGCTTCGTGGCCTTGTATGAAGAGGCTAGCAAAAAAACGGTTGAGCACCTGGACTTCTTTGTAGCCTTTGCCTGCTTGCGGCGTTTGCTCACCATGCTTATTTCGCTTGAGCACGGGGCAGAAGTCCTAGGGATGCGCCCCGGAGCAGAACACATCATTCGCAAACACAAGGCACATCTGCAGGGTCTTTATACGAAATGGCTCGAGCTTACCCAACAGCCAATTCAACATGTAGAGACCGTTATAGCTGGTCTGTAACAGAATAGTGCTGGCGCATGGCGCGGAGCGTTCCTGCGTTTTATCAGAAATTAGGAATTGAATAATCTGCACTGTATCCCTTGGCTCTGCGCCTAACTATGCCCCAGAACTCAGCGAATGTTCCTCCTACCTGAGAGAATATGCCCTGTGGCGGGAATGCTGCGCTTCTGTAAACCGATTGACAGTTTTAATGGATGGAAGCTAAACTAAGAGTGTGCAAGATATAGAGAGGAGAGAGTCTCACTAAGATAGTGTGTCACCTACACAGGCCTGACGAAAAAACATGGAATCTTCTTTTTAGGTTGATTGGAGGAGTAGAAGTGAACTCAGTTGCAAAACCCCCGTCTTGGCTCGGGGTGGACTTGGTTAAACATCGTTGGTTGTTCCCTCTCATGGGTGCTCTGACAACGCTCATGGGCGGCTCGAGTTACGCGTTCAGCGTTTTCATTAGGCCCCTCGAAGCCGAATTTGGATGGACTCGGCCTGAAACCGTGGCTGCTTTTTCGGTAGCTATGTTTGTGATAGGCGCTTTTATGTGGATCACCGGTTTTTTTGTGGACAAATACGGCCCTCGTATTCCCTTCTTGATAGGTGCCTCTTTAATGGTATTATCGCAAATCTTATCTGCCCGAGTAGACAGCGTGACAGAGCTCATCATTACCTATGGCATTATCGGCGGCATGGGTATCGGAATGACCTATTGCGCTTCAACTATTGCTACGACCACCCGATGGTTCCCTGAACCTAGTAAGCGAGGCTTGACGGTAGGCTTGTCCTTGGCAGGCTTTGGCATGGGTTCAGCCTTTGCTAGCCCCATTTGGACCGCTGCTATTGCTGTGTACGGATGGCGTACCACCTACACCCTGACCGGTGTAGTATTTGCAGTGGTTTTGGGGGTCATCGGCTCAATTCTGCGCTTCCCTCCTAACACTTGGGAATTTACTCCGAGAGAGGGTTGGCAACCACGCAAAACCACCAAAGCGAAAATGAGTAAAACTCTTCCCGCAAATAACAGTGATTTTAATTTCGCCCAAGCTATAGTAACACCACAGATTTGGATAACTAGCTTTATGTTCTTTGCCAGTATTTTCGGCGGCCTCATGGCTGTTAGTCAACTTGCGGCATTTGCTACCGACAAACCACCGGCTGGTATCGGAGTGGCTCCAGCAATTGCTGCCATGGCCATTACGATACAGGCGGTGTTCAATGGTATAGGCCGCCCAGCTTGGGGCTTTATTTCTGGCAGAATTGGCACTAGGACAGCCTATCTCCTATCAATTTCTATGATGATTATAGCCATGGTGACACTAGCGAATGCTACTAGTTTGCCTGTGTTAATATTGGGCGCTGTGCTTAACGGCTTTGCTTTTGGCGGCACTCTGGCGCTTAATCCTATTATAACGACTGCGTTCTTTGGCTCCTCGTTCATTGCTGCTATCTACGGTTTCGTATTTTTCTTGGGCTTTGGATTTGGCGGCCTTTTCGGCCCTATGGCAGGGGCCTTCATACGTGACAGCACTTCCACCTACCAGGCAGCCTTTTATGCTGCTGCTGGTGTAGCACTGTTGTCCCTAGTGGTTGCTGCCCTATTTGTTCCCAAAGCTGGGCAAGAGAAACTCTCTGTCCCCAAGAAACAACTTTAAGCTAGGTGGAAGATGGCTTCAATTATGAAAGGATGACACCTCTATGGGCACGGCCAACAACGATGCAGCGAAGTTTGAATGGAGTGTATTACAGAATCCAACGGCGCTCCGAGTTACTGCCGGGGCACTGACATTTTTGGCCGGGATCATAAATGGGTTAGCTTCAGTAGCTTTGGTTTTTGCTCGGGTTTCACACATGTCCGGGCGTATCATCGACCAAGCTCAGTACTTGCTTATTTGTCCAATACATGCGCTCTTTGTCAGTACTTTAATTTTTTCTTTTTTTGCTGGCACTATCCTTGGTTCAATTGCCTTACAGCGCTTTAAGTTGACTGGGGCCTTGCTCTTAGCTACTGTGCCTATTCTTGCGGCAGCCCTAGTGGTAACTCTAGGTATACATGGCAGTAGTGCGAATAGCTATGAGCCGGCGCGCTTTCTTATCGCTTTTCTACTGCCCCTCGGTATGGGCTGGCAGAACAGTGTTACGTCGCAGACCCGCCTTGGGCGCACCACGCATATGACCGGGGAATTGACGGATTTAGGCGTATGCATATCCAAGGGTTATTGGGAGCGTGCTGGTTTCTTGTTCATCAAGTATGCCGCTTTTTTCTTAGGAGCAATATTTGGGTATGTGGGAGCAAAGTTCTCACCAGCTTTGACGTTACTACTTAGTGCGGCAGGCATCGTCGTGACAACTCTATGTTTACAGTACTGGGATAGCATCTCAGTTAATTCAGCTACCAAAACACAGAGTTGACCATCTCGCTACAATAATCATATATCCAGGCTCAGAGGTCCTTGGACCAGCCCGAAAGACTAGTCCAAGGACTTTACTCCTGTAAACATGAATAGGAGTTGTTACAGAATGGTCAGTACATTAACTGCCATCATTATAGGGGTGAGACGGTGTTAAATACATATGAGGAGTTTAAGAGCTACTTACAAAATGTCGGCTTCATGCCTTTGTCGAACAACAAGGTGGGATTCCCCTCGCTTTCTAGCCTCACGGCGGAAGAAGCATGGCACACCAATGAGGCTAACGACCCTTGGATTTGGAGGCGTGTAATTGCTGAGGAGAAACTAGCAGCCTACGGCAAGTTCTTTGACAAGAAGCCTTCGTTTATTACCCTGGAGTGGCTGCCGTACTTCTTAGCAGTTCGACGGGGGAAGAAAAGTATTACGTCTCTATATGAAACCGGCAAACTTAGCACAACTGCCAAGAACATTTATGCTCTGCTCGAAGAACACGAGCAAATCGCGGCACATGATGTAAAGCCCCTCTTGGGATTAGGTAAAGACAGCAAAACGGAAATTGAAAATGCCATGATCGAATTACAGATGGGCATGTTTGTGACCATATCCGACATGGTTCGAAAAGTCAGTGCCGATGGGAGTCCCTATGGTTGGCCATCCGTGTGCCTGATGAAAATTGAAGATTGGGTGGGAGACGCAATTATGGCTAAGGCTGCGGAACTTGACCCGACTGGAGCCCGCGCTGAGATAATTGCCAAGGCCCGAGAGTTTAGCCCAGATGCCAACGAAAAGCAATTGACACAGTTTTTGACCGTGTAATTAATTTCGTTTTTAGCTCCAAGCAACACCTCGGGCCCTGTTGCTATGCAGGCTAGGCTGGCGACCTTAGCGTGGTCTTTCCATCAAACACTTGACATGCTAGCATAGCCGTGCTAATGTAACTAGCAATAGCATGAAGAGTGGCTGTGAAGAGAATTAGTAGCAGTAAGACCCACTGTAAAGAGAGCCGGTGGATGGTGTGAACCGGCACATGGTTAGCTGCGAATTACCTCTCTGAGCTCTTCCCGTGAACTCAAGTAGCGGGGGGCGGCACCGAACCGTTATTTCGCCGAGTGGGAAGCTATGCTTTCAACAAGGGTGGCACCGCGTTAACAACGTCCCTTACCTATATGGGTAAGGGACGTTTTATTTTACTAAGGGGGAGTCGCGATGGCTACTACATCAGAACAACAGCCAGAGATCAACCGCCAGATAGATATTTTGTCTAGGGGCATTGTAGAGATTATTCCAGCGGAGGGGCTTCGGGAAAAAATCACACACTCCCTCTGTACAGGCCGGCCCCTTAAGGTAAAACTGGGCTTAGACCCAACAGCACCCGATGTGCACCTAGGGCATACGGTAGTGCTCCGCAAACTACGACAGTTCCAGGACCTAGGCCATGAGGTGCAACTAGTTATCGGTGACTTCACTGGCCGCATTGGGGACCCCAGTGGTCGCTCGGATGCCCGCAAACAACTAACCGATGCTGAAGTAACAGCCAATGCCAAGACTTACGTTGAGCAGTTCGGAAAGGTTATGGATAGCTCTAAAATCAAAGTGCATTTCAATTCCGAATGGCTGAATAAGCTCAATTTCTCCGATGTAGTGCGCCTATCAAGCCAGATCACCGTTGCTCGCATGCTCGAGCGCGACGACTTTGAGAAACGCTACAAAGCCAACCTACCTATTTCTGTCCACGAGTTCTTCTACCCGCTCATGCAGGGCTACGACTCCATTACCCTAGATACTGATATAGAGCTAGGCGGCACGGACCAGAAGTTTAACCTTCTTATGGGCCGTCAGCTACAGGAGGCGTATGGGCAGGAGAAACAAATAATCATGACTTCCCCGTTACTCGAAGGGCTCGACGGAGAACGCAAAATGAGTAAATCCCTCGGTAATTGCATTGGAATTAACGAGACTCCTAATTCTATCTACGGCAAGACCATGTCTATACCTGATCATCTGATGCTGAGATACTTCATGCTAGTCACGGATGTAACCAATGAGACGCTCCAAGAGATGGAAGCTGGTCTTAAAGAGAACACCCTTCACCCACGTGATCTCAAAATGAGACTGTCTCGCACTATAGTTACCATGTACCATGGTGAACAGGCTGGCCAGGTGGCGGAGCAGCACTTTGTTACTGTGTTCCAGGAAAGGGCGCTGCCTGAAGACATCAACGAAGCACAGTGGAAGGGCAAGGCAAGTGTGGGGGTAGTAAAACTGTTGAGCGAATTAGGATTGACCGCATCCAATAGCGAGGCCCGGCGGATGATTCAAAGTGGAGCCGTACGGGTAAACGGCGAGCGTATGGTTACAGATGAACAGGTTGTAAATGTGGAGAGCGGTACAATAGTACAGGTAGGCAAGAGAAAGATCGTGCGAGTGAGGGTGTAGGCAGAGAGGTTTTGCCTACCTCTCTAGTAATTTTCTCAGAGTAGCTTCAAATCTCGTATCGTCATTGCCAGTACGTTTGCGCGGTCCCTTAGTTCTGCCCCCACCCCGCCGGAGCTTTGCCTTGACCTCTCGCTCTTCTAACAGAAAGGGCATATCTGCCTGAGTAAACTCACGACCCACTGGGCTCAGTGCTTTCGCCCCTTTACCTAGCACAATTGCTGCTAAGCCAATATCTTGCGTAATAACTACGTCGCCCTTAGCCGTCAAGTTCATGACCTTTAAGTCTACCTCTTGCGAGTTATCTCCCACCACAATGTGGTTTAGACTCTGCACAGCGTGATTAAAGCTAGCTACGGTGTAAGCAGGAATGCCTAACGCGCTAGACAGTTCCAGACAAATAGCTAGTGCCCCACGGGGGCAGGCATCGGCATCTACTATTATCTTCATACAGCGCGTCCACGGACTACTTGTATTTCTTACTTGATGCCATCCGCTTTTCGTGCTTGCGGGTGGTTTTTATTTCTTTGACGGGCTTGCGTAGTACTTCGCGTTTTTCGGCGGTGATGATTGCATACCCATCTTGTTCTATGACCCTAGATCCGCCGAAAACAGTCTTCATCTTATTGCGGTACCAGTCTGAGTTCTTTACCACAAGCCATATTGATCCACCCATGGCTAGAGCCTTGTAACCATCCTCTATAAATCCTTTGGCTACACTATAGTCACTATTGTAAGGTGGATTGGACAAGATCATATCAAATTGCTGGCTGCCTTCAAGCTCCTTAAGCCCATCGCTGGAAACGATTTGTACACGGGAGTGGTTACGCTCAGCGTTTTCTCTCGCCCAGCGTAGCGCTCGCAAATCTGAGTCAATCATGGTGACCGCTGTCGCGCCCTTGGCATGTGCGTAAAGACCCACGACCCCGTTACCGCAACCAAGATCAAGCACCCTACCCGAATGCCACTGAACTACGTCTAGCAACGCCTTTGTACCGGCGTCTAGTGCGTCACTGGAGAAAACCCCGGCCCCTGCTTGCAGGGTAAGGGTCTTATCTCCCGCTTCAAGGGTATACCTTACAGGTCTCTCATCGGCGTCAATAGGGCCATCCCAGCGGGTGAACGTTAATATCTTTTCTCCTACAAGAGACTCGTCGACAGTGTAGGGAATCATTAATTCATCAAAGGGAGTAACGGTATAGCCACGCTCTAGCAGCACATACAGTTTGCGGCCAGGCACAAGGACGCTGAGCAACTCTCTGACTAATTGCATATTCAGCGCTGTTGAGAACTGGGCGGTGAGAATGATTGCATGATATGTCTCGGGGAGTTCTTGAACTCTAGACACATAATGAGCCTGTACCCCCGATGAAGTATTGGATATTCTGTGGTCAGCAAAGGAGCACTCTAGTGTTAAGGCAATTTCGGCGTTACGGCTACCGTAGTCTAGCAGATTGCCTCGAAGTGTGGTCTGAAAACTATCTAGAAAAAACTTGCTAGGACGTGTCATTTCCATATAAGAAAGCCCCTTTCGGTTTTGTGATGAGGACCATTAATGTCTGCACAGGCGATGCATTGATTCGTTATTCTGGTTCTTGGAACCGTTGCCTCCTTGCTAGATCTCCACTACCCCAGAATTATACCAGAACACTGTGGTCACGGTAAGAGGGGGCCGCCCACAGCCTCATCCTTGATCTTAACTTTATTAATAATAACCCTAATCTTTTACTTGGCAGCTGTTGACTTTAAAGCTAATACGTGATAAAAATAAGGCATAGTCTTAATATTATTAATAAAAAACCTAGGAGGCGCGAAATGAGCAATAAACTTTTTACCCGAGACTTTTCTCTGCTGTGGCTAGGTAAATCAGTTTCGCAATTGGGCGATGGCGCTGGATTTATTGGCCTCATGTGGTGGATTCAGAGTAGTACGGGGTCTGCATCCGTACTTGGACTGATGGTAATGATATCTACTTTAATCCGCGTCTTCCTAAGCCCTTTTTCAGGCGTTATTGCAGATAAGTTTAATAAGAAGACAATTATGGTTTTGACAGACACCATAAGGGGCCTAGTTTACTGCATACTTGCTTACCTTGCTTTCACGAACCGATTAACAATGCCGCTGCTCTTAACATGCTCTGCTGTGAATGCGGTAAACTCCGTGTTCTTTGGCCCTGCCATTAGTGCTACTGTTCCCCTGCTTGTTTCATCTGAGAACCTACCTCGCGCTAATTCGTTTATGCAGATGACATCATTCATTGTTTCGATAGTAAGCTATACCGCTGGTGGCCTGCTTGTGACGCTACTGGGCCTGCCGTTACTGTTCCTCATAGACGGGGTTTCCTTTCTATTGTCGGCCTTATCTGAGACATTTATAAACATACCGCACATTTCTGCTGGTACAACATTTAAGTCTCGCCAATTCGCTAAGAACATTCGCGAGGGATTCGACTATGTAAAGAAAAATCATGTCCTTTTCGAGATTATGAAGGTCGCTGCGCTCCTCAACTTTGTGGCCGCACCAACGTTTGTTCTCTTACCAAAGTTCGTCAATGATTACTTGGGCGCCCCTGCCAGTATGTACGGCTACCTGTTAGCTGCATCCATGGTCGGAACATTATGCGCTAGCCTTGTCATTGCTCTGACCAAGATAGTAGAACGCAACGTGTGGATGGTTATGCACAGCCTTACCGTTCAAGGCGCTCTTTTCGTTGGCCTGGTACTGATACCAAAACAGGCGCACTACGGCCACCTCTTTATCTTTGGACTAGTAGGTTTCGCGAATGGCATCTGTAATGTCTATTTTTCATCTATAATGCAAAGAGTAACCGCTAAAGAACACATGGGTAGGGTCTTTGGCCTATTGGATACGATGGGGAGTGCCTTGCAGCCGATCTCTCAAGGCCTTAGTGGGCTCGCGGGTGACCGCTTTGGTATACCCCTTATCTTTGGACTAAGCGGCGCATCCCTAGGAGCAGGTGGAGTAAAGTTTTCACTTATTCCAAACCTCAAGCATTTTCTAGCCTCAGAGCCAGCAGCGAGCTGCGCCACTACTGCGCCTGCAATAGCAGATGATTAGAAGATGGGGCCACCACAAATCCTGTGGTGGCCCCATCTTCTATTGGTAATCCTTTTCTAAGAAGCCACGTCTTGCTAGTTCCTCTACTATGCGCGTGAGGGTAGCTTCATCTTTAGCTTCAATCGTATGAAGATGCAAGCCACCAGTCAGAACAGAGAGAGGTTCAGCATGAGTGTCCTGCAGCTTTTTGATAAAGACTTCGACATCGTGGCGCGAACTCAGATGTAAACTTCCGGTTATTTCACCATAGAGGGGATGCTCAATTATAACGTCAAGTATAGTGCCGCCATAATCCACTACTACATTTAGTTCTTCTCTAATATGCTCTAGTGCGGCACTGTGCCTAGAAGCCAAGGCCCTCCTCGGTCGTTTATTCATAGAAGGGGCACGCAGATAGCCCTGAGGCGTGGCTATTATCCCCTCACCCGCTGCCCGTAACAGAGCAATATCTGCAACTATAACCTGCCTTGTGACACCTAAACGCTCGCTTAATTGGCTACCAGTGAGTGCATGAACACTCTCCCGCAGGATCTCGGCTAACTCAGCACGTCTTAATTCGCTGCTCATAAAACACCTCGCTAGGTATTGCTTAACATACTACTTTCATGATACCATACTAACAATGACAGCAGGTGTATATACATCTGTAAAGAAAGGTGTGTAGTTGTATGAAAATTAACACAAAGGAATTGCTTTACGGTGCATTACTGACGGCCCTAGCCCTAATGATACCATTACTATTTCGCGGATGGTTACAAATTGTCATACCGCCTTTTACTGCAACCTTAGGAAGCCATGTGCCAGTGATGCTAGCAATGTTTATAAGCCCTTTAGTTGCAGCACTGGTAGGGGTGGGCTCGACGGTGGGCTTTCTCATAACTCTAGGACCCGTTGTGGCTGCCCGTGCAGCCATCCACATCATCTTCCCTGCGATAGGAGCGGTGATGTTACGCAAGGGGTTCAAACCTTGGCAAACTCTAGTAATTATCGGTCCAATACATGCTGTAGGCGAGGCCCTAGTAGTCATGCCTTTCGGGTTCACAGCCTACTCTGCACTAGTTGTAGTAGGAGTAGGAACGCTTCTCCATCATAGTGCTGATGCAGCTATTACTATTGCTTTGCACGGTGCATTAAGTAAAGCTGGCGTCAAGTTTACATAGGAAATGGTAAACTAAATTAGGACTTCAGAGCACGGGAAGGGAATCAGAGGGGCAGGATGCGGCACCTCTAAAGTGGTATACTTGCAGATTAAGGAGTGAATCCGTATTTAGATGGATTGCCAGACTTGTTGAGATTATTAAAGGATGGGCCACACACTTTCTGTCAGATTATCTGCCCCGTTGAATAGAATGTCATAGGGGGTGAAGCAGTGCCCAGCTTTTCTACCTTTCGACCCAGCGGCAGGTTAGCACAACTACTACTGTCCCTAGGGCTTTGCTATGGGGTCTTGTTGTACCTGCTCTTAATCCTACCTCCGGGCTCGACTCTGGTAATCTCTTGCATGATCCTCGTTCTCTTCGCAACCGTAACGCTTACCATGTATCACCGATCTCTGGCGGAACGGCGCGTTAGCGTGGGCATATTCGGGGTACGCATTCACCGTGCAAAGCGCTTTGTTCATGTCCCATGGTCCCAAATAAGCGGAGTCAATGAAGTCTGGATAGGATATGGTCACCAACGCCATAGGCGCTTCTACTTAATCACTGTCAATGGCGAGATAATTGAGTTGATGCGTGATGGCGAGTATGCTCACCCGGACCAGATAATTGAACTGATAGAAAACTACAAAATAGAGACCGCGAGGCAATAACCTCACTGTCTCTATTCATATTCCCTTTCTGCCATGAGGACAAGCGTGTCTGACGCGGCTACGAGTGGAGCCATTCTACCCTAGGCACTCCGATAACGGTGTAATGGACACTCGTCCTTGGCACAACCTACGCCACAACGCAAACAGAGCTGCTCCCAATTAGGCCACTGCTGTACAGCGGCGGCAACTAAGGCTTCGAGCCCTTGCTGAAGCATCTGACGGTCTGGTTGGGGCATGCTGTTGAACAGGCTGGCGTAAGCCTCAATTTGCAGCTGCAAGTTTGCCTTAGCCACGTTCTTACCCCTAGGGGTAAGAACTGCTTTCACTTGGCGCCTATCTGAACCTTGAACACGGACTACCAGACCTTTGCGTTCCAGACGATCCATTACCTTTGTGGCTGCCGGGTTAGAAATATCAAGGCCATTAGCGAGAGCTGATAACGCGCAATCAGGATGGAGCAGGATATGCCGTAACGCTAGAAGTTGACTCGTGGTTAGGTCATCGTCAAAACTGGCTAAAGGTTCAACTGTTGTCCTTGCGCCAATTTGCATAAATAAGTCTGCTAAGTGCTTAAGAATATCTATTTGTTCCAAGTTTCTCACCCACCTATATTATGATACCGAACAATATTAACTATCATTATACTACAGCGTTAAGTATTTCCACACAAATGATTCTGAAACATTAAAACTTTTGTATTGTAAAAGGCAGTGCGAGCACTGCCTTTTATTATGGGTCGGTTGGTTCTTTAGATTCTATAATCCCAGTTATCAGTCCATTGTACACCCTTTGGATTATTTCGTCTTTACCTACGGTCTTGTAGTAATGCACCACATCAAGAGCGTGTTCTGCGGTAAAGTATAGATTATAACCCTCAAGCTCAGTGGCTGTTATCTGATGCACAACCTGCAATGAATAATATCCGCTGTTGTCGGACTCCGGGTGAATTATCTTAAAGTCTTTATTCTTAAGTGCAGCCTTAACATCGGCCAAGATAGCAGGTACGGTCCGATACTTATCAGGAACAGCGTTAGCAGCATACTCGGTACTTTCCTTATCTTTACTATCAATCAAGGTTACCATATCTCCCGCCTCTTTTACCTGATACTGCACTGGGTCCTCTGCGTCAGCTGCAGAATAGGAATACGTAAATTCTAGGGGAGATTTCTGTCCAACATTAGCTATTGCACGGTTAATGATTATTTTCTGGACACGGGGACTACTTGCGTAAGCCCGAGCGTTAATCTGTGGAACAAAATAAGAGAATAAGGCGGTTGCTGTGAAGAAAGCCAACACCGCATAGACAATAATCATGTCCCACCTAAACTTCGGGCCTGTCTGGCGCAAGCGTCTTCTGCGTTCCTGTCTGCTCATATACGTTTCCTCCTCAACTATTGACTGCTAGACAATTATTAGTTCTCTGCGAGCAGGAAATATCCCTGCCCAACGCTTAGACGAAAAAAATAAGAATGAGTTACGCAAAAATGACCCGATATTGGTAATGGGCAGGACGCATAAAAGAATACACCCCCTTCCTGCAATAAATTCGCTGAAGAGGGGTATAATCCTGCGCCGAACTATTGAACATACCTGAACATCTATGACTACTTTAGCTTACCTTGAATTCCTACATTAACGTCCATGACCGGAACATACACGCCAGCGCGCTTGATAGCCTCAGCTACTATACGTCCTAAGCCAAAGCAACAAGGGACTTCCATGTGTGCAATGGTAATGCTCCGAAAGTTATTTTGGCGGATCATTTCTGCAAGCTTTTCAACATAATGCTCGGCGTTATCTAACTTAGGGCAGGCGATAACGAGTGAGCGACCCTTGAGTAACTTGCGGTGGAAGTCCGGGTATGCAAAAGGAACGCAGTCTGCCGCAACAAGCAAGTCAGATTCTTGCAGAAAGGGAGCAGAGGTCGGAACTAACATAAGTTGCACTGGCCATTGCTGAAGCTGAGATTCACCTGCGCTTACGGTGGCATCGGCTGTCTCAGGCTTCTTGGCAAAGCTCATCATGCGGGACCCCGGGCAGCCGCCACCGTGACCATGTGTCGGCTGTGGAGAGGTTTTTTGCTCAGCTTGGCCATGGCTAACTGGAATAGGTGTCCGACCAATGCTCTTAAGCCACACATTAGTGGCTTCTTCATTAAACTCCTCAGAATCACGTTCTTCGATAGTAAGGGCACCAGTGGGACACTCACCTAGACACGCTCCCAGACCGTCACAGTATTGTTCCTTAACAAGCTTAGCTTTACCGTCTATTATCTGTAAGGCTCCTTCAGCACAACCAGGAACACATGCACCGCAGCCATTGCAGAGTTCCTCATCTATTTTTATAATCTTACGTATTGCCATCTTAAAAACCTCCTAAAAATATTTATCCTGTTTAAAGTTTAACTTAAGATAGCTGCGAGTATTGTGACCGAGGTCACAGTTACGATATTTATCATGGCTCCTAGTTCCTTGTGGGACGTACACGGAACACAGTACACAGTGGCCCAGAAGGCTAAGCCAAGGGCTTTATTCATCTGAGGCGTGTTGGAGAGTCTTCTGCATCGAGAGCGTACAGTTAAATTAGCTAAAACACAATTCTGGCCCGACATGCCACTTACCTATGTGTCCAGCATGCTCGGCTGCTAATTCAAAGTGGAGCATAGCAATACCTAGGTCCATATATGTGAACCCTCCTTGCCTAGATGGCTTAAGGACAACTCTTGCAGGCGTACCACTTAGAAACCACGGTTGCCGATGTATAGCAGAAGGAGCTACCCGTACGGCATCCGCTGCAGAACGGACCCATCCCGCACTCTGCAGAAGGTCCTTATCAACTATTTGCTCTAGAGTTTTGCGCTTTACAAAAAAGTGGACTAGACTTCCCATTGGGTCTGTCTTGCTTATGGGCCAACCCACTGAAATAATAGCTGCCACCTTCTCGGCTGGCCCTATCGATAGACGGCCCATCAGGGTTTTAAAGTGAAACATACCGCCCACCCAACATGTGGCCAAACCCAAAGAGGTGGCGCGCAAAACATATTGCTCCCCGACATAGCCTGCCTCAAGCAACCCTAGTTCTCCACTGTCCTCAGGAACCAATAAAGCAATGAGCGCACTAGGCCCCTTTATTTTACCGTAGTTACCGATTATCCCTGAGAATACGTCATCAAGTTCTCCGGGCGCATGCGCCAACTCTACTCGGCATCCAGTTAAGTCTAAACGCCTAATGCCCTCAGAAACCATAAGTCGATTACGCAAGTCATTGGGAATCTCTTTGGCTGTGTACTGTCGCACCGAGTAACGCCTGGGAATAGCTTCTACCAAATCCCTAATATACATATTGTTCAACTATAAACACCTCAGCTTATTATTACCGCAAGCAATCATAAAATCCTTCCCGCTGAGTGCAGAACATTAGTAGTCAGTCACTAGTCGTCAGTCACTAGGAGGCGTTCTTCTGAAGACTGAAGACAATTGCAGCTACGGGCTGGGGAACTGGTAACTTGTCTCTTGTGGCAGCAGGACTTTTCCTTTCGCTAGTCGAACTGTAGTTAGTAACAAAACAGGGAGGATGATCATGATGAAAACGGAAAACGAGCTGCTTTTGTACTTAAATGAAATTGAGAGACGCCTAGAAAAGATTGGACAGGAATCCGGTTCTCTAAGTTTTGAGAAATTTGTAGATAAACAGCCCAAACCCAGGCTTGTTGAGCTTGAGAAAGAACGTAGTGAAATCGTGCTCGACCCTGTACTCCACGAGGTGATCAATACATGGGCAGAGCGTATTAGCGACCCCCTCTTAGCCCGCCGCGTGGAACTGTGGCAAAACACATTACTGGGGTCCAAAGTTGCCGCCCGCCCAGACGTACTTAAGCTTACCCGTGAGCTAGGTGATAAGATTATTGCCCACAAATATAACGTTAACGGGGAGTACATTGACATTGGTGCGCTGCGTAGCATTCTCAGAGGCAACCCCGATCGAGCCTTGCGTCAGGCAGCATTTGAGTCGCAAGCAGAGCTGTCTCAGAGCCTTGAAAAATGCCTCGTGGAATTAACTAACTTACGAAATTTAGCTGCGCAAGAAGCAGGCTACGCCAACTATGTCGATCTCAGCATACATTTAGGCGGCATGTCTACAGAGCAAGTTGAAGGCATTCTTCGCGAGCTCACTAAAGCGACTGACACCACCTACCTAGCAATTATGCAGCGCGGCGCAGAAGAGTTAGGCATACCTAGCATTGAGCCGTGGGATGTACAGTATTTACTTGAGCAAAGTGGCCAGATTGACAAGTCTAAGTTCCCTGTGGACAAGATCAATTCAAGCCTAGAGACCTATGTTCAGAGCATGGGATACGCTTCGCTAGAGGCGCTTAATATCACACCTTGCGTGGTAGACATTCCTTATAACGGATTATGCATGGGTATCACTCGTAAAGATATTCGTATTCTTTTTAATCCTCGCGACGGGTTCGCCTACTACAAAACAGCCTTCCATGAATTGGGGCATGCCCTACACTCCTCCCTAAATACACAGGAACATCTGGGAATGAGGCGCGAGTCGGGTATCTTTACAGAAGGCATTGCTGAGATATTTGGCTATATCCCACAACATCCAGATTTCTTGCGGAGCATGGGGCTTTCCGACGAAGAACTAAGTGGAGCCCGTCAGGCCTTATTGGGACCTCTCTTCCACTATTTACGCCAACGCACGGCCTACTGTCTATTTGAACATGCCATGTACAAAGACACCACCCAGGACCTTGATGCCTTGTTGGGACAGGTCGAGAGTGAGATATTGAGGTGTAGCCTCAATCCTAGCCCACGCTGGGCTTCAAACGCGTGGTATGTGAATTACCCAGTTTACTGGCACAATTATGTGCTTGCGGATGTGATCGCCAGCCAAGTACACGAACATCTAAGGCAAAACATCGGTGATTTGTACAACTCTAAGGCTGCCTTTGACTACTGCATTAATGCCTATATAGCGCCAGGAGCGAGAATCCCCTGGCTAAAAAAAATAGCCGAAAGCACAGGTTACGAGTTGCAGGCCAAGGCCCTCATTCAAGATCTATCCTAAATTTAGAAATCAGGCGCGCATTTCCACACTTGCGTTGTGTATTTTAAGTAGTCTTTGATCTTCGCCTGAGCATGGTAGCAACTGGGGTGAATATTCTAGCCTCGTGGAGAATATCATTTCGTTAGAGAAAGGACGGTGCATACGTTATGCAGAACCAAAAGAAGGCTGAGCTGACTAAAAGGCTTATTGCTGCACTGATCGACGGAATTATCTCATCTATTATTGCCGTCATCCCTGTAATTGGTGCCATTATTGGCGCTGCTTACACTTTGACCAAGGACGGAATTATGTTTCAGGTGACGAAAGACGCGCAGTGGAAAAACCGTAGCATCGGTAAAAAGCTCCTAGGTCTTGAAGTCGTGACTGCTAGTGGGGCAGAGATTGATATCGTGGCATCATGCATGAGGAACTGGCCACTAGCAATCGGGATCATTATTATGATCGTCCCGATAATCGGCTGGGTTATTGGCGGACTCTTAGCCTTTGTTCTCGGCATGATCGAGCTCGTACTTGTTCTGATTGACCCAAAGGGTCGCCGTCTTGGTGATAAGACCGCCAGAACTATGGTAGTAGAATCTGCAACTGCTCAAGACGCAGCCTAGACCGGTATAAAAATGCCCTGGAGTACCAGCTTTGGGGCATTTTGTTATGCAAGATTAACTCGGGTAATCTCTTCGCAGTACTCACAACTATACGAACAGGATTTCTTGTCATGCAAACGAAAGCTAGGCATGACATATGAATCCGTATTAGTGACACAACGAGGGTTACTGCAAGTAAAGAGACCCTTTACGTCCTGCGGTATGGAAACCCTAACTTTGTTAGTAACATGCTCGCTCTCAATGACATTGACGGTGATAGATGAATCAATCAGCCCAAGCATGGCTGTATCTACATCAACGAAGTTTTCAATCTTAATAATGTCCTTCTTGCCCATACGGCCACTTGGCACGTTCATCAGGAGTACTACAGGATAACCTAAGCTAGCCAGATTGAGCTTGTTAAAGATGAGTAGCCCTTTACCTGCCGTAATGTGATCAATAACGATGCCGCGCTTAATGGATGCTACTTCTATCATTATTTACTCACCCCCAACAAGTGTGCCATTAAGGCCATTCTTACATAAACACCAAGCTCCGCCTGGGGGAAGTATACCGCACGTGGGTCGCGGTCTACCTCGTAGCTTATCTCGTTAACCCGTGGCAAGGGATGCATCACTATCATGTCTGACTTTGCTAGTTTCATTTTTTCTGCATCAAGAATGAAGCTATTTTTAAGGCGCAAGTAGTCGGCCTCATTAAAGAAACGCTCCTTTTGAATACGGGTCATATAGAGTATATCCAGATGCGGTAGTGCTTCTTCCATGCGCCTACATTCAATGATTTCACTGCCATATTTCTTAACAAGGTGCTCTTTTTGGCGTAGCGGCAGGACCAATTCTTCCGGGCTCACCAGATAGAATTTGCAGCCTTGGTAACGAGCCAGCGTCTCAATTAGGGAGTGAACAGTGCGTCCGTACTTGAGGTCTCCGCAGAAAGCCACACTAAGTCCGTCTAACCGTTGCCTATAAGTATCAATAGTCAAAAGGTCGGTAAGGGTCTGTGTAGGGTGCTGATGCCCGCCGTCTCCGCCGTTAATAAGCGGAATCGCAGAGAACTCTGACGCTAGCTTTGGTGCCCCTTCACGAGGGTGCCGCATAACGGCAATATCTGCGTAGCTACCAAGAACCCGAATGGTATCGGCAATGGATTCTCCCTTGGCTACTGCACTTGTGTTCGCATCGCTAAATCCGAGGATGCTCCCGCCCATGCGTAACATAGCAGATTCGAAGCTCAACTTCGTACGAGTACTGGGCTCATAAAACAGAGTAGCTAGTATTTGTCCCTGGCAGAGAGTTGAGTACTTGGATCTATTACGCTTCATGTCGTGCGCAAGTTCGATAATCGCACGGATTTCTTCTAGGCTGAGATCGTTCGGACTAATAAGATGACGCCCCTGCAAATTCTTCATGAAAAACATCCCTTCCTTCTTAGCTTCTCCGAGCTATTTTAAAGGCGGCAACAAAAAACCTTCCCACGGCGGGAAGGTAAATAGCAAAATGAATATTGCTGCCTTCCCAGCCTCACAGGGCTATACCACAACTCGTGCGGCGAAATTAAAGGCTCACTGCTAGTTAGTCTATCGCTCCTTACCGACTGTGTCAAGAGGCAACAATTAATAGGCAGAACGCAATACACCTATCCGACGACAGCTTTCCGGGTGAGGACTTGACATCCTCCCCTCTTTCGTATAGTGTTTATCAAAGTAAGTGTTCCTTTAACCTTGCCCGAGAGGCTGGAAAGGAAGTCGCCCTTAAATTAGTTTTGGGCTATTTAGCTTTCCTGCTTTGGCAGGAAAGCTTTTTTGTATTTGAGAGGAGTTGTGGGGATGAAGATCCTAATTAAAGGAGCTCGTGTAATCGACCCGCTAAATACTATTGATGCTGTTCAAGACGTATTGGTAAACGGGAACCTGATAGTCAGAGTGGGAGATGAACTCACTGCAGACAATGCCGAGGTTATTATGGCCCACGGAAAGTTTTTAGTCCCGGGGCTAGTAGACATTCATGTTCATCTACGCGAACCTGGGCGAGAACATAAGGAAACAATCCACTCAGGCTGCCGGGCGGCTGCAGCGGGGGGATTTACCACGGTATGCTGTATGCCAAACACCCTTCCGCCTATCGACAGCGCCTCTACCGTAGAGTTTGTATTATCTAAAGCAGCTACTGCGGTTATTAACTGCTACCCCATCGCAGCCATTACTGTAGGACAGCGAGGCGAGACACTAACCAATGCCAGCGGGCTTAAGACGGCAGGAGCGATAGCTTTTTCTGATGACGGCGAGCCGGTCAGTAACTCTCGTCTACTATACGAAGCTTTGATAGCCAGCAAAGAGCACGGTCTGCCGATAATCGTACATTGTGAAGACAAGCATTTAGCAGGCAAAGGAGCGATGCATGAGGGGTATCGATCTATGGTACTCAACATCCCCGGCATTCCTGCCGCTGCAGAGGACGCCATGGTGGCAAGAGACCTAACACTAGCTGAATTAAGCGGCGGCAGGCTACATATAGCGCACGTCAGCACTCAGGGTGCCATTACCCTTATCCGCCAAGCAAAAGACCGCGGCGTAAATGTGACATGCGAAGTTACCCCACACCATCTCTGTCTCACCCACGATCATGTGAATATAGATGATGCCAATACTAAGATGAATCCTCCGCTACGAACACACGAGGATGTCGCAGCGCTTCGCAAAGCACTACAAGATGGCACAATAGATTGTATAGCCACTGATCATGCCCCTCACCATAGTGATGAAAAAGCACAGGGGTATAATGAAGCCCCCTTTGGAATAGTGGGGTTAGAGACAGCACTACCGCTTATGGTTACAGAACTTGTCCTGACAAATGTCATCTCCTTGACACGTTTGGTGCAACTCATGTCCGCCAACCCAGCGAGGATTTTAGACTTAGAATGTGGGGAAATTATACCTCAGGGGCTAGCTGATCTTACCTTAATTGACTTGGATACGACACGGCAGGTAAACTCCAGCCGTTTTTACTCCCTTGGCCACAATACGCCCTTTGACGGCAAAAACCTTAGAGGATGGCCTGTTATGACAATGGTAAGCGGTAAGATTGTAATGAAGGATGGTGTAGTAGTGCATGCCTAAGCTTTTTTCAACCAGACTTAACGAGGCCATTATCAGCAAGAAGTGCTCTCTAGTGGTTGGCCTAGACCCACGAGTGCAAAGCTTGCCAGAAGAACTACTTGCCGCTGCTATTTCTATGCATGGCAATACTCTACAAGCTGCTGCGGCGGCTGTACTGGAATTTAACAAGGGTCTTATTGATGCGGTAAGCGACATAGTGCCAGCCATGAAACCACAGCTTGCATTCTATGAGCAACTTGGCGTCGCCGGTATGCAAGCCTTTGCGGAGACTGTCACCTATGCACAGGAACAAGGCCTGCTAGTAATTGCTGACGGCAAGCGCAATGATATTGGCTCTACAGCGGCAGGGTATGCGGACGCGTACCTCGGTCTTACAGAGCTAACCGCTAACGAATCAGCCCGGGCCTTTGCGTGTGATGCACTTACCACGAACCCTTACCTTGGCAGTGATGGTGTAAAACCCTTGATAGAGAGTGCGTTGCATCATAGCGGTGGTTTGTTTGTCTTAGTAAAGACCTCTAACCCCTCTAGCTCTGAACTACAGAACCTTGTGAGTAACGGCAAAAAGATCTACGAAATAGTAGGCGAACTGGTGCATACCTGGAGCAGAGATTACCTTGATGGGTTCGGCTATTCTCCTGTAGGAGCAGTGGTTGGCGCTACATTTCCTGCCGAAGCGCAAGAATTACGGACCATAATGCCCCACTCCATCTTCTTGGTTCCAGGCTTTGGGGCACAAGGTGGCGGCCCAAAAGATGTGGTCCCCTGCTTCAATACTGACGGTTTAGGAGCAATTGTAAACTCCTCGCGGGATATCATCTTTGCATTCAGAAAACGTTCCGGCGACTACAAGTCCAGGGCGCGCGAAGCGGCTTTAGAATCTCGCGACGCCATAAACAAAGCTCTAGGAGAGGCTGGTAAGAACGCATGGTAAACACAATTGCTATTTCACAAGCACGAGTAACCGAGCACAACTTCGTCGCCCCTAATATTAAGCGTTTGGCTCTTCAGGCGCCCGGTATTGCGCGCCAGGCCCAACCCGGCCAGTTTGTAAATATGAGATGCAGCCCGACTCTCGATCCACTCCTGCGCAGGCCGTTTAGCATTAACCGCATCGACCCAACTAGCGGGACAATTTCTGTTTTATATAAAGTTGTAGGCAGGGGCACAGAGCTCCTCGCTAATATACATCGCGGCGATAGCATCGATGTGCTAGGGCCGCTAGGCACTGGCTTTGAGCTAAAACCGCAGGGTCGCAAGGTTGTACTCATAGCCGGAGGTATAGGAGTAGCTCCGTTTCACCCCTTGGCTGAGCAACTCGTGAATACTGGCTATGACGTCACTTGCCTAGCAGGAGCTCGTTGCGATGAAGAATTTGCAGAGCTCAATGACCTAGCGGAATTAGGCGTAGAAATGTACTGTGCAACAGAAGACGGCAGCCGGGGGGAACAAGGCCGGGTAACTAATCTACTAGAGAACACCTTGCACAAGAGAAACTTCGATATGGCGTATGCCTGCGGCCCCAATGCCATGCTGGCCGCAATCAAGCAAATCTGTGGTCGGGCGCAATTGCCGCTGCAACTGAGCCTCGAAGAAATCATGGCCTGCGGTCTAGGCGTGTGCCTCGGCTGCACGTGCGAAAAAGAGAAGGAAAATGGTTTTCTCCATGTATGCACCGATGGACCAGTAGTATGGGCTGAGGAGGTGAAGCTGTAATGGACGAACATAGTACACGGTACACGGTACACGGTGGAGAGAAGGCTAGCGAGCCCCAGGTAAAGAGCGGATTGCGGACAGCGGAAAGCGATTCAAGGCTCACCACCTCTCTCTGCGGCATCAAATTGAACAGCCCCATTCTAAGTGCTTCAGGCACTTATGGCTACGGAAAAGAGTTTTCGCGGTTATATGATCTAAGCCTGCTCGGTGCAGTAGTGGTAAAAGGAATCACCCTTAACCAGAGAGCGGGCAACCCGGGGCGTCGGTTAATAGAAACCCCAGCAGGGCTAATTAACTCCATCGGCCTTGAAAACCCAGGGTTAGAAGGCTTCATTTCCCAGGAGATGCCTTTCCTGCGCGAACAAGGCGTACCCGTCATCGTTAATATCTCAGGTAACACTCCCGAAGAATATGCTGCTCTTGCCGAGCGACTAGATGAAGAGCCAGGTGTTTCGGCATTAGAAGTCAACATCTCCTGCCCTAACGTAAAACAAGGCGGGATGGCCTTTGGAGTTACCTGTGATATGGCAGCTCAGGTAACCACAATCGTGCGCTCGCGCACCAATCTTCCTATGATAGTAAAACTTTCGCCTAACGTAACTGACATCGCCGGGATTGCGCAGGCGGTTGAGGCTGAAGGCGCAGATTGTATTTCCCTTATCAACACCTTGCTAGCGATGGCCATTGACATTCATACCCGCAAGCCGCTTCTGAAAAATACTTTTGGCGGCTTATCTGGGCCTGCCATTAAACCTGTAGCCCTGCGCATGGTATGGCAGGTTGCAGGCGCCATAAAAATCCCGGTTATCGGCATGGGTGGAATCAGTTCTTGGCAGGATGCGATGGAATTTATTTTAGCTGGTGCATCAGCTATAGCCATAGGCACAGCTAACTTCGTGAACCCCTACGTTGTTCCCGAAATTCATGCTGGCTTGAGTAAGTACATGGAAGAACAGGGCGTCAAAAATATATCGGAACTGGTGGGTGCGGCCCGCATTAATAGGTAGGAGGAAATAAACAATGCTTACAAAGGATCAGGTTTCCGAGATCTTTATAACTACAGGCACAATTATGGAAGGTCACTTCCGCCTAACCTCAGGACTTCACAGCGGACTATACGTAGAGAAGTTTCGCGTACTAGAACACCCCAAGTACACCGAAATCTTGTGCCGCGAGATAGCTAGGCGATATGAGAACAATGGCGTCACCCTAGTTGTTGGCCCCGCCATCGGCGGCGTTATCATTGCTTATGAAGTAGCCCGAGTACTGGGAGTGCGCTCTATTTTCTGCGAGCGCGAAGAAGGCAAACTCGTCCTAAGGCGCGGGTTTCAGATTAACCCCGCAGACCGCGTTTTGGTCGTGGAGGACATTGTTACCACAGGCAGTTCTGTAAAAGAAGTGCTAGATGTAGTAGCTTCATCTGGCGCGACGATCGTGGGTGTTGGCCTGCTAGTTGACCGCAGCAATGGCAACGTTAACCTTGGGTATCGCACGGAGGCCCTGCTCACTATGCAGGTTACCACGCATCAGCCTGACGACTGTCCACTCTGTAAGCAGGGACTGCCGGTTGTAAAGCCAGGCAGCAGGAAGATATAGCCTAGTTATAATACAAGGGGCACAGCAGTATGCTGTGCCCCTTGTATTATAAGCCTGCAAGATACCGAATGAAGAACGCTTTACGCCTGCAGCTTCTTCTTCCCGGCCATGGCTCGCTTCCATGCATACATAGCAAGAGATGCGGCAATTACGCCGTATGCTACAAAAGCACGGAAAAACTCGCCGAGCTGAGCATCTCCAAGAAGTGTCTTTCCTGCGTTTGGAGATACGATAAAGAGTGTGTGGAACAATACCATACCAATAAGCGCTTGCCCGACAGTCGCCTTAGCGACTGATGCACCCCCGATGAGTAATGCAGCAATAGCAAACATACCCACCGACTCGTGACTGCCATAGGTGTTTAGGTTGCCAAAATTCTGTAAGAGCAGCAGTTGCCCCCAGGCTGCCAGAACGGTTGATATTGTAATAGCGATAATCCTAGTTTTGTTGACATCAATCCCCGAGACTTTAGCGATATGCTGGTCCTGCCCAACAGTTCTAAAATCCTGGCCCAGCTTTGTCTTGATGATAAAGAGATTAAAAAGACACGCAATAGCAATCAGGGCGAATGTTACTGCAGGTACTTCTATGAAATTTATGAGCGAGTCCGAAGACTTGACCATCATAGAGCCGGCAGCAATTACTGCAGCCAAGCCAAGATAGAGAAACGACTTATTGCGGGCTGCAGCAGTACTGTGGCTTTGTCCAAACAGCGAAAATAAGTAGTAGGCCCCCATTGCAGCGGCCACAGCAAAACCGAATACAGGTAGCGACACTATATACATGCCATCAATAGCATTCGTTACGATTCTAAGGTCAACTGTATTCTTCACCCCGATACCGTTCCCGAGCAACAACTCAGGATTATTGATTTTGATCAAGGTGCCAACCAATACCAAAAGCAACAGTTGATACAGCCCGTTGGCAAAGAAACCTGTGACCATACTGGTTATCATCTCTTGACCGCGGGTTTTGTTAAGCAATCTGCCGGTCATCACGCCAAAAAGCATTGCTAGTGGCGTTGATATAAGAACTGCCAGCAAAAAGCCAACAAGCCCCCCTATTTGCCAGTGCACAACCATGAGTATGGCCAACTGCCCGGCCATTGCTCCCAAAACAATTGCGAAGTTTAATCCCATACCCGCCATGACCGGGATGAGCAGAGCGAGAATTAGAAAAGCATTACGCGCTATCCGCACAACAAGGTCGCTCAAAATAAACGAAATTGGTAGCTTAGAAAACCAAATCCCTAATCCACAAATCACTACAAAGAGCAGCATAACCATATTGTCGAATAGAAATGACCTGACGTTACTTATGCCTTGACCAGTCTTCTTCGGCAGATTACCGACGTTAGTTTTAATTTCTGTTCTCATCTTAGTCACCTCCGCCAACCTGTGCCAAAGCGTACAGAATAATCCCGTTAGAGACTATTATTCTGGCTATTTCCGCCACACCACCCACAGTAATAATCTTGTTGGCCACTGGAAGGGCTATGACAAGAAGACCCTGCAGCAATATTGCACCGATAATAACATTAGAAATACTTGCTTTGCGCACGGTAGCTCCGCCAATCAGAATCGAGGCTACTGCCGCAAAACCCATAAACATAGGGGCTTCATAGAGCTGGAGAAAACCGAAGCTTTGTGAAAAAACTACGATACCGATGGCGCCAAGAGCAGTGGACAGGACGGTGCCTAGGATACGATTTGTGTCAACGCTGAGGCCACTGGCAACCGCAAATTGACGGCTATCCCCAACTGCTTTCATAGCAATCCCTGTCTTGCTCCTCATGAACAGCCACACCAGAAGACAAAGCACCAAGAATACTAAAATCAACCCGGTAGGAATTGTAAATCCGCCAATATTAATGGAAAATATCTTGTTAAGAACTTGGTCATAGCGATCTTCCAAGGATATAGTGACACGTAAACCGCGTCCTATGGGCCAACGCATAGCCGCGCTTGTAAAGGGTAGCAAAGTCCATCCAATATTCATGAGCGAGACAAACGAAAAACCAACATAGGTCGAAACCATCATCTCAGAGCCCTTAACCTTGTTGAGCAACCAACCGTAAGCCATACCAATTAAAACGGCTAGTGGCAAGCCTGTTAAAATTGCCACTATGATGGCGGTAAGACCAGTTAAGTTCCACTCTATAGCTAATAAAGCACCCACTAGACCACCTAATATACCTAATGGCAATCCAAAGTTTGGACCTATGCCGCTGACAATGGCTGGCAACATCGCTAAAACAAAGATACCGTTCATCCCTACGCGTACTAATAGGTCCGACATTAGTGCTGGCAAGGGAATGTCGTAAATAGCGGCCAATATAACTAATACAGCTAGAAATGAAACTATAATAGTGCGGGGCAGTCCTAATTCCTTCAGCAATAAGCGTATCCTATCAAGCATGCTGCGCAGCCCCCTTGCCACGGAATTTGTGATAGTCGCCGGACATCATCAAACCATAGTCGACATCACTATCATCTGGAGATAAAATGCCTTCGACCTGCCCATGACAGATGATTACGATACGGTCGCAGACAGAACGCAGCTCGGCTAGTTCGCTCGAGGTCATGATTATGGTCATTCCCAGTTCCTTATTAAGCTTGACTAATGTTTCCATAACCAATTTCTTAGCGCCTACATCTATCCCGCGAGTCGGTTCCGAAACAAAGAGAATGGTTGGATCAATAGCCAAGGCGCGAGCAATACATACCTTCTGCTGATTCCCCCCGCTGAGGCGTCGAGTCAGCTGCGTAGGCCCCGTGCAGCGAATATCCAAACCCTTAATCATTTTAAGAGCGTGTTGCCTAATCGCGGATGAATCAACTTGACTGAAGAGTCCAAATTTCTTTAGGAACTTGTCCTTCATCTGCATTGCAGTAAACGCTATATTTAACTCAATTGACGAATCCAGAAGTAGTCCTACACCGCGACGATCCTCGGACACAAAAGCTAAACCAGCATGGTATGCCGCCCTTGTGTCGCTGAGGGCCAGTTTTGCTCCCTTTATAACTACCTCACCGATTGCGGGGTAGAGCCCCATAATACCGTTGGCGATGCCGATCTTACCTTGCCCCCCCAAACCACCAATGCCTAAGATTTCCCCTTGGTAAACATCTAGATCGACCTTGCGGACCTCTTCTCCAGGCATAAGGACTCTGAGCCCACGCACAGAAAGTGCAACATCACTGTTGGAAATGTTGACTTCTCCTCTGTCAAGCTTCTGAATCTCGCGTCCTACCATCAGTTCAGCAAGTTGGAAAGTATTTGTATCCTGCTTCTTAAGAGTGCGCACGAGTTCGCCATCACGCAAGACAGTAATGTTATCAGCTGCTGTCATTACTTCGTCTAATCTATGTGTAATAAAGAGAATTGCAATTCCTGACTCTGCAATTGCTTTCATTGCATTAAGAAGTGTGGAAGCCTCGCTCTCAGTCAGCACTGCGGTAGGCTCGTCGAAGACCAACACTTTCACATTGCTCTTATCAATTTCGCGGGCTATTTCTACGAACTGCATATATCCCACAGGAAGCCCGGCAACCTTTACCCACTCGTCAATATTCATACCTACGGTATCAAGCGCTTTGCGGGCGTCCTTATTCATCGCATCCATATCTAAACTCTTTAGAGCAGACCCAAACAAACGGCTTACAACATTGTGCTTGGTGATCTCACGGTTGACTTTTATATTCTCGGTAATGGTGAACCCAGGAATCAACATGAATTCTTGGTGCACCATGCCTATACCAAGGTTCATGGCGTCATATGGAGATTTTACTTCTATTGGCTGTCCATCGATTAGTATTTCGCCTTCATAGCCCCCGGTGGAATGAATCACCGACATACCGAAGAGAATATTCATAAGTGTGGATTTTCCAGCACCATTCTCACCCAGAACGGCATGAATCTCCCCGGGCTTTAGCTGAAGGCTCACATTCTTCAACACCCTGTTGCCAGCGTACTGTTTACTGATGCCCTTCATCTCAAGGACAAAATTATCCTTCTGCAAATTAACCCACCCCTTGTTTTCTAGAAAATTTAAAAATGCAGGGGCACCAATTGCTGGTGACCCTGCACCACTGCTAAAACGCTATGTTATTTGGAGAAGTCAACGTAGTCAGATAGGAATAGGAAATAATGAGGATAGAGTACGCCGGTTTTGCTGCTCTTCAGGTTACTAAGGTATACAGGACCTCCAGCCTTGGCCATGAGAATGCCTTCAAGCGATACCATGTCAACCATGCCGTTAGTCTGATTGTTGAGATAAGCCATAGCATAGTCTACACCGGCTTCGATATAGAGCATGTTAACAGGTACTGGCCAGGTCGAAACACGCTTTTCCATACCAACCTTAGTGAGAGCGATCTTGATTTGCTCGATAACGTAAGGAACATTACCTTGCTTATCAGTCGGAATAGAGATACCTAATGCGCCGGGATAAGCATGGTAAGGCGATGGGCAGCATTGTACTGGGAATATGGCTTTACCTGCAATAACTTGCTTAATCATTGGCTCCATCATGGAGCAGTTAGTGCCAAAGAAAGCCGTATCTTTGCCGTATTGAGCGATTTTGCGAGGAACGTCTTCCATGATAAATTGTTGAGTACCCGGAGTACCGCCTTCACCTGTTGGATCTGGTGCATCAGCGAATACAAACTTAATGCCTAGCTTCTCACAAGTTTTTTCCATAAGAACTCTTCTGTCATACAGGGTGGCATTAGACATATGGCGAGCGAAAGAGTAGTGTACAAAGGTCTTAGCACCCATTTTGTGGGCTTGTTCGATAATATTTACGCCACGCTCGATGTCGTTAAGCTGCATGAGAATGTCTGCCTTGCCCGCCATTAGATCGCGATCTTCACCGGGTGTACCCGCGATGATGAGCATGTCTGGTCTCATCTTCTTAACTGCATCAATAGCAGAAGCAGATCCAACTACTGCTTGATTGATGATGATAGCCTTAACGCTCTTGTCAGAGGCAATCGCCTTGAGATTAGAGATGGTCGTTTCAGTTTCGGTGGCGAATTTTGCTGGATAAGTGGTAAGAACGATACGGTCTCCGTATTTCTTCTTAGCGTTTTCAGCAGCGCGCAGTTCTTCTTCGTTCTGAACCGCGGTACCGGTCATAATGCCAACCTTAAAGGTGGTGGCAGGAGCTGGGCCCCTAACTACTACTGTTTGCTTGGATGGGACCCATGTAACATCAGCACCGAGGTTCTCGGAAACGAAACGGACAGGAACTAAAGTACGACCTTTAATGATGGTTGGTGCAACGTCAAGCTTTATGGCTTTGCCGTTAACGGTAGCATTGGTGCTACCGATTACCAACGAAACGGTAGTGCTTCCCTTTACGCCTGTTACCGTACTGGTAGCGTCGTTCCACTGAACCGAAGCTCCTAGGGCCTCAAAGAGCACGCGGAACGGTACCAAAGTACGGCCACTCTGGATAACGGGCGCCACGTCAAGGGTCAAGTACCTCCCGTTAAACATGAGTTGTATGGTTGATGCCTGCGCTGAGTTCTGTCCCATGCCAAGTAGACCTACTACGGCAAGGGCAAAAATTGACACTAGAGCTATTACCTTCTTCACCTGATCTCCTCCTTAAGTAGATTTGTACCGATTGCTCTGCAGACACCTCTGCGAACTATCACCTCCTTCAACTGATGCTACTTTCCGTCAACTCTTTTGCCAGCCCTTCAAGTTGATGATACAACTCAAATTAACTAACACACCTCTACTGAGAATAGCACTATTACTAGTTACATTCTGCACTTTGTATAAAAATCCTTCGCTGAATCTTAGGATTTTTTTGATAGTTCTATTAGAATCGAGCTTTTGAGATACTCCCTGCTACTATTGCGCCTTGGTGATAATTTGACGTAACAGGTTCTGCACGCGCTCTGCCGATTGGCGAGCTTCCCTAGCATCACGTTTAGTACCACGCTGCAACTGTCCATCCAGTGCTGCTCTCGCTTGTTGCCACAACAGATCCATCTCATCACTGGCCGACTTGGGAGCTGGCAGTACTTGAGCATGTCTAGTCATTTCACCACCCAGTAGATCATATTGGGTATAACAAGCAGGGACCTCTGTCCTTACACCCATGCGCCCCATCAAGAGATCCGCAAAAACACGTCGACTATCCGCCTCGCCGTGGGTTACAAACACTTGCTGCAGGTTATTCTTGAAGCCCTGCATCCACCAAAGCAGACCTTGTTGGTCGGCATGGGCAGAGAGACCCTCAATGCTGTGCACATGAGCCCTAACAGCAATTTCCTCACTAAAGATAGTGACGAAAGGCTCCCCGTCACGAATTCGTCTGCCTAAGGTGCCTTCGGCTTGATAACCAACAAACAGAATGTGTGCTCCAGCTCTCCACAGGTTATGCTTGAGATGATGTTTTATTCTCCCGGCCTCGCACATGCCACTGGCAGAGATAATTACACAGCCCTGCTCTACTTCATTCAGCCCTTTGCTATCTTCCACTGACCGGGTAAACTGCAAACCTGGGTAATCGAAGGGCGACATATTCTCCCTGAGCCTGTCCTTCGTTTCGTCGTCATAGTACTCTTGGTATTTCTGGAATACCTCTGTGGCTGAAATGGCGAGGGGGCTGTCAATATAAACTGGGATGAGGGGTATTTCTTCCGCGAGGTAGAGCTCGTTAATTTCATACAGTACATCCTGAGTACGCCCCACAGCAAAGGCCGGTATGATAACCTTCTCCTTAGTTGCGACGGCCTGGAGTAGAATATCTCTTATTTTGTCCCTACGGACATGCGTCGCGTCGTGAAGGCGGTCACCGTATGTAGATTCTACAATGACAAAATCAGCCGCTTCAACCAGAGTGGGATCGGCGACTATAGGTCTGCCCCGCTCCCCGAGGTCGCCTGAGAATACAATCTTTTTATCAATATCATTATGCTGAACAGTAAACTCTGCGATTGCTGAGCCTAAAATATGACCTGCGTCGTAAAACCTTAGGCTTAGTCCAGGCAAGAGCTCACGTGAGGCACCATAAGTCATGCCCCTAAATTGTTTAAGAGCTCGTTCTGCGTCTTCCATAGTGTATAACGGCGCCGCCGACTCAGAGCCTGCGCGTTTGCTTTTACGGGCTTGCCATTCTGCCTCAGATTCTTGGATGTGCGCTGAGTCCCTCAGCATTAGGTCGCACAGGCTGGATGTAGCCCGTGTGGCAATAATCTCTCCCTTAAAGCCATCGCGTACAAGTTTAGGTATTAGCCCGCTGTGGTCAATATGAGCGTGAGTTAACACAACGCAGTCAATGTCTTGGGGTGAGAAGGGAAACGGCCGCTCGTTTCTTGTTCTTAGCTCCTTGCCCCCCTGAAACATTCCGCAGTCTATTAAGACACGGCCGGTGTCGGTCTCGAGCAAGTAACATGACCCTGTAACAGAGTCGCATGCCCCGAAGAATGTTAGTTTTAGCATGAAATTGATCCCACCTTCAAATTTAAATATTGGGCTATGTCCTCAATAGTTTGCCTGATGGCATCCCTGACGTCAGGAGTAGCTTTGTCTAGCCACATATTCATTATTTTCAGTTGCCCCTTGTCTCTGAGAGCTTTTAACTCAATTCGCCCTACGAAAGAGTTATCATATAGAATGGGCAGTACGTAATAACCATACTTCCGCTTTACTTCTGGCGTGTAAACTTCCCAACGATAGTCAAACTCAAAGATATCTAGGAGCCTATCGCGGTCCCACGCCAGGTTATCTAGGGGGGCGACGAATACTGCTTGCTGCACTTCCGGTAGAATTGTAGCCTCTAACTCTGGAAGTAACGCGCTCGGACAATAGTATTTGCGCTTCACCCCTCCTATCTCTACCTCTGTTACGCTCCCGGCATCAATCAGGCTAGATAAGTGTTTTTTCTTGGCGCCATCAAGCCAACCAAATCTAAATAGACTGCTTTGGCTCAGGCCATACGCGTTTAGGAACTTCATAAAGATAAAGTCCCGGTAATCGCTTAGACTAACATCTCTATTCATTAAGCCTAGGGGAACAATGCGCTCCGGAAGGTCATAGGTCCTTTGCATGCCCATACGACCCGAAATCATGACTTTCCCCACATAATGAAGAATGTCTAAGGCCTTTTTCTCAACCTTGGTTGACAATACATTTTGGGAATCCCAAAAACCACTGATTCTTTCGACGGAAGCGAAGTGCCGTGAACCGAGCGGGCCTTCGGACTCTAATCTATCAAGAATGTGAGCGGCTGCCTTGGCAACCTCTGGTTCCATAGTGTACTCCTGCTGGTGTTGTCGCATGCTGTAGGCAAAGTAAGGATAGTCCTCCATAGGGAGGATGCACAAGGCGTTGGCAAAGTATTCAAAAGATGACTTAGCCGTATAAAGCTCATGCTCCAACATTTCTGGGCGATAGCCCTCTACCCTGCAAAAGAGTGCATGGTGATGATTGCGCTCAAACACGTTAATCGGGTCTATCTGCACTGCGCCCAGATGCCTAATGGCATCGCCCACTCCTGCCTGACCGCTAAACTTCGGCCCATAGGCCCTAAACGTCTGCCGATTTATGAGAAACCTGCGGGCCTGCTCCCGCGATATTTTTATACTCGTCATAATCTAACCTCGCTATACTGTTACTCTATTATTTATACCGTTCTACAAATAACCGCAATATCCCTTATTTCAGCATAAAAAAAGACCCCCTAAGGTAAGGGGTCTCCTACCGAGTTCAGTGTAAGTAAGTGTCTTTTTGTGCCAGAACAGCCATATGCAAAACACAATGGCGCTAGGGGATCAGTCTACGGTCAGTGTTACCGTTTCCCTCCGCTTATGCCCTAGGGATGATACGCAC
This sequence comes from Bacillota bacterium, assembly GCA_009773495.1. GTDB lineage: Bacteria > Bacillota > UBA994 > UBA994 > UBA994 > WSXW01. Next base: position 60,485 of record WSXW01000007.1, read on the forward strand.
GCCGATGCCTACTCCCCAGGACTTGCCTGTATCGTCTAGATTAAAGCGTATCTCCATCTCTTGTCCCTTAAGCACAAACAGACCGGTTATATCGTTAAGGCGCTTAATTACGCAGTGATCCTTCTTATACTTAATCCATAGTTCGCCTTCTTCGATGACAATGTCGAACTCAGCGCCTTCGCCGGACTTATATGGCCCAGTAAAGCGATCCCTATCTACCTGTGCCCATTCAGACGTCTCGTACACCACTTTTGGTGTATCAATGGGGAGCCCTAAGCCTAGGTTTATGGCTGCAAGCCATACCTTTGCTACAGGAACCGCGCTGAGGTTACAGAGGACAACTGCCGAAAGACCCTTCTCAGGCACGAAACCACCATTAGACGAAACGCCCTTGAGTGCCCCGCCGTGCTCCACTAGTGTTACCCCATGATAATTTGGTTTAACACGTAGCCCATGGCCATAGGAGTCGTATAGCGAGACATTGTGATTCATGGCAATATTCTTCTTCACGCTCTCATGCTTAAGCAGCCTCACACCCTTGTATTCGCCTCCATTAGCTAACATCTGAAAGACCCGAATTAGATCAGTAGCGCAAGTCTTGACCCACCCACAGGCAAGGTACGGCGGGGCAACCTGCCAATGAGTTGAAACCTGCATTTCATCGTCTTCGTTCTTCCAATATAGATCTGTAACGTCGTTGTGCTCACGCATTTCTTCGAAGTTTAGGAAACTCCGCGTCATTTTGAGGGGTTTAAAAATGTTCTCCCGGACGTATTCAGAGTAGGTCAACCCACTTACCTTCATGACAATTGCTCCAAGCAATGCATAGGCGTCGTTGGAGTAGCTAAAATACTCTCCCGTTTTTCCCAAGAGATCGCACTCGTGCGAAGCAATATAGTCAATGAGTTCAGAGTAAGTGTTAACGGGTGGCTCTTCCTTTTGCTCTTTGGCAGGCTCAGTGATTTCTTTCTTGTCGGGTACGAGCTTATCTGGCACAGTGTTGCCACGTATGGATATGCCTAGAGCCGGCAAGGGTGGCATGCTACTGGTGTGAGTTAAGAAGTGGTGGATAGTTACGTCCTCCCCACCCCCGCCAGGTAACCTAAAATCGGGTAGGTATTTGATGACAGGGTCAGAAAAAGACAACAAGCCCTGCTCCACTAACTGCGCAACAGCGATGCCGGTTATAGTTTTGGTGATCGAAGCGATCCCAAAGATTGTTTCTGTAGTGGCAGTAATCTCTCTCTCTTTGCTTCGGTAGCCAAACGCCTTGGTGTAGATAACTTTGTTTCCTTTAGCTATGGCTACTGTAAGTCCTGGTGCGCACTGTTCATCCATTGACTGTATGACGTACTCCTCAAACTGGGTCACTCTTTTTGTATCTAGCATCTGCAACTCCTCCGTCCTTAGGGATTTATTTCTACAACCGATACTTAAATCCTGCGAGTAAGCGACACTGCACGAAACCTTTAATAGCTTATGCTATAGTGACTTTAGATTTCAGAAGGAATAAATAAGCACTCTATAGAATTTATAAGTCATGCCGTGAAAAGGGGTGTCTAGAATTGACCTATGGTTTTATTGCTCGTGAATACGTAAGCTTGGGAGAAGCGCCACATAAAAATGTAGTGAAGACGGTATTATCTCAAGCGCGGTTAGCAGAACCAATTAAGATTCTGCAACAGCAGGATGGGTGGTACGAAATCGAACAGTCTGATACATATCGAGGCTGGGTGTCTTCAACTGATGTAGTATTGACGACAAAGGAGTACTGGGAAGGCTATCAAAACTCTAGCTTGGTATTAATCACTAGTCCTTTTGTTTACATTTACCCTACGACTGACTGTTGTCCCCAAGGCAAGGATGCAACCACACTAGTAACTGGAGCAACCCTAGGCACGATGCTTAAACTCGTGAGCGAGGACAGCTCAGTATATGAAGTGGCTCTACCTGATGGAAGAATAGGCTATGTACCAGTAGAAAATGGCTATATTATAGAAGCCTTTAATAAAATAGCGCGTGGTACCGCTGACAGCATTATTGCTCTAGCCAAACAATTCTTAGGTTTACCCTACTACTGGGGCGGAACCACTCCTTACGGTTACGATTGCTCTGGGTTTATGCAGACCGTATATAAGATGAACGGCATTGACTTACTGCGTGATGCCCACCAACAGTACGAACAAGGCGAGGCCGTGGGGAGCAGAGACGACTTAGCCAAGGGAGACATGGTCTTTTGGTCCACCTACAGAGCCGGGGCTTCTCATGTGGGTATCTACCTTGGCAATAATGAGTACATCCATGCAGGTAGCTCGCGCGGTGTAGCAATTAACAGCTTTGACCCGACCCAATCAAACTACAGCGAAGAGCTAGACAAGAAATACTTGGGCGCCAGAAGAGTACTGTAAGGGGGAGTTAATAATGAAGATTACCTCTATCGAAATTGGTAAGCTCACAATCCCACTTATAAAGCCGTTTAAGACAGCCTTGCGCGTGCTATCCGTTTCTGAGACTTACGTGATTAAGGTTACCCTTGAGAACGGCATGGTAGGCTGGGGCGCAGCTTCGCCCACAGCAGTAATCACCGGGGATACTCTTGGCTCTATTCGCGGGGCTCTTACCGAAGTGCTTATTCCCCAACTAGTGGGGGCGGACGTTGAAAACTACGAGAGCATCTTGACTAAGATTAATGCTGGAGTAGTTCGAAATTCTAGCGCTAGGGCTGCGCTAGACATGGCAGTGTACGACCTAGTCGGTAAGCTCCATAATGCTCCATTGTACAAGTTCCTAGGTGGCCACAAGAATTCGTTTGAGACAGACATCACTGTAAGCGTTAACAGCCCTAAAGAAATGGCGGACGACGCTCGCAAGTTTGTGGTCGATAAGTTCAGTACCCTTAAGCTAAAGGTGGGCATTGACTCCACAGTAGATATTCAGCGGGTAAAAGGAATCAGAGAGGCAGTCGGCCCGAGCATCAAGATTAGGCTAGATGCCAACCAAGGCTGGACAGCTAAAGAAGCCATCCGCGTTATCACCAAGATGGAAGACATGGGATTAGCCATTGAACTAGTAGAGCAGCCAGTTAAGGCCCACGACATCGACGGACTCAAATATGTTACTGACCGCGTGCTTACACCCATCCTTGCTGATGAGAGCGTGTTCTCCCCCGAAGACGCTTTTAGAGTTCTGCAAATTAGAGCAGCCGATATCATCAACATCAAGCTTATGAAGGCCGGCGGCATCTACAACGCCCTTAAGATTAACGCCATGGCCGAGACATGTGGCGTAGAATGCATGATCGGCTGTATGATCGAAAACAAAATCGGCATTGCTGCTGCTGCTCATCTAGCTGGCGCCAAAAAGAACATTACCCGCATGGACCTCGACGCACCCTTTCTGCTCGCCCATGAGCCTGTGGAAGGCGGCATTAGCTTTGACGGACCGCGCATAATTCTTTCTGATGCGCCAGGCTTGGGGATTACGGCAGTGCATACGCTGGAGGCATTGTAGAACTACACAAAAAGCAAAAATCCAATGGGGACTGGGGCGTGCAGCAGTCACAGAACGATCGCTACCCCAACCGCTAGGTGCTATCCGCCATGTGCCGAAAGGAGGAACGTCATGCATCAGTGCCCTTGTGAGCATATCTGTGCTTCGCGAGTACCCATATTTCAAGGTTTAACACTAGAGGAACTTACGCGTTTTAACGACATCCTCACGACCACCGACTATGCTGCAGGGGAGATAATATACAATCAAGGCTACCCTGCGCACAGTCTTTGTATAGTAAACACCGGTAGCGTGAAGCTATTTAAGACTTCCCCCGATGGTCGCGAACAGGTATTACGTATCCTCAGCCTAGGGGATTTCTTTGGCGAGGTCGTCCTCTTTGGGGAGCAGACGCTGGCTACTTCAGCACAGGCGTTAGAGTGTACGAAAATTTGCCGTATAGACAAGCGACAGGCCGAGGACATTATCCACCGCAATCCTGGTATAGCCCATAAGCTTATCGCGGCTCTCAACTTGCGCTTGCTTCAGGCTGAGGAACAAATTGAATTCCTTGCCACGCGCTCCTCTCTGCAACGCGTTACGAGACTGCTCCTCACTTTGAGCCGCGACCAGGGAACTAACGAGATAATCCTCCCTCTCAACCGGGAAGGCTTAGCGAATCTTACCGGTATGACTTTCGAGAACTTTAGCCGCAAACTGAGTGAACTTCAGCAACTGGGGCTGATAACGCCCCAGGGGCGCAGGAAGATGATTCTGCACGATACTAATAAGCTCCAAGAATTATCGTAGATGGTGGCTGTCAGTCGTCCGATTTTACCCCTTCCAGTGATCAGCGTTATCCTAGTTAAGTGGATTAGTCGTTTTTTCTCTAAGAGTTGACTCGAATTTGAGCTAACTCTTTTTTATTCCGCTAACTTGATATATATCATGTTTTGATTTTCGTATTTCCCAGATAATATGGCTATAAGAGATAAAGGAGCGGTAAAAATGAAAAACATTACCTTGCTTGGAGTAGAAGGATGTCCGACCTGCGCTAGATTAGATCAAACAGTGCAAGCTGCGATTGAGACTCTAGATTTCCCTGTGGCTGTCGAAAAGATTACCGAACCGGAGAAGATTATGGAGTATAACGCAGGTGGCCTGCCAGCAGTCTTTGTGAACGGCAGGCGCAAGGCCGTACGTAGAGTGCCTGAAGTTGAAGAGTTCGTCACTTGGTTAAAGGAAGACCAAGCATGACTACAAAAACCAAAGTTACAGCTAAGCTTGAGCAGCTTTCCTGCCCCGACTGCGCGAATATGATTGCACGGGTAGTCGCAAAGATCAAAGGGGTAGAAGAGGCCGAAGTGCGCTACACAACCAGCAAACTTATCGTTACCTACGATACTGTGGTTACCTCTTGGGATTCAATTGCACAATCGGTGGCAAAGTTAGGTTATAAAATTCTTAGTAAAACCACAGGGAGTTGAGAAACATGGCTGTACCCAAGATGGAAAACCGCCAACCCTGGCAGGTTTGGTTTAGGAAGAATGAAAAGTTGGCGGTGATTATTGTTTCCGCTGCTCTCATCGCCTTGGCCTGGCTTGTGGGTCGCTACTCCCCTGTGGCGAGCACCGTACTGATGATAACCGCTGCCCTCGTATCAGGATACCGCATCGCGCTAACCGCGTGGTTTGCTTTACGGGCTAGAATCATTAGTATACAACTCTTGGTTGCCATTGCCGCCATAGGTGGCATACTTATCGGCAATCAATGGGAAGCTGCTGCAGTCACATTTCTCTTCGCCTTTGGGAGCTACCTCGAGGCCCGCACCATTGGCAAGACCAGAGAGGCTATTCAGCAATTGCTAGACCTTGCCCCAGCTACGGCCCAGGTATTGAGGGACGGAAGCGAAGTAACTGTAGCGGCCGACGAGGTAATCCAGGGAGAGACCGTAATAGTGCGGTCGGGAGGCAAAATCCCCGTAGACGGTATTATTAGGAAAGGCGATGCCTCTGTTAACCAGGCGGCAATTACGGGAGAATCCGTTCCGCTTGAGCTAGAACCAGAAAGCCAGGTATTTAGTGGGTCGCTAGTTGAGTCTGGTTACATCGAAATCGAAGCGCAACGCGTGGGCGAGAACACCACCTTTGCACGTATTCTCCATATGGTAGAGGAAGCTCAGGAACGCAAAGCCCCAGCACAGAAGTTTATCGAGGGGTTTGCCCGCTGGTACACACCGAGCATTATTGCGCTGGCCATATTCGTAGGGCTACTTACCAGAAACGTACACATTGCCCTCACCCTGCTGGTAATAGGTTGCCCCGGAGCCCTGGTCATCTCGACCCCTATCTCCATGGTGGCAGGCATCGGGAATGCCGCTAAGAATGGTGTGTTGGTTAAGGGTGGAGAATACCTCGAAAAAGCAGGTAAAATTACTTTGGTAGCCTTCGACAAAACAGGGACCCTGACCATGGGTAGACCACAGGTCACAGCGGTAGTATCGTTTAGCGGCAGTGAAGAAGATGTTCTAAAGCTGGCGGCAGCGGTAGAAAAAGGTTCGGAGCACCATATTGGTAGAGCTATCGTGACTGGTGCCGCAGGCCGTAACGTTGCCAATGCTGATGAAGTTAAGGTCTTTACCAGCGGCGGCATAAGTGGCCGTGTGGGCCAAAAACTAGTGCTCATAGGTAACAGGCGACTGCTGGAGCAACATGATATCTCTGTTTCTCAGGCAGCAATGGATTGGATGGAAACCCGTGAACACCTGGGCGAAACTCCCGTACTTGTTGCTGCTGACCAGCAAGTAATTGGCTCCATCTCTATTGCTGATACCATCAGGCCCGAGGCCTGGGGGGCAATTAAGGCCTTGCAGGCAGCAAAAAAGCGCGTGGTCATGCTCACCGGAGATAATCCGCGCACGGCTAAAGCAATTGCCGACCAATTAGGACTTAACGAGTATAGAGCACAGCTGATGCCCGAGGATAAGGTCGAAGCCATACGCAGTTTCCGTAGCGAAGGGCATGTGGTTGCTATGGTAGGGGATGGAATTAACGATACCCCTGCTTTGGCAGAAGCCGATCTCGGTATAGCTATGGGCGCTGCCGGAACCGATGCAGCTATTGAAACAGCCGACCTTACCCTCATGAGCGATAATCTTGACAAAGTGACGTATGCCCTTCGTTTAGGTCGAGCTACCCTAGTAAACATCCGCCAGAACGTCGCCTTTGCAGTTGCTGTAGTATTCCTTTTAGTCGTAGGCGTACTGGGGCAGAAGGTCTTCCTGGCCACAGGCATGTTAGCCCACGAAGCAAGCGTAATGCTAGTTATCTTAAACGCCATGCGTTTGAGATCGTGGAGATAAAGAGTAAATCCCCCCAAGCCTTGCTTGGGGGGATTTTAATCGCCTTTTTCGCTTGCCAGCAGATTTACAGCATTGGCTTGTGCCGCTGAATAAACGCCTTTTAGCTCTCTGAATAGTTTTCTTTGACCTCTCCACATGGGGAACGGACCTAACTGCTTAACAAGGGCCATATGTGGAGTTAAGGAACCTTCTAACGCAGGCAAGTCAGGCAGAGCCTCACGGCGGCCGGTCCAAAAAGAGGCTACCTCAAGGTGCTCTTCGGCAATTTCTTCTTCCACATCATCACCTGTGAGGGTACCTAGCCCCATGCGGTGCAGCAACTCCTCTTGGTCCAGACCACGCAATTTTAGAATTAGGAAAGGATCGCGCGCGAACTCCTGTGCCAATAGATAATGAACTGCGGCAATATGCTTGCAGGGGTTAGATGTATCGGGGCAGGAGCATTTCGTCCATAAATCACGTTGAGTGCGAGGAAAAAGTGATACACCGGCATTGTGGAACACATACTCCAGGCCATGGGGCATGACTCCGGCTAAGAGCTTAGCTACATCGCCCACTTCGTTACTTAACTGATCAAACACCTTGAGCCATTGCTCTTCCGAGAGTGTGGTCACACCCATATCTATGTGATAAGGTTCATCGCTTGTCCCCTGCACTTGAGCCATAACGGTGCCTTTCTCAATCAATAACGCCAACACTTGGCCCTGCACGGCGTACCTCTTCCCACGTACCTGGCGGTGTCCAATACTGAACTCGTCGAGGGCTTCGAGCCAACGCTCTGCCCACCACTGGCTCACGGAATCCTCCTCCAGCTTAAGTCCGCCCTGCACCTTTATGGGATTATGTGTCCAGTAGTCATCACGGTAAGGCAATGTTATCCCTCCACATTTCGGCTAAGCTTCCACAGCTCCCTTAACTCTGCGGTAGAGAGCTCCGTAAGCCACGTCTCCCCAGTGCCCACTACCTGCGTTGACATAGTCGTCTTGCTACTGATCATCTCATCAATTCGCTCCTCTAGCGTGCCCGCGCAGATGAACTTATGGACTTGAACCCGCTTATCCTGACCGATGCGGTGCGCGCGGTCGGTTGCTTGATCCTCAACGGCCGGGTTCCACCAGCGATCGTAGTGGATTACATGGCTAGCCTGAGTTAGATTAAGGCCTGTTCCACCGGCCTTAAGTGACAGGACGAAAAACGGGGGACCGTCTGGGCTCTGGAAAGACTCAACAAGTTTCTCGCGAGCAACCTTTCTTACTCCACCATGAAGAAAAAGTACTCGTTGACCTAAGCCTTCCGTCAGCGCGCGCACTAGCACATGGCCCATTTCCACATATTGCGTAAATATGAGCGCCTTGTCCCCCCTCTCATAAATCTCACCTGCCAATTCCATGAGGCGGGTAAGTTTGCCGGAGCGGTCTGGTAGCACACGTCCATCCCTTAAGAAGGCCCCAGGATCGTTGCATATTTGCTTGAGTTTAGAGATGGTGGTGAGGATTAGGCCCCGGCGTCCCATCCCTGTCGCACCCAACAGCTCCCCTTCAGAAATATTGATGACAGCGGCATAAAGACCAGCCTGTTCACGGGTTAACGTGCAGTAGACCTTTGACTCTACTTTGGCGGGTAGATCGTCAATAATACTCCGGTCGGTCTTGAGCCGACGCAGAATGAAGGGTTGAGTTATTTTCTTCAACCTCTGAACTGCTGCTTTATCACGGTAGAGGTGAATGGGGAGTAGAAAATGGCGCCGAAATTCAGCCTGCGATCCGAGCAAGCCTGGGTTTAAGAACTCCATGATGGACCATAAATCATTCACACCGTTCTCCACCGGAGTACCGGTTAACGCGACCCGAAATCCACTAGATAAACTACGGATTACCTTTGATTGTTTTGCCTCGGGGTTCTTAATGTTCTGGGCTTCATCAAGTATAATTCCCTCCCACTCCACGCCTTGCAGTAAGGCTTGATCCCGCATGGCTAAGGTGTAACTAGTAATCACCACGTTGCATTCTTGTAGGGCTATCCCAAGCTCATCACCATCCCGGCTACGCAGAGGACCGTGGTGTACTAATAGCTTCAGATGCGGCGTGAAACGTGCCGCTTCCTTTTCCCAATTGAAGATGATCGATGTTGGGCAAACCAGTAGATAAGGGCCGTCCTGCCCCGCTTCCAGACGGTGCTGTAAGAGGGTCAGGGCCTGAATCGTCTTGCCTAGGCCCATGTCGTCTGCCAGGCAGGCACCTAAGCCAAAGCGTGAAAGAAGCTCTAACCAACTGTACCCCTGCACCTGATAGCTACGCAGACTTCCCACAAAATCCGTGGGGAGTGGTACTGACTTATGTTCCTTAGTCCGGGTGAACTCCGCCAACAAGTCCCCTACCCAACCTGAGGCCCTAACTTGCTCTACAGGCAGGGCCGCGTCCAGTTCATCAGCCCCGGTTGTAGCTCGTAACAACCGAGCTAGGGAGAGCCGCGGATTACCAGCCCGTACGGCCTTAATTGTCCGCGCCAATTGACCTTCTTCCAGTTGCACCCACTGCCCCCTCAGCTTGACCAGCGGAGAGTTGAACTGCGCCAATTGCTCAAGTTCCTCGAGGGATAGGGTATCTCCACCCAGGGCGGTCTCCCATTGCACAGACAGAAGGGAGTTGAGCGTCATCCGTCTCAAGGGAGGTACACTCGGCGAATCAACTTTAGCTCGCAGTGCTATCCGCACTTTAGTACTGGTACCGCCCCACCAGCTAGGCACCTCAATGAAGAAGCCTACCTGCCTCAGAGCTGGCACATACTCACTAAGGAAAACCAGTATCTCCGAACCCGTAAGGTCTAACCCACTGGGGATTGAAGCATGCGACGCACCCTCTAACAAAGGGCAAATAGCGGTGGCCTGTCCGATAGCCATCAACATAAACTGCTGCAAATCGCTATTAGCTGTGGGCCAAACATCTTCAACTTTGACAGTAGCCGTAGAAGTTCCACCCCGTAACATAAACTCAATGCGCCACGGTCGTTCAAGGGTAGCTGACTCAACCGCTCTAAAACCAATAGTATGAGGGCTCGACGTAAGGCGAGACAGTCGCTTGCGCCACTCTGCAACGTGCTGTACCAGCTGAACCAGTTCAGAACTATTACCTTCAACAATCCCCTGTGGTGACTTGAGTGAGTTTAACCAAGCATCGTGCACGCTCTGAGGTTTTAAGAGCGAAGGTTGCACAGAGCCCCGCACTAACGCGTCTACCAGACTACTTGTAGCGGTGTGCAGACTGCCAAGAGGAGGCCTCTCCGTAATGCTAGGACAGAGGGCAAAGCATGCTCCCGGCATCTGTTGCCTCAGCGCATGCTGATAAATACTATCATCCCCAGAAATAATGGGCTCCCATCGCGCCAAGTAGGCGTTACTCCGTTCCACAATGGTAGGCAAATAGAGCTCTCTGCTCACTAGGGAAGCTGAGAACTCTAGGACTTTTGTCCATAGGCGGATATCTGTTCCTAATAGTACTCCCACCTGAAGCATTTCTCGGCCACGGCAGGTAGCTAAGAACTGTACAACATCTTGCGACGAAGCCTCTAAAGCCTCAACTTCCCATGCTTGCAGCGTGGGATCTTCGTTTTTGGCAGGTTGGGAGGCGATTAGTGGGGTCGATACACTTGGGACACCGCCGCAAGTGGGAAACCAAGCGTAGGCGGTGACTGGCTTAATGCTGGGCAAATCTAAAGGTAGGGACTCTGCAAGGTCTTGGGTGTTAGCACCAAACGGCGACGGACTAACCCGGTCACTTCTTCGTGAACGCGCCCGCCCTTCCGCCCAAGATTCTGCCCATACAAACCAAGCGTCATCATGAAAACTAAGATGCAAGACTAGCATTTGGTAACCCCTTCAAAACTTATTATCTTATAGTATATCCCGCTAGCGGCGGACCACTACTATAGTTCCTGTTTAGCCGTATCCCTTTATAGTTCCTGAAACAACTGGTCATTTCCTGCTTAGGGAGTGAAAGATCATGGGGAGATGAGGTGTCACTTGTTGCTTGTTGCTTGTCTCTTGTCTCTTGGAGAGTTGCCGCCAGCCGCCGGCCGCTAGCCTCTAGCAGTTTCCTCCGCAGCGTCCTGGTCTGTTGCTGCGCAGGCTGCCGTAGTACTGAAATGGTCATAGCAAGAGCCCTCAAGCTGAGCCTGAGGGCCTCATATCTCATATTTAGGTGCCTTGTTACACCAATCGACGCCGTAGTACGACGACTGCGCCTGCGAACAGGACTGTAATTCCTATAATCATCGGTGTCTTGTTGCCATCAGGAGTACCAACACCGTCCTCTGCTATTGAGAGAGCTGGAGCTAACGTTTTCTCCCCAATCAGGCTACTGCCGCGAAGGAAGTTATCATCCATGGTAGAGTACTCATACTCTTCATAAATGGTAACCACAGCAGCGTGTTCTGCCATAGTTTTAATCTGTTCTGCACTTAGTTCTGCGACCACGGAATAACCATTGTCAATATAGGTGACCCCCATCTCCGTTAGGACAGAGCCAATACTCGCAAGTGAGCCAGACATGGCCTGAACACGCAATTGTTCAAGTTCTGACCAGAAGGCGTTATACTCCTGCCAGTACTCTTCGCTATATTTGATTTCTTCTCTGGGCTTATCGCTCGGGCGTGCAGGATCAACGACAATGCTGTCTTTGGCAGGATAGCTTACTGCCGCGTCGGGAGTGGCCGAGCCGGTGGAACCTACTCCGTCGTTAGCCATCATCACTCGACTGGATACAGTCGCACCGTAGGTATTACCAAATAAGTCATCAAGATTTAGGTTCACCTCAGCAAATACCTTGGGGTACTTAGTCTTAAGTGCTGCAAATTGAGCTCTGATCTCAGCGGTTATTACCAGAATGGGCTGCAGAGAGACCTTGACCTTGTCGGAACTTTCCAATTTCAGTAATTTGCGGTAAAGCGATACGTCGAGCTTGCCGGCCTCTTGGCGTAAGCGTTCCCATTCTTGCTCGGCGAGAGTGTATTCCGCCGTAAAGTAAGGTTCCATCTCGTCTAGTTCTAAGATCTTACCAGACTCGATGTGGATGTATACCCCACCATAGACATAATTGTCGTAGTAGATATCCTGGGGTGGCATAGGCATGATCTCTGGCCGGTTAGCTGGTTCAGGCTTACCAATCCGATCCGGGGCGGGTAGTATTGCCGGCTCGGTACTGCCTGTGGGCAAGGGCTTCTCTCCCGAAACGCCTGTTAATGGTTTCCCATCTAGGGAGATGATGTACTTAGCAAACCAAAAAGACTCCCCGGTAAACTCTAGCTCTGTAGTGCCACCCTCGTAGAGCTCAATAGTAGCACCCTTACCGCCGTACTTCTCATTGAGATAAGCTTCGGCAATCTCGCGGTACCCCGCGCCGAGCGCCGGGGTCACCATACTCATAAGCAGCAACGGCACTAGTAACAGTGACAGCAACTTTCGCATCATGTCTACCTCCATTATTGGTGTTTGCCTTATTTGACGCATAACTCCAGTTAATGTTCCCGGAAGAAATGAAGCAAAAACTGGTATCCTGCAGGAGACAGACGGAAGACGTGGAATATATTAGCCCTAATTCTCTGGGGGTGGATGCTGAATGAAGCAAAGTCTCCTGGCGGGGCTGTCTCAATAGGTGGCCCCGCGCATCGAAAGATGGCTGCTTAAGCCATGTTTACATGCCCAAACGCTCCTACAGAGCGGAAATAAAAATGAATA
>WSXW01000058.1 GCA_009773495.1 Bacillota bacterium
GCAGCAATTAATGACTGTGGACGTGAGCACTCTCGCTACCTCTCATCATCGTTCTCTGGGCCCTGAGCTAGTGGCGCAGAAGGCTTGGGAGCAGTTGAATATGAATCAGATCCTGAGTAAGTGTGGATTTAGTCCTAAGGAACAGGCTCTGACGGAAGCGGTGGTGGCTGCTCGACTAATAAATCCCGGTAGTGACTTGGGAACTTGGCGGTGGTTAACGCAACGCACTTCTTTGACAGAGATGCTCTCGGTTAACCTTGCGGATATCGGTAAGGATGCTATCTATGAGATTGCTGATCGCCTGCTGTTAAGCAAGCTACAGATTGAGACGGCTCTGTATGAAGAGGAAAAGCGGCAGTTTGCCAAGGGCGAACCAAGTGTCTACCTCTACGACCTGACCAATACATATTTTGCAGGACAGTGTAATAATAATGATTTGGCTAAGCGGGGCAAGTCCAAGGAGAAGCGCTCTGACTGCCCTTTAGTGGCATTGGCCCTAGTGGTAGACCAACAAGGATTCCCTGTTTTCAGCCAGATATATAAGGGCAATCAGTCGGAGCCCGAAACGCTAGAGCCTATCCTAAAGCGGCTAGAACAGGATACGCCCCCTTTGCTAGCCCCTATTAAGCCAACCCTCATCATGGACAGGGGCATTGCCACAAAGGGCAATTTAGCTTTACTCAAAGAGAAGGGTTACCCATATACCGTTATTGAACGGCGCCAAGCAGAGCGGGATTTTACGAAAGAGTTTATGTCCCTTGACTCCTTTAGCCGTATTGGCACAGAAGCAGAGCCGATTTATGTTAAAAAGATCGTAGAAGAAGGCCTGTCCAAGGTCTTGTGCCTGAGTTATCAGCGTCGCGACAAAGAGGCTGGCAGCGACCGTTCGAAGGAAGGTCGTTTTATAGAGGAGCTGGAGTCTGCGGCCCGTTCCGTCGCTAAAGGGTCTCTCAAGCGCAAGGAGAAGGTTTGGCAGCGTATTGGTCGGATTCATGAGAAGTACCCCTCCGTGGCTAAGTACTATACCATCACCGCCAAGGAAGATGGAAACGACGCGTTGTCTTTAGAGTGGTCCCTCAAGGAAGAGATTCGCAGTACCCGCGAGATTCTGACGGGCTGTTATGTCATTGAAAGCACACATCAGGAACTAACTGTCGCGGAGATTTGGCAGATGTACATGACTATTTTGCAGGTGGAATCGGCATTCCGCACCCTAAAGAGCGATCTTGGCCTACGTCCTATTCATCACCAGAACGAGCTTCGTACCGAAGGACATTTATTCATCTCTGTTTTGGCCTATCATTTGTTGAACGCTATAGAGCTACAATTGCGCAAGCTCGGCGACACTCGCCGCTGGTCGACGATTAAAACCGTGTTGTCTACACATCAACGCTCGACAGTTATTCTCACAGATAGTCTAGGGAAGATTCATCACATTAGGCTCTCCGGCACACCGGAAGCAGCCCACCAGGATATTTACCACAAACTAGACATTAAGCAGTTGCCGCGCAAGCAGATATCCTACGTGGCAACTAGATTGTAGTGACCAACACGAAAGCGAAAACCCTGTGTTTGCAGGCTCTTTCGCCTGTCTAGCCGAAAGTTGGGCTAAGCCGTCTAGTGGCAAAGGCAGGCAGCCAAATCTGCTGCCTGCCTTCTCAAAAACCTACAGTAGTAACCCTAGGCACACGCCTAAGGCGTACTCTTTGCTTACTTATACTCAAGGAGGGTCATGGTGACCTTAAACAGGTCGCCGTCAATCTCAATCTTAAATGTTCCACCCTGTAACTCGACTAGGCTCTTCGCTATAGCCAATCCTAGGCCGGAGCCCTCGGTGCTTCGGGATTCGTCACCGCGCTTGAATCTCTCGACCAGCTCTTCAGGTGCGATATTTAATGGACTAGCAGAGATATTCTTAAAGGTCAGGTAGACCTGATTACCTCTAGCAGTAGCGTCCACATAGACTCGCGACCCCACCAAGGCGTAGTTGAGAATATTGGATAGCACATTCTCGATAGCCCGCCAAAGTAGCTTGCCATCTGCTTGCACCTCTAGTCTGCCTAAGGGAAGGTTGACGCGAAAGTCTAGGCCAGAGCCTTCAATCCTATCGGATAGCTCTGCCAGCCCTTGCGTTAAGAGAGCACCTACGTCCAGTGTTTCGCGCTTGATGGACAAAGTGCCGCTGGCCGCTTTGGCAGCCTCGAAGAGGTCCTCTGTCAGCACCTTAAGGCGTTGCGACTTCTTATCGAGGACATCTAAGTATTTTGGTGCGTTTTCCGACGAGAGCCCCTCTGTCTTTAGAAGGTCGACGTACGTAATAATTGACGTCAGAGGAGTCTTAAGGTCATGGGACACGTTGGTAACCAACTCAGCTTTCATGCGTTCGGACTTGACTTCACTCTCTACTGCAGCTTGAAGACCAAGCGCGATGTTGTTAATGTTGGAGGCAAGAGCTGCAAAATCTGTTGCCCCCCTCTCGGGGATGCGGTAGGAGAGGTCGCCGCCTTTAATCCGCTCTATCCCGTTAATAATCGCTTTAAATTCTAAGGCTCGGTTGACTACATACATTATCGCTACAATGATCACCAACCCAAAAAGCAGAGAAGAACGAAGAGAAAGTGATACAGAAATTGCGACTCCATATGCTAAGAGTAGCCCCGACGCCCGAGCCGCTAAGGGACCTGCCTTAATAACACGGGCAATTGATGCGTAGATAAGTGTGTGCTTAAAAAATTCCCCACGCTTGAGTCGTTTGGCGACTGTGCTCAAGTACTGCAGTCCCACCAGTGTGATTATGACCGCAAGCAGTGCAGCAAGTACTAGGCTTATTTGCGGGCCACCTCGATTAAATATTGTCCACAATGCAGCCCCTCCAATTAGCCCCACACTAAACGCTCCCAAAAAGATAACTAAACCAACATCTAAGTACAGGCGATCGAGGAAAGAAAGCTGTATTTCTGTGGAATTTGATTGTTGGCCCGCTGAGTACATAACATAGCCTGCGCCGAGCATGGCTGCCACAAAACCTGCTGTGATCAAGTAAAGCCCTGTGGTGCCACTCGCCCGTTTAGTAGCATATCGTTCGGCAAGGGCATGATAAGTCGCGGGAGCAAGCCCCACGTAAACCGTCCGTCCATCAGACAGTGTGAATTTCTGATGAGTAGGCAGGCCCGAGAAAAAAGTCTCTACGTCCGGCACTTCTCCGATATTTTTTATGCTTTCCCTCCCTGTACCGTCAACGTAGTATAGATAAGGATAGGGAGAAGAAAGGCTTTCGAGCGCAAGTCGGAAGGGCCACTCGTCCTGTTTATCATGATTGTCCCAAAGAGTTATGGCCCAGTGGAAACCACTCTGCAGATTATGACCTTCCTCTAAACTATCCGCGTAGGCCTCGGGCTGGAAGGCGTACTGAAAGTTAGGCCACCCAACCAAGCCATAGTAGGCAAACAAGGTCCCGGTTAGGGTAATTAGCACTGCTATAACTCTTAACGCCGGGACAAAACTAATACTTCTCAATTTTATAGCCAATGCCCCACACCACCTTTAAGTATCTAGGCTCTTTTGGATTGAGCTCAATCTTTTCGCGAATACGGCGAATATGAACCGCCACTGTATTGGCCGAATTGAAAGCTGGCTCATTCCAAGCTCGCTCGTAGATTTGTTCGATAGAATAAACCCGCCCCGCGTTCTCACAGAGGAACTTAAGAATCTTGTACTCTACCGGGGTTAGTTTTACGGCCTCACCGTCTACATTCACTTCTTTACGTTCGTCATCCACGACCAGGCCACCACTGCGACAAACCCCTGCCTCTGGCACATGGCTACCGAGTGACGTATAACGGCGCAACTGCGATTTTACGCGGGCGATTAGTTCAAGGGGATTAAAAGGTTTGGTGACATAGTCATCTGCTCCCATGTTAAGCCCCAAAACCTTGTCCGCATCCTCTGACTTAGCCGAGAGCATGATGATAGGAATATTACGGTTTTCTCTAAGCTTGACTGTAGCTCGTATGCCGTCCATTACCGGCATCATAATATCCATAATCACCAAGTGAATGTCCTGACGCTCTACAACATTGAGAGCGTCGCTCCCGTTATAGGCTGAGAATACCTTGTATTTCTCGTTGCGCAGGTAAATTTCTATGGCATCTACTATTTCGCGGTCATCGTCACAGACTAGAATATTCATCGTCACTTATCTCACCCCGCAATCTCTTTTTTACATCCATAATCGTACCACACCCCCTGTTTTTTTCTAATTCCTATGTTAACAGGCATTTTTTAACGGAAGCGGTGTAAGAATCTTAACATTGTCTTACGAGCAGAGCCCCGAAGCTTATACTTCGGGGCTCTGCTCGTAATTAAATATTCGGAATTTGCCAGTCAATCTCTGTCTGCCCTAACTTGTGCAGGAAGTCATTGGCCTTAGAAAAATGCTTACATCCAAAGAAACCACGGTGAGCTGAAAGAGGGCTAGGATGAACAGAGGTCAGAATCATGTGTTGGGGATTAGTGACAAGCTTCGCCTTGGCTTTGGCGTGATTACCCCAGAGCAAAAAAACCACCGGCGTAAGCTTTTCATTTAACAACCCGATTATTCGGTCAGTGATTTGTTCCCACCCCTTGCCCCGGTGCGAGGCTGCGGAGTTAGCTCTTACCGTCAGGCTAGTATTGAGAAGGAGTACGCCCTGCTCGGCCCAGGGTACCAAGTGTCCATTATTAGGAACGTAACAGCCGAGATCTGTGTGCAATTCTTTATAGATATTAAGTAACGATGGGGGTATGTCCACTCCCTGTTGCACCGAAAAAGCCAAGCCATGCGCTTGCTGCTCGCCGTGATATGGATCTTGACCCAAGATAACTACCCTCACTTTGTTATAGGGTGAGAGCTTTAGAGCCTCAAACACGAAGTGCAAGGCGGGATAGATTGTCTTAGTTTCGTACTCCTGTTTGAGGAATTCACACAAGCTTTGATAATAGTCTTTCTGGAATTCTTCCTCTAACAGATTATGCCAGACATTGTTTATCATGTTACCACCTACTTAGATTGGGTTGTGGTTGACGTCACATGCATCTATTCCGGGAAGATCGTCATGTTGTGACAGCCGAAATCCTTATATGGTACCTGAAATTGTAGCGAATGGCTACTACCTGTATCAATAGAGATAGCTTTGGTACAGAATAGCACTGCGGAGGCGCCTAAGGAAAACTGCAGGTCTTCGTACAGGTCTTGGGTAGAGTAGGAATCCTTAAAATCATGCCCTAGGACTTCCTCAAGCTTCTCCATAATCAAGCTGCTGTAATCGTAACCATCAACAAATATCTCATGCAGGGAGATCTGTCTATAATCGCTACCAAAACAATAGTACTGAGTAAGAGTATCCCAGCGATCTTTACCATACTTGTGCTGATACTCTGAGATAGTGACGTAACCCCCCACTATATTTGCCGATACAGAGTGAGTGAGTTCCCATAAACCTGGCTGACCCAGTAGCTTCTCTGCTGTGTGCGACAATTGTCGGAGAAATGTCACCATCTGCTTCGGAAGTCCCTCGGGGTAGCTGTAGGACATGCGAGCATGTCCAGTAGCACCAATATTCTGCTGTCGTATGAATCTTTGTTGTGTATTTAGATACTCCGTTTGAACAAATTCTTTAGCTGGGGGCGAACTATTAGTGAATATGTCTTTGTCTTCAGCATAGAATCTCTGGGTCACGGCTATATTTCTGCCTGTATCGCAGAAGTAAACCGGCAAGCTTACGGGCATAAACATGCTGGTATCAAACTCCGGATTATTATGATCAAACACAAGGCTGATACCGCCCTGAAAGAGGTGGAATTTCTGATCGGGCAAAATGCCCTTAAAAGGAGAGACCAATTTCAGTATGTGGCCGCCCCCCCAATAGCTATCGTCGAAGGCACCATAGGTTTCCTCTGTAGCTGTACTATTCATGATAAGCCGACTCACGTGGTCGTTAACAAGATTGACGTGGTCGACATCGTCCGTAAAAACATCAGCGAGAGTTATCTCTTCGCCCGTGTTTAAGTCTAGGTTCAGAGTTTCTGTAATGCTTACATAATGAGAGCGATAGCTACGGTTATTTTTTATGACAACGGAAATTACATTGTTGTAATTGAAAGACACGTATACGTTCAGATCGTTACTCACCAGCTCCGAGTTAGCAGGAATCTTAGTTTTAATACCACGGTAAGGCGGAAGATCTCTAGTCTTTATTTCCATATACAGGCGCACGAGACGCGCATTAATCTTGTCCTCTATCTCCCTATTTGTCAGCCCGTTGATTAGCAAGGTGCTGCTGTGAGAATTTTTAACCTGATCCTGGGCGTAGATTATCTCTAGTGGGTTAGCTACGAGATATGGAATCTCAATCGGAGACAGAAGAGGTTCACGATTATCACTCTGAATAGGTTGCTTTGTCTCATCCACATCTGGGGGCAAGCTCACTTGTTGCGGTTGACAGCTAAATTGAGCCAAAGAGATTGCCAACACCAAGCCGAAGCACACCAGACTCTTACTTAACCTTAACATACCCCGCCCCTTCGGCAACTTGTTGACCACTGTCTGAAAGAATCCAGGCGATCATCTTACGCACCGGGCTATTCTTGGGCTCATCTGCTCTGATCACCGCATAATATGCGGTTCTTATAGGGTATTGGCCTGAACTGATGGTTTTCTCGTCGGGGTATACGCCGTCAACCTCTAAGAGCTTGACCTTATCATTACCCCACATGTCGACGACAAAGTAATAGTAGGAGTAGCCAATGGCATCAGGTGCATTGTTGTACGATGCGACAGCATCAATTAGCTCTCCCATGCCCGCCACAATGCGCTCGGCTGGCGGTTCCATGGGCTCGATCCCTCTCATTACTAGTCCCAACAAGCCTGTTTGACTTCCGGAATTGACCGGCCGCTGGTAAGCTACTATGGGAGTATCTAAACCACCGACCTCGTTCCAATTTGTTATCTTACCAGCGTAGATGTCCTGTATTTGCTTAAAGGTCAACCCCTTTATGGGGTTATCTGCGTTCACCAAGAATACAAAGGCCTCACTAACTATAGGGATAACCTCTAGGGTCACATTGTGTTGTTTGGCTAAAGCAAGCTCTTCCTCCGAAGGGCTAGTGACAAAGATGATATCTGCTTCTTTATTGATTAGATTTACGTAGGCCTGATGGGTCTTGTTATGAAATATGTAAGGCCTCACTTCTTCTACGCTCTTATTGATAAGCTTTGCGGCTATTGCTTCGGATAGGGGAATGGTAACCGTTGACCCATCAACTTTTGGGTACGTCTCAAATGTAAACGATAGCTGTCTAGCTATAAAAACATTATCACACGCTGTCAATATCATTAAAAGCACCAATAAGAATATTACCTGAAATCTTTTTACTCTCATAATAACTAACCCCCTTTCTAAGCGCTTAACAATACCTACCCAATAATACCGCGCCGCATCCCTTTGTCGCTTACAGGCACATTTCAGTCTATTACTTTCTTATGCAATTCATATCACTATTTACCATATAGTGCAACAGCGCAAGTATGAATTTTCTATTAATACCCTCCTAGAGCTGCTAATTTTCGTAATGCGGAGCAGTAATCGAGTAGGAGGGGTGAATTTTATCCCTAAGTACCGCCAGGTATAGCACGAAAAAAAACGCCCGCTTACCGTCATGTAAGTCGAGCGTCAACAATATGTCCTGTAGCCGTACTTCAAGTACAGACGAGCCTACAATGTCAATGCCACTAACGCCGTCATAAGCAGAAATGCTCCAGTTTTAACAAGCGTGCTGCTTTCCTGCGTTAGCTCGCAAATCATGTGGATGAGAAGGCCTAATAGCAGCCTTTCCATTCCAAATATCTTTCCTGAGACCGCATTTCATTCAGGTTGAGTAGTCTGGTGACCGTCAAATAGGCCACGAACAAAACGACCATGAGGTGTGCGCGTCGATTCCCAAGAGACACGCCAGAATAGAGCCACTAGCACCTGACGCCGAGAGCATAGAGTCATATAATATAATACAATAACAAAAACAAAAGACCCCAGAGCTTTCGCTTTGAGGTCTCTTTAAAATAATTCCGGCAACGTCCTACTCTCCCAGGGACTTGCGTCCCAAGTACCATCGGCGCAGGAGGGCTTAACTACCGTGTGCGCAGCAGGTTGACCGAAGGTCACCACCTGCGGGGCAAGGAGCTTGTGACAGCACTCTCCGCAGAAAGTGCGAGAACAAGCGACGTCTTACCCTCCAAATTGTAGCACCAGCACAAGGGCTAGCGACGACCCCAAAATATGGCAAAGAGACCCCAGAGCTTTCGCCTTGAGGTCTCTTTAAATTAATTCCGGCAACGTCCTACTCTCCCAGGGACTTGCGTCCCAAGTACCATCGGCGCAGGAGGGCTTAACTACCGTGTTCGCAGCAGGTTGACCGAAGGTCACCACCTGCGGGGCAAGGAGCTTGTGACAGCACTTTCCGCAGAAAGTGCG
>WSXW01000059.1 GCA_009773495.1 Bacillota bacterium
TGGTTTTCTGTTCCTGGTTCCTCGTAAGAAAAACTTTGGAATTACTAACTAGAAACGGGGGTAAACTGCTCGTCTGCACTGTTTAGTTTTCAAGGATCACCACGAGCATTTTCGAAGAAAATGCGGGGACGTGTTCACAAACCACCGCCATGCAATCGTTTGTGACGCGAGATTTATCTTACCACGCTGCAATTGCATTTGCAATACTCAACTTTTTGGTAGTACTCGCACGGCTCCCATATGCGCTTGTGCGCTCGTGGAGTCTTATTTTAGCATGCCTTAAGTGTCATATTCAATGCATAAATTATCCCAATAGAACACCTCTTGAGCGGGCGGTTTAACATCACGCCTTCTCCACATACCAATAAGAGTGGATAGAAGAGTTCTGAACCATACCATGCTTGGGCACCTGTCTCCATGTGTTATATACGTTCAAGTAATCACCTATACCAGATAGAAGATTAATGGTAGCAAAGATACGAAGGTTGCCGCTCAAAAACGTGTGCTGGGGGGGCATTAGAACCCACGCACTTAATGGAAGTAGACCAAGTACTACATTAGGGAACATACTAAGCGCAATAAACCTGGCTCGACTCACGGGCGCTTGGCAATAAACAAATGCTGCCATATGCTTGGTCGAGTACCACACCTCTACGGGGGCATCGGACGGGTAGAGGGCCGCATGCATCAGCTCATGGGGAACGAAAGCGAGGAATGCTAACATTAAGCCGAGATACGCTCTATCTGAAGTATAAGCCCCATGAAGACCAACTTTAGCTATCTCAGCCAAGATTACCAAAGCGAAGACTGGCACAACAAATACCAAGGATTGACGCAGAAACTGACCAAGATTGTCGGGCTCCTTAAACTTGACTGCATTTTTTGGCAGAGACAAGTTAATTGCTAACTCGTCGTTGTTAGTGAACTTTCCTTTCCATAATAGTTTCACTGATGCTCACACTCCTTATTTCCCGACAATCACAACGCCTTAACACTTCTGTCTTCCTGCTGACCTCATAGTCTATCGGTGTAGTACTTCTCTATGGCATCTCGTAAACCATTCGCCTTAAAGATACGGTTATCATACTCGTGTTCCCACATATAAATCTCCCAATCTTTTAAGCCGTCGCCGGTTATGGCATAGCCGTAATAATCGCCGCAGCCGTTCCCTGCAACAAAGAGCAGACAATTAAGCGGCATAAACGCGCTGATGCTACGGAGCATTAAGTTAGTCTCAATAATCTGCGAGGTGGAAAGCAGGAAGTAATTATCCCCGTTAAACTGCATTAGTAGTTCCCTTAGTTCAGTAGGGATGCTTATTGAAAGAACCTTCTCAACCTCCTAGATTTCGGCGAGGGTAGCTGGCGGGTTCAAGTTCACATAAGGATTATCTATCGCTAAGATATGCAGGAGTTGTTGGCCGAAACAAAACCTTGTTCACATTGATTAATCTGGTCACACCAGCGATGGGAAAGTCATGTTATCTAGGGCCTGCCTACTTATCTTATCTTGCATAAGTCAGGCGGCGCCAAATCCACTCAGCAGGGCCGTAGGCATATTTTTCTAACCACCATTTGCTATAAATAACTTGAATTGCATAGATAACTACAGTAAGAACTGGAATATAGGCAATGCTGATATTGCCCATCAGTCCTAACCCATGCCCGTAGAAAAGCAGCGCGCAAACAATGCATTGTACGAGGTAATTAGTAAATGCCATCCGTCCTAAGGCCGCCAGAGACGAGAATAGCGCGGTGAGCTTATCGGCCTGCCATAACAGCATTATGCTGGTCACATAAAACAAGGAAAGAAATGGCGTGCTGATTTCCCGAAGTATGATTGCCGACGTCATATTTGCGTTTAACTGCATGCTGAGGTGCAAAAGAGAGAGACCAATACCAATTATCCCGCCGATGCGCCAAGCCTTGCGAATGAAGGCCATATGAGAGCCCACATTTTGAAAAATGCCGCTGCGCCCAGCATACAATCCCATTAAAAATAGACCGAGAATTCTTGGCAGCAGACCCACAGTATTAAGTAACATCATTGGAATCTCGTTGGCGAGGCGATAACCCACCACTTCCCAATACGGCCCATGCGTGTATATGTTTCTCGCCAGGTCGGAAGGTGTGCCCGAGGCTGCAGGGCTGGCTACAACTAATTGGGAGGCCGATGCGATGATGAAGGAGAAAAAAAGCAGCCCAATAATCCAATTGCGGAGACGAGGCAGTTTGGTCTCCCTAAAACCGAGAAGCACAAACCCAATGAGAGCATACGTGGTGAGAATATCGCCCCACCAAACAAAGATGAGGTGCAAAAGCCCCGCCACCAAGAGAAAAAATATGCGTCGGCGAAACAGTCTGCTGTTTTGGGCTTTGTTTTCGCTGTCACGGTTCAAAAAGAGATAAAAACCCAAACCAAAGAGAAAAGCAAAAATAGTATAAAATTTCCCTTGGAAAACAACTTGAATAGTCCAAGCGACGATCCGGTCAAGCGTGCCGACGAGCAGGTCCGGCCTAGACAGGGCATCTCTGCCTACGCTAAAGTCTGTCAAGGTGTAGTTGATCATCACCATATTCACGAGCAACACACCAAAAAGCGCAAACCCACGGATGACATCAAGGACAGCAATCCTCTCTTTGACAGGTACAGGGCCAACAGACGTGTTCATTCGTTCTTCACTCCTTTACAATTTTATCTTTTCCTCCACTAACAACGGTTTGCCTGTACTACGTGCCTCTCTACGAAAAGTTTCTTTGAGGCCTTCTTTGAAGGTTTTCTTTATAAGCGCATACTTTAAACGAGCCGCAACAAATGTGTGATTATCATACTCATATTGCAAACTGCATGCTCCAAAAACTCCGTAAAATTTTGCGGAGCTTCCCCGTCGGCCTGATCAGAAATGCTGCGTATACCAACCCAAGGTACCTTATATAGATGGGCGACGTGAGCCCAAGCTGCTGTTTCCATATCAACACAGTCGCCGGAAAAAGTTTGACGCAGTTTGCTTCCTTCTACACTAGCGATAAACTTATCGCCCGAAAGTACGCGACCTTTACGTATAGTTACATCGATCTGCGCAAAATTAGCCGCTGTCATGGCCGCATCAACTAACTTGGAATTCGCTTCAAATATAGCGAGACGGAGTCCTGGGATCATGCCTGGTTCATACCCAAATGCAGTTACATCCATATCGTACTGCATCGCTTCACTACATATAATCACATCTCCCACGAGTAGATCCTCGGCAATTCCACCGGCCACGCCGACTCCGATGATCTTTTCTATGTCGAAGCTAGATAAGAGGTAGCTTAAACTTGCAGCCGCGCTTACTTTACCTACGCCGCCAATCACGGCAACTACTTTATTATCTTCAGATGTATATACCGACCATGGTGACGCTATTAGTACTTCTACTAGATTAAGCTCAGTTTTAAGAACCTCTAGTTCGGATTTCATAGCACATATAATACCTATGGACATTCAAAAACCTCCCTGTTTGCCTGCTCATTTCACAGGCATACTTATTCTCTCCGAACTGAAGTCTTCCTGCTGCTCAGCTTAAATAACGAGAAATTCCCTTACATAAAATACTCTCGTTACGCACAATCAAAACCTGCAAAATGGCGATCATTGTCGCACTAGTCGATATATTCAAACAACGATTGACTGTCTACTTTAGATATGTTACCATTTAAGTATATAGGCAAGAGTTTGTTTTGATTTTCGTGTTAGGAGGTAAGATGGTTAGAACAGCATTCAACCTAGAAGACATTGATGCTGAACGAGCGGCTATGCTTTTGGCTATGTCGCGCTCTATGGCTGAAGAAGACCATATCAAGAAGAGCCTCTTGCTCGTGCCAGGTCTACGCTTAGCGGTGTCGGAGGCGGGTGGCAACAGTGGGCAAATTCAAAAAAAAGTGAACTTGAACCTCCTAGGGACAGCAATTGAAAAGGGCGTAATCAGTAGGCACCCTAGCCAGGTGCATGCTTTGCTTCATGCCATTTTGGAAGCCAAGAGAGGAGTGATGATGGATGTCCCGACCGATGCGAGTTTGGCACTCAAACTCGTGGTTGTAGTTAGACACGAATGGCTGGCTGTAGCTATATTTGGCCAATCAGCCATGCATGTACTGACCAACCATTGGCGGGCAGGATTAGGCGTAATGCATTTCCCTAAAGTCTAATTCACGGTCACCATAAAATAGGGAGATTATGAGAATGCTAGGGGCTTGTTAGGCCCGGGCATTCTTTTTGTTTCCTACAACACAAAGGAGGAGAGCAATGACTAAGTCATACCCATTAACAGGGCTTAGAGTATTAGACCTTTCTAGGGTGCTGGCAGGACCGTATTGTGGCATGGTCTTAGCTGATTTAGGGGCAGAGGTAGTTAAGATTGAAATTCCAGGCACTGGAGACGACTCTCGATCCTTCGGTCCATTTGTAGGGGCTGAAAGCGCCTACTTTATGAGTCTAAACCGAAACAAGAAGAGCATGACCCTAAATTTTAAAAATGATGACGCAAAAGACATTTTTAGGGACCTTGTAAAGCAGGCCGATGTGTTGGTAGAGAACTACCGACCTGGGACTATGGAAAAACTCAACTTGGGCTATGATGCCCTTTCTCAGATTAATCCTAAGCTTGTCTACGCAGGGATCTCGGGTTTTGGCAACACTGGCCCCTACCGCTTGAAAGCGGCGTACGACGTAGTTGTTCAAGGCATGGGAGGGATCATGAGCATTACTGGCTTCCCAGACGGTTTGCCCACGAGAGTAGGTGCTTCGATAGGAGATATAACTGCTGCCTTGTTCGGTGTTATTGGCATCCTAGCTGCGCTTAACAAACGCCACGAAACTGGCAGAGGGCAAATGGTTGACGTCTCTATGCTGGATTGCCAGGTAGCCATATTAGAGAACGCCATAGCTAGGTACGAAGTGACTGGGCAAGTCCCGGGACGGATCGGCAACCGCCACCCCTCCATTTCTCCGTTTTCAGCGGTACCAGCAGCAGATGGCCATATGATCGTGGCAATAGGTAACGACAACCTATGGCAGCAATTCTGTAAGCTTGTGGACAGGACGGATCTTAGAGAAGACACTCGCTACCTGACGAACAAGTCACGCACAGACAACTGGGCATCACTTGAACCTGAGTTAATAAAAATATTTAATCATAAAACTATCATAGAGTGGATAGATACGCTTGAGGCGGCAGGCATACCCTGTGGTCCGATAAACACTGTGGACAAGGTGTTAATGGACCCTCAAATCATTGCCCGCAACATGATTGAAGAGTCCGTCCACCCTATAGCAGGAAAGATTCGGATGGCCGGGTCTCCGATCAAAATGTCAGATGCCCCCGAAAGCGTGATGCGCTACCCCGCCCCACTGCTAGGGCAACACAACGATGAATTGCTGGCACAGCTTCTCAACTTGAGTGATGCAGAAATACGTTTACTACGAGAAAAAGGAGCGCTCTAAAACAAAGGAGGAGAACACATGGAAGTAGTAGGTTTAGGCATTATTGCTGCGTGCATGTTCGTAGGAGTAACAGTCGGTAGTGTACTGGCTAAGACTATTGGAGTAAGTGGCGATGTGGGGGGCGTGGGGTTTGCTATGTTACTCATGGTCATTATTACCAATTATGTAAAATTGGATGATAAGGTTAAAAATGGCATCCAATTTATAAGCAATCTTTACATTCCCATCATTGTAGCTATGGCCGCGATTCAGAATGTGGTTAGCGCCCTTAAAGGCGGTGCAGTGGCATTTTTGGCCGGCGGTATTGCTACGGTAGCTTCGCTTGCATTGGTTCCTATAATTGTTAAATTAGGTAAATTTGGTAACAACGGAGGCGTAGGTGCATGAACCTGATTCAAATGGCATCAAGTGTCATAGAAAAAAATAGTCTCGTAATGTCCTTCGCTGTGGTCGCAGTCATGATTCTCGTAGGCAACTGGCTTGCAGGTCTCATGGGTGGTAAGCGGTTGGGGTCGGCTGTCGCCATAGTCATAGGCCTAGGCCTAGCACTATACGCAGGCAGAATTACAGGCGGATCGAGGGGTATAGCTGATGTAAAAATGCTCTCTGGTTTCGGTATTCTGGGCGGGGCCATGCTTCGGGACTTCGCTATTATTTCCACAGCCTTTGGTGCCAAAGTTGAAGAATTGAAGAAGGCCGGGTTGGTAGGTATCGCGTCTCTCTTTATTGGCATAGCCTTTTCATTTTTTGTAGGCGCCACAGTGGCTTTTGCACTAGGATATCGGTCTGCTGTTGACCTTACTACTATTGGCGCTGGAGCTGTAACATTTATTGTAGGCCCAGTAACAGGAAGCGCCCTAGGTGCAAGTTCAGCAGTTGTAGCTCTTTCTATCGCAGCAGGCGTAGTTAAGTCTGTCCTCTGCATGGTACTAACCCCATTAGTTGCACCCTACATCGGTCTGAATAACCCGCAATCCGCCATGGTGTTTGGCGGTCTATTAGGGACCACTAGCGGCGTAGCCGGAGGGCTAGCTGCAGTAGATCCCAAGCTTGTACCTTATGGCGCTGTCACAGCTACTTTCTACACAGGCCTAGGGGCTTTGCTATGCCCGTCTGTTTTGTTCCTTATCATGCGCATGATTTTTGGCGCTTAGAAACCCCAATTAATCATTTTAGCTGTCAGGGGCCTAACATAGCTTGGGCTCCTGGCTTATTTCTTAAGGAGGTTGGTTAATGCTGGATATATTGCGCGAGTTAGAAAAGGACAGAGCCCGATTGTACTTAGGTGGCGGAGAAAAGCGCATTCAAAAGCACAAAGAGAAGGGCAAGTTAACTGCACGCGAGCGTATTAACTTCTTGCTCGACCCAGGTAGCTTTGTAGAG
>WSXW01000060.1 GCA_009773495.1 Bacillota bacterium
TACGTCAGCCATAGCGGCTCACGTCCCTTAAGCATTGTATGGCGCTTGGAAGAGCCTATGCCGGCTACCCTTGTGGGGAAGGCAGTACAGGCGGGGATTATATGACGGTGGCACAAGTGGCCAAGCTTTTAAGTAGCAAGGTATAGCCGATCAAAGTAGCGCCAATTTAGAGGAAACCTAAAGGAGAAGTGTACAGTGACGAAGCAATTAAGTTTCATCGGCATCGACGGCTGCAAAGGAAAATGGGTAGCAGTGTGTATCACCGAAAGTCGCTTCGAAGTAAAGAAGTACGACAGCATAGCCGAAATCTGCACCCGGTATAACGACGCAGATAGGTATCTAATAGACATGCCCATAGGCCTGGTGGAAAAGGAGATCGATGTGCGTCCGGATGCTATAGTAAGAAAGATGCTTGGGCCAAAAGGCTCAAGCATCTTTGGTGTGCCATGCCGCCAAGCGGTGTACGCTGAAAGCAAGGCAGCAGCCAGGGAGAAAAATATTGCAGTGCTTGGGAAGAGTCTTTCGGAGCAGACATTGGGCATTGCCCATGCAATACGGCAGGTAGATGAGTTTTTACAGGGCAACACGGGATGGAAGGACAGGTTGCTGGAGAGCCATCCCGAGCTGTGCTTTATGAAGCTCAACGGGAATCGGCCGGTTCTTGAACATAAGATGTCTGCTGAAGGTAGAGATATCCGTATGAGCATCCTGAGAGGCTATTACCCTCTGGCTGACGAGGTTGTGGCCAGATACCTAGCAGAGGTGCCCTCCAGGAAGAAGACTGACGACGTGGTGGATGCTCTATGCCTGGCGGTGATGGGGATGGTCATGATGGCAAAGAGCATTAAGAGCGCACCTGAGAGTCCGATGCGGGACAGCACAGGGCTGCTTATGCAGATGGTGTATGCTGAGTAGGCGATAGAGGTGAGATAGGATGTATGTAACAAGTGGCCCGGGTACTCTGTTCGGGTAATAGGTCTAACAACTTTGGGATGGTGGGATGAACCTAGGCATTGACGAGGGTGAGACTAAACAATTGTTGTCCCCCCACCCCGACAGAGAAGGTCAGTCTCCCCTCGTATCCCTAAGCTACATAGGACTATTTGGGGCCAAACAGCTTCCAGTCCGTTCGACTAAGGCCCGAGCAGGTATTAATAACATGGAGCAGAAGATAGATAGGGGACAGGGGGAATATACCATGCCTAACATCAACCCTAAAGAAACCGTATCCCGTGGCTACAACAAGGTCTCCCATGCTTATAGGGAGGCTGACTATGATATTGCCAATTCGCCATATAAAGTGTGGCTAGCTGAACTGACCTCTCGGCTCAACAAGGGTGACCGACTACTAGATCTGGGCTGTGGTTGCGGCGTGCCTGTGGCGTATATATTGGCGGAGCAATTTGCGGTTGACGGGGGTGGATATATCCCGGCTTGTTACTAATAATACCGAGTGGACTGAAAATGAACTGAAGTTCCTTGCGCTTAATAGAGAACGTGAGGACATTGATTTCATTCTCGGATACTGTGCTCACATTCTCGCAGACATAAGAAATAACATCTACAATTTATACTCCTTTAGATTGGCGCATCGACAAGAACTAGCTAGCGGCCCTGCAAGCGTTTTCTATAAAGAGGCTTCCGCAATAAATCTCCTGTTGTATCAGACACACCCAGAACGGAATGCAATATGGGAACTATTGAAGCAGTCGCAGTGTGTGGATCTATATGGGGTAGCAGATAGCCTTGATATGGAGAAAATGAAGGCGAGTATATTGTATGATCAATTTTCAAGTACGGAGACTAGTGATCTATCCATAAATAAGTGCGTTACAATGAAGGACATAACAGACTTTATCGCTAATGAATCGGAGTATATTAGAGAACAGCTATTATCCGTCAGATGGTCGTAGGTAGGGCATATGTAAAGGTTGAGTGGACAACTGGAGCTACGTCTCTGAAGGAAATGACTGAACTTGTCGAACAGGAGGGCCTGATTCGCCCTCCTGTTCTTTTGGTGGTAGTCAGTTCATTCTGCCCCGCCACTGTCTGGTATAATGGACAGAGCGTGAGAGGAGTGTGACCCAGATCGTGATTTCCCGCAAGAACATAGTCACCCCCCATCGAATCGAAAGGGGGCAGGGTCTCTGGCCAAGCATGGCTATCCAAGAAGTGCAGCAGTACCTTCCTGCAGCTATTACAGATGTTACTGGCAGGATTAGTAGCGTGTCGGCACCAGCGAAGCAGGGTTATTGCAGCCATGTGTTGTTCCTTGACTCTGAGCGGGGGAAGTTCGCCCTAAAGATGGCGCAGCCTGGGTACAGAGGCGATGAGCTAGAGGCAGAGTTCGTGGCGCTGAGGATGCTAGAGGGAAAGGGGCTACTGATACCACAAGCTTTTGCTTGTACTAAGGATGAACGGGGGCACTATCTCTTGTCGAGCTACTGCGAGGGTACCCCGCTCGGTACACTGCTTACGTCTGTCGAAGACGAGGAGTTGCGCTTACACATGGTGGGGCAGATGGCCACGGTCCTAGCTGAGCTACACAGCATTAGTGTAGAGGGGGCAGCGTGGGGGGAGTGCTTAGAGTCGCAGTTGTGTTTTGCTCGTGAGCACCTAGAGTACAGCAATATAGATCCGGAGGAGTTTGTGGGTATTGATCCGCACGAAGTATTGCGGAAGCTTAAAGACAATCCGCCGTCTGCTGGAAAAGTATGCCTGATTCACGGAGACTACCGGCCCAAGAACATGCTCTGGAAGGAGAACAGCATCTCGTGTGTGCTAGACTGGGCCTTCTGCGATATGGGTGATCCGTATTACGACCTAGCGATAATCTGGTATTACTTAAAAACTCAGCAGGAGAAGGAGCATTTTATGCGCTGCTACGGCTTGGAGAGGCTTGATGAGGAAAGGCTAGGGTATTTTGAGTTGCTTGCCAAGTTCGTAAATGTCTAATGTCCCTTTAGCCAATCGGAGACTTGTGCGGCGCTCTATGGAGAGGTAGGCTTGTAGCCACTTTGGTATGACGCTGCGATGCTCTTCAAGATTGACCGTCACTGTACCAAACCCGGAAGGAGTGCAGAGTGGCGAAAACTGTGTAGTTCAGTGGCGAGAAAGTGTATGCTTTGTATGACCGTTCACAAGAGTATTACTTTATGAGAAGGAGAAATAAAATGGATTTATTAACAGAAAAACGTGAGGAACTATTCAGAGTATTAACAGCCCGTTTTGAGAAAAACATGCATTGCCATGAAGGTCTTGAATGGGCTAAAGTACAAGCAAAGCTAGAATCGAATGCTGAAAAACTATGGTCGCTCTATGAAATGGAAAGAACAGGCGGGGAACCGGATGTTGTTGGTCTTGATAAAAAGACAGGCGAATACGTTTTTTATGATTGTTCTGAGGAAAGTCCTAAAGGGCGCAGAAGCCTTTGCTACGACCGTAAGGCTTTCGAGTCAAGGAAAGAAAATAAACCAGAAGGCAACGTTATCGATAGGGCTGCTGCCATGGGCATTGCGCTTTTAACAGAAGAAGAATACCGGGACTTGCAGAAACTTGGAAAGTACGACACTAAAACATCTAGCTGGATAGTAACACCTTCTGATATTAGAAAACTCGGGGGTGCCATCTTTGCTGATTTCCGTTACGGCAATGTCTTTGTGTATCACAACGGTGCAGAATCCTACTATGCTGCCAGAGGGTTCCGTGGCTCGTTGAGGGTCTAACTCACTCTTGCGCTTATTTAAGTTGATGGGTATAATTGTACCAAATCGAGATTATAATAATTACGATTTGATAATCAATGTAGGTGGTGTTCGTCATGTTCATCGGCAGAAAGACTGAGCTAGGTTTTTTGGAGAGTAGATACCGCGCACAAGGTGGTCAGCTTGTGGTGCTGTATGGTCGTCGGCGCGTAGGCAAGACCGAAACTCTGCGCAAGTTTTGTGAGGGCAAGGAGCATGTCTTTTACTCCTGCACCGAGTACACCGACGAGCAGCAACTAGGGGCCTTCAGCAGCAGAATGCTGGCAAAGGGTATTCCTGCGGCCAAGTACGTCAAGGCCTTTTCTCATTGGGAGCAGGCTCTGGCCAGCGTTTCAGAGCTTACTGGCAGCGGCAAAAAACTGCTGATTATCGACGAATTTCCCTACATGGTTAAGAGTAACCCCTCGATTCCATCCATCCTGCAAAACCTGTGGGACAGCCGACTAAAAAACGAAAACGTAATGATCGTCCTATGTGGCAGTGCTATGTCCTTTATTGAGAAGGAGATCTTAGCAGAGAAGAATCCGCTCTACGGCAGGGCGACTGGTATCCTTAAGATGACTGAGATGGATTTTTACGAGGCAATTGAGTTCTTCCCTAGTTACTCCAATTTGGATAAGATCACAGCTTATGCTGTGTTAGGTGGTATTCCGCACTATCTCAAACAGTTTGACCCGAGCCAGCCCCTTGATGTAAATATCAAGCGAAGCATCTTGCAGCGTGGCAGCATTCTGTACAGCGAGGTAGAGTTCCTCATGCGGCAGGAACTGCGGGAGACAAGCGTTTACAACACTATCTTAGAGGCTGTAGCGCTAGGCAACACAAAACTGAACGATATCTTCCAAAAGACGCAGATCGATAAGAATAAGCTGACGGTATATCTAAGAAACCTTATCGATTTAGGGATAGTTAGCCGTGAGTTCTCCGTGTCCGACGGCATCAAGGAGCAGGCCAATGTGCAGCGGGGGCTGTATCAGATCACCGACAACTTTTTTCGCTTTTGGTACGCTTTTGTATTTCCCAACATGTCTGAGCTGGAGGTGGGGGACGTGGAAGGCATCTATGAATACGCTGTCCGGCCGTCGCTAGAGCAGTATATCTCCCGCATTTACGAGAACGTATGCCGGGAATATCTGCGGCGTTTGAATCGTCTAGACGCCCTGCCATTTCGCTTTACGAAAATCGGACGATGGTGGAACAAGGGGGACGAGCTCGACGTTATGGCGACCGACAGGGACAAAAACCAGTTCGTCCTCGGCGAGTGTAAGTTCAGGAACGCTTCCTTCGATATGTCTGAGCTGACTGCAACTACTGCCAAATTCAAGCCTAACAAAACAGCGACGCAGGTGTACTACTATTTATTCTCCAAGAATGGTTTCACCGCTGACGTACAAAAGACAGCAAAGGACCAGAGCATACGACTCGTTAGTGTAGATGAGATGTTTCAAGAGTGAAAGCGGGAGTGCTCGTCCATGATGGTTGCGCAACTCTTGCTCTATGGCGTTTAGCAAATGATAGGCCAAAATAGAGATGAATAGATGCCCTTCATTAAGATATTCCCCCTCTTGGAATAAGGGGGAATATCTTGTAAACTTCATATAGTTTTCTCAAACTCCATTATGTTAAATAGCTTTACTTCTGCTTTCTTCAAATGATTGATGCATGTTTGTAAAGAATTCACTATATCTTAGAGATTTCTCTGGAATTTTTGTAAACCCTGCTCTGAGTGCAAGTACAATACTTTGTTTTTATACACAATTTCCAAAACAGAGAGGGACGTTGCATTCACGGCAACATAAAACCTATGCGACTAATTGGCTTGGGATTAAGCAGTTAACCGGCAAAACAAAGAACGAAATCGCTCCCGCGATAGCTTTTACTTAGCCGCCCTTGAGTTGTTGGCAGGGTATGACCCTGCAGCAAACAGCATGGGGTTTGCTGTTGATTGGCTCCTAGCCAACAGGGACGCGGAAGGTCAGTGGGACTTAGACCTGCAGCGAAAGATGGCGTAAACCATCCTGTACTCAGGCCCTGGCGTAATGCGCAGAACCTTAAAAGTGATTGTACAAGAAGTTGTGAACACCTACTTAAACATCTGCCTAACCATCATCAATAAATGACCCGGCCTGCCATAAAAAATGCAAAGGTGGTGCTATTGAGCTAAAGGATAGCAGGTTTCGTAATTAGCTATTTTGCTATTATAGCTAATTTGCTATAGGATTATGGCAAAGATGTCGGGGAGGTGGCTACCATGCGCGTTAGCACCACGGATTTACAAAATGCGTTTGGGAAGTATCTGTCACTGGTGCAGCAAGAAGACGTGATCATTGTCAAGAACGGAAAGAGTGTGGCAAAGCTGGTCAAGTACAGTGAGCCGGATTACTCATTAGTTCACGAAGAAGGGTGCGGCTATAGAGTAAACAGGATGATTAGCTTAGAGGAGTACACGGCGCTAATTGAGTCGTCTGATCAGCGCTACGAGCTTATCGACGGGGAAGTGTACCTGTTGGCTTCGCCGAGCTTTACCCACCAAGTCGTAATGACGGCGCCGCTGGATGTACGCCTTTTTGGTTATGCCACATAATTTGAGGAGGATCCCAATGTGGTGCAGCCTGATATTGTGATCATATGCGACGAGGATAAGGTGAATGAGTACGGCAGGTATGAAGGAACGCCTACATTGATTGTGGAGGTTCTATCCCCGACCACCAAGGGCAAGACTTGGCCTAAGCTACAGCTATACAAGTTGTTTATAAAGACGGCACAATTGAATCGGCGGTGTTTGACGGCCTGAAGATTCGGCTAAGCGAGATACTTTAAATCTATCTTCGGTGCACTTTGCCTGTTTTATTGGTGATATTCAAACACTTGATGGAAAGTAGCGTTGACGGCCACAGCGCCTCTTTTAGGTCCTTGAGTGTACGCAGGGCTTTTGCCTTTTCACCTAAGGCGCTGGCGACGATGGGTACACCATAGCGATGCAGAAAAGTCATGGCTAGCATTCTATCCCGCCACTGTTCATCAAGAACCTGGTCGCCATCGTAGGAGCGCATAAAGGAAAGAAGCGCATCTGGGTTGCAGTCGATAAGGCCGAACCAGAGGGGGATCCACTCGTACTCCCTGGGGGCTACTTCGATGTCTGCGAAATCTATCAGGCCGGAGATAGACCACTGCTCATGATCATTGGTAAGTAAGAGGTGGTCTTCTGTTAGGTCAGCGTGTACAAGCAAAGCTTCGGCTGTTAGGAAGAATGTCTGAGCATTGTGAAGGTGCTCTTCTAGAGCTTCGGTCACCTCAGGTGCTAATAAGGTCTTTTCGTGCAGAGCGGAAATTACAGCCGGGATTCTGCCTTTGAAGTAATTGTCCCAGGTTAGGGGTGCAGGTAGGTTGGCGTTTATGGGTATGCGGTGGAGCGTACGAATCATTTTTCCCAACTGCTCAGCCACCGCTTGAATTTGTTGTGGTGTCATCTCTGGTCTTGCGTCACGAATAGCGACCCCAGGGCAAAAGGTGGTTACGAGGTAAGGCCATGAATTGCCGTCGTTGTAGTGCCCGTGGGCTAGAAGAGTTGGCGCTGCTACGGTACTTTGGCCCGACAGTGATTTGTACACGGCTAATTCCTTGGTGTAGTCAGCCTCAAACATGGGTGCGAAGATCTTGACTACATAAGCTTGGTCGGCGAGGAAAACAGCGTTACTACCGGGGAAGCCAGCGGTAACAGCGGTGAATTTAAGCCCTTCAGTGGCGAGGATATTGGCTACGGCCTGATGCCATATATCTACGTTAGTGAAAACGCGGCCCCATTCGGCTAAGGTTGTTAGTCTTGGTAACATTATGTTCCCCCTGATCTTTTTGTTAGTCGAAAAACGTTTCTCTTACTAATTTCCTTGTTTGAGCAGCACTGAGATCGACATCTCCCTCGAGGAATAGAACACGCTTACCGCGTAGGATTACGATTGCATCCCGATCTTGGGTCAACAAGAGCCTGTCTACTCCCCATAGTGTACTTAAATCGTCTTCGGTGCTTGCTGGTTTGTTTCGTCGGCTAAGCTCATGGGAAAGACCTTCAAATATGACTCCCGCAAAATAGGGGTGGATGGTCTCGTAGTACTTTATACGCATGCCTTTGGTGGTGTCATATACTTCCCAATAGTCATAATGCGTAGGCACAAGAGGACTCATACCCCGGCGAAACTCATTGCTAGCTAGGTATCCCGCTGAACGTGAGTATGGGAAGGGAAGAGGGTATGCGTACCTGGGCCTCAGGGGAGCCAAGCTAATGTGTAGACTCCTATAAAAAACATGGGTACGGCAAGGAGGGGATAGACATAGGTCCCAACCACGCCGATAGATGTTAGAAGATTATCGTAGGTGTATGTCCCAGAGAATTGGCTCCGCGTCATGAAGAGGATCACGAAGAACATGAGAATACCTCCTAGTTCGCGGGGCCAGAGCGTTGCCTCGATTATTTTTTGCTCTATGGTCTCATCCGTTTGAAGGGGGGTAGGGTCTGTGTTGCGTGGAGCAGAAAAAAACTGCAAGTAATCATGGGATGTTACAAAGTTCCATCCCGACTCTTCACACAAGGAGCGGTAGTCTTCTGCGTCCCTTTCAGGGTTAAGCGGTCCTCCGTCTTTAAAGACATCAACGTAATATTTGAGATCCTGCGGCTCTGTAGCCTTAAATTTAGCTGTATGTTTGCCGACTCGCTCAAGCTGCCAACCCTCAGCTGACATTTGCTCGAGGTATGTTTCCATGGCCTTGTAGTCAAGGGAGAAAAAATCCCCAGAACACTATTCTAGATTTCATCACTATCACCTATGCCTTCTAAATGTTTCTTGCCGTCTCGCACGAGCTGATTGAGACGCTCGAATTCTTCTCTTAAGATGACGAATCCCTTGGCCGTTAATTGGTAAGTTTTTTTGCGGCTATCGTCGGAGAGTTGGTGTATGATGTCTTCCTTCTCAAAACGAGACAGAAGACTGTATAGGGTACCAGCCCCTATTTTGACTCTGCCCATGGTCTTCCTGTCAACCTCTTGCATGATTCCATAGCCATGTTGAGGGGTGGTTAGGGCTAAAAGAAGGTAGTACATAGGCTCTGTCAGGTTCTTAAGTTGTTCTCTGGCCATAGATTCACATCCTCTATATCGATATTAGATATATCTAGTATCAATATAACATGTGGACAACCGAAAATGCCAGCTTCATTTGAATATTTGACGAAATAATACGGGGGACTGGCCCGAAAGCCTGTCCCCCGTAGAGTATAGTGGTGAATATATCGTTATAGCTAGATGGTCCACTCGTTATGAACAATGCCCACCAGGTACCAATTCCCATCAAGCTGCTCAAAAACGAGAAATAGGCTGCGCCAATCCATGCCCTCATACTCTGGGTCAAATCCAGTGAAATGAAACTCTATAAATGAACCGTTGGGATGCACATCATTTATATTGACCAGCGTGTTACCGAAGCCAATGACGCGGTTTAGGCCTACTAGGTGTGGATTAACAAACTCCTGATCTTAGACAAACCGAGTGTAGTAATCTGCAAAGCTCAACTCAATGGGAAAACCACTCCCGTCATAAGCCCCCCAAGTATGCATCGTTGTATCTAACAGCAGATCTGCAACGTCCTGTGCGTTAAACTTCAAATGGTTTTCGACATCCACATAAGCATAAGGCGAGAACCTCACGCCTTGAGACGGATGAACATAAGTGCTCAGCGACACAAAGTCCTGATTAGCAATAAGCGTCATTACGTCTACCGCTGCTGTTGCCTCTCAGCTAATTTGACGGGCCTTTAGCCACCGCCATTGTCGTGAATGCTGAAGCGTCACTCCGTCAGATCGGTGGTAATCATAACGCCATT
>WSXW01000001.1 GCA_009773495.1 Bacillota bacterium
AATAACACGTGCGTCAGTACGCACTAACTCTCCGCAGCAATTCGGTGTAACAGGACTTTTTCATTCTCTGATGGTGGGGGTCACCCCCATGAGTGTCTTTAGTGTTAATAAGGGACTCCTCTCTGGAACCATAAATGTCCTTACTAGCCCGAATGAGGCTCAGGGAAACGGTACGCTTGAAGAGGTTAAGTTGCGTTATGTGGGAAGATGGTATCCTGTGTATATCGGTGCTGCCGCCTTCGATATTCGTCATGACACGGGAGACAGAAGCCTGTTATTATCGGAAAGCGCGATAATCAAGTATAGTCGTTTCGAGGAACCCTATGAAATGCGTTTAGTTAACGTGTCTAAGGAGAGAGTATCAGTTCTCGGCATTCAGGCCCCCGGGGTCACATATTTGGGCGATCCAGTTGTAGTCGAGCCCGGGAGTACAGTAACCCTGGCTGTTAAAATTGACGCAAATTATGATATGGTACGCCCCTGGATTCTGTGTAGCACATCCACGGGTGAACACATGATACCCGGTGCCTCGTGCTATAGGATACCAGCCCATCAGAGGTGACGAAGCAGGCTATTGTTAAAACCCTACGACCCACGAATCCCATTTCTTTGAGCAGTAGCAGAAAGCCTCCCTCGCGGGCAATGTCATCAACTTAGCAGGAAAAAACTATTAGTCTCGAGGCAACCCCTTTCGGTTTAGAAGGGGGTTGCTTTTGTATAGTGTCCTCGTCCGTTTTTGGGCGAACTAAATTAGGGCATTGGTTGTGCCGGTTATCTCTAATCGGCACAAGGTTGTCTGCTATTGCGCGGATGATGCCTTCAAAAATCTCTCCCTGTTTTTCCCGGATCATTTTGGAGAGCCATACGGATCAGGTCTTCCTTTTGACATTGCCCCGATGGGGTGCTTTGCCTTTGGTCGTACACTGGCATGTGCTTTTTGATTACACCGTAACACTACCCGACGGTAAAGGGTCGATGGAGGCACACCTCAGGGCATCACCTGATCAGTCAGACGATGCAGCCATCCACCATATTTACTCGTCTCTCACAGTGTTGCGCCAAGTCCAAATTGTGGGTCACCAATAGAAGTGTTCTACCTTCCTGCACCAACTCCATCAGAAGTCGAAACACCTCATGTCCAGTTTGAGAATCCAAAGAACCAGTCGGTTCGTCAGCCAAAATCACCTGAGGGTCACTCACCAAAGCCCTAGCAATAGCCACTCTTTGGCGCTGACCACCGGATAGATTACGAACTTCTTCATGCATCTTGCTATCTAGGTCTACTCTCGACAATGCTTCGTGTACTCGCTTCCTGCGTTCATTTCGCCCCAGGCGCTCGGGACCATATAACAAGGGTATTTCGGCATTCTCAAGAGCCGTATAATCTTCTATTAGTGCAAAGTCCTGAACTATGTACCCGAAGAACTTACTTCTTAAGGCAGAGAGCTTGTTGTTAGAGAAGGACTTTGTATTGAGCCCCTGTATGAGCAAGTCCCCAAAAGTTGGAGACACGATGAGTCCAACCATGTTGAGCAGGGTAGTCTTACCACACCCTGAAGGCCCCGTGATAGCAATACTTTCTCCCTTGTTGATCTCAAGCGACACACCCCTAACCGCATGGGTTACCTGTTTTCCACTACAATACTCCTTGTGCAAGGATATGCAGTTAACTAATTGCACTAGTCGTCACTCCTTAAGTGTGAAACTATGTCAGTGTTATACAACCTCACCAATGGGAAACTCGCCAGGAGTATTACGAAGAGCACAAGTGGGGGTACCACTCCGATCAATCTCGGCAGAGGAATTCTAAACATGAGAAAAAGCAACCACGATACGGCAAGAATTGGCAGACTTACCAGCAAGAGGAGATAGATGACTATTCTGCTACACAAGTGCCACATTCTTGCCCCAGAAAGCAGATGAATTGCGTATTCAGTCATGCGGCTGTCCAGGAGTTGGATCGTGTTTGTCACTATGCCTACAACCACATATACCATGGTGATGCCGAAGAAGACAAGAAGATATAGGACGCCGTAGAAGTTGCCTTGGTAATGCTGTTCGGCGTAGGCACCCAGGTCTATGGGGTTTAAAGCCATCCCAGTTTCGTTCCGCATACGTGTGACGAATTCAGACATTTCGGTTCCTGTCGGACTTATTAGGCAAGTGTTAGTAACAATCTGAACCCCGTATTCCCAGTCGTTAAAGAAATAGTCCATCATCGACTCTGCCTCAGTAAGGATGATAAGCGACTTATCCAGGCTCTTTAGACCTCCCGGCATAACATAACTAGCACCCTGCGGCAATCTGCTGCTGACCGTCAGATCTGTTGTGTTACGACGCCCAAATTCCACAGTACTCCCGACTTGTAGTGCATCAACGTCGTGCCCTATAAGCACCAAGGGCTTAGAGGACTCTTTGGAATCGTTACGTAGTTGAAAGACCTCAACAAATGCCCCCAGGCCAATAACTATATTTAAATTAGGGTAATCGCGTAGTTTGACAGTCTCAACAACTGAGTAGCCTCGCCGGGCCTCGTCAAGCGTGGCTACCAACAATTCCTTAGCACCCTGAGAGATACGCCATTGACGCATCGTTCCAATCTGTGGGGAGAAGAAGACTACTTTGTAGTCCGAAACTTGGTTAACGTGCCTGATATATTGTACAGAATCCACAACTTGAATAAGGGATAGGCAGCAGAAAAATATAGGCACGGTTAGCTGAATGGCAAAAAAAACAAACACGATAGGCTTTCTCCAAATATCTTTAAGCGCAAAAGCCAGCTGTGTCATCATAACTGACCCACCTTTGCACCCCAAAACCTTTGAGTAAAGAACGCAATAACGATTAACAGAGTACTAGAGGCAATGCCAGTTGCAATTGTAATTGGAATCCACACA
Organism: Bacillota bacterium; assembly: GCA_009773495.1. GTDB lineage: Bacteria > Bacillota > UBA994 > UBA994 > UBA994 > WSXW01. Next base: position 2,898 of record WSXW01000001.1, read on the forward strand.
AGTGAGGAGGTAAGGCCGTCAAAAAAACTCCGAAAAATCGAAGCGAACACGGTAACACCAAGCAATGATCCGATACTGACAGCGGGTAATGCTGCCGCCACTAATCTGGCCAGCAGGGTCATTTTAGTTGCACCAAACCGGAGATGAATGGAGAAAAATGTTTCATATCGTGATAACAGTACATAGTATGCCAAGAAACAGTTAAAGTAAATGAAGATTAGTCCTGCTGTTATCGAGACAAAATACGGAGTGCGCAGAGCAGATCCTACGCTCTGTTTGGGGGGAATTACGCTGCATGTGTATCCGTTTTTGTTTAGTAGGGCCAGTATTTCCAGAGTGGCGGCCGAGTTGCTGCTAAAGTAATACGTTCCCTGTAGGCTTGTAGTACTTGAAAAACTATATACGTAGGACTGTCCTCTAGTATATAGAGCGTGAGCCTTACCATATACGCCCTTGACAGAAACGATTGCACCGTTAACGATGGTAGACCCATGAGTAAGCATACGATGCATGGGGGAGTCAAGTTTGACTAGAACCGAAGCTATCCGTTGGCCAAAGTCACCCACGGCAAAGTAATCGCCAAGAACAAGGGGTTCTAACGCGTAATAACCCGTGGGGTCATACACCCCAATTCCGTAATCGTTGTCAAGGTAAACAAGAGTTGTATCCGAATTCTTTAACAGGTCTATCATTTCGTTTGAGATGCTTTCAATGTCTCCTGAACCTGGACCGGACTTAAGCACCCTGACAACGACAGTCTCCTCCGGTAGCCCAAATGGTACAGTGAGGGCCTGCCCTAACTGTATAACTATGTAACTAACGAATACCGCCATGGCGCACGCAAAAAATACGTTCATTAGAGCAATTATCCCAGAATGCTTATTTTTCATTATCATCGCTCCTGTATAAATAACGCTACCCGTTACTCCCTAAATCATCCGTAGAAATTTAGGTAGTTTAGTACGGCCAAATGCCTGAGCCAAAGGGTACCCAATCAAAGTTGTAGTTGAACGTGACCTACGGGGCAAATGGATTAAGGGTGTCCCAGTATCTCATACTCGCACTATAGATCGCGCCATCCTGTGCGTTTTGACCATAGCTAGTATACGCCCACTGTTCACCACCACCCCAACCGTTGCGATACACAAAAAACCCCCGGGCAGCATGATACCCATTATCCACATATGACGGCTGGCATTGAATATACCCATCGTAGATGGCTATAGAATGATGTGTAGATGTTGCATAATTGGGTCCGCCAGCCATCGCTGATAAGGCAAAAATGCTTGTCGTAGCTAAAAGCAACGCTGCAATACCTAAGAGCTTCCTGATATTCTTTCCAGTACGGGAGTTCATAAACATCACCTTCCTATCCAATACAAATATAAAGGGTAGCCTATGATAATTTTTACAAAAAAGATACGGTAAGTCAACCAGATTCTTTATATACTGAATCCTTAGACGCTCACTCCGACGATACCACATGCTCCGTATCGCTTTGATTTGTTTCCATGCTGCTGTCAGCTTACGGTCAAAGATTATTTGTCCATAGATACCGTGCCATTTGAGCTTAAGTGGTTGGTTAACATTTTATCCCTTGCATTTCTCATGTTGCTTGGTTCGTTCTTGCCACAGTAACGTATTCATTACTCTTCGTATCTTTAACATGCGATATGTGCCGCTAGCGCGGCACGATGCGACTGCCTGTCGCACAAAAAATAAATCCGTAATCTGGTTTCGGCTACCAAACTACGGGATTTGCGCTGTTTTGTCAGCTAGGCCTGGTGTTCGATGCCCGTACGCTGGAGACATAAGTAGTATCCGCACACAAGGCGTGCCGAGTATCCCCCGGGCTTAGTCATTGCGCCCCCTGCCTATCTAGCATCCTATAACTCACCGCCTCGGCAAGATGCGCAGATGATTCTACTAAAGGTTCTTCTATGGGGTAATTCGTTCTTTTCAGTGCCTTTTTCTACGCAGTAGGCCAGCGATGCCTAAAAAAACCCTTATCCATCAAGTGGATAAGGTTAGGGTAATATGTTATAAAATTCGCGGTATGACGGCGAGCACACTAGCAATGAGGACGATACCATCTACCAGAGTGGGCCGAATCAAAACTCGCACGCCTTGAACCCCAATTATAATGAAGACCGAATACAGAGAGGCTTCTTCTATGTATGACCACCATTGGAATCGGTGTCGACGACGCGGAAACCTCGGCCTACAGAAGTAACGATTCAAACTGCCACCCCCAATCTCTATGGCAATATATGCTTAGGGACCTAGAATGTGTTCAAACAACTCCAGCTGAGGTGGCTGACCAGGATACTCTAGAATTGTGATAGCGTCAAATTTCATGTCAGAAAAAGCAGGAATTTCTTTTTGCTGAAGATACTCCAGCACGGTAATTCTAAACTTACTTAATTTACTCTTAGTAATAGCTTCGGCCGGGTGACCGAGCTCGAGATCTGTGCGGTACTTTACCTCTACAAATGTTAGGACCCCGTCCTTTATGGCGATGATGTCAATCTCTCCCCTGCGGGTTCGATAATTGGTGCAAACTATGTGATGCCCTGTACTTCTCAGGTAATCACAAGCTAAGACCTCGCCTCTCTGGCCCAACGCTTGTTTATTCATGGGGATCTTTCATAAAGCCTAAATACGATTGACGGTGAATCGCACAGGGGCCTAAGGAAAAAAGGGCATCATAGTGTTCGCGACATCCATACCCCTTATGGGAGGCAAACCCATAGCCCGGGTAGGTAACGCCAAGCTCAACCATCAATTGATCCCGATGGACCTTAGCAATAATGCTACCTGCCGCAATCGACAGGGACTTACTATCGCCTTTGACAATAGCCAACTGTGGGACCGAACATCCGGGCAGTAAGAAAGCGTCTAACATGAGGTAATCTGGCGCTAACTTCTCCACAATCTCTAGCTGACAAGAGTAAATGGCTAACATAATTCCGTGTTGGTCGATATAGGCGCTGTCGCGACTAGCTATGGCCCAAGCTATGGCCTTATCCTTGATTATATGGGCTAGCTCTTCGCGCCGCTTAGGAGACAGGGCTTTAGAATCGTTTACACCAGGTATACGACTCCCTTCGGCAAAGATAACGCCTCCTACTGTAACAGGGCCCGCTAACGGGCCTCGCCCTACCTCATCAATACCCACCAAGCGCTTAAACCCTTTACCCCACAAGTCTAGCTCTGTCTGCGTAATTGAATTTAACCTTTCTTCTTCTGCTAGGTGGGCCTCACGGCGCCTTTGAACCTTTAACAACACATCTTGGGTCCCCTTGCGAGGATCTTGCCGCAGGAGAGCTACCTCCTCTGGAGAGAAGCAAAAGTCCTTCGCTGCAGCGAGAGCACGCACCTGTTCTATGCTCATGCTCTTATACATTGTCAGTATCCTTATCCAAGGTAAATCTTCCGACTTTGCCCGAACGAAACTCACTTAAGAGGGTGTCCGCAGCGCGGTTGAGATCAACTTCTCCACCAGAAACAAGGCATCCACGACGCTTTCCTAGCTGCGTAAGAAGCTGTTCTCCACTCAGCTCTGGGGTGAACTCCATTTTATAGCGTTCCGTTAGCGCAGCTGGATACTCTGCTGCGAGAAACATGATAAGTTGTACAGCAAGCTCTAGGGAGTCGAAACCACCCTCACCTATAGCACCCGTCACTGCCAGTTTAAAGGCAACATCACCCTTATCCATACGCGGCCATAACAAACCAGGGGTATCTAGTACTTCTATACCCGACTTAAGTGTTATCCATTGCTTAGTACGTGTAAGACCAGGCGTAGCCCCTGTTTTGGCTGCTGCCCGCCCGCTCAGAGAGTTCATCAGGCTAGATTTCCCCACGTTTGGGATACCTGCTATCATCACGCGTACTGGTCTAAGTGCTACCCCCTTGGCCTTATCCCGTGGAACTCGCCCTTCTGCTACAGTCTCAACCAACGCCATAAGCTCCTTCGTTCCCCGGTTTTCCCTAGCATTAACAGCAACACAAGCAATACCCTCTATAGCAAATGTAGCAGCGAACTTCCTAGTAGCTCTATCATCTGCTAAGTCGGGTTTGGTGAGAGCGATAACAACAGGCTTGTCACCAACTATCTCAGCTAATAAGGGGTTGGCACTTGCAAAAGGAACGCGGGCATCGCGCAGTTCGATAACGGCGTCCACTAGCTTAATATTGTCTTCGAGCAAGCGACGCGCTTTGGCCATATGACCAGGAAACCAGTGTATGGACATGGACACCTCCGTATGTATGCATTGTGAAATGAGAAGTGTGAAGTTAGGTCAAAGGTAATGAAGGGAATGGTTAGGGGATTGTCGCTTGTCGCTAGTCATCAGTCATTAGGAGACCGATTATCTGTTCTTCTGAAGACTGGGGACTGACGACTGAAGCCACTCTCCCACCGTGTACTGTGTACCGTGTTCTATGTACAATACTGAGCACTGAGTGCTATCTGCTATGCGCCATGCGCCCTAGCGTGCCCGCCTCAAGCTCGAAAGTGGCCAATAAACCCCTAAGGCCTTGCCGCGAATTTTGCTGAGCGCAACGGGACCGACAGAGGGGTCTCTGCTATCCAAACTAACGTTGCGGTTGTCGCCCATAACGAAGACTGTTCCCTCAGGTACAACATAGGGGCCGAAGTCGACTTGCGTTACGACTGCTAGGTAGGACTCTGTCAAGGTAACGTCATCAACCATAACTTGACCGTCACGGACTTCAATAGTCTGCCCAGCAAGAGCAATAACTCGCTTAATTGAGGGCGTGGGATCTCGTTCAAACACTATTATATCGTGAGGCTCAGGGCTAGAGAAACGATACACTAAACGATTTACAAAAACCCTTTCTCTATTCTCAAGAAAGGGATGCATAGAGATACCGTCGACTATTATGGCATCTAGCAAAAAACTGCGCACTATTAAGGCAAAAACTACAGCCCACAAAATAGCTTTACCCCACTCCATGAACTCCTTGCGTACGGTCTCAGACAAACAAATCACCTCATATACGTCACACGCTAATCAATGTAAACAAAAACAACTACCCAATGGGCACTGAGCCTTGAGCCATGAGCAGTGAGTGCGTGGCTATACCTATTCTATGTGCATTCCACGAGGAGCTAGGAACAAAGAGCCAGGAACGGCCATACGCTATCCGCTATGTGCTCTCTGCCCACTCTAGTGCGGAATCAACCCTAATGAAGGTAAGGGCCAGAATATAACCATCGCTTTGCCCTTGATATTAGCGATAGGAACAAAGCCAACAGAGGGATCTCTTGAATCTAAACTAAAATTGCGGTTGTCTCCCATGACAAACAGTGCGTCTTCAGGCACCACCTCAGGGCCAAACGCTCCATGAGTCGGTGTCTTAAGATAAGGCTCCTCGATAGCTTGCCCATCCACAAAGACCTTACCATTCTTGACCTCTACGGTTTGCCCTGGCACGGCCACAACGCGTTTTATAAAATCTCGATCTGGTTCTTTGGGATAGCGAAACACAATTACATCTTGTGGCTCAGGACCCTTAAACCGGTAGACAAGTTTATTAACCAGCACGCGCTCTTCGTCATGTAGAGAGGGCTGCATAGAGTTGCCATCGACTATATATACCTCAACTAAAAACATCCTAATAACTAAAGCCAGTATGATCGCTAGGGCAAATGCCTTGCCCCATTCAAATAACTCGCCCTGCCATGTCTTTGCCATGACGCTCCCCCTCTCTGGTGCATAGCACAAAAAGGGACCGGTAGGTCCCTTTTGCCTATCTATGCTCGTCGCGAATACGAGCTGCCTTCCCGGTTAGACTGCGCAAGTAATATAACTTGGCGCGACGTACACGACCGCGGCGCATAACTTCAATCTTATCGACGCGTGGAGAATGTACGGGAAAAATCCTTTCTACCCCTACACCATAAGAAACGCGGCGGACTGTAAAGGTCTCGCGAACTCCACCGCCATTGCGAGCAATAACTGTTCCTTCGAAAACCTGAATACGTTCCCTAGTGCCCTCAATAACCTTAACGTGCACACGCACAGTGTCGCCTGGTTTGAAGGTAGGAATATCCTGACGCAACTGCATCATTTCAACACTTTTGAGCATTTCCATTGTTAACCCTCCTTCCCTGGGTTCTGACTTATCATAGAATCTTTATTGGCACGACGCAAGAGTTCCTCATCAATTTTAGAAAGCGGTTGAGACAAAAGATCCGACCGTCTCGCTAATGTTCTCTGAAGGGACTGACCACGTCTCCATTTAGCGATCTCTTTATGGTTACCAGACAGTAGGATATCTGGCACAGTTACTCCCCGACACTCCCGCGGTCGAGTGTACTGCGGATATTCCAGTAAGTTAGCCGCAAATGACTCGTCGACGCTCGATTCGTAAGACCCGAGCACTCCAGGTAATAACCTAGCTACGCTATCTACAACAACCATGGCCGGAAGTTCTCCCCCGGTTAAAACATAATCGCCAATAGATATCTCCTCATCAACAACAAGTTGGCTTACTCTTTCATCTACGCCTTCATAGTGGCCGCATACAAAAACTAAGTGTTCGCTTTGAGATAATCTAGCTGCAGTATCCTGTTTATAGGTACTCCCCGCAGGACTCATGAGAATGACTCGAGTGTTTACTACACCTCGTGCACGAGCACGCGCAATAACAGACTCTACCGCTAGCAGGATTGGTTCTGGCTTCATAACCATCCCCGCCCCACCACCAAAGGGGTAGTCGTCAACTACACGGTGCTTGCAGTAGGCAAAGTCGCGAATATTGGTTAGGCTTACTTCCAAAATCCCACGTGTCACCGCTCGCTTTAGTATGCTCGACGTTGTAATAGGAACAAACATTTCGGGGAACAAGGTCAGGATGTCTACAATCATACTTTGTCGGTCAAACCAGCCGGAAGTTCTACCCTTACTTCACGAGCAACTAAGTCAATGCCCTTGACTACACTCTTGAGTGCAGGAATAAGAATTTGCCCCTTAGGACCGTCTATAACGTAGACGTCATTGCTACCGGGTTGTAAGACCTCTTTAATTTGCCCCAAACTGTGACCTCTTTCGTCTAGCACCGAGAGACCTACCAGTTGAAAAATATAGAAACTGCCCTCCGGGAGCGGAAGTAATTCGGATTCTGGCACAGCCAAATCCCCACCGACAAAGGCTTCCGCCAAGTTACGTGAGTTCACACCTACGAGTATCAACAAATAGGGCCTTCCCGCACCACGCACCGATTCTACCTCTACCAAACGCGTTTCACCGTCGCGCTGCCACACAAAGCGCTTTCCAGCCATCTCGGTAAAGCGCCCAGGGTGATCTGAAAGTGGCACCAGCTTAAGTTCACCGTTCAGTCCCTGTACTCCTACGATCTTAGCTACGCTTATCATCAGCTCATTTTCCATACTCTCACCTAATCTCTACTATACGGTCATCTTTAAGCACAATCTCCACTGCATGCTGCCACGTATCCCCGATGTTTACTTCGAAAATACTTTTAACAGTACTGTGAACCTGTTCCTGGCCTATCTCTAGTGCGGCAATTGCCTTGAGCTTCTCAAGCAACTCTCTGCGTGCGTCCAGCCTCTTCTGCTTTTCGGTATCAAGCTGATTCCTGATAGCAGTCGCACGCTGCGAATTGATTTTGTCGATATCGTTCTGCACTTTAATGCTCTGATATTCGATCTGCTGCAGGTCTCCTTCGACACGCTGCAAGGCGTGCTGAAGGTCGAAAAAAAGCTTCTCCTTGAGCTGTTCGGTGACAATTACCTTAACAGTAATTGGCCGCACTACTTTAAGACTCATGAGACGATTTCTACGAAGACCTTGTCATCCTCGCGGTTGGCTGCTCTGACCACGGTGCGTAAAGCTTTAGCAATGCGTCCTTGTTTGCCAATCACTTTGCCGATATCCTCAGGAGCTACTTCAATCCTCAGGATTAGTCCTTCATCCCCCTGTACTTCGGTTACCTTAACCTGATCAGGGCTGTCCACAAGCGACTTGGCGATAAACAACACTAGTTCACGCATGTTACACCCCCCTGAATCTACTTGGTTGTAGGCTTCTCTAGAACGCCAGCGCGGTAGAAAATGCCCTTAACAGTCTCAGACATCTGTACGCCTGTGCTCAGCCAGTACTCAGCCTTCTCGCGGTTTACCTCAATAATCGCAGGATTGACGGTAGGATTGTAATACCCGAGTTCTTCTACAAAGCGCCCGTCGCGCGGAGACCTAGTATCAGCTACTACCAAACGGTAGAAAGGAGATTTTTTTTGACCCATTCTCTTGAGTCGAATTTTTGTTGCCATGAAATGTCACCCCCTTTCATTGGTCAAATAAAATTCTAGAAAGAAAATTTATTCTTTCCTTTTTTGCCCATCTCAGACAGGCCCTTCATCATTTTGCGTGCCTGCTCGAATTGCTTAAGTAGTCGATTCACATCTTGTACTGAAGTTCCGCTACCAGCCGCGATGCGCTTACGTCTACTGCCATCAATAACCTCTGGCTTGCGACGTTCACCGAGAGTCATGGAATAAATTATGGCTTCGATGTGCTTTAGGTCCTTCTCATCGGGCTGAAAGTCCTTGAGTTGCTTAGATGCAGCGAAGCCCGGTATCATCCCAAGAACCTGATCTAAAGGGCCCATATTCCGTACCTGTTGCAGTTGGTCCAGAAAGTCCTCTAGTGTAAAACTCTGAGTGCGCATTTTTTTTTCAAGCTCTTCAGCCTTTTTCTTATCATAGGCCTGCTCTGCCTTTTCAATCAACGACAGAACGTCACCCATACCTAAGATTCGCGACGCCATGCGATCAGGGTGGAAGACCTCAAGTGTATCAAGCTTTTCGCCCATACCCACGAATTTTATCGGTTTACCCGTAACAGCCTTGATAGACAAGGCCGCTCCGCCGCGGGTGTCCCCGTCAAGCTTGGTTACAATAACCCCATCAATACCGAGGGTGCTATTAAACGACTCTGCCACATTGACTGCATCTTGACCAGTCATAGCGTCTACAACCAAAAGAATTTCGTGTGGCATGACTGCTGCCTTGATATCTTTTAGTTCCTGCATTAGTTTTTCATCTACATGCAACCTACCTGCTGTATCGATTATGACTAAATCCCTACCCTGGCGCATGGCCTCTTCTTTACCCTGCTTAGCGATTTGTACAGGATTCTGATTGCCCGAGATAGAGAACACTGGAATATCGAGCTGGCGTCCTAGCACCTGCAGCTGTTCAATGGCAGCAGGGCGATATACGTCGCAAGCTACTAGCAAAGGATGCCTCCCTGATTTGCGCAAGGAGAGAGCGAGCTTCCCAGCCTGAGTAGTTTTACCCGCACCTTGTAAACCTACTAGCATTAACACCGTGGGAGGCTTACTGGCAATAGCAATTCTACTGGTGCTCCCTCCAAGGAGATTCATTAGCTCTTCATGAACAATTTTTACTATCTGCTGACCAGGTGTTAGACTCTCCAACACGTCAGCCCCTATAGCTCTTTCTTTTACGGCGTTTACAAAATCGCGGACTACCTTAAGGTTAACATCCGCTTCTAGCAAAGCCATGCGGACTTCGCGCATTGCGTCGGAAATATCTTTTTCTGTGAGCTTGCCTTTCCCCCTGAGTTTCTTTAGGGTAGCCTGAAGTTTGTCACCTAATCCGGAAAACACATTGCTCACCCCCTACAAAATAAGTCTTTCTAACAAGGGTAACACTTCTTCGGTCTTGCCTTGCTGCAGTAGTTCTTTAAGACGCCGCAGTTCTTGTTGTTGTTCTAAAAAACGACCAACCAGTCCTAGCTTTTGTTCGTAACCCTCTAAAGCAATGGTTGCCCGGCGTATGCTGTCATGAACAGCTTGGCGACTGATTCTTAGTTCTGGCGCAATCTCGCCGAGCGAAAAATTTTCTTCATAGTACAAGCGGCACGCATTAAGCTGCCGCTCAGTTAATAGCTGCCCGTAAAAGTCGAGCAAGAGGTTAGCGCGCACAAATTGTTCCATTAGCCTCACCTCAAGTAAATAACCTTAGTAAGAATAACACTGCCAACGGTGCTTGTCAAGTGCTTGTGCTTGACAGAGATTTAGTGCAGAGCGCATGGCACAGCCATGAGTTTTGGCGGCAATCCTCCAAGCGACAGGAAACAAGTCACCCGTGGCTGATGCCTACTTCTCAAACAATGCTTCTGCAAATTCTTGCGGATCGAAGTCACGCAGGTCGCTGATTTTTTCTCCGACGCCAATAATCTTAATGGGGATTTTTTGTTCCTGATTAATAGCGATCACGATGCCGCCTTTCGCGGTACCGTCGAGCTTCGTCAATACTATCCCGGTTACAGGGACGATTTGCGCAAATTCTTTAGCCTGAACTAAAGCATTCTGCCCTGTAGTAGCATCTACAACAAGCAGTACCTCACGCAAGCTGTGCTCCGCCTCACGATCGATTATGCGCCGTATCTTGCCTAGTTCCTGCATCAGGTTGGACTTGTTATGCAGGCGACCCGCTGTATCTACTAACAGCAAGTCAATTTTCTTAGCTCGGGCTGAATGTACGGCATCGAACACTACCGCCGCTGGGTCAGCACCGTCTGCGTGGCTTACTAGATATACCCCCGCGCGTTCGGCCCAGATTTCTAACTGTGAAGAAGCTGCCGCCCTAAAGGTGTCGCCTGCGGCTACCATGACCTTAAGGCCCTGCTCTTTATAACGCTGCGCCAGCTTGCCAATTGTAGTTGTCTTTCCAACCCCGTTAACACCTACCACCAGAAATATGTTGAGGGTACCGGGTTCAAGTCGCAAAGGTTTCTTTTCGCCCAAGGAGTTAGAAATTATTTCTTTAAGCAATAGCCGCAAACCCTCGCCGTCCAGTATCTTCCGATCTTTGACCAAACGTCGGAGGTCCCTCAGAAGGTTCGTAGCTGCCGTCACACCCACATCATGCATGATGAGAAGATCTTCGAGTTCCTCGTACATTTCTTCATCTATCTTTCGGCCTGAGAGCAGTGCGTCAATTTGAGCCATGAACCCTTGCCTTGTTTTTTCTATGCCTGCTTTAAGCTTTTGAAAAAATCCCAAGATTTTTCGCCTCCTATGCCATGTGACCACCAAGGTTATACGTTGGCAATCTCCGAAACCTTAACAGCAAGCACTTTAGACACCCCTTGCTCGGGCATGGTAACACCATACAGCGTATCTGAGGCCATCATGGTGCCCTTAGTATGTGTAATAAGTAAAAACTGTGTAGTGGCACAGAGCTCTTTTAGCACTGGAATTAGCCGTTCTACATTGGCGTCATCTAATGGAGCGTCTATCTCGTCTAAAATGCAGAAGGGCGTGGGCTTTACCTTGAGTACTGCGCACAGCAATGCTATGGCGGCCATGGCCCTTTCGCCACCTGAGAGCAAATTTAGGTTCTGCAATCGCTTGCCTGGAGGTTGTACGTCGATCTCGATTCCCGACTCTAACGGGGCTTCGGGGTTAGTGAGAGACAATCGCGCTACGGCGCCACCAAACAACCTTCCAGCAACATCTGAAAAGGCTTTGCGAACTAGTGAGAAACCACCTAAAAAGCGTTCCCCCATGACCTTGTCTAACTCAGCAATAACATCGTTAAGCTCTTGGGCTGCATCACGCAAATCTGTCTGTTCTTTGGACAAGAACTCAACTCTCTCCTGCAACCGCTCATACTCGCTGATGGCCGACACTCGTACCGCTCCTAACGCCACAATCTGTGTGTCAAGTCGTGATATCTCCTCTTCTGCTTCACCACGGCTGCTTAGCTTACTGGGTACCTGTGCCCCTTCACCAAAATTCTGTTCAAGCCTCTGTTGTAAGAACTCCTGCTCGGCCTTAATCCTTTCAACCCGTAGTTCTAGGTTGTGCAGCTTCTGATTAGTCACATTTGCATCATTTCGCAGGCGCTCTATACGCCCCACAATCTCACGCTGCTCCTGCTGCAATTTAATCCTCTCGGCCTTCTTAACGTCAAGCTGTCTATAGCCCGTTGCTTCTCTGTCTACTAAGCCTAGAATCTCGCTGTCTAACGCAGCAATGCGCTGTTGGCACTGGGCAATAATCTGTTCTACATTGGCAAGCTCTCCACATGTCTCTTTGTGGCGCTGCTCAGCTTCAACAAGTTGGCGTCGCCGCTCCGCAACAACACGTTCCTGTGCGTTAATTTCAGAAACTAAACCTGCTTGCTCTAAATAGAGTTCTGTGCGTTGAGAGTTAGTACGCTCTATCTCCTTACGCCTTTGCACTTCTTTTGCTTCGAGCTCTTGGACCTGTTTTCGTAGCTTTTCGAGTAACCCTGCCGCCACAAGTAATCTGGGTTCTAAGCTTGTCTGCTCTTGAACTCTCTGATCAATCTCCTGTTGCAAGGATGTAATGGATTGTTGAGCTATACGCTGCTCGCCCAATAAATATGTTAATCTTCCACTGACCTGCACCAATTGCTGCCGCCTCTCTGTAAGAGACGGGCCTAGGTCATCGATTTGTTGCTGAAACGTCTTTTCACTCTGCTCTACTTCACGAAGGTGTAGGTATAAACTTTGTAGGCCTTGCTCTGCTGACATCCTGTCTGTAGCGAGAGTCGCTACCGCGACTTCTGCTTCGTCAACCTCACGACGTCTACTTAACATCCACGCCTGCCTTTCTGGCTTAGAACCACCGGTCACAGAGCCTCCAGGCATACTTACATCACCGTCAAGGGTCACTATACGCCAGGTAAAGTCCGTGTGTTTCGCCACCCATGAGGCAGTATCCAGTGAATCTACTATGAGAACATTACCTAGTAGCTGTTGTATCACGGGCACTAAACGATTATCAACCGAGACCAAGTCCACCGCTCTACCTTTGAACCCGGCCCTCTCTCGGAGCTGAGGCTGTACTTCGCGTAGCGCCCGCGGACGAACAGTTTCTAAAGGATAGAAGGTAGCTCTTCCCTGCCCTCTCTCTTTTAGCTTAGAGATAGCTAGCTTTGCAGTCGCCTCACAATCTGTCACCACATCTCCTACGGCAGCTCCGAGAGCCACCTCGATGGCAGTTTCAAATTCCTGTGAGGTCGAGACAAGATTACCTACTACACCAAGCACACCGGACAAGTTTAGCCCTAATACAAACCTTGCTCCCCTGCCTAACCCCTCCATTTGGGCCTCGGCGCTCTTTAAGGCACGCAAACGGTTTTGTGCTTGAAATAACCCCGCCTGTAACTTGTGTGTCTGTTCACTGAGCTTAGTATGCTGCTCACGAAGCGTAGCAAGACGAAGAGATTCGAACCGTTTCTGTTCCTGCAGCCTAGCAGCGCTGGTACCTAATTCCTCAAGATGCTGGCTAAAGACAGATTCTTCTGTCTTTAGCTTGTCCAGTGCTTGAACACGCGCTACTTGGTCGCGCTGCTTTACGCTGATATCTTCGTACAGCGAATTTAATCGTTTCTCCAAGATTAACGACTCAGCCCGAAGGTCATTTAAGCTTCGCTCAGTGGAAAGTAGTAACCTAGAAACGCTGTCTTCTTCAGCTTCTCCTTCTGTAGCAATAGCAGTCGGCAGACCTGCTAGGAAAGCCTGTACTTTTTTCAAGTGTTCTGCCCTAAGGTCGTATTCCGAGGTGAGTTGTCGCAGATTTGCCTCAACGTTTTCGATATCCTGCTGATGCTGAACAATGCGGTTACGGAATCCTTGTGCCTGTAATCTAAGCTTATCTAGCTCCAAGTTGACATCAGTCAATCGTTCCTGACGCTGCTGGCGTAGCAGTTTGATTTCATAGACGTTCTTTTCAAGGTCCTGGATCTCAGTTAAGGCTGATGTCTCCGCTAAACTTACCATAGTGCGCTTGTTTTCAGTTATGGTCATAGTATTCTCCTGTTGGATAAGCTCATCGCTGGTTCGCTCAATCTGCGTCTTAAGACTAGCGGATTGGCGCTCAGCGAGCCCGACTTCGTAGAGCAAGAGCTCTTTTTCCCATACTCTGCGCTGTTCACCAAGACTCAAATATTCGCGCGCTCTGTCTGCCTCCCCACTTAGGGGCGCTAACTGATTTTCGAGCTCAGACGCAATATCTAGCACCCTCCGCAGATTATGCTCGGTTTCATTAAGTCGGTTCTCAGTTTCGCGCTTGCGCAACTTGTAGCGTGAAATGCCAGCTGCTTCTTCGAAAATCGCTCTCCGTTCTCTAGGGTCAGCACTGAGAATTTCCTCAATGCGTCCTTGGCCTACAAAGGAGTATGAGTCCTTACCAATACCGGTATCGAGAAACAACTCCGTAATGTCCTTAAGGCGGCAAAGCTTACGGTTTATGTAGTATTCACCATCACCCGACCGATACACTCTGCGCGAAATAACTACCTCGCTAAAATCAATTGGCAGGAGCCCCTGTGTATTGTCAAAGATCAAGGAGACTTCGGCAAAACCAACACTCTTGCGCTTGGCCGTTCCACTAAAAATAACGTCATCCATTCGCGTGCCACGCAGAATGCGAGCGCTCTGCTCCCCGAGTACCCATTTTACAGCTTCTGCTAGATTACTCTTGCCAGCACCATTTGGACCGACAACGGCAGTAAGGCCGTCACCCATGTCTACCTCTGTCTTGTCCGCGAAAGACTTAAATCCATTTATCTCTATCCGTTTAATTCTCATGTTTACTCCCTCCACAACACCTTTTATTGTAGCATCAGGCACGGCCCTTGTCATGAAAGATGACAGAGGCTCATCGGTATCGGAGGCGTTCTTTGTCTTGGGCTCTTGCAGAAAACACCTATAATAAAATTCGGGAGTGTATATCATAGCTCTACCCATGAATATCGGTGTAATGAAATAACAGGACATCCAAAGTGTAAAATCACGGTGTCTGCAGCAAAGTAGTAAAAAGGGCACGGCAGTGCCGTGCCCCTACACGAAGTCAGAACCCCACGTGCCCACAACCCACGCTAAAAGGGGCTGTTACTGCAACAGCCCCTTTTTAGCGCGGATGGACGATGAACCGAATAGCCGTCCGCTCCTCGCCTTCAATGAAAATATCGGCGAAGGCAGGTATGGTAACTAGGTTAACACCGTTGGACGCAACGAACCCACGACAAATAGCGATAGCTTTTACGGCTTGGTTCACTGCCCCTGCCCCTACAGCCTGAAGCTCTGCTGAACCACGCTCTCGAAGCACTGCTGCTAGAGCACCTGCGACTGATTTGGGATTTGAATTAGCTGACACCTTTAAAACATCCAACTCCATTCCTCCTATTCCTAAGACTCCTGCTAAAAACAGCGTCCGTTAGAATATATGCGGAACAGTGAAATTATTGTCTTAATTTCTGCAAGGCTATTCTAGCTGCGGCTTGTTCAGAATGCTTTTTGCTTCTGCCTTCACCTATTCCGAGTACCTGACCAGAAACGCTAACTTCAGTTTTATAGCGTCGATTGTGATCAGGGCCGCTTTCCTCAACCATACTATAGCTGACCGCTTCGGGAGCCATCTCCTGCAGGGCACTCTTAGGATCGGCCTCCGACCACTCCTCACTGACCTCAGGGATGATGGTCGCATAAAGCCTTTCGAAAAGCTCTCTAGCACTTTCTAATCCCTCTTCCAAATACGCCGCCCCCAGCAAGGCTTCCACACAGCCCGCCAAAATACTCGGCCGCGTATAGCCACCGCTTCCTGCGGCGCTCTTACCAAGACGCATTACCTGAGGTAGCCCAATGATATAGGCCACCCGAACAAGAGTATCCTCGCATACCAAATTAGCCCTAATGCGACTAAGTTGTCCTTCTCGGAAGCCCCGAAACTTAGCGTAAAGTAATTCACTAGACAGTATGGATAGGACCGCATCACCGAGAAACTCGAGCCGTTCGTTATCTTGTTCAAGGGGATAGTCGTTAACGTACGATGAATGCGTAAGAGCCAGCCTGAGCAAATTCTCATTCAGGTTGGCTAGTCCTAAAGACTGTGCAAAGGTTCGAAGTTTCTGCAACTAATCTCACACCTACTTATGTTTTTGGATATACCTAACTGCGTCTTCCACAGCTACTATACTGCCTACTTCATCATCATCAAGGGTGACGTCGAATTCACTCTCTAGAGCCATGGCTATTTCCACTAAATTGATGGAGTCTGCGCCGAGATCTGCTTTGAAGCGCGTCCCCATTTCAATGCGATGCTCATCTACCCGTAAAATACGAGCGGTGACACTGCGGACCCTGTTAATCACGTCGTCCATAAGCCTTACACCGTTCCTCTCATAGAAAAGTATTATGCCTTGACCCGACTAAACACTTGCCAAGATTATACCACATACACAAGACAACTATTCTACCGTACTTACTTGGGTACAACTATAACACCTACGGCTCCCGGGCCAACATGCACTCCAATAACCGGACCAATATCGTTAATGATGATCTCCTCGATCTGGTAAACATCTTTCAACAGAACCTTAATCTCCTCGGCACGCTCTGGACAATTACCATGGACTATAGCGGCAACAACCGCACTGCCATGCGGTACGAATTCACCCGCAGATTCAATCAGGTTTTTTAGGACTTTGTCCATTTTACCGCGAATCTTGGCGTGGGGGGTAATGATACCGTCTTCGATTCTAAGTACTGGGTGTAGATTTAATAGCGAGCCTAATAGAGCACTGGCTTTCCCTATGCGACCATTGCGCTGGAGCCACTCTAGGGTTTCTACCGAGAGCATGAGGATTTGCTGATCACACACATGCTTTGCTGCGGTTACAATCTCGTCGTGGCTCTTACCTGCGTTGCGCGCCTTAGCGGCAGCTATTACTGCTAGCCCTAAGCCTAAAGATGCTGTCCGACTGTCTACCACTGTAATCTTAGCGTTTTCAAGCATCTGACTAGCTAAGATAGCCGACTGGTGAGTACCAGATAATTTCGATGATATATGGATGGATATTATTTCGTCGTAATTCTTGATTACCTCGTTATAGACTGTTAAAAAGTCTCCCGGTGACGGCTGTGAAGTACGAGGATGTACTTTTGCCTTCGGAAGCATCTCGAAGAAATCCTTACTAGTAATATCTACCCCATCTTTGAAATTATCGTCTCCAAATATGACATTAAGGGGGACTACCTCGATAATATACCTTTGCTGCAAAGCTTTCGGGAGGTCTGCTGTGCTGTCTGTCACTATCGCAACTCTAGTCATACTATTCACCGTGCCTTTCATTTCTAGGCAATGCGGCAATTGCCTTGCCAATACTGGCAACTACATCTTGTTCTAGAAACCGCTGCGCTTGAAATAATCCATTCTTGATGGCTGTACGATTGGAAGATCCGTGACATTTGACAAATATGCCGTTTACACCTAACAAGGGAGCACCGCCGTACTCCGAGTATTCAAAGCTCTGCTTAAACTGTCGAAGAGTTGGCCTTAAGAGCAACGCCCCTAACTTGCTGCGCGTATCTGCGGTAAAACGCTTTTTCATTAGTTCGAACATTGTTGAGGCCATGCCCTCCATAAATTTGAGTACAACGTTCCCCGTAAACCCATCACATACGATAACATCGACCTCTCCGTGTAATACCGCACGAGCTTCGATGTTCCCCACAAAGTTAACTCCTGCATTTTTCAGAAGGTAATAGGCTTCCTTGATTACTTGATTACCCT
Organism: Bacillota bacterium; assembly: GCA_009773495.1. Classification (GTDB taxonomy): domain Bacteria; phylum Bacillota; class UBA994; order UBA994; family UBA994; genus WSXW01. The sequence continues at coordinate 20,525 of WSXW01000001.1, forward strand.
TACCTGCCTCAGTTCCTACATTTAGCAGGGCAACGCGAGGATTTGGCCGCCCCAACACCTTCTCAGCGTAGATTGAGCCCATGACGCCGTGCTGCATTAGATGTTCTGGTTTTGCATCCATGTTGGCACCAACATCCAACATTACTACGCCTTTACCATCACGGGTGGGTATAAGGGGGGCTAAGGCCGGGCGCTCAATTTCCGCTATTCTACCAACCACAAACAATCCTGCAGCCATAAACGCCCCTGTACTTCCTGCTGTAACCAAGGCATCAGCCTGACCGCCCTTAACGAGATTAGCACCCACTACCAAAGTCGATTGCTTCTTGCGGCGGACTGCCATTACCGGAGCCTCGTCATTTTCAATGAATTCTGTGGCGTTCACTATCTCGATGACGCTGACGCCACTCTGCTTGAGCAAAGGGGCAAGGATCTTTTCGGGTCCTACTAAGGTGAGTCTCAGCCCTCTCTCTCTAACGGCATCTATGGCACCAGCAACTACTTCTTGCGGTCCGAAATCACAACCAAGGGCATCAAGAGCTATTCGCATTTCATCACCTCTATATAATTACTATTCCTGTCTCAGTATACTTTACACCATTGAATTGGGGAACCACACGAATTTCGTTCCTGGTTCCTAGTTCCTCGTGGGAACGCACACAGAACACGGTACACAGTACACCGTGGAGACGCACTCGTGCACCACTCTTCTAATGCCTAGCTTTTACAACGAGAAACAAGGAGCGAAGAACGCTCTGCGCCCACATTCACACTGTGCACAGTTTCTTGCACAATCATTATTCGCCTCAAAGATATAGAATTCCTTTATTACAACAAAAAAAGCCGGAAACCGGCTTTTAGTGCTTTTACTTACTCTCCACATTGAGTACTGCTCTGTTTTTATAAAAACCACATGCAGTACATACACGGTGGGGGAGCTTTGCCTCGTGACACTGAGAGCAAAGCACCATCCCAGGGGAGGTCAGCTTCCAGTTGGCACGGCGCTTATCGCGACGCGCTTTGGACATTTTTCTCTTAGGTAGTGCCATCTCTAACACCTCCTTTATCGTTCAACAAACGGCCCAGCACTGCTAAGCGTGGATCTATATCTCGTTTACTACAGTTGCATGCCTCTACGTTTAGGTTGGCACCGCAAACGGAACACAAACCTAGACAATCTGTACGGCAGAATACTCGCATAGGCAAATGTTCTAACAACACTTCCCTACCATACTCTAGCACATTAATACTCTCTCCGTCACCCTCAACAAAAGCAGATGCTAAGAAATCTTCCGCTCCTTCATCTGAGGCTTTCAGAAACCAAGTATCTTCGAAAGTGACATCCAGCGCAATGGCTGACGGCTGTAGACAACGCCAACATTGCACGCTCCACTTACCATCAAGCTCTCCGGTAACAGTAATGTTTGTCCCCTCGCGGTGTAGCAACAGCCGAAATGCCGGTGTCACGGCCGGAGTAAACATGTCACCCTGAAACTCAAGAGGATCCATAGGCAAACTCAGCTTTAGCTCACGATCTTCGATCATTTCGCGCAACTCACGCAAATAGAGTTTCAAGTTCATCACCCCATAGATTATACACAGGGTCTTAGGGGCTGTCAATTCCTAGCTTGAGTAACAATCTCCTTGGTATCACGAGCAATTACTAACTCTTCATTAGTGGGAATTAGCAATACACGCACCTTAGAGTCAGGCATGCTGATATCCACTTCTTTCCCGCGCACACCGTTCCTAGATAGGTCTAACTTCACGCCCATATATTCGAGACCTTGACAAATATGCTCACGCGCCTCAGGGGAATTCTCGCCTAATCCCGCTGTAAACACAATGGCGTCTACTCCGCCTAGTGCTGCGGCATACGCTCCTACATACTTTTTAACACGGTAATAATACATGTCTAAGGCTAGTTGAGCATTCTGCTCCCCTGCAGAGGCAGCATCTTCAATTACCCTAAAGTCACTGCTGACTTCAGACACACCTAAAACACCGCATTTCTTATTGAGGAAGTTGCTCATTTGTTCCGGAGTCATCTTCTCTTTCTCCATGAGAAAAGGAACAATAGCTGGATCGAGATCCCCCGACCGGGTGCCCATGATAAGCCCTTCCAGAGGGGTAAAGCCCATGCTGGTATCAACTGAGTGGCCACCATTCACTGCTGCCACGGAAGCACCATTGCCTAGATGGCAGGTAATAACCTTGACCTCATTTATCGGCTTCTTCAGCATATCCGCAGCTCTTTCAGAGACATACCGGTGTGAAGTACCGTGAAAACCGTAGCGGCGAATGCCATACTTTTCGTAGAGTGCGAGAGGCAGAGCATAGAGATATGCAGATTTAGGCATGGTCTGGTGAAAAGCTGTATCGAAAACGCCCACGTGCTGAACGTGTGGCATCAGCTTTGCGCAAACCTCAATGCCCATTATGTTTGGCGGGTTATGCAACGGCGCTAGTTCGACGCATTCACGTAGAGCCGCCATTACATCATCAGTAATAAGAACGGAGCTAGCGTATTTCTCGCCAGCATGTACCACGCGGTGACCGACAGCGCCAATCTCGTCCATGCTTTTAACGATACCGTACTCGGTGTGGGTGAGAGCATCAATGACTAAACCAATAGCAATCTCATGGTTCGGAATCTCTGCCTCAATTAATTTGTTGACCGCTTCACCGCTCTTGTGCTTAAGAAAACTACCCGGTAAGCCGATTTTCTCAACTAGACCCTTCGCTAGGACTTGCTCATCAGTCATGTCAAAAACTTGATACTTTAGAGATGAGCTACCGCAATTAATGACCAAAACTTTCATGATTCCTAACCTCCTTATTGGCTTTTACACAAACTCTTCACTATTATAGTACTAATGGACTCGCAGTCCAATACTTTTAGCGAAGGAGGCGCCATATGCGCGTTTTAGGTTTGGTGGTTGAGTATAACCCCTTCCACTCTGGTCACCTTTATCATTTGGAGGAATCCCGTAGAGTATGTCAACCAGACCTAACTATAGCTGTGATGAGCGGGAACTTCACCCAACGCGGAGACGCCGCAATCTTTGACAAGTGGGCACGCGCGGAAATGGCTGTGCGATGTGGTGTGGATGTCGTATTCGAACTACCAGTAGCGTGGGCAGTACGCAGCGCCAGAGATTTTGCCCTAGGTGGGGTATGGCACCTAGACCGGGCCGGAGCTACACACTTGTGCTTCGGAAGCGAAAGCGGAAGCTTTCAAGAGCTCTCACAGGCGGCCGCCGTGCTACAAGAAGAGTCTAAGGAGTTCCAGCAGGCTTTACGTGCTGAACTTAGTACAGGAGTTAACTATCCGCGAGCTAGATACCAGGCTCTGCGTAAGCTAGGCTATGAAAAGTCTGCAATACTGCACGAGCCTAACAACATTTTGGGCGTAGCATATCTGCTTGCTCTAAAAAAGATCAAATCCAACCTCATTCCCATCACTATCAGGCGTCAGGGCGCACATTACCATGACCATGACTTAGACACCCCGCTAGCTTCTGCTACTGCAATCAGACAAGCTATTCTTGGTAATACACCCCTCGATCGCTTACCTGTACCAATGGCAACTAAGGAGATCATCTCCCGCGAACTCGCTCTCGGCAGAGGACCTCATGGGATTGAGAATCTAAACCTTTTGATTAAGTACGCCATACGGAATCAGGGAGCCGATAGTCTCGCCAAGCTCCTAGACATGGAAGCTGGCTTAGCCTTTAGATTCAAGCGATGCGAAGAGAGTGCGGCTATGGTACAAGAGTTCATTTCTTGCGTGAAAACGAAACGATATACCTGGACTAGAATACAACGAATACTGTGTTACGCACTTCTGGGTATCACCACCGAGGTGACTGCTGCTATCCATGCAGAGGGGCCCCAATACTTACGACTCCTAGCCCTAAAAAAAGAAGCTTCGCCTTTACTTAAGCGTTTAGCGACTAGTATACCCATCGTGACGCGCCCTAGTGAACTCAAGGGAAATAGAAGCCTAAGCCTAGATGTACATGCCACGAATATTTACGCGCTAGGTTTTCCTAATATAATACGCGTCCGAGCACAACAGGATCTAACGCGTCCTCCGGTTATCATTGAATAGCGGGCTACACTTCGCCATATAGTTTATAGAACGCGTGAGAATCGATTTGACGGTGTAAGGGAGCGTGGCGAAGTGAATAGAATAGTCACCACAGCTGGCGGTCTGCTAGCTATTGTTCTACTCTTGTACTCCTCGCGAAAGCTTAGAGAACAATCACGTTTACGACGTTATGGTGGAACATATCTAATGGCGGGGTTTGCGGTGGCCCTAACCATAAGCATGGTTATCTACCCGGAGGACGCATATTTCTCGGCCTTAGGCGGCCTGAAAATTTGGTGGGAAGTAGTATTTCCAGCATTGTTACCTTTTTTTGTAATTTCAGAAATTTTGATGGGATTGGGCGTGGTCGCAGCCATGGGAATCATGCTGGAGCCATTAATGCGCCCCCTGTTCAACGTGCCAGGTGTGGGTTCATTTGTCATGGCCATGGGACTAGCCTCCGGTTACCCTATAGGAGCTATACTTACTTCGAAACTAAGGCGTCAAAATCAATGTACTCAAGTCGAAGCGGAGAGACTATTGTCCTTCACTAATACTGCGGATCCTCTCTTCATGTTTGGCGCCGTTGCTGTTGGCATGTTTGCTGATGCCCGACTAGGCACAACCATAGCCCTTGCTCATTACCTCTCCAGTATTACGGTAGGTCTGTGCATGCGCTTTTATGGTCGTAAACAGCGTACGACCCCAGACACTCGTGGCCGAGGCAACATCGTCGTACATGCAGCCAAGGAGTTACACCGGGCTAAGACCAAAGATGGACGCCCATTCGGTCAACTGCTTGGGGATGCCGTGCGTAATTCGCTCAACAGCCTGTTGGCCATTGGCGGATTTATCATTCTCTTTTCAGTGATAATTCGAGTGTTCACTATTATCGGCATAGTTGACGTTTTGGCTAGCGGTATCGCTGGGTTGCTTTCTGCAGTCGGAATCTCAGCAGCTCTGTCTCACAGTGTGATCAGTGGGATATTCGAAATAACCATAGGTACGCAAGTCTGCGCCCAAGCAACCGCTCCACTAGTACAGCAAGTCGCCATGGCGGGCGCGATAATCGCTTGGAGTGGTTTTTCAGTTCATGCGCAAGTGGCCAGTATTATTAACGATACTGATATACGCATGGGACCTTACATTGTAGCCAGACTTGGTCACGCGGCTCTAGCCTTTATCTACACACTCCTGCTTTGGAATACCTTCGAAGTGTTCGGCGTGTCGGTACCCGTATTCCTATCTGCCGCGCCTGACTCAGGTGTCCAGTTTTTTATCAACCGCATGTCCTATATGGGAATGCGTGCCTTTAGTTTCTTGGGTATCGCAATGTTACTCTCTGCCCTAGTGGCGGGATTGCGCGGCATAAAACTTAGTGCTTGGCGTGTAAAAGCTTAACTTGAACCTCTGCGACTACTAGTGGCGGTACCAGTTTGTCAATCGGACCGCCTAGTCGAGCCACTTCTTTTACCAGCGATGATGAAAGATAAGAATAACGATTACTGGTCATCATAAATAGTGTTTCTACCTCACTATCAAGAGTGCGGTTCATAAGAGCCATTTGAAATTCATATTCAAAATCGGAAATGGCCCGCAGCCCCTTAATTACCACTTGCGCATTGCATGCTCGTACATAGGAAACTAAGAGCCCCTCAAAGTGATCAACTTTAACATTAGATAGATGAGAAGTCACCTGAGTCAAAAGTTTCATGCGCTCATCTATTGAAAACATGGGGCTCTTACTGGCATTGCGCACCACTGCCACTATCACCTGGTCGAATGTGCGCGCTGATCTCTCTATCACATCAATGTGCCCGTTAGTTACGGGATCAAAACTACCCGGGTAAACTGCTGTTATCAACATGATTCCCCCTCCTCTACTCGCCCCTCAGATAATAAGACATCATCGTTTGTCCATAATATCTTACTTTAGCCCTCCTTATGTCTCCCGCTCTATCTGTGACCTCTTCCTTAGAGAAATGTTCAATAATCATCGCCCCCGTGGGATGCAATAACCCATACTTAGCCACTAACTCCAGAGCCAATTGTGCATAGCCTCTGCTATATGGAGGATCGGCGAAAATAACATCATAAGTCGATCCTGCAAGTCTCGGTAACTCTCGCTCGAAACTCCCCACGATCACAGCTAGCTGATCACGTTGTATACCTAAGCCATCCCGATTTCGGGCAATCAGTGCCGCCACCTTGGGCGATTGCTCTATCGCCGTAACAAGTTTTGCTCCACGCGATAACGCCTCGATGCCCACCGCTCCTGTCCCTGCAAAAATATCAAGAATAGAAGATTCAGGTATAAGCATGGCTATACTCGAAAACACCGCCCCTCGGGCTTTATCCGAGGTCGGACGAATCGGCAGATTGTCGTCCATAAGAATCTGCCTACCACCATAGATGCCCGAGATAATCCTCATAATATCACCTCATCGCTATTCTACAATAAAATTCTCTTTTACCCATGCATAAACTCCAACAAATTCGTCCATAATAGTCTTGGATACAAACATTTTCCCCATAAGCTCTTCCTCCGGTTTCTCCTCTCCCAAACCGACAACATGTTTGTCGGTCTTTTTTTTGCCTTGGGCTTGCCGCTTTAGGTTAATCACTAATCACTAGGAAGTGTCAGTGCAAACAAAAATTAAAAAATAAAAATCAAATAAATATGGGATTGCGCGGCTAGGCACTGAGTACCAGTGTACGCTCTGGGGTCACGGTCTAGTATGAACTATGAGCCCAGTGCTATGCGCTATGCGTGGCTACATAACACAAATAAAGAGAGCGGACAAAAGTCCGCTCCTTCGAAAGTTCTAAATTACTATCGAGTGGTACCGCCGCCGCGACCAGCGAGAGAACGTTCAGCCATTTCGATCATTTTGCGAACCATATGGCCACCGATCGCACCGGTGTCGCGAGTTGTCATAGTACCCCAGTAACCGTCGTTAGGGGTTTGGATACCCAACTCGGAGGCTACTTCGTACTTAAACTGCTCCATTGCATTTTTTGCCTGCGGAACTACGATTTGATTGCTCGTGTCACTACCTCTTGCCATTTAGATTCACCTCCTTCGGTTATTTCAGGGCGCTGCGTATTGGTGTTACGTGCCCTGCTGAATGTAGTATGCGTCAATAGGGCGAAGCTATGCCTAGCATTACTTTCCTCAAATACCGAAGTTGGGTACAAACTGCGCTTTGTTTAGGCGTCTTTTTTTTCTCCAAGAATTCTTTTTTCAATCTGTCGTGCCGTCTTTGTATTGGCTAGCCCACCTAGTGCCGTTTCTTTGAGATGTACCGGTAAAAGACGCCCTACCTCGGCTATTGCCGTTATTACTTCGTCAGGTGGTATCTTACTACGTACGCCGGATAACGCCAACTGAGCGCTTAGCAGGGCAATAGCCGCACCTCCAGCGTTTCTCTTAACACAGGGGACTTCTACCAAACCCGCCACGGGATCACAAGCAAGGCCAGTTAAGTTCTTAAGGGCTAAAGCTGCTGCATGTGTCACGGCTTCGATACTGCCACCGTAAACGAACACCGCAGCACCCGCTGCCATAGCCGCAGCGGAACCGCACTCAGCCTGACAGCCACCCTCCGCTCCGGCCAGAGTAGCACGCTCACTGATGATCAGTCCAATTGCTCCAGCCACGATTAGAGCGTCAACGAGAATGGTGTCTGTGAGGCTTAGGGCTTCGCCAATGGCCAACAGGACTCCCGGCAACACTCCGCTAGACCCAGCAGTCGGGGCGGCCACTATACGGCCCATATCGGCATTTACCTCTGCTGTGGCTAAGGCAAATGACACAGCCTTTGTTCCAATGTTACCCATTAATCTAAACTGGCTGACTAAAACTCGGCTGGCATCACCGCCACTAAGCCCAGTGGGAGAGCTGTTTTTCTTAGCTATACCGATAACAACGGCCTCGCGCATAACTTGCAGAGATGTGAGTAACCGTGCCCTTATTTGGTCAGCAGTCAGAGTAGTTTTGCTCTGAAACTTGAGGATTTCGTTAACCATGGTAGTACCGTTGCCCTGAGATAGCTGCTGTAGAATGTCAAAAGTAAGCATGCTTCACCTCACGGTATAATCTGAGTAATCTTGCTAACACCAGCTACAGCCTTTAATCTCAAGAGCATAGAAGGCGAAATAGGAGAATCAATTTCTATAGTCATAACTACAGATGCTCCCTTAGATTGCCGAGAAACGTTCATGTTCCCTATATTCACGCTATCCTCTGCAATCAATGCGGTAAGCTTAGTTATTACACCGGGCTGATCTAAGGAATGAATCACAAGTATTGTACTCTCTCCATCGATGTGTACGGCGAATCTATCAATCTCGGTAACTATTACTCGGCCACCGCCGACCGAAATACCAACCATCTCTAACTGCTCACGCTCACCCCTCAGACGTAAGCGTACAGTATTGGGGTGGCTTACTGTCTCTTCTGGTAGGGTGACTAGGTCAAACGTAAACTCATCCTTAGCGAGCTTGTCTGCCTCGCGAATGCGTGTATCATCAGGATCAAAACCTAGAAGTCCGCCCAAAACGGCCAAATGAGTCCCATGGCCTACATAGGTACGGGCAAAGGAACCATAAAGCAAAATTTCTGCGGACACAACCCTCTCCTGTAGAATTCTTAGTGCCAACTTTCCTAACCTAGCCGCACCTGCTGTATGAGAAGAAGACGGCCCGATCATAATTGGGCCGATAATATCTAGAATGTTTGTCATTGCTTACTCCACAGCGAAAATATAGTAATAGAATGGTTGACCGCCACTACAGAAATCTAGCTGACAGTTAGGGAAGCACTCTGTAATTATGTCTGCCAAAACGCGTGCCTCTTTCTCTGAAATATCAGCCCCATAGAAGAGAGAGATTATTCCGTCATCATCGGTGACCATGTTCTCAAGCAATTGGAGTGCCACTTCACTAATATTCCGGCCTACTATGTCAATGCCCGTATCATTCAGGCCAATAATGTCTCCCTCTCTTATTTCCCCCACATCGCTGCTGTATGACTTGACGGCATAGGTCACTTGGCCAGTTTTAACACCGCTCATGCGACGCTGCATCGCTTTACTCACACGCTCTAGATCTATTGACTCGGACTCATAGGATAACATGGCAGCTAAACCCTGCGGCACCGTGCGACTGCCCACTACCTCAACATTTTTGGATGTGATTTCCTTAACTTGTTCAGCAGCCATAATAATGTTCTTGTTGTTAGGCAGTATAACCGCGGCTTCGCACGCTAGGCTATTAACAGCAGCCGCCAAATCTTCAGTACTCGGATTCATGGTTTGCCCGCCTTCAACAATGACGTCAACGCCGAGACTACGAAAGACATCGCCTAGCCCCGGCCCGGCGGCTACTGCAACAACACCAATACTCTTTCCTTCACCTGGGCGAGGTGTATCCATATACTCTTCAGCCCAATGAGTGTGTTGATGTTGTTCTTTCATGTTTTCAATCTTAACACCACTAAGTTCACCGTGTTGAATCGCCATCTCCAGTACTGCACCAGGTCGGTTAGTATGAACGTGTACCTTAATCACATCGCCATCTCCAACGACTAACAGGGAATCGTAATGGCCCTTTTCTTCTAAACTTTGACGCAACACATGGTCCTCTACCCTAGGTTTCAAAATAAGAAGCTCGGTACAGTATTGAAACTCAATAGTCTCTACATCAAAAACTTTGCGTACTGGCGTAACTACCTTTTGTACAGGTGCAACAAGTGTCTGCCTAGGAGCAGAAATCGCTTTTCCCTCTACTGCAAGCAGAAATCCCCTGTAAATATGAATGAGACCCTGACCACCCGCATCGACAACACCTGCGCGCTTCAACACTGGCAACATCTCAGGGGTTTTGGCCAACGTCCTTTCGGCCTGCTCAATAGTAGCTATCAGTAGTTTCGCGATGTCTGCCTCAGAGCGTGCCTTATTCTGCGCAGCTTTGGCAGCCTCACGCGATACCGTCAAAATCGTTCCTTCTACAGGACGACCGACTGCCTTATAGGCAATCTCAACTCCAGACATAAGCGCTAGAGCGAAGTCTACACTAGTCATAATATCTTTGCGCTCAGCGGCTCTAGCGAAGCCACGGAATAACTGCGATAAAATAACCCCTGAATTACCTCTGGCCCCCATAAGAGACCCCGTGGCTACTGCTTGGGCGACCTGCGCGCAGGTTGTAAGGTCACCTTTGTCAAGCGCCTTTACAACTGCTTGAAGAGTTAAGTTCATATTAGTTCCCGTGTCGCCATCGGGAACTGGGAAGACGTTAAGCGCATCTACTGCTTCCTTGTTCAATTCTAAGCTACGAGCTCCAGCGATGAACATGCGTCGCAGAAGGGATGCGTCTATGTGTTTAGTTGCCAAATGACTTCAGCCTCCTATTTCCCTTCGTTAACACGCACTCCTTGAACATTAATGTTAACATGTTCAACTGGCAACCCGACGTGACTCTCGACCACATATTTTACCTTCTCCATAATGTTTTGAGCAACCTCGGAAATCTTGGTACCATAACCAACAATTATGTAAAGGTCGACGATAATACTGCCATCGCAAACTTGGACCTCCACACCTCGTGACAAGTTCTCTTTGCCGAGAAGTTCAATGAATCCATCCCGTATGCGACTCCGAGAAGTCATGCCGACGAGGCCGTAGCATTCAAGTGCAGCAACACCTGCTACGGTTGAGATAGCCTCATCCGAAATTATAATCTTACCAAATTCAGTAGAAATGGTTTGGCTCACGCGGCTTCCTCCTTTTTCCCCAGTGTATAGTTTTTTATTATTCGCCTTTCAGTTTAATATTCCTGCACGGCAGGCTATTTAGTCAGCTTGCCAGCCTCTCTAATGATATGGTAGAATTACTTGCGTGAAAAGGAGGTGCAGCCAAATGCATAAGTGTGAAGTCTGCGGGAAGACTCGTTCTTCTGGCAGTAAACTAAATTACAAAGGTTCTCAGTTAACAAAGCGTACCAAGCGCACTCGTTTACCTAACATTCAGAAGGTACGTGCAATCGTAAATGATACTCCAACACGTCTTGATGTTTGCACCACTTGCTTAAAGTCCAACAGAGTAACCCGAGCAATATAAGGCATTCGAAAGAGCAGCACTTTGCATGTGCTGCTCTTTCTTACTCTTATCCCTTGTGCCCGGCAAACAAACGAAGTAATCTGGCAAACCATTTCGGCGGTTTTAATACAACAAAACGCACCCATTACGCCTCCTAATCTTCGGAATAAAGATGCCAACCAGCATAAATAAACAAAATCCCCAGTATAAACAACCAAAACCATCCCGGCATGACCCTTGCCACCACCAGCAACCCAGCCAGCGCTATAAAAACCCCACTGGTTTTGCGAATGCACGCATTTACATGCAGCAACAGCATCCCCTCGCCCCCCTCTATGTAACTATGTAGCAGTATATGCGTAAGGCGTGGAATGGGTGAACATGAACGCTGAGCACGAAGGTCGTTCTTCGTTCTTTGTTTCTTGTTCCTCGTTGAAGAGGCCTTGGAAGAGCGGTCTTTTTAGTCTTCAGAGAACAGACATCAGGAGATCCATTCTTCTGAAGCCTGACTACTAAAGCCAGTATCCACAGTGTATTGTGTACCGTGTACGATTCAACTAGAAACTTAGAACGAGGAACCAGGATCGACGAAACCGAGGGCGCCATAGGGCCCCCTCGGTCTTATAGACTTTTGAGTTCTGCGGCAAAAGCATGGCGACTAGTGCTATTGAAAAATGCAGCACCGACTACTAGGTGATTAGCCCCGTGTTCTACACACTGCCTGCCTGTCGAGATGTCGATGCCCCCGTCAACTTGGATTTCCAGGGTAGGGTTAAGACTAGCGGCAAAGGACCGTAATTCAGAAATTTTGTTTAGTGTACTTGCAATAAATTTCTGACCTCCAAACCCGGGATTCACGGTCATAATCAGCACAGTGTCCAGATCAGGCAAAATATCCTTGAGAGTAGATACTGGAGTCGCAGGATTGAGCGAAACTCCAACTCGAACATTTAGCTCTTTAATCCGATGGACCACTCGGTGCAGATGACGCGTGGCTTCCTGGTGCACTGTAATCAGCTCAGGACCAGTTGCCACGAAATCGGCTAGTTGCCGTTCAGGTTCTTCGATCATTAAGTGGCAATCAAATCTTAGCTGTCCATATCGACGAATAGCATTTGCCATAGCCACACCGTACGAAATATTGGGGACAAACCTGCCATCCATAATATCAACATGAACATTCAACAGACCGGCGCCTATTACGCTATCTAACTCTTCACCTAAGCGCAGGATATCCGCTGCCAAAATAGAAGGCGAGACTCTTATCATTTGTATTGACCCCTCTCCGCCTGCTTTACTTCCTCGAACATGGTTAGATAACTATTATAACGCTCAATAGCTATCTGGCCATCGTGCACCAATGTCTTTACTGCACAGCCTGGTTCGTTATGATGCTTACAATCGTAAGCAAACCTGCACCTCGCGCGCGCCGCCCTCATCTCTGGAAACAGAGCGCTAATGTCTTGGGACGAAACAGATGACGGTAATTCTAGCCTACTAAAGCCGGGCGTATCGGCAACGAAAGCGTTGTATTCTGGAACGTAAATCAGTTCTACGTGGCGCGTCGTATGCCTGCCGTGCTGGGTCTTAGAACTCACTTCGCCTAATCTGACCGCGAGTTCTGGCATCAGGCGATCAATAAGGCTTGATTTTCCGACACCAGATTGACCCGCTAGGACCGAAGTTTGATTGGCGAGCTCCGCAAAAAGGGGCTCTAAGTCCTCCCCAAATTTTACTGAAACAGCGACTACACGGTAACCTGCAGGCTCATATATGGCGGGAATATCAGGGCGCTCAGATAGGTCATTCTTATTAAAACATATTACGGCACGCAAATTAAGCTGCTCAGCTGACACCAAAACACGATCAACCAAACTTAGGTTGGGCGAAGGGGAGACGAGTGAAGCCATGACAACTACCTGAGTAATATTGGCAACTGTAGGTCGCTCTAACAGGTTGGTGCGAGGCAAGATCTTATCTACCACACCTTCCTCATCGCTTAGCTGCACAACTTCAACAAAATCCCCTACCCATGGTTGTTCCGCCCCGGCTCTAAGCTTGCCTCGAGCTCTACAACGCAATACAGAGTCTTCTGTCTTTACAAAGTAAAAGCCCGCTAATAACTTGATGATGCGCCCTACCAACAATTAGTTTCCTCCCCGACCAATAGTCTCATCGCGGTCAACGCGACCATCAATTTTCACAATTAAGCGATACGGTTCTATACCCGAAACCTGTTCATTAACATCCTCTTCTCCCGGAGCAACAACCCTGTTGACCACAACACGCCTACCCTCACGGTCTTCTACACTTATTTCCAAATGAGCGTTAGCTGGTAATTTGGACCGTGGTATGTGGACTGTCACTGGGAGTAGTGTGCCACGGCTTATGACAATAGCTATAGCCTCCCCTGGACGTAAACGCTCACCTGCCTGTGGCGACTGTCCTATAATTGTGCCATAAGGTGCGGGATTGTAGTCTCGAGATATTGCACCTACTGTTAACCCGAGCGCGTTAAGCGTTTCGACCACTTCAATTTCACTAAGGCCAACTAATGGCGGAGAACTCAGCTCTACGATAACAGGACCAGTGCTCACAACCACATCTATCTGCTGATCACGCTCAGCCCGGAAGCCTACCCGTGGGTTTTGCTCTATAATCTGTTCGACTGGCACCGTTTCACTCGAACGGGTAGACTGTTGACCGAGGACGAACCCGGCTTCCAATAGCGTAATCTGTGCCTGTAATAGAGTCATCCCGACAATGTCTGGGACTTCAAGCAGCTCGGGGCCCCGGCTAGGAACAATTTGTATCACACGACCACTCCTAACGACCCGTCCGCCTTCAGGCTGCTGCCTTATCACCTCATTAGCTGGTACTGCCGAGTTCCATTCCCCATCCATAATCGTGTAGGACAAGTTCGCTGCCCGTAGTAGCACCTCAGCCTCTTGCAAGGAATGACCCACCACATTAGGGACTTCTACCTCCGGGCGTGGCCAAAACACATAAAACAGCACCATTACAGTGGTCAGCATCACCATCAACATCGCTGCTGAGACGATAGTTAACCAAGGGGTCTTCTTTTTACTCTTGGTTGCCATGTCGTTCCTCCTCGTAGTCGATGCCGCATTCATCCCAGGAACATAAGTATTATCCAATTCTGGGAGAGATTCCGCTTGTTCTTTAGTTCTACGCTTCGACATCTTCCTCTCCGTTTGGTTCTCCATACTACCGGCAATATCTGCTAAAGCATTGAGCATCCCGTCTGCAGAGCTGAATCGTGCACCTTGCTCCTTACTCATCGCCTTTAAAACTATCTCTTCTAAGCGAGGATCTATATCCTTGTTCAGCTCGCGCGGGGGTCGCGGTGATTCCTGTAAATGTTTAAGCCCAATGGAAAAAACGTTATCCCCGGTGAAGGGTACCTGACCCGTGATCATCTCATATAACACAACGCCTAAGGAATATATGTCTGACCGTTCATTAGTAAAGCCTCCTCGAGCTTGCTCAGGCGATAAATAGTGGACCGAGCCCATCAGAGAGCCACTTTGGGTAAGTGTCGACGAAGTGGTAGCTCGAGCAATACCAAAGTCGGCTACTTTTGCCTGTCCATCCCGGGTTAACAGAATATTATGAGGCTTAATGTCGCGATGAATTACTCCGTGCCGATGTGCATGACGTAGCCCCTCAGCAATTTGCATGGCAACATCGAGAGCCTGGGACGTGTCCAAAGGACCTTTGTCCATAATATGGTGTTTTAGGGTTTTACCTTCAACGTATTCCATCACAATATAGTAAATATCCCCGTCCTGGCCGACATCATATATGCCGACGATGTGAGGGTTTGAAAGGCTTGCTGCGGCTTGTGCTTCGCGACGAAATTTGGCCACAAAGTCCTCATCGCTTGTCAGTTGTGTGTTAAGGACCTTTACGGCTACAGTTCGATTCAGCAGGGAATCACGTCCCTTGTATACAAAGGCCGTGCCACCTCCGCCCAAACGTTCACCTAGTGCATAACGGCCACCGAGTACTCTCCCCACCATCACTCAGCACCTCCTTCCCGACACACCAGAACGATAGTAACATTATCTGGAGCCCCACGGTCAAGGGCCATGTCCATTAGCTGTTTTACTGCCTGTGCTCTATCTCTGGCTCCTGCCAAAACACTCTCTATTTCTCCATCAGACACTAGCCTCGTCAATCCATCGGTACAAAACAGAACGCAACAACTATCAATTAAATTGATCATCGCGTAGTCAACTTCTGTTTCCGCCTCAATGCCTAGTGCTTTGGTCAACATATGACGCTGCGGGTGCTTCTCCGCGTCGTCTAGGGTAAGTCCCCCTTGGCGGACTAGTTCCTCCACTAGAGAGTGATCCCGTGTGAATCTAGCAAACCCATGCCTTGAATACCCATAGGCACGACTGTCGCCCACGTGGCCAAGAAAAAGATTATCCCCATAGATAAGGGCAGCTGTCAATGTAGTTCCCATCCCAGCACATTCCTCGCGCGATAGAGATTCATGGTACACTTTTTGGTTGGCATCCCTAAATCCCTGTGCAAGAGCCTCCGGTAAGCCCATTTCTGTTGCACTGCTTCCAACACCTTGAGCAAGTTGTGTCACGGCAATGCGACTAGCCACATCTCCAGAGCGATGCCCACCCATACCGTCAGCAACACCACACAAGAGGATGTTCTCCCCATACAAGGAGATGGTTTTATTTACCCAGCTGTCCTGGTTTACTGCCCTTACTTTACCCTTGTTACTGTCTACTTGAACCACCCACACAGTATCACCCCACTAGCGTTTATCCGTGAGACTTCTCCTCAACTGACCGCACGAGCCGCTTATTCCGACTCCTATCTCTCTTCTGATTGTAGCGTTTATACCGGCCGCCACAAGGACTGCCTGGAAGCGTCTAACTCTCGGCAAAGTGGGTCTTTCCCACGGCATGCCTTCCACGGGGTTCACTGGAATAAGATTAACGTGGAAGTCACCGCCTCTTATCTTGGTGGCAAGTTCTGTAGCATTTTTCTCGGAATCATTCACGCCTTTAATCAGCGTATACTCAATGGTAACACGTCGGCCGGACCTCTGCTGGTATAAATGCATAGCAGCCAGAACCTGGTTAAAAGCATAGCGCTTACTAACGGGCATTAGCTGCTCACGAATTGTGTCATTGGGGGCATGCAAACTAACACTTAGGGTCACAGGCAATCCCTCTAAGGCCAGCCTCTCGATTTGGGGGACCAGCCCACAAGTCGAGACAGTAATACGGCGAGGGCTGATGCCGAAGTGAGGCGAAGCGACTGTGCGCAGGAAGCCGATGGTTGCTTCATAATTATCTAATGGTTCGCCCATCCCCATCATTACTATATGAGTAACTTTCTGATCTCTCTCACTTAGTAAGTTGTTTGCCAGTATAAGCTGTGCTGTCATCTCGTGTGAAGAGAGATTGCGTTTGTATCCACCTTGACCAGATGCACAGAAACCACAAGCCATTTTACACCCTACTTGTGAAGACACGCAGAGGGTCACTCCATGATGATAAAACATAATTACGGCTTCTACCAATTGTAAATCGGCCAATTCAACCACAAACTTGACGGCCGAGGGAGAGCTCTGTTGGTCTCTAAGCGACGAAGCTACTAGTGGGATTTTTGTTTCTACCAGTTGCTCCCGTAATGATAACGGGAGGTTAGTCATCTGATTGTAATCTAAAACAGCCCGACTGAATAGCCATTCCTCAATCTGTTTTACCCTAAACTGGGGCTGACAAAGTGCTTTGATAAAATTTGCACGCTCTTCGGAAGACATACTTAAGAAATCTACTGCCATTCTTCAACGCTCCTATTCTATTTCCCTGCTCGGATAAATGATGCAATATAGAATCCATCTAGGCCATCGCGGTGGGGTAAAAAAAGAAAACCCACACCATCCTTACGCTGGCGTGTTCCCACTAGGCGCGGAGGCTCTGCTAAAACATAATCTGACCGATTGCTAAGAAGCGCTCTAACGACATCGGTGGTTTCTTCGGGCTCAGTGGTGCAGACGCTGTATACGAGAGTTCCGCCTGGTTTCACTAGGTCAGCCGCCTTCACAAGTAACTCTCGTTGCAGCTCTGCAAGCTCTTTAATACTAGCTTCAGAGCGATGTAATCTAATATCAGGTTTGTGTTTTATTACACCAAAACCCGAGCAGGGGGCGTCTAATAAAACGCGGTCAGCTTGCTGTATCGTATTTTGTGCCTCTTGGGCTGAAGCAGCGACCGTTTTGATCGATGTTAACCGCAAGCGCTGTGCATTCTGACGAACAAGCCCTAGTCTCTGGGGATTAATGTCAAAAGCATATACGACACCTGTGTTCTGCATCAGTTCCGCGATGTGAGTGGTTTTCCCACCTGGGGCTGCGCACAGGTCTACAACTGTCTCACCTGGTTGAGGGTCCAAGAAATGCGCACAAAGGGCGGATGCCTCCCCTTGCACTATATATAACCCCTGCTGAAAAGCGTCGCCTTCAAAGGATGGCGCCTTAGAAAGGTAGAGCACCTCTGGCACGTAAAGCCCTGGCTCAACGTATATCCCTAGTTCACTAAATGTTGTTGCCAAAGACTTTACTTCTGTTCGCAGAGTGTTTACACGAATAGTAAACCTAGGTGGTTCATTGTTTGCTTGGAGAATCTGTTCTGTTTCCTCACTGCCGAACTGCTGCAAATATCGCCCCACTAAAAATTGGGGATGTGCATAGCGTACGGATAGGTAATGGATCAAATCCATGTCCTTATCAGGCCAGTTAATATCGGTACTTGCCGCTACTTTTCTCAGGACAGCGTTAACAAGACCGATGGTTCCGCGGTGTCCAAACTTATGAGCTAGCTTAACGGATTCGTCCACGGCTGCGCGGGGGGGGATCCTGTCTAGGAATAACAGTTGAAAAGCACCCACCCTTAAGATGTTTCGCACTGGTACCGGCATTGTATCGAGCGGTTTTTTGAGGCATTGATTAAGTACGTAATCAAGCGTAATTTGGTGACTCAAGGTACCATACACAAGCTGAATAAGCAGTGCCCTATCAACACCGCTCACACCCTGTTCGTTATCCTTTGGAAAGGCTAAATTTGCGTAGGCTTTATTTGAATCAACGGACATAAGTACCCGTAAGGCCTGCAATCGTGGATTATCCAACCCTACCTCCTACGACTGCCACGCAACAATACTAGGCGCAAAAAGTGAGCCAACGACACAGCGGTTGCAGCCAAGTATGTGTAGCCTGCCGCCCGAAGCATATCCCGTACTGGGCCCTCTTCTTCGCGTGTGACATAACCTCCTGTATGCAGTAGAGCCACAGCACGCTGGCTAGCATTAAACTCAACCGGTAGGGTTACTATCTGAAACAAGACCGCACCTGCAAAGAGAAAAATACCTACATCCATAAACAGGGGATTATTAAAAAAGAGGCCGGCGAAGAAAAGTGGGAACGCCAGATTTGACCCGAATGAGGCCACGGGCAGAATTGAACTGCGCAGTGCCAGCGGGAAGTATTGCTCATGGTGTTGCAGGGCGTGTCCGGTCTCATGGGCAGCAATTCCCAGTGCAGCCACTGATGAGCCGTTAAATACTTCAGACGACAAACGGACCTTCCTAGCACGAGGGTCGTAATGGTCAGAGAGAACCCCCTGGATAGGTTCAACCTCAACGCCATCTAATCCACCGCGGCGTAAAATATCCTTGGCTACGTCGGCGCCTGTCCTACCAGACAACACCCGCATCATACTATACTTTTGGTAGGCACTCCGTATTTTAATCTGCGCAAAGGATGCAAATAACATTGCCACTAATATTAGGGCAAAGCCTGGACCACCAAATAACATACTAACGCCTCCTTCTCCGTGTTAGGTAGCTAAGAACAGTCTTGCTCCTAACTCTTTATTATTATAACCTCTTAGGAAATCAGCCGCGCTCATAATTTTTTTGCCTGCGGGCTGAACCGCCTGAATTTCTAAACAGGTATCACCGCAGCCTACAAACACTTTCTCGGCTCTCGCCTCAACTAGACCAGGTGCGAGTCTAAGCTGTTCTTCACTCAAGCGAGATTGCAGGATTCGCAAGTAGCTACCACTTACTGTAGTAAAGGCACCTGGCCACGGGTTGAATCCTCTTATTTTGTTATGGATAGCGAGAGCACTCTTGTTGAAGTCCAATCTTCCGTTTTCTTTGGTTACGTTACGAGCGTAACTAGCATCAGTGTCGTTCTGCTCTCTACGTTGTGACTCACCTAGGTCTTCAAAACTAAGCACCTTGATTATTAGCTCTGCCCCAAGCTCTGCGAGCTCAGTAAATATCTCGCCGCAAGTTTGGTTTATAAGTATGGGGATTCGCTCCTGAAGAATCATATCTCCGGTATCTAATCCCCGCGCCATTTGCATTATGGTAATTCCTGTCTCTGTCTCTCCGTTTACTATAGCCCAATGAATAGGTGCCCCGCCCCGATACTTCGGCAAAAGTGAGGCGTGAATGTTTATGCACCCGTAACTAGGCAAGCTCAAGACCCCCTGCGGAAGCAATTGAGCGTAAGCCGCGACCACGATAACTTCAGGGTTAAGAGCTATTAACTCCTTTAACACCTCGAACCTTCGCAGGCTTTGAGGTTGGTAAACCGGTAAGCCTAACTTAAGCGCTACCTCCTTAAGCGGCGGAGGCGTCAAACCTCTGCCGCGACCTGCAGGGCTGTCAGGCTTAGTATACACTGCTAGGATCGTATGCCCCGCACTATGAATTGCCTTAAGAGATGGAACAGCAAAGTCCGGAGTGCCCATAAACACAATCCGTCTACTCATCGGCTAGCTCTTCTTCCGGTAGATAACGAATAACTTTGTCTACAAACAGTACTCCTTGCAAGTGATCGAGCTCATGCTGCAGTACTCGGGCCAAAAACTCTGTGGCTTCTATCTCTAGGAGTTCGCCCTTCAAATCTTGAGCATGCACCCGGATCTGCGAATAACGCTCGACTTCGCCATAGACCCCTGGAACACTCAGACACCCTTCGACACCAACTTCGTGACCCTCTGCCAGAACTATCTTGGGGTTAATCAGAGCGTATCGCTCCCCATCCCCGGCATCGAGCACTATAATGCTCTTGGGGATAGCAATTTGGGGTGCTGCCAACCCTACCCCGTTGTAGTGATACATTGTCTCAAACATATCTTCTACCAAACGGGCCAGGGTCTCATCAAATCTCTTTACAGTAGCCGTATGCTCCCTTAAAACAGGGTCACCCTTCTCTCGCACAATACGAATAGCCATTCTTTGCACCACCCCGTTCTAGTCTATGACCACAAACCAATTAACAACGTTACTACAGCACTCGTCTATCTCCTGCTTTAATCCGGTTAAAAGCTTTTGCAGCATGCGTCTGCTCTCTCCCTTAAGAATTAGTTGATAACGATAGATTCTCTTCACCCGCTCAGGGCTTGCAGCTATTGGCCCTAGCAGTACTATGCCTGTCTGCGACCCAAACAGCATCGCCACGCTTCGAGCGGTAGTCTGGACTTTAGCTTGGTCTACGCCCCGAAAATGTAGTGTTACCAAACCACCAAACGGCGGATAATCCAACTTCCTTCTCAACCTAGATTCTAGCTTATAGAAAGCCTCGTAGCTTTGCTCGGCGGCTAAACGAAGACAATAATGATCTGGATTAAAGGTTTGAACATACACCTTACCCTTTAGTTTACCACGTCCGGATCTTCCGGCTACCTGCATCAATAAATGAAAGCTCTCTTCCACTGCCCTGAAGTCCGGAAAAAACAACCCGCTGTCGGCATCAATCACACCTACAACCGTTACATTAGGAAAGTCTAGTCCCTTAGCTATCATACGAGTACCCAGCATTATTTGCGTGTTGGCCGAACCAAACTCAGATAATAGCTGTTGGTGCGCACCTTTGCGACTTGTAGTATCAGCGTCTACTCGTGTAATGGAATACTGTGGGAATAGCTCTATGAGCTCCTCTTCAAGTCTTTCTGTGCCAGCGCCACGATTACGCAGGCTAAGGCTGCCACACCGTCTACACTCGCGATGTACCCGTTCAGTATAACCGCAATAGTGACACTTAAGTAATCCCGGACCAGAATGAAAATGCAAGCTCACATCGCAGTGCGGACATAACGGAATATGTCCGCAATCTTGGCAGAGAGAGAATTGAGCGTAACCCCTGCGGTTAAATAATAATAGGCCCTGCTCGCCTGCCGCAAGCCTTTCCTCTAGGGCGCAGAACAGTGGCAATGAAATCAGTTTTTTATGTCCGGCCCTAAGTTGCTCCCTCATGTCAACCAACTCAACCTCGGGCAGACTACTCCCTTGAGGTCGCAATGTCATGGACAGGAGATTAGTCTTACCTCGTGCTGCGGAAGAGTAGACATCTAGAGAGGGGGTGGCGCTTCCTAAAACAACCACTCCTCCTTGTTGATTAACTCTTAATTGGGCTACAACACGAGTGTGGAAGTTAACGCCTCCCTCATGTCGATAGCTAGTTTCGTGTTCCTCATCAACAATTATTACACCGATATCACTCACTGGTGCAAAAATGGCCGAACGAGCACCAACAACAATGCGAATATCGCCGACCTGTATCCTTTTCCATGTCCGCGCCCTTAAGCCTGGGGATAAGCCACTATGTAGCACGCCTAGTCTATCTCCAAACCGGCTAGAGAGTATGGATACGATTTGAGGAGTAAGAGAAATCTCTGGTACGAGGTAGATAGCTTGTTTGCCCATTCTTAGTGCGTGCTCAATAGCCAATAAGTATACTTCTGTCTTACCGCTGCCAGTTACACCGTGTAGGAGGTATGGTGTACTTTCGCCATTGGTCATCGCTGTGGTTATTTTTGTGGCGGCGTACAGCTGCTCGGGAGTAAACTCCGTAGGCTTGGTACGGTTCAATACTTCCGACGTCTGCTCTAGGGCATCAACTTTAGCTCTCTTTAGGCCCGCTGTCTCCTTTAGCCCTAGAGGCACAGGTAGCATTAATTCTAGAGCTGCCCCGTAAGAACAAAGATAGAATTCTGCTATGGTGTCGGCAAGCGACAAGAGATTGGCGTCTAACCATACATGCCCTCCATAGAGAGGGCCTATTATATCCTTAATCTCCTGATCAGTTCTATCAGTATCATCTAGATTTTCTACGACTATTGCAGCCACTTGACGGTTGCCTAGAGGCACTCGAACAAGACTGCCGACCTTTGCTTGGCCCCGATATGTGAGACGTCTGTCATGCAAGGCGTGCACATTAACCACAACTTCACAGTACATTGGCTTATTAGAAAAAGTAGCATGACATTGCCATGCTACTTTACACCCTGTTTAAGTCTCTGGTAAGTAATAATCCCCTGCTCAATCTCCTCTAGCGCTACCGTTACTGGTTTAGCGGACATTGGCTTAGTTTGCTGCATGAGCTCGCGCGCGCGCTTAGCAGAAGCAATTACCAAAGTATACTTGCTATCTACCTTGCGCAGGAGCTTATCAACGGAAGGGTAAATCATCATGGTTAAAAACCTCCTACTCTGCTACTCTTCAACTTCCTCGTCGGAGTCATCGCGGGTATCTCTTGCTGTCAGTCTATGCGCTACAGTCTCTGGTTGAATTGCAGAGAGAATAATGTGGTCACTGTCAGTGATAATCACAGCACGTGTTCGCCGACCATATGTGGCATCAACTAGCATACCACGATCTCGCGCCTCTTGGATAATGCGTTTTATAGGAGCAGACTCTGGACTAACGATGGCAACCATGCGATTGGCAGATACTATGTTGCCAAAACCAATATTAATAAGCCTGATGTCCATACTAACCTCCCAAGGTGGCGAAACAACTACTCGATGTTCTGCACCTGTTCTCTTATTTTCTCCAACTCACTCTTTATTTCTACAACCATATGGCTAATTCCTACGTCTGCAGACTTGCTGCCTATAGTATTTACCTCACGATTCATTTCCTGCACATAAAAGTCCATCTTCCGGCCTATGGCCTCGCATACTCCTAAGAATTGTGCAAAACTATGGGTATGAGTCCGTAACCGCACAAGCTCCTCTGTGATACTGCTGCGCTCGGCAAACAAAACAACTTCTTGCTCAAGTCTAGCAAGCTCTACAGTTACACTAGATAATATACGAGCCACATTGTCTTGAAGTCTTTGGCGGTAGGCTTCAACACTAAGACCCGCTCTACTTTCTATGCCGTCTACAAGTTTTTCGATAATGGTCAAGCGCCTGCTCAAATCATGAGCCAATTTAGTTCCTTCCAGCTCACGTGAAGCTAGCAAAGATGCGACTGCATTCTTAACTATCCCCTTAACCTGCTCCGTAACATCTTGTTCATCTATGATAACTTCAGGTTCAATCTGTACGCCCGGCAGGGCTAGTAAGTGTTCTAAGCGTATTTCGAAAGAGACACCTGCATCTGCAGCCAGACTTTGGAGCTTACTCACATACGACTGGACCTCGCTGTGATTAAAGATAACTCCACCATTCTTAAAAGCACCCGATTGCAGCCGGATGCTAACTTCAATTCGGCCACGACTGATCCTATCCCGAATCCAACCTTTAATATCCTCTTCTAGAGTTGATAGGTCCCGCGGTAATCTCAAGGAGATATCTAAGTAGCGGTGATTAACCGACTTCATCTCAACAGTAAGGGAGCCTAAGGCTGTTTCCCCGCTTACCCGGCCAAATCCGGTCATACTGCGAATACTCAAATGTTTGCCTCCTCTATGTACAAGCAGTCCCATTCCATAACCTAAAGATAGTATACATGCTTTGAGCGGATAATCAAGAGAGACTAACGCCGAACCCTGTACAGGACTGCTCGGCGCATGCCAATAATTATAGATGGTAGGCCAGAAGCAAGCACAATTATAACCCACTGGCGTAGATCTAATGGTACATTCCCAAATAGCCCTTGTAGGAAGGGGACGTAGATAGATACAAGCACCAAAACCAGAGATAAGCCTACTGAAGCTAATAATAAAGGATTTGTTAGAATACCCTTCTCTGCAACTCCCATTACTTCAGAACGACAATCAAAAACGTGAAACAACTGACACAATACCAATGTACCAAACGCCATTGTTTGTGCACGCGCCAAGTCACCATGCATTTGTAGACTTGCCCCAAAGACTAGAGCCGTGCTAATACCAATAAGCACACCTCTTGAGATGATTTTTCGTGCCAAACCACGACTGAATATCCCCTCATTCCGCAGTCGCGGTGGACGCAACATAATCTGTGCATCTGGTATATCTACACCCAGCGCCATGGCAGGAAGACCATCTGTTACTAGGTTTACCCACAGTATCTGCATGGGTCGAAGTGGCAGCGGTAACGCAATAGACATGGCAATAAATACGGAAAGAAGCTCCCCGACATTGCATGCTAATAAGTATCGTATAAATTTGCGGATATTGTCGTAGATCCCTCGCCCTTCCCGTACAGCCTCAACTACTGTGGCGAAATTATCATCCTGTAGCACTAACGATGACGCCTCGCGCGCCACTTCTGTACCACACTGCCCCATGCTGACTCCTATGTCGGCCTCTTTCAGAGCGGGAGCATCGTTAATACCGTCACCCGTCATTGCTACAACGTGACCCTGATGTCGCAGAGCGCGAACTATGCGCAGCTTATGTTCGGGGGAGACACGTGCATATATATTTACCTCTGCCACAACGTCCCTCAGCTTAGGCTCTGAAAGATTAGCTATTTCACTACCTAGAACCACTCGACCATCTCTTCCAGTCATTCCAATTTCCTTAGCTATTGCTAAGGCAGTCAAGGCATGATCACCGGTAATCATGATAACACGTATTCCTGCTAGTTGACACAGACTTAGTGCATCCTTAGCCTCAGGACGTGGCGGGTCTTGCATCGCGATTAACCCCACAAAAGTCAAGTCCTGCTCCACCAAATCGGCTTTTTCTATCTCTGCATCTCCGTTATACTCTCGATAAGCAAGGCCAAGAACTCGCAGGCCGCGAGACGCATAGTGCTCATTCTGGCCAGTAATAACATCAAGCCTCTCTCTACTCAGGCGCTTTCTCTTGCCACTGCTGAGCTCGTATGAGCACTTAGTAAGCAATGTGTCGGGCGCTCCTTTAGTAAAGAGCCACCGTTTGCCGAGGCGATCTTCTATTACAACGCTCATTGTTTTGCGTGCAGAATCAAAGGGCACTTCTCCTAGACGTCTATCAGTTAACTCAAGTTGAGCCTTCCTTGCCGCAACAATTAATGCCCCTTCTGTAGGGTCTCCTATTACCGAGATGAACTTACCTGTGGTAAGCTTGCTATTGTTGCAGACTGCACCGATTCGTAGGGCCAACTTAAGTGCGGAGTCATCTTTTTGTGATAGGGAATTTTCAATTGGTCTAAACTCACCGCGCAGATTGAGTCCGTCGCCAGTCACCACGAACCCATGCCCTGCCACATAGATTTCTCGCACAGTCATTTGGTTGCACGTAAGTGTCCCAGTCTTGTCTGAACAAATAACAGTAGCACTACCAAGAGTTTCTACCGCAGGAAGTCTACGCACTAAGGCATTAACCTTGGAGATGCGTTGTACCCCTAAGGCAAGTACTATGGTAACTATCGCTGGTAAGCCTTCAGGAATGGCAGCTACGGCTAGACTTACACCTGCCAGGAGCATATGGTGGACTGGTTCGCCACGCATGATACCTAAGGCAACAACCCCAGAACACACTAGAAGGCATGCCGCCACAATATATTTCCCTAATTGAGACAGTCGATTTTGTAAGGGGGTAGGTTCTTGCTCCGTCTGTAGCAACTCCGCTATGCGTCCGACCTCTGTCTCCATGCCAGTGGCTACCACTACCCCGCTAGCGTTGCCCTTGGTGACCATGGTGCCAAAATACACCATAGGTCTTCGTTCCGGCAATGGGGCTTGCTCAGCTACTTCTTTGACAGATTTCTTTACGGGAAGAGACTCTCCCGTTAAGGCAGCCTCTTCTACTTCAAAAGCAGACGTATGCCCAAGCCGCATGTCGGCAGGAATTCGATCCCCTGCGGTTAGTAGAACAATATCACCCGGGACAAGATATTCCGCCTTAAGTATCTGCTCTTGTCCACCCCTCCGCACTGTTACCACCGGGGCAGCTAACTCTTTGAGTGCGGCCATAGCTTTTTCCGCTCTGATTTCTTGTATTAGCCCTAAACAAGCATTTAGCAGTACAATGGCAATAATTGTTGCTGCGTCCGCATACTCGCCTAATAGCCCCGAGACCAGAGTTGCTCCAAGTAGGATTAAGGTCATCAGGTCCTTAAACTGCGCAAGGAAAATTCTAATAGCTGAGGGTCGCCTCTTTTCTGCTAGGCGGTTATGGCCATAAATCTCTAGCCTATCCTCTGCCTCACGAGGAGTTAACCCTGGCGTGGATGAACGAAACAGCTGTAAGACATCGGTGTAACTCATGGAGTGGTAATCGTATTTTCGGGACATAAAACCACCTCCTTACCTCTTAAACTCTATTCCTGTTGAGATTAGAAAATGAGCACGATATAGTAGGGGACAGGGAATGGATCATAAATCATGAACCATGACAGGGTACGAATCACTACCCGCAAATACTAATCACTAGAGATTAAGCGCTTTCCGCAGTCCGCTTGCCGCTTTCTTAAGAGCGGATAGCTGAGAGCGGAGAACGCCCCCCCCCATTGCGCTATGTGCCATGTGAATGTCTCTACGAGGAACTAAGAACAAAGAACCAGGAACAAACCAACGAAAGGCGGCGTTAAAATGAGCCTTGACGGATTTGTGCTAAATGCCCACTGTTTAGAGCTAAATGCAACATACAGAGGAGCTAAACTCGAAAAAGTGCATCAGCCAACGGCTAATACACTAACTCTACAACTCAGCTCTGCTGGTAAGCGCCATCGACTTGTTGCTTCTGTTGACCCACAGCTGCCACGTCTAGTAGTCTCTAGCGAGCAACTTGATAACCCACATACCCCACCTTTCTTCTGCTTGTTGTTACGCAAGCACATTGAAGGATCGCGTCTAGAGCGCATCTCCATGCCCGGATTTGAGCGAGTCATATTCCTAGACTTCGCTAGTCGCGATGAACTTGGTAACCCTGCCACATTCCGTTTGTGCGTAGAGCTTACTGGTCGACACAGCAACATCATTCTTACCCGCGATAACGCGGTCATCGTTGATGCTATTAAGCGCATTAGCCTCAACACCTCAACTACGCGTCCATTGCTACCAGGACTAAAATACGAACTACCTCCAACACAAGATAAACAAGACCCACGTAGTATAGGTGCTAAAGATATCATGGAGAGACTTTCTCTCAAGGCTGTCCCTAGCATCCTCTCCGATACAGTCCAGGGGCTCTCCCAACTCCTAGCGCGCGAAATTGCACACAGACATGACCTAATCGGATTACCCTCAACTGAAGTGACGCTAAAGCAGGCAACTGCTATGGTGAACGAAATAGGCCACCTAGCCTCACGCGCTACTACAGAGTCTATACACTCAGGTTACATCTATAGGGGAGATAAAGTGCTCTTTCACGTCTTCCCCCTAACTCACCTCAATATTGACCCCTTACAAGTAGAGGGGATAAACGCAACTATAGCCCTAGCCCTTGGAACCGCTACAGCAACGCAGTCTACTGAGGTGCTACGCCAAAGACTGCGGAAAACAATACACACTCATACGGAGAAAAACGTGAGAAAAACTGCAGCGCTAAACGAAGATATTAGGCTGTCACAGCAACGCGATGAATTTAAACGCTATGGCGAATTGCTATATGCTAATATTGGAACATGTAAGATTACAGGTGCATTCGCTGAGGTTACTGATTTTTATAGCGAATCCCTAGAACGTGTACACATACCCATTGACCCCAAGCTTGGCCACACCGACAATGCCAAAGCCTACTTCAAACGCTACAACCGCGCCCTTAACACTGAGAAACATGGCCTAGAACGACTGAAGGACACCTCCGCCCAGCAGGAGTACCTTCTTACTTTAGAGACCAGTATAGAGCACGCCGAGGAGCTCAGCACCCTACGCGAAATTGAGGCGGAAATGAGGGAGCAAGGCCTGATGCCAAAAGCTCCCGTAGTTGCGTATAAAAAACGCGTAGCTCCAGCCTCAACGGGACCACGTCGCTTTGTATCACCTGATGGGCTTAGTATAGAGGTGGGGCGCAACAACCTACAGAATGAGCAGCTAGTAAAACAAGCTAGTCCCAGTGACGTGTGGCTACATGTGCAAAAGGCTCCGGGGAGCCACGTTTTGATCCACGCACAGGGGGACGTCCCTGAAAGCACCCTCCTCTTCGCTGCAAATCTTGCCGCTTACTACAGCAGCCAACGCTCATCGGCACTCGTACCCGTGGATTATACAGAGCGAAAACACGTAAAGCGCCCTAACGGTGCAAAGCCCGGCTTTGTTATCTACGAAAATCAGCAGACAATTTATGTAAGGAACCCAAAGGAACCAGAGGCGAAACAGGAATAGCTTTGCCACCAGCCCCAGCCGCTAGCCAAGGCGCAGGGGTTAAACTGTGTTCATGTTCGTCTCACTGGGAGAGGAGCCGAGATTAATATGCTCCATGTGTTACCCGACAGCATTATTGCATAATGCGATAAGGTGCCATGGCAACAAAAAGCCGGTGCTGCCTCAACAGCACCGGCTTTTTGTTTAATCATCGTAACGTGGTGCCTCTTTGTATTTAAGCGCGGGTAGCTCGTGACTATCTTTATGCGGTGTCTTTTCAGGTAGCAAAACGTTTAAGAGGAGGCCAACTATTGCACCTAGACCCATACCTTGCAAACCAGCAAACTTTAGACCACTGATACCGAGGATAATAATCGTACTAGCAATTACGAGGTTGCGAGTGTCACTAAGATCAACCCTCTTCTCAACGAGGGTACGGATACCCACGGAAGCGATCATACCGAACAGCAGAACTACAACGCCTCCCATAACAGGAGCTGGAATAGTACCTATTGCCGCACCGACCTTAGGAATAACGCTGAATACGAGCACAAATACCGCGGCTACCTTAACGACGATGGGGTTGAAGACCTTGGTGATCGCGAGCACACCGACGTTTTCGCCGTAAGTCGTATTTGGGGGTCCACCAAACAGGGCGGCCATGGAGGTGGCGAGACCATCACCGAGGATAGTGCGGTGAAGGCCCGGTTCGGTAAGGAAATCGCGGCCGGTAGTACGGCTGATGGTTAAAATATCACCGAGATGCTCAATAACGGTTACTGCTGCAACCGGTGCCACTATCAGAACAGCACCTAATGCCCAATTGCTGGGGTTCAACACCGTGGCACTAGGCTCTGTGAACAGAAGCATAAGGTAGTCAGGGAAAGCAGGCATCCAAGAGGCGGCCTTTAGATCAGCAAAATTGAAAAGTTCTGCTCTACCCGTGAAATGGAGGGCTAGTGAAAAGAGGTAACCGCCTGTTATACCCATAAGAATGGGGATAATCTTAAACAGCCCTTTGCCATAGTAGCTTACTAGGATGGTTACGCCAAGAGTAACCATCGCTACGGTGATGTTGACGTTAGACATATCGCTGGCCACACTTGCTAGGCCTAGACCTATGGTCATAATGACCGGGCCGACAACTATTGGTGGGAAGTATTTCTCAACGAAACCAATGCCCACGGATTTTATTATTGCGCTAATAGCAACATATACAAGACCAGCGACAAAACACCCGAATAATGCTCCATTCACGCCATAAGACGCTGTGGCAATCTGAATCGGCACTATAAATGCAAAGGAAGAGCCCAAGTAAGCAGGAACCATGCCCTTAGTAATTATCAGAAACAACAAGGTGCCCACCGCTGAGGTGAACAGGGCTGTACGCGGGTCTAATCCTGTGAGGACTGGCACTAGAATGGTTGCCCCAAACATGGCGAATACGTGTTGAAGCCCCAGTGGTATTAGTTTTGACCATGGAATTGGATCGTAACTTTTACTCATCTATATACCCCTTTCCGTATCTCAGTACGCTATTAAAGGTTATTCTGCTCTAGAATAAGCACCTGGTTTTGACCGTCGAATTCATCCACCTCTACTGCAATTAGTTCGCGCCGAGAAGTAGGAATGTTTTTGCCTACATAGTCCGCTCGGATAGGTAGTTCCCTGTGTCCACGATCCACCAACACTGCCAGCTGGATATTGGTGGGGCGCCCGTTGTCAACAATTGCGTCTAGTGCCGCTCGCACAGTGCGGCCAGTGTAGAGCACGTCGTCTACCAGCACCACTGTCTTTCCTGCAACGCTTGACAAGTTTCCAGGCTGCACCAAGGGCTGCTCCCGCTCAGCAGACAGGTCGTCACGATATAGCGTAATATCTATAACTCCAACCTCTACTAGGGCTCCTTCTATGCGCAGAATGGCGTCGCGCAATCTATTAGCCAAGGGCACTCCACGCCGCTTGATCCCAAGCAACATTAAATTGCTTACTCCCTTGTTGCGCTCAATGATCTCATGCGCGATCCGAGTGATAGCACGCTCCATAGCTTTCGCGTCCATGACCTGTGCCTTTTCCTTGTATTCCACCTGTTCCCCTCCTCATAAACCACAATAGCAACTGATTTGAGCTTTGACATAAGTGTTAAAGTAGCCTAAAATCGCTTAAAGCCTTCCTGCTGACGGCAGGAAGGCTAAAAAATTAGCTCTTTCAACCACCTTGTCAGCCTCGCAGGACCGTTGTTAAAGGTGCCTCACTAAATGTACCCCTAGTAAATTAACTTGTCAACGCTTTTTACGAAGCTTGTCCAGCAACTCTAAAAAAACCTGAGGAACTTTGCTCTCAAAAGTCATACGTTCACCCGATGACGGGTGCAAAAACCCAAGTTTACGTGCATGTAACATTTGCCCAGGTAAGGCAAAGGGAGATTTCTGTGGCCCGTATACGGCGTCTCCGACCACGGGGTGACCTATGGATGCCATGTGCACACGAATCTGGTGCGTACGCCCCGTCTCGAGCTGCAGGCACACGACCGTATACCCGATTAGCCGCTCCTCGACCGTATAGTGAGTTATGGCGAGCCTGCCATCCTTTACTATTGCCATTTCTTTACGGCGCTGCGGATGCCTTGCGATTGGTGCATCCACCGTGCCCGTATCAGTTTTCAGTGCGCCATGTACAAGGGCGACGTATTCACGTTTCATGGTGCGGGTAGAGAGCTGCTGCTGTAAGGCCACGTGACTCTTATCATTCTTTGCCACGACTAATAGTCCCGTAGTATCTTTATCGAGTCTATGAACGATACCAGGGCGCTGCTCACCACCTATGCCAGAGAGGTCATCAACGTGGTAGAGGAGGGCGTTAACTAGCGTCCCAGTGTAGTTGCCGGCTGCGGGATGCACAACCATGCCCTGTGACTTATCAATAACGATTAAGTCGCCATCCTCGTACACAATGCACAGCGGGATATCTTCGGGTTGTGCTACCGACGGCACCGCTGCAGGTAGTGTGACCACCATAGCTTGATTGAGCTTAACCTTATAGTTGCTGCGTTCCTTACGTCCCTCGATAGTTACATTGCCCTCTTCTATCAGGCGTTGGATGGCACTGCGGGTAAACTCCGAAAAAACCAAAGCTAAAGCGACGTCTAAACGCTTTCCAGCTTCCTCTGGTGCGACCACATGATGAAGTTTTCTCACTTGCCGTCCGCCCTCATGACGCAAAAGGCAAGCAATATAGATCCTACCACGATTGCCGAATCCGCCACATTGAAGACCGGCCAGACTTTGAAGTCAAAGAAATCAACCACGTACCCTAACCACACGCGGTCAATGGCATTGCCAAGTGCTCCCCCTAAGACCAACCCGCTCGCTACCAAAGCTAGCATACCTAGTTGCCTAAGCTCGCTTCTGAAAACAAAGAAGGCTACGGTGATTAAGACAAAAGCTACAATAAAAAGCACGCGCTGTTCAGCGAAGAGACCAAAGGCTGCGCCAACATTGCGCACATGGGTGAAATAGAATACTCCAGGGATAACGGGGCGAGAGCTTAGGTAGGGCAGCAGTTGCACTACTGCATATTTAGTTAGCTGGTCTAGAACGACTACTAGACCAGCTATCACTAGAGCCAAATTCATACAAATAACCGCCTAACATTCTATTTATCTTTGGGAAAGGTCTTATCCCCTATCACATACTTGCGCTTGCTGCGGTTGAATGAGACGGGAATCTTATCCTCTGGCCACACGTGACCAATCATCTCGTCGCTATGGTGGAAAGCATCCTTAAACGTACGTGCACCTGGGACATCACCAACAGCGTTTGACGTACCGTACTTATCGACGTCCTGCCAAGCGTCCTCACCATCATAGGCGGTGCTATCAGGCTGGTCTTCAAATATTCCGGTAAAGATGTCATGCACCTCTTCTTCTACAGGACGGTGAGCCACGATATTAGCTACCTTAGCACTGCAATGTGAGCATAGCGTGGCCTGAGGCAGCACCTGAAGCCGCGCCTTTTCTATATAGTCACTGCATTTTGCGCAGCGGCCATAGGTGCCCTGCTCTATCCTAGCTAGGGCGGCTTCAATATCTTCTAGGATGCGCTTACTATTCTCGCGCAGAGCAAGATCTTTACTTCTTTCAAACGTCTCGGCGCCTATGTCTGCCGGATGATTATCGTACGTCGAAAATTCTGAAATCGAGTCGCTTAGAGATTCCTTCAGTCCATATTCCCACATATTCTCAATCATTCGCTCTTCATCTTTCTTCTTGTCCAACAGAAGCTGTCGAAACCGCGTTAAATCCTCTTTGTTCATAACAGGCCCCCCTTACCTTCCCAGTTGATTCTGTACTATACGCACAATTTCAGCGATGAAGTCACCGATGAGGGGGAGGTTAAGGATAGCGATTTGGCTCAAGAGATAGAGTAGGGCAGCTACCAGCAGGCTACCGCCAATGGCAATTCCCGCGCCACGCGCTAATCCTGCCAAAAAGTTAACCCAGAGCAAGCGCAAGGGATTATTAAGAAGCCCTATGTACTCTGCTAGTTTCATGCGTTCCATAGATGCTGCCAAATTCGCTACCTTGTCTTCCAAAGAGCGTATGAGATGATCTTTCATACATTAACCCCCCATATAGTACAAACTTTGGGTTAGGGTTAATTTGCCCTGCAAGGAGGTAAAAAATATCATCTGCTCAACGCAAATTGGACTGCTCTGCGAGCAAGGATTTCTGTCGGGTCTACTACAACTACGGTCTGCGCTAAATCGACTAATAGAGGAAGTTCTGTACATCCTGCTATAACGCAAGTTGCACCTTGGGCATGCAGAGAATTTAGGACTTTCGCATAACGATTCTTATTTGCTTGGTCAACGAAGCCAGCTTTAACGCCCTGCGGCCCAAAAATAATGTCCATCACTTCGTCATGTAAATCTGCATCAGGCAGCAATGGAACCAGTCCTGCCTGTTTGAGTGCATTCTGATATAATCCAATCCTCAGCGTGGCTGTTGTTCCCGTAACTGCAATGATTGAGCCAGGTGAGTATTTTTGCTTGAGCTCTATTGCCGTAAGCTCAATCATGTTTAAGTAGGTAATTGTAGGTGCTAAAGCAACTAGCTGAGGCAAAAAATAATGGGCTGTATTACATGGAATAGCAATGCACTGGGCTTTACCCGCGATCAATTTCTCGACTCCCGCCTGCAGATGTGGCAAAGGATCCTCCCCACCTCCCAGAATAGCCACCGTGCGATCAGGGATAGTAGGGTCCGACCAAATCAGCACCGGCAAATGCTCTTGGTCCTTAGTTGCAGGGGTATTATTAATTATCTTCTGGTATAGATCTATTGTAGCTTGCGGGCCCATACCGCCGAGTATTCCTATCACTTTCATAAGAAACCTCCCTTAGTGTGAATCCCCGCCCCTTGGGGCGGGGATTCACACTACTGTGTCAGTTTATCCCAATCACTAGAACCGATCATTTCCAATTGCGCCTGCAACAAAGCCCTAAGTCGGCCGCGGAAAATCTCAGCCTGCTTTTGTACTTCTTGATATTCACCAGCCATCTTACGGGACTTACCAATAGCTTCTTCTACTGCTCTTTCCGCCCGAACTTCTGCTTCCTTCAAGATGAGTTGCCCTTCTTTACGTGCAGAATTTTTAACGTCCTCTGCCGTCTCCTGAGCGACTACTAAGGCGCCGTGTAAAGTCTTCTCTAATTTGTAATAGTGAGCTAGCTTATCCTCTAAACTGGTAACCTGATCACGATAAGACGCTAGGTCTCTAAGTGCTGACTCATAATCTTTGGTAACTTGGTCCAGGAAATCATCCACTTCCTCCGTGCTATAGCCCCGCATAACCTTCTTAAACTCTCTCCTATTTATGTCCTGCGGTGTTAATGGCATAAACATCCCCTCCATTTTCTACAAAATGTAAAAGAGCAACCTTCTAATAATATCGAGCATTAGCAGTAAGACTAGGGGTGCAATATCAAGAGACATCCCACCCACAGTGATTAGTCCGAACGCATTGCGTATGGGAGCCAAGAGTGGCTCTGTTAACGAGTAGATGAACTGCACGGGAGCACTGTTGGGGCTTACCGGCATAAACGAGACAATAATACGAAACAACAACAGCCAGTAGAGAATGGTGTGTACCAGCGAAAAAATCTGTTGCATACTATTCCCCCTTTTTTACGGCGAGGCGCTTACCCGTAGGGTCTTCTTCGGAAATCTCTCCTGTAACATTATCAATTTGGACGGTACTTGGCGCTGAGAGAAAAATGCATTCGCTAATCTTTTGCATGCGTCCCCCCGAACCGTATGTCGCCCCAGACATAAAGTCAAGTACCCGTTGCCGGCCCTTAGCATCACAGACATCAAGGTTCAAGATAATCGGCCTGCGGGCTTTGACATGCTCCACCATGGTGGGAACATCCTCAAAACTGCGCGGCTGAACAACTACTACCTTCATCTGCTGCCGTTGCCTGATATCTACAATCTGCTGCGGGCGTTTAGTGTTAGAGAAGCCGACTGCGTTCTCCTCAACTTGGTCTTCGCGCTCTTCATTTTCGTTATCATCATTACTATCAAATCCAAAAAAGTCTAACATCTTCCTCCATAAGCCTGTTTCCGACATATTCTAGCCCCCTTACTAGCTAATTCTTATTGCTAAATATTGCCGATCCTATTCTTACCATATTTGATCCTTCATCTAAGGCTATCTCATAGTCACCACTCATGCCCATAGAAAGATGATCCATTTTGACGCCAGGTACAGAAAAGGCTGCGAGCTCATCGTATAACCGGCGAACCGACCGAAATGTTTCGCGGGCAGAACCACTACCACTAGCAGGCGCCATGGTCATCAATCCAGAGACACGCACATGAGAGTATGCTGAAATATCTGCTACGAATTGAGGGACCATACTAGGCGCGAGTCCCTGCTTAGTTTGTTCACCACTGGCGTTCACTTGTACCAAGCACTTGAAGACTTGGCCAATACTCTTCCCCACACGATCGAGCTCCACTGCTAGGCGTACACTGTCAAGTGAGTGGATAAAAGCAAACCTCCCCGCGATCTTTTTCACCTTGTTGGTTTGCAGCCTACCTATGAAGTGCCAGCTGATAGGAAGGTTTATTGCGTCCATCTTTGGCAGTGCGTCTTGAACTTTGTTCTCACCGAAGTGGCGTAAGCCCTGCTCATACGCTGACACAACTTCCGAAGCCCCAACGGTCTTACTGACTGCAACCAAGGTCACGTTAGGGTATTTTTCAAGTAGAGCCAAGATACTCTCTAGATGAATCACTTAGAGGCCTCCTTTTGCGCAACGAGCTTCGGGTTAGTGACTACTGTCTCCCCTATGTTGAGACCTGCCACAATTACTGACTTGCTCAGAGTCTGCCTCAACAATACCTCCTTGAAGATATGCGCGCCGTCATCTGTGGGGATATATACGTATGTCTTATCGTCTTTTTCCCAGATAGCGGACTTTGGAATAGACACTAGCAAGTCTCCCTTAGCACGAAGTGAGATTTCCACAAGCCGTTCATCCAGCATAGTTGCTGGCGGTATTGTCATCTGGAGGGCGACTATATGTACACCTTCTTCAGCGGTTGGAATGTTAGCCGCAATGTCCGCAGCTAGGACCTCTCCGGAGAACACAACCTCGACAGCACCTTTCAGGTCGCCTAAGGACTTAGTCTCCAGCAACAGTGTGATGTGACCATCATTGATGACTGTTGCTACAGCTTGTCCAGCATCAACCCTGTCGCCATTGCTGACATTTCTTTCTATCCCCTTTATCTTCCGTAGCATCGTTACGGTCACATCAGTCAGTTCAACAACATTGAGCTTGCTCTCCAAATCGTCTGTCCTATAACTCACAACTCCGTTTAACGGAGCGGTAATCGAAGTTATTGCCATGCTTCGCTGGCTGAGAAGCTCCTGACGCTTTGCTTCATATTGTTCCTGCGACCGGGCAACTAAATCATACTCTTGCTGGATCTTATCTGCAGTTCTATGAGCGCTCTCCAAATCCTCAAAGGTCTGCTTAGCGCCATCTACTTGCTTCTGATTAAGGAGCGACGCGTAGCGCAAAGTTACCTGCCTAACTGTGATTAAAGCACTTGATAGCTGATCCTTTTTAACTTGGACCGCATCATCGGTCTGACTAGACTTACCTAAAATTCTAGCAGCCTCGTCTGCGAGTTGTTTATCAATAGAACTCAACAGCGACTGGTCGACCAACTCAAAGATGGGTTGACCAGCTTGAACCTTGGTCTGGTCTTCTACTAGTATGTTAATAATGCCACCTTTCGGAGCGGCAATAACCAACTCGTCTCTCACAA
The DNA here is from genome assembly GCA_009773495.1 of Bacillota bacterium. GTDB lineage: Bacteria > Bacillota > UBA994 > UBA994 > UBA994 > WSXW01. The sequence continues at coordinate 57,573 of WSXW01000001.1, forward strand.
CCACTGCTTTACCTTGATACAAGGATTGGTCAACTGCTTGGACTGTGGCGTATTTTACTCGGGGTGCCAAAGCAATATGATAAGTCCACTGACCAAATCTTAATATACCATATACTAGCAAGAAGAAAATCGCGAGTAAGAGAAGCCGCCGCAGTGGCTTAAAGCGGAACTTTTTCCGCCGCCGTGCTTGTTGCATTGCACTCACTCCCTTAGAGGCGGATGCGCCTCCTTAGTTATTTCTGCCTTTATGACGGTTTCTCCTTCAATTGACGTACAAAAGTTCAATAGTAGCCAGCATCCTGCCCGCCTTGCCCACCTGCCGTCGGTGAGAATAGTACTCGCAACCACATATACTACACCCACCAACACGCTCGATACTAGTTGGCTTAACCCCTAACCTAGTTAAACGTAACGTATTGTAGATACGCAAATCGACCATAAACTTCCCTGAGGCAGCCTCATACCTGTAATCGCGCTCCAAGCCATCATCTAGCGCCTTAACTACCTTCTCGTCTACCTCATAACAGCATCCCGAAGCAGATGGCCCCATAGCTACTAACACTTCGGGCGCTTGAGAATCCCACATCTCAGACATGCCTCGTAGGGCATTGTCCACAATTCCTGCCGCAGAACCAAGCCATCCTGCATGGCAGGCAGCTGCAACATGATGCTTGGGATCATAGAACAAGATAGCTACGCAGTCAGCAGTAAATATGTTTAGTGACAATTCGGGCACTGCGGTAATCAGGCCATCACAATTAGGAATACCGCTTTCAAAAGATGCCATCCCACTTCCACCCTGTAAGTTGGTTACACCAATAACCCTATTGCCATGAACTTGTTGACAGAATACCCCCGCGGTAGGATCGCTTCCTAGTCTCGCAAAATATTCATAGCGATTAAGTGAGACACGCTGAGGAATGTCACCGCAAGAATAAGATAAGTTTAGCCCCTTTAGGTCGCCCTGGCTCACACCTCCTTCCCGAGTTGAAAAACCGTGTCTAAGAGGAAAGCCAGAGAACAGTTGGGCTTTCAGGATTGTCGGCATTACGCATACACTCCTCTAATCGTGATCCATTGTAAATTACTGTACGACGCGACTCCGTGCCACAAGCGGGACATGGACCTGAGGCAGCTACAGGTAACGCGCACGCGGCACACCGTGTATCGTCTACGCTAAAACGCAGGAATGATACGCCAACTTGCTGTGCCTCTGCCAGTTGATGATACAACTCTTCCTTACTACGATGGGTTCCAGCCTTGGCCAGATAACAATGTCCGCCCGGAAGCATATGCTGCAAACTCGCAGCCAGCACAGGAGACATCAAGCCAGAGGCTGGACCTGGTGTTGAGTACGTAAATCGTACATCGTCTGCCGTTGCTGATAGTAAGAAGTTGCGGCCATACTCCTCACGTAGACGTAACACCCTTTTAGAAACCAGTGCCAAACAGTCGAAAACACTACTATTAGAAGACAGGCCTACCAAATTTATAATTAGGGGAAGGGTACGTTGTAAAGACTCAGACTGCACCACTTCGAGGCGATGTGCCAGTAATCGTGCCGCCACACCCAACGCCTGTAGCAAGCTATCTTCACCATAGGACTCTAAGAGTGGAACGTTAAGCGAAACCCGGCCTGGTACTACTTGGCCCCGGCAGCCAAGATATAAATCACCATGCTGAGGCTCGACGCGCAAGCCATGGGAGTTATAGGTAACAAGATTCATCCACTGGCTGTTTAATGCGGAGTCCATTAGACTAAAGGCTATGCCTTTGCGGTCTCTCGCCAAATCCAGTGCAAGCATCAGGAGGTCATAATTTGTATCCGACGGTGCAAAACTCGTTCCTTTTCGAACTCTAAAGACCACCTGAGGTTCAAGGTACGTGTGTCCAGAAGCCAAGATATTGAGAACTATGCGTGTCAAGCGTCGCCCTGCTTCTGTTGTATCGTCTCCTAGATTTACTGTAACCTCGTGGCGTGGTGTTTGACAAAATAACTCAAAGAGCCGACTAAGTATACGCGCTGACTTGTCCTCATGTGGCCAAAACCGCGAAATCAAGAAGCCAAGATCGGTGTCGAAGTGGGGTAGACATAATGCCGCGGAGCGAAACGAATCCCGCTTGATATCATGTGCTAGGCTAAGCATTAATTCTGCCCCATCTTGACACCCTACGTCTCGGTAATCCGGTAATGCAAGATCGGGACCGAAGTAGTGCTCTAGCGAATGAACAAAGACCCCACCTTGCTTCATCGCCTCGCGGCCTTCAGAGGGCACAATTTCTTCTAGGACCTTTTGTCTCAAGTAGTTGCATGACCACAGCCGAGCCACTACTCTCGAACCCTTAGCAGCTTCTCTAACTCACCTAGAAAATTGTGAATATCGGTGAACTGTCGATAGACCGAGGCAAAGCGCACATACGCCACTTCGTCGATGTGCTGCAATCGGTCCATTACTAGCTCGCCTATGCGATGCGAGGGAACCTCATTAAAACCCTCATGCTGTAGCTTATTCTCAATCTCAATCACAGCGTCTTCCAACACCACCAAAGGTACAGGTCGTTTTTCACAGGCCCGGAGTAGCCCGGCCAGAATTTTGCTGCGGCTAAACATTTCGCGCTTGCCATCTTTCTTAATAACCACAAGCGGTTGTTCTTCTGGTCTTTCGTAGGTAGTAAATCTCCGCATGCAATTTGGACACTCCCTGCGCCTGCGGATGGCCGCTTCCTCATCGGTTGGCCTACTATCAATCACCCTGCTATCTAATTGACTACAATATGGACATCTCACAAAACCACCCCAACACTTAGATTACTATATCTTATATGTTACTACATATTGGGGATTGGGAAAAGAAAAGGCGCGCATTTAGGCGCGCTACATCTCATCCTCTAAGTATGGAGTTTCAAGGGTATGCACATCTACTAAAATGACGTCTTCTCCTATTTTAACGATTTTATCCCAAAGTATATATACATCAGTGTCTCGCCCGAATATTCCCAGAAATTTACCTTGGCCAGGAACAACTATAGCACGTACCCTTCCAGATTCAAGATCAACATCTAAGTCTCCAATAAACCCTAGTCTACGCCCGTCAATAACATTAATGACCTCTCGTGCACGCAGGTCAGAAATTCTTAGCAAATGAAACACCCCCTACTTCCCTGATTAAGTATATGAGGGAAGGCGCAAGGTGTTTCCGGATTATGACCAAATTCGCCTTAAAAGCGTTCGCATCCAGTTTACAATTGCAAATTCATACCTAGTTTGCTGCCCCTTACCAACCACACCGTCCACATAGCATAGAGGTGGGTACATAACGCACCACCAATTTTTGCCTTGACCGTTCCCAATATGAATGTTGAGAGCTGTGTACTTACCAGCAGGTAGAACTGATTGCCCGTATACCCGCGTCGGAAAAACGAAAACGCCCCATTGCATCTGCACTACGTGGGTAGACCCTAGGTCACGCAAACAATTGTCGGCCACTGCCTTGATCTCCTCTAAGTGACTCTCGATGATGCTTAATGCCTGAGCACTACTAGTAGCATCATTCACTAATGGACACACAAATTCTAGTATAGCGTCGCGCACTCTGAGCTTTAGCTGCTGTTCACTCTCAGTATCATGGTGAGCCAGCACATGGATTCGTATAATTTCGCTTTGAGCTACCTCTGCCGCGACTGCCGGGTAGGAGAGGCTGAGGATGCATACCAAGACTACTGCTAAGCACTGCTTCACGGTCGTTCTCCCCTATCGGCTATCAACTTTTTCATATGAGACAGAGCTGCCTTTTCTAGGCGTGATACCTGCGCCTGCGATATGCCAATCTCGTCAGCCACTTCCATCTGCGTTTTACCTGAAAAGAATCTTAAATGGAGAATATGACGCTCTCTATCAGTCAGGCGATGCATGGCTTCTTTAATGGCGATCCCCTCTACCCAATAAGCATCGTGGTCCTTCTCGCTTTTTATTTGATCCATGATGTAGATAGGGTCGCCGCCTTCTTGGTAGATTGGATCAAACAAAGACACAGGCTCTTGTATCGCGTCGAGGGCGAAAACTACTTCTTCCCGCGGGAGATCTAACTCTGCAGCAATTTCAGTGATAGTTGGTTCTCGAGAATTCTTATTAACTAAGGCATCACGAACCTGTAGAGCCTTGTAAGCAATATCGCGCAACGATCGACTTACACGAATCGGATTATTATCCCTCAGGTAGCGACGAATCTCTCCAATGACCATCGGTACGGCATACGTCGAAAACTTCACGTTCTGACTTAGATCGAAGTTGTCAATGGCTTTCATCAGCCCAATACAACCCACTTGGAACAAGTCATCCACAAACTCACCGCGGTTGTTAAAACGCTGTATTACACTGAGTACTAAGCGTAAATTTCCCATGATTAATTTTTCGCGCGCTGGTTCATCCCCGGCTTGCATAGCAACGAACAGTTCTCGCATCTTGGCATTAGTTAGAACTTGTAACTTAGCAGTGTTTACTCCGCAGATCTCTACTCGATTCAACAATCTCTCCCCCTTCGCTAATGTTACGTATAGAATTATGACCCAGCTAATAGGGGGTTTATACTGATGAAAAAAAAGAAGATGGACTACTCCATCTTCTTAAATTCTCTCCTTAATCTTCCAATTATACGTTTCTCGAGCCGCGATATATAGGACTGTGATATGCCCAGCATATCAGCAACTTCTTTTTGAGTCCTCTCACGTCCATCTCGTAACCCAAACCTCAATTGCACAATCTGCCTCTCTCGGCCATTAAGCTTTCCTAGAGCCACCTTCAGCAAGTTCCGATCAACCTCGGCCTCTAATTCTCTATGGACTTCACTACCGTCAACTGGGATCACGTCTGATAGCAGTAGCTCATTGCCGTCCCAATCAACGTTAAGCGGTTCGTCTAAAGACACTTCGACCTTTATTTTCTGGTTACGACGCAGATACATGAGAATTTCATTCTCAATACAACGTGAGGCGTATGTGGCTAGCTTGATGTTGCGTTCAGGGTTGAAGGTATTAACAGCCTTAATTAATCCTATGGAACCAATGGACACGAGGTCTTCTATCAGCAGACCAGTATTCTCAAACTTGCGAGCAATATAGACGACTAAACGGAGGTTCCTCTCAATCAGAACAGTCTTAACAGACAGATCACCCTGCCTCAACCTGTCAAGCAAAAAGTGCTCTTCTTCCTCACTGAGAGGAGGTGGGAGTGCTTCTGAACTCCCAACAAAATAGATGGGGTTTACCCCCCCCTCAACCCCGGCGATCCGAAGAAGCCTAATGACGAACAATCGCCACCGTAGACGCCATAATACTAAATACTTCAATGTAATGCCTCCCCTACATACTATCTACTGGCCAGACCGTGTACGGCAGCAAAGCTGTTTTACCCACGAGTTTGGCTTCCCCTGGGGCAAATCCGATTACAGCATCTACTTTATGCCAAATTCCAGAAGCCCATAACTCACAAATTTCGGGGCGAATACCTATCATTAACCCTCTACCTGAGACGGTGTTAAATGGTATTAAACTAATGCGCTCCATAAAGGCGTGAGGTAGCAGATCCAGCCCGTCTGTTAGACCTGCATACCAAGCCTGGATGGAAGTACATAGCTCGGGTGGTAGCCTTTCTCGCACTGTCCAAAAGTCCACTACTACTACGGGCCTATAGGTAAGTAGTTCATGCAAGACATTTCCAGTATCGAGAATAGCTTCTTGCTCGATAAGCCGCCCCCCTACCCCGAAGCGAAAGAGCGTTGAATCGCGTGAACTACGAAAATACTTGCTAATTACAACCCAAAGGCTTCGCACTGGGAAAGTCAAGACAAATGGGCCGCCGATTACTAAGTACCAACCGATGCGGGGTAATGCTTCACCAGTTTTTGCTGTGCCAGAAAGTGCTAAGGCATAAGTAACACCTGCTACTAATGTCGACAGTAGAGCAAAAACCGTAGTGAGTTTTACTAGGGATGTAAGCCGATCAGGCACAAAACACAACTGAACCATTGCGATAGCCACCACTGTCTTGAAAAGTATTTCCCTAGTTAGCGTTACAGGGGTTATAAGCCAGAGGAAAGAGCAAAGGCTGCCCAGCGCTGCAGTCAGACTGATGGTCATACTCTTTGTAGGGCGGCGCATGACTACCCCAGTGGCCCATAGCAGCCACCAATTCATACCCCAGTTTAAGAAGAATAACAAGTCAAGATAAATGGTAATAGAAAACACCCCCGCTCGTAAAAATTATACCGAGCCGGGGGTGTTGAAAATTGTCACAATAGGGTAACAAATTTATTTGTCTAGTAGCCGCTTCTTGCGCATAAACGTTGGGATGTCCAAATGGTCATCATCAAACGGGGAAATAGTAATCCCGTCAAAAAGATTATCCCGAGATTTCCGCCCATCAAACCCTGTAGCAATAACAGTGATACGTACCTCATCACCTAATTGGTCATCAATGACTGCGCCAAAGATAAAGTTAGCGTCTGCATCTGCTGCAGCAGCTATTACTTCGGCAGCCTCATTAATCTCATGGAGACCTAGGGATGGACCTCCCGCGATACTAAGAAGAATGCCCTTAGCGCCATCAATAGATGTCTCGAGTAAGGGGCTCGAAATTGCTTGTTTAGCTGCTGCAACTGCACGCCCTTCGCCCGTTGCGCTACCGATTCCCATTAAAGCAGAACCCGCGTTGGACATGACCGTTTTTACATCAGCAAAGTCTAGGTTAATCAGACCAGGAACCATAATCAAGTCGGAGATACCTTGCACTCCTTGGCGCAACACATCGTCAGCTATCCTAAAGGCCTCCAAAAAAGGAGTCTTCTTATCGACAACCTGAAGCAATCTGTCATTGGGAATCGTAATAATTGTATCGACTTTCTCTTTTAAGGCAGCAATGCCTTTCTCTGCTTGTCCCTGACGTCTGCGACCTTCAAACGAAAAGGGCTTGGTAACGACTCCTACTGTCAGAGCACCAAGCTCCCGGGCTACTTCTGCAACAATAGGAGCGGCCCCAGTACCGGTGCCTCCACCCATTCCCGCCGTCACGAAAACCATGTCAGCACCCTTTAGAGCCTTGACCAAAAGATCCCGACTCTCCTCTGCAGCCTTCCCTCCCACATCAGGATTGGCTCCTGCACCCAAACCACGCGTGAGCTTTTCGCCGATTTGTAACTTGTGAGTGGCCTTGGATGTGGATAGAGCTTGCACATCAGTATTAACTGCAATAAATTCAGCGCCCTTAAGGCCAGCCTCGATCATTCTATTTACACCGTTGCTGCCGCCTCCGCCAACCCCAATGACCTTTATCTTTGCATATTGGCTAAATTCAACATCCCACTCTAGCATAACTGGTCTCCTCTCCTGCTATTCCCAAAAATCCTTTAGGAAGCCTTTTACACGTGCCACCAATCCACTGCTGCTGCCTCGACGCTGTGACCTCTGCCCGGCTACGTAGGCACTGCGAGATAACACATAAGTAATAATCCCTACTGCGGCGTTGTAACCTGGATCATCCACCGCGCCATAAGTATCAAGTGACACGCGCACAGGGTTTGGTATGTAGCGTTTAGCTAGTCCAGCAAACCCTTTCGTCTTAGCTACGCCCCCAGTTAACACTATCCCTGCAGGAATCACATCATGATTGCTAAGATCCTTAGCTTGTTGGCGGAGCATTTTAAACAACTCTTCGTAACGAGGCTCTATGATCTCCACAAAAGCCTTACTAGATATGCGCTTGGACTCGACGTGCCCATACGCGCTCAAATCCACGACTTTTTCTTCTGTTTGACCAAACCAGTCGTTTTCAATTTTGAGTCTCTCTGCAGTAGGTGTGCTAGTTCTGAGTCCTAGGGCTAAGTCATTAGTGACACTAGCTCCGCCAATAGGAAGTACCCCAATACTTCGTAGAGTACCCTCTTCAAAGTAGGAAAGCTCTGTTGCGGACGCGCCAACATCACACAGCAGCACCCCTAGTTCTCGTTCATCTTCGGAAAGCATCAATTCACCCAAGGCTAAGGGCTTTAGCACAAAACCGTCACTGCCGTAGCCCGCTCTGTCCACACTACGGCGCAGATTAGATAGTGCCGTAAGGTTGCCAACCACGAGTAGCGCCTCAAGCTCGAGCCTCATTCCTACCATACGTACAGGATCCTTTAGTCCACCATACCCATCGACTATGTATTGCTTAGATATAATATCTAAAACTTCACGGTTAGGAGGCAAGCTTATCATCTTCGCAGCCTGAATGGCCCGTTCCACATCCTCTGGCGATACTTCATGTTTGTCTCCTAATACAGCTACCATGCCCCTAGATCCTTGCAATGCTGCATGTAAAGGCGAAAGGCCCACATACACCGAACTTACCGTTGTACCAGCCATACGCTCGGCGAAACTGATTGTTTCCTTGATGCAAAGTGCGTTAGCCTCAAGGTCTATAATTAACCCCTTGCGCATACCTACTGAAGGCCGCGAACTCATACCTATAACGTGCACATCGCCCTTTTGGTCTACCTCTGCAATTACACATCGAGTATTGGCGGTTCCCACATCCAAACTCGCGACTATATCCTTTGTCAAAGATTCCACCTCCCCGCCACAAATACTATTTCCACGCGTCAAGCCATTATCCTGTATGTTTCTTAAAGTCTCCTATCTTGTAAACAACAACCTACGGATTATAGCAAGATTCTCAAAAATACGCACACCAAAGGCCACAAGAGCAGCTAGATATAGGTTGATGCCAATACGGTCCCCCACAAAGGCCAGCAGAGCCGCCAAAAGCGTATTACTAAGTAACCCACTGACGAAAATTTTATCGTCAAACATTCCTTCTAAGGCAGCACGACAACCACCCAGTAAGGTATCAAACGCAGCTAGCAAAGCCACGGCTGTATACGGAGCCAAATGGCCGGGGATTGTGGCTTTAGTAACAAAACCTAAGGTCAAACCAAGGAGGAGTGCCATAGCAGGCAACAACATACTACTTACCCCCTTTGACAGGCTTTGCCCATTCAAACCTAATCATTCTAGAATAACCTGGTACCGAGACTGTGCTAAGTCTTTTAATCGAAACATCAATGCCAAAATAAGTGAGTGTCTCCATTATTCCGCCACGCATGCGTAGGCTGCTCTCCATAACATCGGGATCCCCAATAGCTGTGATTACAAAGGGTGCAGCAATCCGCGTGTTATTGATAGAAATGGACGGACCGGCACAGTGTATTTCGCTTGTTGCCAATAATCGTTGATCATTGACAGAAATGGCCTCCGCTCCAGCTGCAAACAATGCGTTCGTGAGCTTAAGGATGTCTTCATCGTGAACGATGAAGACTGAGGGATCTTCTCCTTGCGTAGCTACTTTCCTACTATCAATCATAGTTACTACGAGCCCTGGACCCTCAACATCTGCCATCCCGGCAAGAATCCGCGCCTTGTTTAGGTCGGCTCTGAGCAACTCCAAAGCCCCCTCGCCTTGAGTCAGGGCCCCTTCGTATTGATGCAGGTGTCCCCGCAGTTCATCAATATCCTCCTGCAACTCTTGGTTCTGACGGATCGCATCCATCAGTAACACTCGCATTTCGCTAGTACGTAGGTCAGGTACAGTGGCAGTAAAATTCCCAGTACTCCTGATCTGTACCGCTAGTAGCAACCCAATAAAAAGAGAGACTAGAGCCAAAGCAAAACGCGCACGTGATTTCATAATCTACCGTCCTTTATATACAGGGATATCTCCTGTCATGTCAATGTAGGCGATGGTAGAGCTACTGAATCCTCTAACTTCATAAGCATAAAGCACAGCTGGTAGTAAAGCAAGGCGCGGAGCAGCGTTATGTGTCGTACCAATCTTTATGTGAATCCCACCAGTCGTGGTTAGGGTTACTTCTCCCTGAATGGAAACGTTGAGTTCGGAGATGACCGTTCGAGTACTTGAAGGTAGCAGGCTCATCACTGTACGAGCAGATTCGAAGCCTACTCCTGACAGTTTTTGCCCAAGCACTACACTGTCAATATGCACCCCACTGACTATAGGTAGGTTGACCCTACTAAAATTGCTCACTATAGAGACTACTCGTCCGCTAGGGTCGATTTCTACAAAGCCGTCATAATAAGGCAGCACCGCCATACCTATGTTTTCTTCTATTACAATCCTTACTTTATTGGGCAAAATACGGCTTATCTGAGCAGAAACTACGCGAGGGTCTGCCACTAACCGCTTCTCCATCTCTCGCAAGTCTAGCTTGAGGAGTTGAGCACCCTTCCATAACCCGGCCACCTCTTCTACCTGTTGAGTGCTTAAGGTCTCATTACCCCTTACCTCCACAAACTCTAGGTTGAAAAACCAGGTGGCTTGTACCACTTGCCAACAAAAAAGAAGGAAGAGAGTAGCCAAAAAGGCTCCCCTTACAAAACCATTATGTTTGGTAGGATTTTGCTGCTCTTTGGCCATATTGCTCCCCCTCACCAACCCAATCGTTCTACTCTTCCGCCTAAAGCTCTAAACGTGCTATCAAGATCCACGTATCCGCGGTCAATGTGATGTACCTGCTCCACGATGGTTATACCCTCTGCGGCCAGTCCTGCTAGAACTAAGGCTGCACCAGCTCGCAGATCCGTGGCTGCAACTACCGCGCCGGTCAACCGTTCCACACCACGGATTATTGCAGAGCGGCCCTCTACCTTGACCATAGCTCCCATCCGCCGTAGCTCGTCAACATGCTTAAATCGACTCTCAAAGACCGTCTCCGTCAATACACTGGTGCCCTGCGCCACGCACAAGGCAGCTAACATGGGTGCCTGGAGATCTGTGGGAAAGCCAGGATGGGGCAAAGTACGCAGAGCATCTACCGCTTTGGGTCGATAATCACACACTACAGTCACAGAGTTACCAGCAATGGTGACCTTTGCACCCATTTCCCGAATTTTTGCAAGTAGTGGTTCTAAATGTTCAGGAATGACCGGCTTTACAGTTACCTGCCCCTGGGTAATTACGGCACCAAGCAGAATTGTACCAGCGGCGATTCGATCAGGTATGATGGTGTACTCTGCCCCTCGCAGCTTCTCTACACCGCGGATACGTATTTGACCAGTACCCGCGCCCGCGATGTCAGCCCCCATAACATTAAGGATATCTTGAACGTCAATAATTTCTGGTTCTTTGGCTGCGTTACGGATTAGGGTCTCACCTTGGGCTAGCGTTGCTGCCATCATGATATTCTCCGTTGCGCCGACGCTCGGATAATCTAGATGTATATCAGCACCGACTAGTTGCTTAGCCTCAGCTGTTATGTATCCTCGGCCCTCCTCACTAACCTTGGCCCCTAGCGCCTCAAGACCTTTGATATGGAGATCTATGGGGCGAGAGCCAATGGCACACCCCCCAGGGTAGGAAGCACTTACCTTGCCATGCCTCGCTAAGAGCGGTCCCATAATGATGACTGAGGACCTCATCTCCCTCATCAGTGCTTCTGGAATTGTATGACTATGGAGCCTTTCGGCATGGATATTTAAGCTATCCTCCACCCATTCGCACTCTGCTCCAAAGCTCTGAAGAATATGGCGCATGACGTCAATATCGGTAAGAGTTGGCATACTGCGCAATGTACAGGGCTCATCTGTCAACAAGCATGCAGCGATTATAGGCAAGGCTGCATTCTTAGCCCCATGTATCTTTACGGTCCCCTGCAGAGGCGTCCCTCCAGCGATAACGATACGTTCCAAACATGTTCACTCCTTCCACGCTAAGTGCATGCAATCTCTGCACCATCGTATGCTCAGGAGTAAAAAGGTGTTACAGCCGGACTCTAAGCTTGTCCCACACACTTAGATGATTAGCTTTTCCATTAGGCTACAGATACTTGCTGTGGCGTGAGGGAAAGCCAGACCTCTGCTCTTGTCGGCCATCTCAGCCAATGTTTCATCATTGGTGATCAGACGCCGCACAGCGTCAGTCAGAGCCTGACTGCTCAACGAATCCTCAGTGATTACCACAGCTCCCCCGGCGCTTTCAACCACTCGAGCGTTGAATAACTGGTGGTCATTAGCCGCAATGGGCGAGGGAATAAGGATAGAAGGCTTACCGAGTGCTGCCAACTCGGCAGTAAAAGAACCTGACCGCGAGATAACAAGATCAGCTGCAGCTAAAAGCTCTGGCATGTTTGTGGCGTAATCTAGCACATCGAGAGATTTCCCCCCGAACACACTAGCTCTGACGCTGACTTCACTATAGTACTTCTTGCCGGTCACGTGAATTAGATGCACACCCAAACTAAGCAACTCTCCATAAGCATCACACACCGTCTGATTAAGCCGCAAAGCTCCCCCACTGCCCCCTACTACTAAAAGAACTTTCTGCTTACAATGTATGCCTAAACTTCTTCTCGCCTCAGAACGGTCGGCAATGAGAATTGCAGGTCTTAGGGGATTACCTGTCACATGAACCTTTTGTCGTGGGAAGTGCGCATAAACGGATTCATGGCTCACCGCAATCCTGTCTACAAAACGAGCTAACAAGCGGTTGGTTAAGCTAGGAAAAGCGTTTTGCTCATGAATTATGGTCGGGTAGCCCATAAGCGCGGCGGCAAACATCAAGGGACCAGCTGCATAGCCGCCCGTTCCCATAACAACATCGGGAGCGAATCGCTTTAATAGCCCTACTGCCTGAACAATAGCCTTCGCTGCCCGGAAAGCAGTCTTTACTTGTTCAAATGAGGGGTACCTAGGGAGGTATGTAAGGTCCAACGTCACCAGCTTAAACCCCTCTGTCGGAACAATCTGATTCTCCATCCCCCGTTTCGACCCCACAAAGAGAATCTCGGCATCAGGATGCCGTGCGGCAAATTCCTTAGCCACTGCAACCGCAGGATAGATATGACCACCGGTGCCTCCAGCAGCAAACATAGCTCTTAGCGTGCGCACGTGTAGCGCCTCCTCATTCTCGGCAAAATTTTGAGATATTAAGTAATACACCAAATGACCCCATAATAATCGAGAGTGAACTACCTCCATAACTAACTAAGGGTAATGGTATACCCGTGACAGGCATAGAGCCTGTTACAACCGCAAAATTGACTATTGCTTGGGATACTACCATAGCGGTTATCCCTGTTGCCAAGAGACTAGAAAAACGATCAGGAGCACGAACGGCTATCCGCAAACCTCGAATCGCTATGAGTAGGAACAGGATCATTACAGCAGCGCCACCTATAAAGCCCAGTTCCTCTGCAGTTACAGAAAATATAAAGTCATTGTGCGGCTCCGGTAAGAAAAATTGTTTTTGAAAGCTCTTACCAAGCCCTCTCCCGAATAACCCCCCTGGTCCGATGGCATATAGAGATTGAATTATCTGATAGCCGGTGTCACTGGGGTCTTTCCAGGGGTCGAGAAACGACATAAATCGGGCCATACGATACGGCGCTACTAGAATCGCTAGGGCAATAGCACCGAGACCAACAGACCCTGTCGCAATGATTTGGCCCCAGGGGAGGCCGGCGGCAAATAGAACTACGCAAACAACCCAAGCTATAGCGACTGCAGTACCAAGGTCTGGCTGCAGGAGAACTAACCCACAAATTAGTCCCGTGACGGCTAAAATTGGAACCGTCCCCTTAAAGAATAGTTTAATCCGCCCTGGTTTTGTGGCGAGCATGTTAGCAGACCAGACCATCAACGTAACCTTTGCGACCTCCGACGGCTGCATTGTTGTAAAACCGAGATCTACCCATCTAGAAGACCCTTTTACCGATATCCCTAACCCTGGGACCCAGACCATCACAAGAACTAACACAGTCACTATAATTCCAAGATCAGCCAATTGCTGCCACTTCCAGTAATTAATATGGCTAGCAAAATACATTGCTATCGACCCCACAAAGACCCACGTCAATTGCTTATGAATATAGAACCACGGGTTCCCAGTGAGCCTGTGAGAGACTGATGTACTTGCGCTAAACACCATTACTACACCCATACCTATTAGCGCCATGACAATTGCTAGCAACAGGTAGTCTGGCGCGTGGCGCTTTTCTCTCAATTGCTCTACCTCCCCATGTTTACCAATCCCAAGATACCTAGCACCGCACAAACCGCAGCCCCAAAACTATAGATTGCAACTATACTCCATTCACTCCAACCACCCAGTTCCAGAGAATGGTGATATGGAGCCATGCGAAACAGCCTTCTTCCCCCAGATAGACGGAAATAAACCACTTGCACGGTTACAGAGATAGCACTCCACACAAACACTGCCCCTACCAAAGGCAGTAACAATTCAGTTTTTGTTAGGACCCCCATGGCTACAAACCCCCCACCTAAGGCCAGGGAACCAACGTCTCCCATAAACATCCTTGCCGGATGTCGATTGTAGTACAAGAATGCAAGCAACCCGCCGGCCAGAGACGAAGAGAACAACGTAGTAATGCCCACCCCTGTGACCAAACCAATCATGATATAGGCTAGGCACGAAAAAAGCATCGTGCTCCCTGCCAGACCATCTACCCCATCAGTCAAATTTACTGCGTTACTAAACCCGATACCAATAAAGAGTAAAAATGGCCAATACAACAGTCCTAAGTCTAAGCTGTAGCCTATAAACGGTATTGTTAACTCTGTGCTGTGGTCAATTGTATGTAGCACCAGGGAGGCAGAGACCGTCAAGATAAACTGCCAGAGCAGTTTCTCGCGAGCTAAGAGGCCTAAGGGTCGCTTAAATACTACCTTGAGAGTATCGTCAACCAAGCCTATTAAACCAAACCCTAGAGTGAAAATAGTTATGATGGTCAGATCCAATATGCTGCCAATTCTATATTGCAGTGCCACAAACCAAGTGACTAACAGAGCCGAAACTAAAAAAATCACGCCGCCCATAGTGGGAGTACCCTTCTTTTTCAAATGGGAGCTTGGGCCGTCTGAGCGCACGATTTGACCAAATTTGAGAATCTGTAGCAATGGTATACTTACCTTGCCAATCACCAGGCCAAATATTAAAGCAGCTAGACCTGCATACGTGTACTCCCTTAACAACCTAGACAACTCCTTCGCGCAACGCTTGTACTATCTCTTCCATTTTTAGTCCTCTTGAGCCTTTAACTAGAATAGTGTCACCCGCCTTTACGATGGCAACAAGCAGCTGCAAGGCGAAGGCATTATTCTCACACCAATAGGTAGGCAAACCACCTTGCTCACTCTCTACGGCGATCATTTTGGCCAAATCGCCTACAGCTACTACCAAATCGCACAATCCAAGTGCGGCCCGACCTACTTCGCGATGTCCTGCTTCAGTCCGAGGGCCTAACTCGAGCATCCCGCCAAGCACAGCAATTCGCCGGCCGCTACTGACTTCGTCAAGGGTATGAAGAGCAGCTATCGTTGAAATCGGACTAGCGTTGTAGGTGTCATCAATGATCTGGATCCCTGATGATAGCGTAAAGAGGTTCAAGCGCTTGTCGCCTACCCCACACAAGCGCAGCGCAGCAATGGCAGACTCTATGTCAACTCCTAGTGCTGAAGCTGCTGCTACAGCCAAAGCGGCATTATACATATTATGCGCTCCCGGCCACGGGGAGACCACGTCGAATATGTCTAACCCGCTGTGCAGTTCAAAGCCATAGCAGCCGTCGCTAACAGGTCGAGGGTTTTGTATGCGAAAATCCGCATCTCTATGCTGACCTACTGAAGTAACGGGACCGCGCGCAAGAGGCACCAGATAATTGTAGAATTCATCGTCACAGTTGAGTATAGCGACGCCACCGTTTTTCATACCAAGCAGTAACTCGCCCTTGGCCTGGGCGATATTGGCACGGCTGCCCAGGAGTTCAAGATGCGACTCCCCAATATTTGTTATGACTGCGATGTCAGGGGGTGCAATTTCCGCTAATTCTGCTATTTGCCCCAAGCCACGCATGCCCATTTCAAGCACCAGAACTTCTTCATTCTCATGATTCAAGACACTGAGTGGCAAGCCAATCTCTGTGTTAAGATTGCCAAGGCTTTTACATACACTCATTTGTGCGCCAACAGCTGCTGCAGTCATCTCCTTGGTGCTAGTCTTACCTACACTACCTGTTATCGCTACTACTTTTACTTTGTTAGTTTGAAGGTAGGCCTTTGCTAAGTTGGCCAAGGCCAGCTTAGTGTCATCGACAATTACAACCGGACAAGGGTAAATCCCGCTACGAGAAACTATAGCTCCTACGACACCTTTTGCCACCGCCTGAGCAATGTACTCATGCCCATCAACATTTTCTCCAGACAAAGCTACGAAGAGGTTCCCTTTATAAACCGTCCTACTATCGATAGCAACACCACTGACCACTGCATCGGTTCCAACCAGTAGGCCATTGACTGCTTCAGCTACAAAAGTCAGACGAAATCTACTCATTGAGTAACCTCAAGGCTGTTCTTGCTTCTTCGCGATCGTCGAAATAGACTGTTCCGCCCCGAAATATTTGATAATTCTCATGACCCTTACCCGTAATTAGCACAACATCATTATCCTCTGCTAAAAAAATCGCCCTTTGAATGGCATTTCTTCTATCTGGTTCTACGATGACACGGTTCGCGGCACTAGCACCGTAAAAACCGGGCAGGACATCTTCGATGATGCGCAACGGGTCTTCGCTACGCGGGTTATCTGATGTGAGTATTGCCACATCGGATAACTTAGCGGCAATTGCACCCATAAGGGGACGCTTGCCACGGTCCCTGTCGCCTCCGCACCCAAAAACCACAATGACTCGATCACAGGCAAATCCCCTAGCCGCTTGCAACACATTCTCCAGTCCATCGGGACTATGAGCGTAGTCAATAAAAACGGCGAAGCTCTGCCCCTCATTCACCTGCTCCATTCGCCCAGGGACGGGTGGCATCTGTAGCCCTTGAGCTATGGCTTGAAGGCTGCATCCCTCGGCGAGGCCGGCTCCAGCTGCTGCTAAGGCGTTGTAGATGCTATGCTTTCCGGGAGTAGAAATGGAACACTCAATTTCGCCTTGCGGTGTGACTAGTACAAAACTTGACCCCAGTGAGCCGGATTTGATGTTCTGTGCGGTAATGTCCGCCGAGCAATCAATGGCATATGACATAACCCGGACTGAAGTAATCGAGACTAGCCTTTGCCCCCATGGGTCGTCAACATTAATAACGGCAGTCTTAGCTGGCTTTATGGCATTCACGCCGAGCCGAGTAAACAGTTGTGCCTTGGCTGCAAAGTAATCCTCCATCGTACCATGTAGATCAAGATGATCCTGAGTCAGGTTGGTAAATACAGCCGTGTCATATTCAACGTTGTCTACTCGGTGCTGCACTAGTGAGTGTGATGAGACTTCCATAACGGCGTGGCTAATGCCACTGTCCTTCATTCGCTTCAGCAACGCCTGCAAATCATGAGCTTCAGGAGTTGTGAATTTTACCGGGATGATTTCCTGGCCGACCTCTATTTGCACGGTGCCTATCATACCCGTCTGTAGACCTTGCTCCCGCAAGATAGCACGGATCAAAAACGCTGTGGTAGTCTTGCCATTAGTCCCTGTTATCCCAACCAGGCGTAGACTTCGCGAGGGATGCCCATAGAAGGCTGCCGCGATAATCGATAAGACTATGCGACTATCTTCTGCTAATGCCCAAGCTATCTGTGCCGGCAAATCTACAGGCCTTGTAGTGATTACCCCCCCTGCTCCTTGCGCTAGGGCTTGAGTGATGAAGTCGTGCCCATCTACGCGTGCACCTTTGATTGCCACAAAGATGTTACCCGGACGCACTTCGCTTGAAGAATGTGTGACCCCCGTCACCGTTGCGTCCCCACGCAGTTCCATCACGGGAGCATGCTGCAACAGGTCACGAAAATTCATATGATTTCACCTACTTCTCAGATTTATGGACGGAATTTTACCTTAACTGCGCTGCCGGCATCAACGTACACTCCTGGCTCGGGATTCTGACTGACAACTATACCAGTGCCCTCGATGACTATTTTTAGCCCTAAACTTGAAAGGCGTAGACTAGCGTCGCGCATGGACAAACCTCTGATGTCCGGCACCGCAAACTTACCCCCCTGAAGCTGATGTTCTCCTAGCTCTACTACTACGGTGGTACCGGCCATAACTTCTGCACCTGGCTTTGGTGTTTGTTCAAGAACAATTGTTCCAGCTTGTTCCATGCGCAAATTGAGACCTAGGTCACGCAGATGAGCTAAAGCGGCAGTAGTATTCAAGCCGCGCAGCTCCGGCACCATGATCGAACCCGGCGGTTGCAGCCCCGGTGCCTCAGTTGCTGGTTTTACATCAAGGTAGCGGAGAATATCTACCATCATGGACTTATAAGCAGGAGCAGCTACCATGCTACCGTAGTATCCGTAGTTACCTTTTGGATTGTTAACCATGACTAACATAACTATTTCTGGATCGTTAGCGGGAGCAAAACCGATAAACGACGCGATGTAACGGTCTGAGTAATAACCTCCCCCTGGCTTAGGTACCTGAGCAGTGCCTGTCTTGCCGGCTACGCGGTAACCTTCGATATAGGCATGCTTGCCAGATCCGTTAACTACCACACCCTCCAGTAGCACTCTAAGCCTCGCTGCTGTTTCCTCAGTAATCGGATTACCTACAACGGTTGGCTCATAAGCTTCTATTAAACTACCATCTGGACTGCGGACTTCCTTGACGAGGCGAGGCTGAAATAGCTTACCGCCGTTAGCCACGGCACCCAATGCTACCACCTGCTGCAACGGCGTCACAGCCGGACCTTGACCAAAACTCGTTGTAGCAAGCTCTACAGGGCCTACCGTCTGAAACATAATCCCTGTAGCCTCGCCTGGCAAGTCTATGCCCAGTTTTTTGCCAAACCCAAAGGCATCTATATATCTAAATAGGGTGTCTTTACCTAGTTTCTGCGCAACCGATACAAAACCAGGATTACAGGAGTTCCAGATTACCTCTTCAAAGGTCTGGTCTCCATGCCCCCCGGCTTTATGACAATTTAGCCGGGCCCCCGCAACAATGATGTAGCCTGGATCAAAGAATCGATCAGACTCTGTGACTGTGCCCTCATTTAAACCTGCTGCTGCAGTCACCACTTTAAATGTGGAACCAGGCTCAAAATTATCGGATACTATAGAGTTCCGCCAGAGTTCCTGAGGATACAGATTAAAGTTGTTAGGGTCAAAATCTGGCCTATTGGCCATGGCTAGGATCTCCCCGGTCTTAGAGTTCATGGCTACGGCCAAAGCACTCTGGGCATTGTGTAGCTTCATAATCACGTCGAGTTCTCGTTCAACTATGTGCTGAATTACTTCGTCGATAGTTAGCACGATGTTATTCCCATCCACCGGCGAAACATATTCAGGGTTCGCATTAGTGAGCGGACCGCTTCTAGCATCAGTCGGGTAACGTGTTTCACCCGGCGTGCCGCTTAGAATCTTGTCATACCTCAGTTCAATTCCGTTGAGCCCTTGGTTATCTATGCCTGCAAAGCCTAAAACATGGCTAGCAAGATTCTGGTGAGGATAATATCGCTTAGTCTCAATCTGAAATGTGATCCCCTCTAAATCCAAAACTCGCACTGCGGCGGCTTGCTCCGGGGTAACCTTCCGCGCAACATAGACCAAGGAGCGCCTTTGGGTGATGCGGTCGTAGATTGACTGATCAGATATGCCAAGGACTGCAGCCAATTTGGTAGCAGTCTGTTGAGGGTTTTGTATGCGAGCAGGAATAGCCACTACAGTATCAGCATTTGCACTGATGGCAAGTTCTCGCAGGTTTCTGTCGTATATAATACCGCGTTTAGGTTCAACTGGCACATCACGCATCCATTGAGTCATGGCCCAACTTTCTAGCTCAGGCCCTCGTACCAGCTGTAAATACGCCAACCGCCCAATGAGGGCGGTTAAAACTGCAACGAAAACAATCAGTAGTCCCGCTGCTCTCCGTTTGAAGCTCATAGGAGTGGACATTTACATTCCCCCTATATCTAGTTGCTGCCACTTACCCCTACCTTCATTATTTGACTCTCGGTCGGCCGCTCCATCCCTAGCTGACTGCGTGCAATTGCCTCAATACGGGAGCTACCCGACAGCCGTGCTACTTCAAGCTGCAAAGCCGCATTGGTTGCCTCAAGTTCGGCAATGTCAGCACTCAGCTTAGTAATGCTGCGGTGCTTGGTCACAATCTGTGCTTGGCGCGATATCAGGGAAAATGATAACGCCACCATTACTAGCAGCACGACAAGAAGGCGAAGCATCGGCCTAATACTGGTACTAGTTTTCTGTTTTTTGGCCGGTTGAGTTGCTTCTCTACGTTGTGGCAAAGGGTAGCTAGGCAAAGGTTTGTTAGCTACTATCACAGCTATTCACTCCCAAAACTTATTAGAACTCAGCAAAGTTTTTCGGCTACCCGTAGGTGTGCACTGCGTGCCCGAGGATTCATTACTATCTCCTCAGAACTTGGCGCAATCGGTTTCTTAGTAACTACTCTAAGGGACGCTCTGTGCCCGCAGACACAGCTAGGAATACTGGAGGGGCAGATACAATCCCTCGCTCTGTCTGCAAAAAACTGCTTTACGGCACGGTCTTCAAGTGAGTGAAAGGAGATGCAACCAATTCTACCCTGTGGCCTTAAAAACTCAATAGCTTTGGCCAGCGCATCGCTCAGCGCATCTAGCTCATCATTCACTGCTATGCGTAGCGCTTGAAAAGTTCGCCTAGCTGGATGCTGGTCTTCTTTATCTCGCACTTCCTTAGGTATAGCTGCACGGACTAAACCAACTAATTGAGCAGTAGTCTGCAGAGGTGCCTTGGTGCGCTCCGTGACGACAAACTGCGCTATGCGTTTTGCCCAACGCTCCTCGCCGTATTCCCACAAAATCTGTTGCAGTTCTTGCTCTGTACTAGTATTGAGAATATGAGCAGCACTAATTTTTTGGGAGGGGTCCATGCGCATATCTAGCGGGCCATCGAACCGATAGGAAAAACCACGTTCTCCTTGATCGAACTGAGGAGATGAAACCCCAAGGTCAAAGAACACTTTATGGACCTGCTTGATGCCCAGTAACGTTAACGCCACGTCCACATCCCTAAAGTTTTGACGTACGAAGTGGAAGTTCCCCACTTCGGACAGTTCCTTGGCAGCTAAGACTGCTGTAGGATCCACATCAAGCGCGATCACTCGACCCTCCGGGCCTACCGCATCAAGAAAAGCCCTCGAGTGGCCTCCCCTACCAAAGGTCGCGTCCACCACAATTTCTCCTGAAGTTATTTCTAGGCCTCTGACTGATTCACTGAGCAGCACAGCTATATGCTCGATTGTGGTTCACCTCTGCAATCAAAGAATAGTCTCTAAGTCTTCAGCTATCTTTTCATAATTATCTAGTGCCTGCTCACTATATTCTCGCCATTTATCTGAACTCCATACCTCTACCCGCGAGCCCACTCCTAGGATAACTGCATCCTTAATCAACATGGCGTGGTCTCGTAAGGGCTGGGGAAGGGTGATTCTGCCTTGTTTATCACACTCACACTCGGCCGCACCTGCAAAAAACATGCGCACAAAAGAGCGTGCGTCACTCTTAGTTGTGGATAACTCTCTCAATCGCCGTTCTATATTCTCCCATTCATCCTGAGGATAGATGAACAAGCAACGATCTAAACCTTTGGTTACAACAAAAGAGGGGCCTAGCTTCTCGCGGAGCTTAACAGGTAAAGATAAACGTCCTTTATCATCAAGCATATGTTCGTATTGTCCTAAAAACATTTCTTTACCTCCCTTCCCCACTTTGCCCCACTTTTACCCACTATAATTCTCTTGACACTAGCGCTGTTCCTGCTAAAATCTAAAAAAAACAAAAAAATGTAGGTATTTTTTTACCTACACTTGGAGCACAAGGAGTGGTAACAAATTTTGCACAGTAAGAGGGTGTTTACTTATCGGCCACAATCGAGTGTATTGCCTGTTAATACCTCTAGAGCATGGGGCAGGGCGCCGCGGAAGACATCAAAGCACTCCCTCGCACCTTTTTTGCTCCCAGGAAGGTTAACAATAAGTGTCTGCCCGCGAATTCCAGCTACAGCACGGCTAAGCATCGCATGAGGGGTTTTCATTAAACTTAATCTACGCATCTCTTCCGCTATTCCCGGTACTTCTCTCTCAATGCAGCGCAGTGTAGTTTCAGGAGTAATATCTCTTGGGGAAAGCCCCGTGCCACCTGTTGTAACAATCAGGTCAACCGTATTATTATCAGACGACTGTATCAGCGTCTGTGCTAACAGAGTGCTGTCATCTGGTAGTAAGCAATGCGTCACTTCCGCGCCTAGCAACGACAATTCCCCCAAAAGTGCCGGCCCACTCTCGTCGGCCGTTTCTCCGCGCGAACAGCGATCGCTGAGAGTGATCACGAGGGCCCTAAAACGCGGCCATACGACCACGCCATCTCCTGGCGCAATCACGCCTCCCCTTAAGACTTCAACAAAAATCCCCTCTCGCGGCATAACACAATCTCCTGCTTGGTGGTAGATAGCGCATCTTGTGTGGCATACCTTGCCTATTTGAGTAACACTTACAACTGCATCGCCTATTGTCAACCTTGTTCCCAGCGGCAATGCAGGGAGCAATAAATTGCGGGTAGTGATGTTTTCCGCAAATGCGCCGGGGAACACCTTTAAACCAAGCTCCTGCATTTTTTCTATGCTCTCGGCCGCAAGTAAGCTCACTTGTCGGTGCCATGGTCCAGCGTGTGCGTCACCTTGAATCCCATGACCTGGTACGAGCTCGACTTTAGGCATCGGTGTTTTCCTCACGCCCTTGGTTTCACTTATAGATACAGCTTCAATCCTGCCGCGCATTTTCTTCCCCCCTGCAAAAATCTCCGCTCTTGCCGCCTGTTTTCTTTAGTAAGCGTACGTCGCGAATACATAGCGTCTTATCTACGGCTTTACACATGTCGACGGCAGTGAGTGCAGCCACAGTTACCGCCGTGAGGGCTTCCATTTCAACTCCAGTAGTGTCTAGTGCTACGACTTCGGCTGTAATCTGAAGCTCCGTGTCCGACACCCTAACAGCACTGACGTCTACTTGCCTTATGTTGAGAGGGTGACATAGAGGTATTAATTCCGAGGTGCGCTTCGCTGCCATTATTCCCGCTAATCGGATAGTAGCCAGAGCATCCCCTTTGGGTAAACCGTTGGATTCAAGGAGTAGCATTGTCTCGGCTTGCATTGATACTACCCCGCTCGCGACTGCCGTCCGTCTGGTCACTGCCTTATCCGAAACATCGACCATATGAGCTTCTCCTCTTGTGTTAAGATGTGTGAGCATAATCATCCCCCTATCTCTGCCATACGCTTAGTCTTCATACTATTCTCCCGGACTGGTTTGGAGAGAGCAGCGTCAAGCAACAGCGTCTGCAACTCTTGATGGTTCCTATTCCTAACTGCTTCCTGCAGACTGTACTCTAAATCAGAGAAAAGGCATGGCCTAATAGTGCCGACCGAAGTCACACGCAAACGACTGCAAGTTCCACAAAAGTGCTCTGTGGTGCCACTAATAAAGCCAATACTACCAAGTGCACCTGTAATCACGAAACTCTCGGCCGGGCCACCACCAGTAACCTTATCTTTGTGCGAAATAAGTGGCGCTAAGCGCTCTTTCATGGATCTTACAGAGACAAAGCTGCTATCCGGCCAGTTCGCAGCTTCTCCAAAAGGCATCAATTCGATAAACCTTACGCTTACGGGCTTTACTCTAGTCCACAGCGCAAAAGCCTCTATTTCATCATCGTTCAGACCACCCATTATCACGCAGTTGATCTTCACAGGGAACATGCCTACGTAGAGAGCCGCCTCGACTCCTTGAAGAGTTAGCTGCAATTTGCCCCCCCTAGTCAGGTAGGCATAACGCTCTGGCCGCAATGAATCAAGACTAATATTAACCCGTGACACTCCCGCTTGATAGATAGCATCGGCCAGATTATCCAAGCCTTGCGCATTAGTAGTTAAGGCGATGTCCTGAATGCCTGGGTATTGCCTTATCTCCGCTACAAACTCGGCGAGTCCCTGCACAAGCAATGGCTCACCACCTGTCAGCCTAACCCGACTGATACCCAAACCAGCTGCAACCTCAACTATAAATGCAAAATCAGCAAGGGTTAACTTGCTGTGTGATACAATTCGTCCCTCCGGTAGACAGTATCGGCACCGCAGATTACACTCTGCCGTAAGTGACAAACGCAAATAATCAATTACCCTTCCTTGGCCGTCTATCATCAGCTCTCCCACACAATCTGACCACTTTTAAAGGTATCATAACCTCCTAGTGCTGCCACTTCATCCTTAAAAGACGCAGACCGAATAATATCTAGCAAAGCTGTCATGCATGGGTCTACTAGGTCTTCTTTGTGAAAGAGGAGATCAAACTGTTCTAACGCCAAAGGTACAAAATTAAGATCAAAGGCCCTTGCCGCAGGTAGAATCCCCAATCCTACATCTGCTTCACCAGCGTGTACAGCACAAGCTACCGCGAGGTGCGTAGTCTCCTCGCGGCTATACCCTGCAATTTGAGAAGCCTCAATGCCATTCTGAGCCAGATGATAATCCAGGAGCAAGCGTGTGCCTGCGCCGTGCTGTCTATTTACAAAGCGATGGTTGGTCAGATCATGCCACGAGGTTATCGATCCTGCACTGCCTTTAGTGGTAATAAGACCCTGAACACGACCCACTAAGTTTACCAGCACCATCTGTTTGCCCGGGAAATACCGCTCCACAAAGCTAACATTATACATGCCATCTCTACTGTCGAGCAGGTGAATCCCTGCAAAATGACATTCGCCCCGTTTCAGCGCTAGTATGCCTCCCATACTGCCTACATGGGTTGAAGATAGCCGGACACCTTCCTTAAGTCGAGCGTGATCTGCTAGGACATCTAAAGCTAGGTCATGGCTGCCTATGCACACCATTCTACCTTCAATATTGGCACTATCCCGCTGCAACGTTACTACAACTTGGTCGCCTTCAGCAAAGCCCTCTGAAGTCGCTGGCACAACCACCACACCATCAGCCTTGACGAGGGAAGTTACCACACCCGCCCCCCGGCTTAAGGGCGTCACAACATATTTAGCTCCAACTTGCCCTACCATTACACGCACGTATTCTTGCAAGCCCATAGGCGAAATCAGACGGCGAGTCAGGTACCCCTTTAGAGTCTTCGGTTTGGGTTCCGCAATATGCCTTAGCTTATAGACCAATGGGCGTACAAATAGTTCCAGGCATAAATGCGCACTCACAGGATAACCGGGTAGGCCGACCACAGGTTTGCCTTGTACTCTCGCCAACATGACGGGCTTACCGGGTCTCATGGCCACACCGTGAACCAACAGCTCACCGCTAGCCCTGAGAACTTCCTCTGTAAAGTCACCGCGCCCCGTAGATGAACCGGCTAACACAAGCAACATGTCGCACTGCTCAATACTCTCTTGCACCTGCTGTAACAGCCTAGATTCGTCGTCCCTGACAGGAAGAGTAACCGTAACGTCACAGCCCCACTCTCTTAAAAAGTTTCGAAAAATATGAGAGTTAAACTCAATGATGTTCCCAGCCCTAAGCTCTATCCCTGGGGCAACCAATTCATCCCCTGTAGGCATGATGATTATATGTGGACGCTTGATAACCAAGATTTCCGCTACCGAGGCCGCCAACATCGCTCCTACATCCACCGGTCCAATTTCGTGGTACCGAGACAATAGCATCTCTGTTGCTACAATGTCCTCGCCTACTGGACGGACGTGTTGCCACGGCGCGATAGCTTGCTCAATTCCGATTGTATTCCCTGCTAATACCACGTGTTCTATCATGATTACGGCATCAGTTCCATTCGGCAGAGGGTCACCTGTGTCAACGGGAAAGCATTCAATCCCCACCTGCAAGTACAACGGATAACCCGGTGCCGCTCCAACTGTAACATGGGACCGAACGGCATAGCCATCCATGGCAGACGCTGCGTAATGAGGTGATGACATACAGGCCACCACTGGCTCTGCAGTTACTCTACCTACGGAATCAACAACTGCTATTCTTTCAGTTGCTAACTCATAGTTTTTAAAGGCGTCTAGCCATCGAGACTTGGCACTTTCAACATCGGTGCTTCGTAAATATGTCTGTCGCATAGTTACCTCCATACCTCTACTTTTACCCTCTCACCCGCATGCAGTCCTTCGCACTGTTCATTAATCTCAATGAAACCATCGGCATCCGCTAATACTCGTATCGCAGCTGACTTAGCGAATAGTGGGCAAATGCCGCCCTGAGTGATTTTGACAGGTACAATATCTCGCCTTCCTGGCACACTAGCTATCGGCAGCAATAAGGGCAATTCAAAGTGGGCTCTCTTCACAATCAGTGCCTCGGCAGCTGTGGCCAGAAGTGGTGCAGCTACGACGTGAGCGGTTAGAGCACAGGAAAGAGGATGTCCAGGTAAGCCAATCATCAACTTACCCCCGGCTACCCCGAGAACTGTGGGCTTGCCGGGTTTAATGCTCAGACCGTGGGTGATGACACCTGGCGAGCCTACTCTTTGCATAGCTCGGGCTGTATAATCATACGACCCTGCAGAACTACCCCCTGATATTATTACTGCATCATATGTCGCCAATGCGATAACCAACTTCGACACCAACAGATCCGCGTCATCGGTTATGATTCCTAGGAAATCAGCATGAAAGCCCATATCCCTGATTAATCCCATAACTAGACTAGAGTTTATGTCTCTCACCTGGCCTATAGCGGGTACGACTGTGATTGGCACAATTTCATCGCCGCTAGACATTACAGCAACCTTAAAATCACGCACCCTCACTTGTGCATGGCCTAGGGCAGACAACACTGCGATATCCCTGATCGATAGCTTTTGCCCCCGGCGTACTAGAGCCTGATTAACTGGAACATCTTCCCCCACAGACATGATGTTCTCACCCACTGCCACAGGGCGCGATACTAAGAGAAGGCCATCCTCAAGGAGTTCAGCATATTCTAGCATTACAACTGCATCAAACTCATCCGAAACCGCTCCACCTGTCAACACAGGGGCCGAAGCGTAAACACCAGCTCCCCCTAGGGTCAACATAGCAGGCATAGCTTCGCTAGCCCCAAAGGTCGTCCTCGCCCGGACGGCATAGCCATCCATGGTGGAACGCACAAAATGCGGTACAGGCTCACTAGCCAAAATATCCTCAGCAACTACACGCCCCACGCTTTCTAACAACGGGACCTCTTTATAGCTACTCCGGTGTATTATCGCTCTAGACACCTCACGCAACGCATCTTCTAGACACCAAATCTCTTGTAATAAACGCATAGATCCTCCTTGTGCAATCACTAATCACTAATCTAACTAAGCGCTTGCCGTTTTCTAGTACCCGACAGCATTACCGAGCAATACGAATCACGTCAGTTATTGTACTACACTAAGAACTAAGAACGCACCCTTAACGGGTGCGCAAATAGACTACGCACTCCTTTCCAAACACGGGAGGCGAACAGATTTCTCCACCCGCCCATCGACTACCAAACCCAGGCTTCATCCCGAGGGTCTGGTCGCTCGGAGTATAGTAAAAATCTACTTCGTCAAAATCAGGCTAAAGTCCTTTAATTGTAGATAGTATTACCGTGAATATCATCTGCTACAATAAGTGGCATCCTCTCTACCTTAAGCGCCAAGACCGCTTCAGGTCCGAGCTCAGGGTAACAGATAACCTCATAATCCTTTATACTCTGCGCCAGTAAAGCTCCCGCTCCACCGGTGGCTACGAGATACACTGCCCTGTGCTCAAGTGCCGCTTCCCGGACATGATTGCTTCTAGGCCCTTTCCCAATTGTGGCCCAAACCCCTAAAGCGAGTAGGCGTGGTGCATAAACATCCATTCGCCCACTAGTGGTTGGCCCTGCAGAGGTTATTGGCTTACCCACTATGCCTGGGCAAGGACCCGTATAATATATAATGCTACCTCGCAAAGGAAATGGCTCTATCCCTCTATCCAAATCACTATGAAGGCACCGATGGGCAGCGTCACGCGCTGTGTAAATTACACCCGTGAGGTACACTCGATCCCCAACTCTCATTTCGTCTACACTCTGCGAAAAGTCGGTAGTTGTCAGCTCAAACGTTCTCATAATACCACCCTGCCATGGCGAGATGAATGACACAGGATATTAACGGCCACGGGTAAGCCCGCAATATGCGTAGGATGATACTCCATGTGTACCGCTAGGGCTGTGGGACCTCCCCCTGCGCCGCCTGGTCCGATGCCCAGCTCATTTACGGCTGTGAGCAGTTCTTTCTCTCGTTCTGCCCAGACTGACTCTCTATGACGCTCACCTATGGTCCGCAGCAAAGCCTTTTTGGAGAGCATGGCGCAATAATCGAAGGTACCTCCGACTCCCACTCCGACGATAATTGGGGGACAGGGATTGCCCCCGGCGTTCTTAACAGTGCTAACAACAAAGTCCTTTAGACCCTCGTACCCCTGTGCAGGCGTTAGCATAGCGGAGCGTGACATGTTCTCAGACCCGAACCCCTTAATCATAATGTCCAGTTTTAAAGAATTTCCGGTCACAAGCTCTACATAGACAATGGAGGGAGTATTATTGTTTGTATTTGTTCGTGCTAAGGGGTCACTAACTACAGAGGGGCGATAACCTTGACGCGGATAAATCTCAGCCACGCAAAAGTCTATGGTCTGCTGCAGGGGTTCTTCCAACGAGACTTCTACGCCTAGCTCAGCAAAAACCACCACCATCCCCGTATCCTGACACAGGGGCAAACCTCGTTTACGCGCAAGCACCGCATTATTGATGATATCGTCCATAAATAGTGCACCTGTCCCACGTGAAAGCTCCTTTGCCTGCTCTAGGGCGCCCCAAACATCTAAGGGCAGCTTAGTGTTGATACTCACTAGTAAGGCTTGTACTGATACAGCTATGGCCTGTCTCAAAATTACCCGCATGCTTCCCCTCCTCACATTACGTACGTGACAAGCTTATTTTAACACAGCTAATGTTTGGACTTACTAGGAAACTCAAAGTCATGCGCATACCATCAAAAAAAGCAGGGCGAATGCCCTGCTCCTGCCTTTAGCGTCTACCACTCATCATCTGCTCTGCTTTGGCGATAGCCAGTCTGACCATCTCTCCAGTGTCTTTTGTGGATACGGCGCCCCAACCATGCTGACGCACTGTTTCGGCGAAACCTAGCTCTTGTGCAAGTTGCATTTTAAGCTGCTCTGACATGACTTTACGTCCTCGTGCCATCCTACTATCACCCCTTTTCTTGGGCAAACGCCGGCATCTATAATATTTGACTAAAACAATGTTGCTATGTGAGTTAAATCAAGGCAAAATATAGAAGAGACAAAAACAGCGTAAGACGCTGGCACATAGTGTATAGCACATAGCACATAGCACATACGGGGGCCGCTCTCCGCTTTCAGCTATCCGCTCTTAAGAAAGCGGCAAGCAGACGGCGGAAAGCGCTTAATCCCTAGTGATTTGTGTTTTGTGAGTAGTGATTAGTTCATAAAAACGCGGAGAGCGCTCTCGCATTACTCCGTAATACTGTCGGGTACTAGAAGGCGGCAAGCGCCTTCTAAACCAAATACGTTAATAGAGGTGCTATTGTGAACAAAGCAGTAATCTTTGATTTGGATGGGACTCTTTGGCCAGCGACGGAGATTGCCTTACCTGCGTTTCGCCAGGTTCTCCAGGAACTTAACTTGCCTGAGCCTAACGATGAGACCTTAGCGCGAACTCTCGGATACCCCTTAGAAGAGATTTGGAATATGCTACTTCCAAAAGATAAACGCCATTTATCGACGAGTGCAGATGAACTTATGGAGCAGGCAGAGTCGCACTTGCTGGCTACTGGCATAGGACACACATTCCCAAATGTGACAAGTATCCTAACGTACATCCGCGAGCAAGGTTTTATGACCTTCATCTGCTCGAACTGTCAGTCAGCCTATGTTGAATTTACTCCCAAGGCCTTAGGTATATCCCACTTGTTCGACCAGAAATACTGTGCAGGAATGTATCCAGGCCTGACCAAGACAGAGATGGTTGCCATAATCAAAGAGGAGCACCACATCAACTCAGGATTTATGGTGGGCGACCGTTTTCATGATATAGAAGCCGGCAAGGCAAACGACCTATTAACCGTAGGCTGTGCCTATGGCACAGGTCATCCGGATGAGTTAAAAGGAGCAGATTTCATTATCGACTCCTTTGACCAGTTGAAGGAAATAATAGTCCGGGAGTAGCACATCGAGCATGGCGCATGGACGGTTCCTGGCTTACTGCTCCTAACTCCTAGTAGTAGTGAACCTCATTGGATTTTTGATATTGGATTTTTGTTTAACTCCCCTCTAGTGAGTAGTGTGTGATCAGTGATTCAGAAAGCGGAAAGGGGCGAGCGCTGCGCCGCTCAGTTACTCGCCACGACCCGATTATGTCCATACTTGCCACAGCGATCTCCCCAGAAGGCCACAATTTCTCCATTCAGGGAGAACTGCACTACTTCGCAATTGTTGCCACACCCTGTGCAAGAAACGCCTGTAGCTTGGCAATCAGCATCGGCCACGTCGAAGCCTCTAAAGGTCGATACCGTTTTTATTTGCTCTGCTAAGTAGCATGCACCGAGCGCGCCCATGACACTGTAGTGTTCAGGAACATGAACTGGTAAGCCCAGCGCCTCTTCAAACGCTCGTCTTATCCCTACATTTGCCGCAACTCCCCCTTGGAACACCACGGGACTTACAATCCCCTTTCCTTTGGCTACGTTGTTGAGATAGTTGCGGACCAAGGCCTCACACAAGCCGGCCACGATGTCCGATGTAGAGTGCCCGACCTGCTGTTTATGAACCATATCTGATTCTGCGAACACCGCACACCTACCTGCTATGCGGGTAGGTGTCTTTGCGTTAAGCGCCAGCTGACCCAGTTCCTCAATGGGGATTCCTAAACGGCTGGCTTGCCTGTCTAGAAAGGACCCTGTTCCGGCAGCACAGACCGTATTCATAGCAAAGTCAGTCACGACGCCATGATTGAGGATAATAATTTTAGAGTCCTGACCGCCAATTTCTAAAATAGTACGAGTGCCTGGTACGCAACGCAATGTTGCTGTGGCGTGCGCTGTAATTTCGTTTTTCACCACATCTGCCCCGACGATTGCTGCAGCCAGCATTCTGCCACTACCAGTTGTACCTACTCCCACTATCTCTGCATCCTGTGGGATGAGGGCACTTATCTCCTTAATCCCTTGTTGTATTGCCAAAATGGGTTGCCCTTGTGTCTTTAAGTACAGCGTTCCTAATACCTCCCCCGAGGCGTTACTGGCGACTACATTCGTACTAACCGAACCGACGTCAATTCCTAAATAAACTTTACTTTGCACGGTGTTCCACCCCCGTAGCTATGGCTTGCCTAGTATGCAACATATCAACAAACGCCTCTAGTCTTGTCTGTAGCCCAGCTTCACCCGAGTGCTCATCCAAAATCAAAGTCATTATCGGAAGGCTAAAATCCTTGCTGATTCTAGGCAGTATACTCTGCGCTACGATTTCCGGCATACACGTCAGGGGAAGCACCTGGATGATGCCATCAATTCCTTCGTTAGCATAGAGAACGCTGTGGCCGATTGTCTCTAGACCGTGCCCGCCGACATGTCCTCGCAAATATGGTGCTGCTGCACGCTTTACTTTACGCGCGTGCAGTTTTGCCCGTGGCTCTGGTAGAAGATGCTCACATACCCAATCGCTAAGATAGAGACTGCGGTGCACCTCTATTCCCATCCTCCCCAGGCGCTTCTCAAACTCTAGGTTAACCTTAGGTTCGAGCAACATGTAGATCTCACCGACCACCCCTACCTTCAAAGGTTTCTGCTGGCGAATAGGAAGGGTCTTGATCATCCAGTCGATATGTTGCGCGGACTCTCTAAGTTCGCGAAATGTGCGAGTTTTACCCACTGTACGTAACGTGTCGTTCCAGATGCGGTCACACGCACCCGGTAGCATTTCTACTGCCCTCAACCTATTTAGAGTCTGCTCTACATGATCAAGCGATTTTCCCAGACGCCATGCAAAATAGAATATCTCCGCTACTTTTGCAAAACTATTCCCATTGGCTAAGGGCGAAAGCTTGTGCCAAATCTCTGTAATCATACCCAGCGGGGGCTCCAACACTAGCATATTTACGTTCAGCCCCAGGTCCTGTAGGATCTCGCGCTGCAATTCGGCATAGTAACCAAATCGACAAGGCCCTATGCCGCCTGCCATAATAACTGTGTCAGCGCCATTTTCTGCGGCCTCTATATAATTGCCTATATTGACCTTAAATGGGAGACAGACGCACTCGGGTGAATATTGAGCTCCGATGGCCAATGTCTTACCCGTTATGGGTGGAGGGGGGACTACATCTAAGCCTAAGTTTTCAAGTAGTGCTTGTAGGGCGATGCTGCAAGTTCCCATGTGAGGAAATGTTACTCGCATGCTCTGACCTCCCTTTAACCATATCGATAAATGCTTCGACTCGTGTAACTACCCCTGCTTCACCGCTGTGCTCATCACCGATTAAGTGCATGAACGGAAACTCGCTGCGGCGCGCGTTACGTTCCAAGAGATCGGCAATAAGCGACTCTAGCCCACAACCAAAAGAAGACAAAACAATTATTCCGTCGACCTCACGGGGGGTTTTCACGAAGTATAGCCCTGCTCCCAGCACCTTTTTACTTAAGGTCCAGAATAGCTCCTTAGATAAACCCTGTAAGCCCACATCAATCTTATGCTGTGGCAACATTTCGGCAGTCACTACATCAACGCCGCTACGACGAAGTTGCTCAATAAGGCTCATGCTTAGAACTGGATCATAAACGTTGTAGGGATGACCTAAAACAGCTACCTTCATACGTACACCAGGAGTCCTGCGCCACGCGGTTCCATGAAAAGCTTCTTCTGGGGTCAAACCAGACATCAGACGCTGCTCCACTTTGTGGTTCTCGCCTAAAGATAGGTAAAAAGCACGTAGTGTCGGCCAAACTGACTTGCCAAGCGTATGGCGGGCCTCTGACAATGCTCTCGCTATAGACATCTTGCCCCGGCTTAGATCGACATCTGGTGACAAAAGTTCCGGCATCTTATTCCCGCTATGCTTAACCATATCTGGTAGACCCATAAGTTTAGGGCAAATGTACGCCCGTGGTTCAACACTAACTAGGCGAGGCACAAACACATAGTCTACTTTATCGGCTAGGTCAAGAACATGACCAAAGGCTACTTTCACGGGCGCGCACACCTCGTCTACGGTAGCCTGGGTGCCTAGATTGAGGATCCTTTCGTTGGTAGGTGGCGACAACACAACCTTACATCCTAAATCAGTAAGAAACCGTTGCCACATAGGGAAATATATATAATATAACAAGGCCCGCGGTACTCCAATTGTTACCACTCAATCACCTCAAAAAGCAGTATACATCCCAGTATGTCCACGAATGGCCCATGAAATGCATGCACCTCTAAATTAATCCACCTATTGTCTATTTTCTGACCTTCTATACTGATATTTAAAACGCTTTCCGCTATCAAGATAGGCAAAGAAAACGTCTTGAGGCTTTTCAATGCCTTTCTGGCACAACAGACGCGCGAAGTCGGCCTTTGACCAACCTGCCCCCTCTATATTTTCCCAATGCACCCGCCCGTCCGTAATTAAAGGCACAGGCAGACCGTCATACTTTACGGTCATTCCCAGGTCGGCAGGAGTAACGTAACGTTTATCAGCAACAGGAATGACACTTAATGTGCCGGACGGTTCCAACACTGCATATTCGACATCACTCATATCTACAATCCCTTGAGTGCGCAGACCCACCAGCAAGTCGTTGATGTTATAACGTAGCCTGCGCATTTCCTTTTCCATGATTATCCCTTTGGAGATTACAATACTAGGGGTCCCATTAATCAATCCCCGGATGGTCTCCGACTTTAACGCCAGATATGCGATACCGACTTCCGCAACCAACAAGACTACGAGAGGTACAACTCCCTCTAGCAGCGGTTTGTCCATGTTTTCTATTGGCAGAGCGGCCAACTCGGCAATCATGATCGACACAACGAGGTCAAAGGGAGAAAGGTTACCTATCTCCCTTTTACCCATTATTCTCATCATCACCAACACCACAGCGTAGAAAAACAGTGTACGGAGGACAATAGGAAACATTTCTCTCACCTCACTTGTACCCTTCCCAAGTACGAGCCGAGGTATGTTTAGCCAGCTCAGAACTGCTAGTTTCTAACTGGCAAGTGACTGTGTTGGGATTTGAGATAGAAAAAAGCTGACCTTTAAAGTCAGCCTAGTTTGAGATGTTATTCAGGTATATCCTCATCCTCAATTGCCCGCTCTTCCACAAGAGGTTCTTCTTGATTGGCTCCCAAGGGGCGAGGGAAGGGTTTCCATACAATGCTCGCCTTGGGCTTTCTGACTTTGGGTTGAAGTTCCTCTATCTCTCCTAACTGCTCCTGTAGCACCTCAACTTCATCTACCTTTCCCTCTCCCCCCTGTTCCGCCACTGGAGTTTCCTCTACTACTACCGGCACTACATCCAGACGCTTGTCTTCACTCTTCAATTCGCAACCTCCTTTTCCCATCCTCTTTGCAATCACAAGGTGCTCGCTCAACCAGTCTAACCATTCACGTTTGCGCTGCAGTTGCTCTAAAGTAGTCAAGCCTTTTAATAACGGACGCCCTCGCGTCATGTCATCGAGTTCTTGAGCCCACTCGTGCGGATATGTTAGATAGGCGAAAAGCATTTGACATTCTATATCTGACATTGGATGAACTGCCTGATACGCGGCTAAAAGGTGCAAGCATGTATCTCCTGTGTATCCACTATCGAGCAGTAACTCAGCCAGACCTATGTAATTAGCTTCTACAAAGCAGTCATGCGCATAGTTGAGGTGAACTGTATGGCCTTCGCTTACATATACGAATTTTCCAAAAGACAAGTGTGCAAAGGAAATTACGGGCTGGCCGTCATAGATTCGCTCTAGTTCTTCGAGTGACGATAGTGATTCTTCAGCTTCATTAAGTAACTGGCGCAAAGCTTCCCCGCGGGCGGCCTGTCGGTATTTGTGCACCGCGAGTTGCCAGTAGGCAGCACGCTCGCGGGCCCCCAAACGCCAAAGGGGAGACACCCGGCCTTCTGGTTGAGGACAAAAATACAGTATGTCTTCCGATGCCCGGTGGACATGGCCTAGCAGCCTTCCGATGGCCCTCACTTCAAATGTATTAGCCGCGTCACAGGCTGCACCGCGAACATAATTGGTCAAAAATACCTGGTTTTTTGAAATATTTACCACTAAATCTCCCGTGTTTGTACGCAACAATGAGCCCAGGCCCTTGACTCCGCGCTTTGCCAATTCGTCTAAACAAGAACCAACCCACACAATATCGCAAGCAGCACCAACGTAGAGATGAACGGCTGCCAGCCCCTCCCGGGTGATGAGGCAGCACTCTTTGTCGACCAAGTGAGATTTGGGCTTGAGCCCATACAACGTTGAGATTTCTGCTAGGCTGGCATCTAGCAAATCTCATCACCCCTCTCGTCAGATTAGGTCATTCTAAATCTATTCGCCACTAAGCCCGAGCTAGTACTAAAAATTGAGAGTGGGGATGATGGAAATCATCCCCACTCAATATGTGACCTAGCACATGAAACATTAGAGGCAGTTATCAGTTCTCAGAGCTCAGTTCCTGGCAGGTGTATTTCGTTCCCTCAATCCTAATGCCAAGGCCTGAGGGCCATCCGTTTTCAGCCTCAACACTACCTTCCCTGTATCGCGTACAAACACGCTATGAGCTCTCAGTCCGCAGGCGAAGGCTAATTTTAGACTAGGCACATTATCAGAAGCTATTTCCACATGAAACTTACCCAGCTCAGCTATGGCTCGTCGTAGTAGCTCCTTGCCTACGCCTTTACTGCGCTCAGCTTTTCGAACAACAGCTAGAGAAAAATCCTGACCGTGTTCCTTACATGCGAGAACTCCTAGAAGTCTGTTTTGCTCTGTTGCAAGCAGCACGATTGACCCTATCCCCGCTAAATCATCTCCTGTCAAAGATCTAAGCCTTGAATTGGTTTCGGGGGTAATATGGCGGTCCTTATAATTGGCCACAAAAGCTAGAACCCTTTTCCGCAGACGCGGCCAAGTTTCAGGGCTAACACTAGTAATCAACATGGTCATCTACCTCATGCCTCTGATACCCTGACAAATACCTACTAAACTCAACCAACCTGCGCAGCGATTTCCGGCGAATAATCGGTTCATCAAATTTCATAGGCTTGGCGTTGGCCTCAAAAAAGTAGCATTCACCATCACTAGTAATACCAATGTCCATTGAGAGTTCCCCAAAGAGGCGCTTATAGTGATTCTCAATCGCAGGGGCCACAGTTAAGGCTAGGTTTCTTAATTTTGTGTAAACTCCGCCTGGAGTATCCAGCCTCTCATGAAAGACGTCACTGATGACGGTCTCAATCGGAGCTATATAACCGCCATTGGGGACATGAGTGGTAATGCCACCCCGTGCCGCTACCCTCACCCCCGCGCCAGTTAAATCCCAAACTCCCTCCCCTGTCTTCTGCATAATAATACGTGCGTCAAAGATAGCGCCCTTGTACTTTGCTAACCGTAACCCTTGCTGGACAAGATATATCCCTGGGTGGCGCCTAGCGCTAAACGACTGCGCTAAGCCCCTAAAATTCTCATGTGGTTCGTGCCTATAAGTCCCCCCTACTTTATAAATCAAAATGTATTTTCCGCCCTTGTATTCGGCTCTCATAATACCGTGCCCTGCGAAGGTATCCCGTGGCTTTAGATAGACCATGCGATGCCTCTTGAGCATCGATAGTACATCCTCTGGTCCATGGTAGAGCTTTGTATCAAGAAGATACCGCCTCAGCCCTGGCTCCTGAGAAAAGATGCGGTGTAGATCCCATTTATTAAGAAAGTGAGGATTAAATATCGCTGTACGATGACTGTGAGCGAGCTGCTCAAACCTTTTCTTTGCCATACGCACTACCTGCGCAACTTCAGACTGCCTGTCAGGTATGCGATTATAAACTACATTTGGCAATGGGTATTCATGAGCCAACCAATTCCCCGCTTTACTCTGGTGGTATCCAATAACACGCATGCGTTTAAAGTCAACATCTTCACATGCGAACACATATGCTACAGACCCCATGCTCCTCGCCATCTTAAGCAGAGCTACATAGGTTTCTCTTCTTCCACGCAGCCCTTGGAATCCCTTGGTACCCCTTGGGCGCTTGTTCGTCATAATGCCAATGTAGGGGCCTAATTGTAAGGCATCCCCCGCTTGCCAGAAACTTACCTGTTGCCTAGGCCTGATTCCTAGCCTGAGAGCGTCTCCTCTAGAAACATGTAACAAAACGCCATCTGAGCCTGTAGTCAGCTTCCCCTCACCACGCGCCAGACCACCCATTAACCAGACTTTCTCTCCACCTATTTGATTATCTGACACGACAACACGTGCCTGTTCCATCATGTCACCTCCTAACCTATGAGGCCAAATCCGGCGACGTAATGGGCGTAAGCGCATACACAGTAAAGAGAATAGGCTCCGTCCCGCCTTGCCCAAACCGGGGCAAATATCATGCGTCCAGGTTTGGCGTTAGCCTCGAACATATACACATTGCCCTCAGGTGTAATGCCCAGATCTAGCCCAAGTTCGCCCAACTTCATTTGCGTTGACTTTTCTAAGGCTTTGGCAACCTCTTTCCCAGCCTTAACCACCTGCGCATACAGCTCATCTTCCTTGCCAGGGAAAACTTCCCTGAGCACCCGCTTTAATGGATATACACGCCCTCCATTATGAACGTGGGTGGTTATCGCGCCAGTGATTGCCACCTTAGCGGCTGGTCCTACAGCATCCCATTCACCTAGACCGTTGCGATGCATAGTAACGCGCACATCAAATGTTCGACCGCGAAACCGTGCTAGGCTCAACCCCTGCTGCACCACATAGTTACGCCGATGCCGCGCCGAAAAAATGTCAGCTGCCGCCTGAGCAAAGTTGTGATGCTTATGCTCCAGATTTGAGTGACCTACTCGATACGCTACAACAAATCCGCTTTTGCTTCGATGCACTCTCACGATACCTTGGCCCAAGCTACCTCCCACAGGTTTAACGTAAGCGTGATTATACTTAGCCAGTATAGTTTCTATGTCGCGTGAAGATCGCAATGGCTTAGTCTCAGGCAGATACTCCTCCACCTCGGGGACAGTAGATAACCACTTATGCACCTGCCATTTATTGAAAAACCTAGGATTAAACATGTATACATGCTTAACCTGCGCCAGCTGCCGCAAGAAATTTCGGTAGTGAGGGGTTCTCTCCAAGCCTCGGTTAGGGACACGATTATAGATTACGTCTGGAAGCGGTAGCGTGACAACTGACAGTGCCCCACTACACTCAACACTGGCCCGCACTAACCGATGCGACCAATCTACGTCATGTGATGTAAAGGCATACACCAAGGCACCAATCTGATTACCATAACGCCTCAGCCCCTTGAATAGAGCGGAGCTTCCAACGCTTGCTCTAGATCCAAAGGGCACGGTCAACAACCCAATCAAGGGTCCCAAGTGGATCTCATCGCGCTCTTTATGGTATACGACATTCCCTTTGTAGCCGGCGGGGTAATGCAACCTTGCCCGCAGTAGGGGCGACAATAAGGGAGTATCCCCTTCATTCAAGCGAACCACGGCTTTAGCGACTGCAGATCCAAAACGAACACTTATGTGTTGTGCGTTATCTACGCCCATGCTCTGAGCGAGCTTAGTAGGTAGATACAGCACGCAAGGCTGAGCCATGCGTTTATGCATTGCTTGTTTCACCTCGATTTTTCCTTTGTAAGGCCAGGAATTTACTGTATTGCATAGGGCGGAGTACACTTGTACGACGCAGGTCGTATGCCCTAATTCTCAAGAACACGGTGCGCCCAGGCTTGCTATTTGCTTCTATTAGCCACACGTGGCCATTCTTGTCTACGCCTAAATCCAACCCGAATTCGCCAAAACGCCCCAGCTCTTTGTCTAGTGCAGTTGGAATGCTAACTCCTAGCCAGTTGATTTTCTCTAATATCTCTTGATACCTGTCGGGAAACTGCTGCTTCAGTAAGGCCTCAGTCCTAAGAGCGCTACCCCCTCCATGTAGGTTTGATGTTATGCTACCTCTCCGCCCAACTCTCGCTGCTGTACCCGTGACCTCCCATTGACCCTGTTCGTTTTTCTGGACAATGGTGCGGATATCAAAAGTGCTGCCGCGAAAGTGGTTAAGATAGAGACCCTGTTGCACCAGTAATCGTCTACGGTGGCTAACGTTTCGAACCAAGTTCAACACACCGGTAAGCGTTTGTACATTAGTGCTAAAGGGACGGTTAAGGTTATCTCTGCCTCGGCACTTGTAACCATCACGCAGTGCATGGATCTGGACAACTCCTTTTCCTTGACTCCCTGCATCAGGCTTAATAAAAATAAAACTATGTTTTTTTATCATTGACCCCAGAACTGTTGTACCTGTGAGGGGCATCGTATCAGGGATATGCGGCTTTAAGTCAGGATACTTATAGGCCGAGCGATACACCTCCCATTTCCCCCTCAGGGCCCGGCCGAAGAACACTATACTGCGTTGTTTGCGAAGTCGTTTAGCGGCACCAAACAGCATTCCAGATATACTCCCTCCTGGAAAGAGCCGATCATATACAACATCCGGAAAGGCGTAATATTTGGCGTGCCACGAACCTTTCTCTGGGCTAAAACTATAGCCGTAAATCTTTCTACCCACCCAATCTATATCTAGCGGGCAGAAGACAAAGGCTCGGAGCCCTAAGTACCTAGCAGAACGGATAAGCTGCCTGAAGTAGCCACTTTCAGAAAATGGGGCTAGGCCACTGCGGTTACGATAGGACATAATTCCCACAGTTAACGGATAGTTCATGTTCTCACCTCACCAATCTATTTACGGTCTATAAACCCTGCCGCGCGGAATGGATAATTCCCATGTTCTACGGATGTCAGCACGCTCGTTCCAGGTGAGCTGCCCCTTGACCATGGTCTCTATTATTTCAAGATCTGCAGCGTAGAGCTTAAAGGTAGATGTCTTGCTTAATTCGGACCAAATGCTAGCAAAGTGCGGTACGAAGTACTCGCGGTTTGCCGCTATGAAGGCTTCTTGCGCACTAGGCAGAAGAAACAGGTCTTGAGTCAATAATTGATATTCACTCGCCAACACCTTAGCTAGGCACATGACCGCTTTTGTCACCTGGGGTGAGACTAGCCAGCTAGCAGGCGTGCGATACTCGAATCCACCGTGTTCTTTATGCCGAAAATCTCCCAAGTATCCATACTTCTTTCTGCGCCTTCTTGCCGTACTCGGTTCTTCTAGCAACAGCAGTGGAACGGCCAAGTAATTATCCAAGACCCTAATTAGTTGCCCACTTAAAGGGACCCCTACAAAATGAACGTGTCCCCCAATAGGAAATTTACCAAAAGGCATGCTACCTGCGCGCCATTGCACGTTTGAGTAGGGGGCAAGTCTCAGGGCCTTGTTCATTGTAATTCTAATATTTTCTACTAACTGCAACGGTGAATAACTTGGCTCTGGACGAAGTTCTGCCAGCGGGTAGCCAGATACCGCTCCCTTCACAAACCTCGCGTCACAACCCACCAAGCCATCTCTTGGGAAAAACCTAGACGCCATTATCAAACGGCCTGTGCGTCCATCGCGTAGCATAAATTCTGGGTCGGCACCAATGGATACGATTTTCTCTAAATACGCAGGGTTTGCTTTTTGAAATATTGGCATTGTCTGGCGCAGTTCTGCCTCCCGGAGTCGTTTCCGGATGGGCTCTGCGTAAGCTTGTGCCAGGCGCTTGGTTAATCTAGGGCCAGCCTCGACACCTACGATATACTGACGTCCTCTAGTATCTACTCCTAACTCCACTAGACCGAAGTCTAGACCTAGTACATGAAGCGTCCGGGCCGCTAATATGGAGCCATCTCGGGCTTCTTTCGATTCACTCCAGCTGACATCATGCACATTTCTCTGACCAATCTCCTTACGCAGTATCCGGACAAGTGTCATATCAAACATATAAAATCTGTACTTTCTGTAGTAAAGAGTTCCAGAGGAACTATAGGGTATGCGGTTGATCTCAAAAAACTCGTTCATACGAGCCATATTTCTAATGGCCTGGGCCCTATTGAGGACTAAAGTTGCCGTATCTGTTCCCTCCGTAACACCCCAACGCAGGACTACCTGCACCCCAGTGTCAATTGGCGGGCTCTTATGAACATCTATTTCTGGAAGTAGGCTGGGCAGCAATTTGAACGTTGTGGGCTCAGTGTGAAGGATTATCGCCATGTTAACCTCCTACTGCAGCCCCCGGCTGCGCAAAAAACGTACCAGCCTCACCACAGACATAGATACACGCCGCTGTCCTGCTTCATTTGTTTGTCTTCCTGGGCGGGAATTCGCTTCGATTATCCATATTTTGGCGTTTATATCTACGGCTAAATCTATCCCCACCTCTGCAAACTCATACTCGATTTCTTTCTCTATCGCTAAAGCAGCCGCTTTAGCGATTCGTCGGATGCGCAGAGTCATAAGCGATGGCTTAATACTGGGGCCAAATACGGCAGCTATGGCACGCCTAGGGTTAATAATCTGTCCTCCATCGGCCAAATTAGATATGACGTTGCCAGGCTGAGCTACTCTGGCCACCATGCTCTGTACAGTCCAATGATTCCGCGTGCTCTTTTGCAGTAGCACCCGAATGTCAAAGGGTCCGCCATTTAAGTGGGCTAAGCTTAGTCCACGCTGAACAATGTACTGGTCTTGCCTGAGCAGTCTTTCGGCAACCCTCACCATC
Organism: Bacillota bacterium; assembly: GCA_009773495.1. Taxonomy (GTDB): domain Bacteria; phylum Bacillota; class UBA994; order UBA994; family UBA994; genus WSXW01. Next base: position 99,551 of record WSXW01000001.1, read on the forward strand.
CCGGCTACGGTTGAAGCCCGCCCACGATAATCTGGGTGGTCCAAGCGAGTTAGGCGATATGCGAAGCCCTTTGAACTACGTGCGACCCGCAGTATTCCCGCGCCTAAAGAACCCTGCGTTGGCTTCACGAAGACAACGGGGTACTTTTTCAGGTAGGTCTCAAGGATTTTAGAATTAACCAATTCTTGTGTGGGCGGAAGGTGTTTTTTCAGTTCAGGGTAACTCTCTAGCATTTTGTGTACATCCCATTTATTTAAAAACACCCTGTTGTAGTACTGCAGATTACTTATCTGCAACAGATTCTCCTTTGCAGTAGTCATGCGCGTTGAAGTTTCTGACCTACGACTAGCCACCCGATCATAGACAATGTCTGGTAAGGGACAGCGCATCCTTTTGGGAACAGCCCCAGTCCAGACCCAGCCCCGCACCGACTTTGAGACCCAATCAATATCTCTAGGACTAAACGCATAGGCCAACATGCCTCGACGTCTTGCCAGCCGAACGCAATCGCGAATTATCTCCGTGGTTTGCCCAAACACTCCACCAGTATTGGTGCGGCGCGAGCCCATAATGCCCAAAACTGGTCCTAGTCGCAACGAACTATAGTTTTTATCCCACCACATGTACAGGCAATCTTCGGGCGAGACATAAAGGCTATCGATTAGGTCCGAACTCAGAAATAATCGCTGCGGACGGCTATCTTGCTTGCTCAGTTCTATCTGCGCACAGGCCTCACTCTGTCCGACGCGTAGCCGAGTTGTACCAGCACGCAGGCCAAGTTCGTCCGCAAGACGATGTGACAATAACATTGTTCTTACTGGAGCTTCATCCCGTAAAACCTTGATTATTACTCTCGCTCCCAATTTCGCACTCCCCTCTCTATCGCGAGGTTCACTCTCAACATATGTTAGAAACCACTACTAAGGTGCAGAAAAAGCCGCCCCATTGGGCGGCCAAGCTAAGTATTCACGCACAGTCCTCATGCTGAGGCTGCAAGACATACTGCTTATGGACGGTCGTCGACGAACTCTTCGTCCTCGTCATCGATGAACTCCTCAAAATCATCGGCATCCTCGTCGAACTCATCACCCTTCTTGTCATCGTCAGCAAAAGGTGGTTCGAAAACCTTTACCCAGAGTTTTGTCTCACCAACAATTTCGGCATAGAACTCCACATTAACTTCAATCTCTACTACGGAGCGACGAAGATGTACATCAAGGATACGAGGTTCCTTAACCAGTGTACACTTCACACACTCGTCAACACCTAAGCGCACGCCTTCAAGATCCACCACCGGTAAGTGCTCCGTATAACATACAGTTTTCTTCTCCACACAGGTTTGGTTGCCTCCATCATACGCGTACCACACGTGGAGATCATACTGGCCAGTGATCTCTACCTTATTGTGCTTCGGGGATGCTACAAAACTATGACTCGTAACTCTGTAACCCAACACAGTCTCGGGAAGATTGGCAGTCTGCAGGGTAAACGCTTGCTTAAAGCGCTTTTGCCCCTTGGCACAGGTAGCCCTGACAAGAATATCTCTCAGTCCTCCTGAATCGCGATTCCACATTGCAATTTCCCCCCCTTCGGTTCTGGCGTTAACTATGCCTAACGCTAGACTATCGTATGACTGAGCGGGCAATGTTGTTACCCATCTGTCATGCTGCATCATATGAGGAAAGGCAGGAAGTTGTGAAAACGAAACAGCCACCACACAAGTAATGTGAGGTGGCTGGGGGGCAGAAACATGAAAACACTCTCTAAAACTCCGCCTCCCACGGATACATCGCGCCGTACTGATACGGTGAATTATCTGCGCTAGTCACTTCACCGAGCTGCACATCAATAGTATGCACGCTACCTCCACGGCGAATGTCAAGATAAATATGATCTCCTGGCACAAAAAGCTCTAGCTCATAGCGCAACTCGATAAGCGTAGAAATAGCCCTCCCATTAATACTTAATAATGAGTCAGATTCCAGTAATCCAGCCAAAGCAGCTGGGCTACTTGGTGCAATTTCTACAATAGTTAATCCTTGCGCTCCGGGTAGGCCTAGTCCTGCAAAATAAGACTCTTCTACAACCACCCCCAAGAAGGGCCTCACTACGCCGCGCTCACTAAAACGAGCAATAATGTCCTTCGCAAGGTTTATTGGAATGGCAAAACCAAGTCCTTCAACTCCGGGAGCAACAATCTTGGATGAAGTAATAGCTATCACGCGCCCGTTGTAGTCTACCAGTGGTCCGCCACTATTGCCACCGTTAATAGCTGCATCGGTTTGAATGAGGGGGTAAGCACTCTGATCCGCCCGATTCAAACCACTTATAACCCCTGCTGTTACGGTATTACGTAGTCCCAACGAAAGAGGATTGCCAATAGCCAAGACCTGTTGACCGACCTCCACTTTGTCCGAATTACCAAACTCCGCTACAGGTAAATCAGTAGCGGTAACCCTTACTACAGCAATGTCAGATACATAGTCGTAATTCCACAGTTCTCCTTTTAAGACCCGGCCGTCGTTTAGGATGACATAAACCTCGCCCGTCTCTAAGCCCCTTTGTTTCACAACATGGGTGTTAGTTATAACCATGCCGTCAGCTGAGAAAATCACACCCGTGCCTTGGTCTATAATCTCTTCACCGTCGGGCAAAGTTTTAATAGCTATAATACCTACTACACTTGGCTTCACTTTAGACACAACAACGACAGATGACTGTTGAGGCGAGACCAGCAACCCCCTAATTAGGCCCTCTAAACGGGCTATATCTGCCCGTAATTTGCCCACCTCAGTAATTTGAGTAGCTTCAGGTGCTGTTGTAATACTAACAACGTGTTTGTTTTCTTCCCAATGCACAGTAGCACCCATGGCCTCTGTTACGAAGCGCAATGGAACTAATAGGCGTCCCTCAGCTATATGCGCTGGAACATCGGAGCTAATCTCTTGACCATCAACATAAACCTTGGCTACGGGATAGCCTCGGTAAGCACCCCAAGGGGCCGATACAGAACTTGCTGAGATAGGCAAGAGGATTAGAATAACCGCAAGCAGCAGCGCAAGAGTTTTTTTCATGTGAGCACCTCCACACCGTAACTTTCAACATTTGATGACTATAGTCCTGCACGAGGCGGCTCTAACGTTATTACGAAGCATTGACGAAAAAGTTGCCTATGAATAGAGGATGCTTTCCCTCATTGCAGAAATATCCTATAAGCGAAGCTCACCGAAAGGGGTTATTAATTTGGAGTACCGCACCTTTGGAGGGACATTTCTTAGACCATCATTACTGGGGTTTGGTTGCATGCGCCTACCGCTACTAGATGGAGACTCAGGCAAAATAAATGAGCCAGAGGCAATTACCATGATCCGCCATGCCATTGACTGCGGGGTAACCTATATTGATACAGCCTACCCCTACCATAAAGGCCAAAGCGAGATTGTCACTGGCAAGGCACTACGAGGTGGCTATCGAGAGAAAGTGTTGCTGGCTTCTAAGTTGCCCACCTGGCTATTGAACCAACCTAGAGACACTCCCCGCTATCTTAATGAACAGTTAGAGAAACTGCAGACTGACTGCATCGATCTCTACTTGGTCCATGCCTTAAACGCAAACACGTGGAAAAAGGCTGTGGAGCTAGATGTATGGGGGCACTTGCAAGAAGCCAAGAATAGAGGACAGGTCAGACATGTGGGTTTCTCCTTTCATGATAAGTACGAGGTCTTCGAAGAAATCCTTGAGGCCTACCCTTGGGATTTTTGTCAGATTCAGCTGAACTACATGGATGAAGACTATCAAGCCGGCCTTAGGGGCATGAAGAAGGCCTACGAAAAAGGAATAGCCGTAGTAGTTATGGAACCTCTGCGCGGTGGTAAACTTACAGGTACCCTACCCATTGACGTAGCAGCAATCTGGGCCCAAGCACCTGTTAGGCGCTCCCCAGCTGCTTGGGCCTTACGTTATGTAGCTAACCATCCTGAAGTCTCCGTAATCCTCAGCGGCATGAGCACATTAGAGCAAGTGAAGGAAAATATCGAAATACTTTCTGAAGCTAAACCGCGATCGCTCAGCGAGGCAGAAGTTACCATAATAGGAAAGGTACGCGAACTATACCATCAGAAGATTAAAGTATTGTGCACTGATTGTGGCTATTGTCTCCCGTGCCCGCAGAGTGTAGCTATACCGCAACTGTTCTCCCTATATAACGAAGCATCGATGTACAACCTTGATATGACACGCTCCTATAGCTCTATGCAGGAGCACCAGAGCGATGCCTCGCTCTGCGTGGAGTGTGGTCAGTGCCTCACTGCTTGCCCACAAGCTCTGCCAATAACTGACCACCTTAAAGAAGCCCACGCCGCATTGAGAAAGAAGTAGGGGCCGGCACATGGCGCATAGCACAAAGTAGTGCTCCTTTCTTGAATGGTCAACACATAGGTAACACTTTATGGTCAAGACATGGGTAACACTTTTAGGTAACATAAACGCCGACAGGCCTGCTCCAATTTCCGGCTGGTATGGATACCGTTCATGTATCCGTATACCAGTACCATAAATAGACTTTCCGGTGACCTCTCGATTCTCCCCGGCCTGGAGCACACCGCGTGCAATCTACTATAATCCATCCTTTCTAGCACGGCGTTGAGCAGCCTCACCGAATCATCATCAGGGATCATTACACCAATATCCATCGGAATTGCCAGTTGATATACACTCCCAAATGATGCAACAGCCCATGGTCCCCACGTCTACGCTAAAAGGGCACAGCCCTATCGCATAGCCCTGCTATGCTTGCGGGTAATACATGCCCTCCAGTGTAGGGGCACGGCACTGCCGTGCCCTCGTGGCCACCTAAAAGGGCACGACATGTCGTGCCCCTACACAAAAATAGGAACGGTGCCATGCCGTGCCCCTCCAGTGTAGGGGCACGGCACTGCTAAAAGGGGGCTGTTACTGCAACAGCCCCCTCTGTTTAGGTTTAATGTTGTTCTCGTTTAGACTGGTAGTAATAGAATAGACCACCCGCAGCGATTAATCCTAAGCTCACCACTTGGGCTATGCGCCATGGTCCAAGCATGAGGCTATCGGTGCGTAGTCCTTCTATCCAGAAACGGCCTAGGGAATACCCAACAGCGTACAGGGCCGCAATCTGACCGTGAAATCTCTTATTGCGCAAGAACCACATTAGCAGACCGAATACTGCTAGGTTCCAGAGAGACTCATACAAAAACGTGGGGTGCCTATATTCTCCGGCAATATACATCGCCCAAGGCAAATTAGTAGGTACACCATAGGCCTCTTGATTAAAGAAGTTCCCCCAACGCCCTATCGCCTGCGCCAATATTAAGCTCGGAGCAACGATATCTGCCCACTTCCAAAACTTAGCGCCACGGTATCGGATGTAGAGATACCCTGCCGCAGTTCCCCCCAAAACGCCGCCATGAATAGCCATGCCGCCTTGCCTAAAATTCAGAGCACTAGCCAGATCCCCAGCATAGCCCACCCAATTAAAGGCTACATAGTACAATCTCGCACAGAGTAATCCCACAGGGATCGCGATAAGCATCATGTCTAGGAACCACTCATCATTTTCGCCTTGGCGCCGTACTTCCCGTAGAGCTAGTAAAATACCTAGTAGCATGCCAAAAGTAATGATTAAGCCGTACCAACGAATAGGTATACCAAATACCTCGAAAGCTACTGGATCCACATTTATCGACCTCCCATTTTCAGCATAGGGAATACTCCCAATAGGTAACATAGGATAAGAAGTCACAGCTTAGACAAGGAGTTCTCTTATGAAAAAGCAGATGTACCTCCCCTTTGCCTTTCTATGCGGCGTTCCTTTTGTCATGGTGCTTTCAAATTCCATGCTCATTCCCGTCCTCCCCTTAATGCAGAGTGCTATGAACCTGACCGCGTTTCAGATGGGTCTGATCATTACTGCTTTTTCAATCCCTGCAGGCCTAACCATACCATTTGCGGGCTATCTCAGTGACAGGGCCGGCAGAAAAATCGTTATGGTTCCTGCACTCATCATCTTTGGTCTCGGAGGTTTGCTAGGGGGCATTGCGGCGCTATCTAACTCCTCCCCCTTTATGTTAATACTTGCAGCTAGAGTATTGCAAGGCATTGGAGGCGGCGGCACGTATCAAATTGCAATTGCACTGACTGGAGATATTTTTCAGACCTCTGAGCGCGCTAAGGCACTCGGGTTACTGGAGTCTTCTAATGGGCTAGGTAAGGTAATCAGCCCCATTATCGGGGCGGCGTTGAGTATGATCGCTTGGTTTATGCCGTTCTTTATATATCCTATTATCGCTTTCCCTATAGCGGCTGGGGTGTGGTGGATCGTCAAAGAACCTCCTTTGGAAAATAAACCTAAACATTTTAACACATATATTAGTTCGGCCTACAATACCTTCCGCAAGCAAGCAACGAGCATACTAAACGCATTTCTCGCAGGCTTTATTGTCTTGTTTATGCTGTTTGGTGTCCTAAGCTACTGGTCTGACATTCTTGATGAGAAGTACAACATGGCGATCATGATGCGGGCCTTGGTCATTGCCGTGCCAGTGCTTGTAATGGCGGTCACTAGCTATCTAAACGGATTGTTCTTACAGAAGTCCGTCTCTAAGTACGGCAAACTCGTCTTGGCGTCTGGAGTTATTGTCCTAGCTCTAGCACTACCCGTCGTCGCTCTCACCGACCGTCTGTATGTATTAATGATTGCCATTAGTGTGCAGGGCATTGGATCAGGACTGGTGCTACCCGCAGTTAATACCCTGATCACTGGCGCAGCGCCGCGTGAAGAGCGCGGCATCATAACCGCATTTTATGGAACTATTCGCTTCTTTGGAGCAGCGCTAGGGCCTCCCATCTTCGGGCTATTGAGCCAGAGTCCTTTCATCCTGTTCATCGGTTCGGCCCTATTAACTTTTGGGGCAGGAATTTTGGCCTTTATATTTATTGAGGTGCCCGAAACATGGTGCTAAACGACATAGACATCCCTCAACCAGGATGAATTAGTAAGTTAGTAAAAATCTCTAAAAAGAATAAAGGAGGCCCTGTGGTCTCCTTTATTCTTTTCGATAATCATTATCATGATGCAAACACTCTGATTCATGTTATTATATGCTAATATATCAATCCATGTCACCATGATGTCTATAGATGAGACTCCCGATTTTCTCTGTGTGGAGAGCACTCAGACCTAGGGAGCAAGGAGGGAAAGCATGCAACAGATACTAATAGCACTAGGGATGGGAGCTCTAATTGGTAGATTTTTGCGCGGCAAACTAGTTCTGAAACACGTAAATAAGGCGACTGTAACTGGCGTGGCGGGCCTCCTTTTCGTTATGGGGGCTCAAATAGGGAGTGACCCCGATGTGTTGAGCAATCTACCTCTACTAGGATACAGAGCAACAGTCTTTGCTGTCCTTAGCATAACAGGCGCAGTTATGCTCTCTCTGCCTCTCGGCAAAGGACAAGCCTTATGACTGTGTTGCTGTTAAGCACAGTTGTACTGGGAATTTTTGCTGGACGATACCTAGTACCGGCGCTACTAGTTCCTCAACTCGCCGTATACGCGATGTGGTTATTGTTAGCTGTGCTCTTAGGGATAGGAATTGAACTAGGAGCTTCTACCTCTCTCTTAGAGCGCCTAAAACGCATGCGGCCAAGCAGCCTGTTGCTACCCGTTACATCGGCGCTAGGGTCGCTCCTGGGCGTTACCCTGGGCGCGATGCTTCTTGGAGTAACAATACCCGTTGGCCTCAGCATTGGTGCCGGCTTTGGATGGTATAGCCTAAGTAGTGTATTACTCTCGGAGGTAGCTGGAGCTGAAATTGCTGCAGTGGCTTTTTTAACTAACGTAGTTCGCGAGTTAATAGCTATACCCATCATCCCCCTACTATCTCGACTAAAATTTGGGCTTGCCGCCATCACTCCTGGCGGTGCCACCACTATGGACACCACTCTCGCAATTATATCTCGGGTAACCAACGAAGAGACAACCCTAGTAGCCTTCTACCACGGTATAGTGTTATCCTTACTTGTACCCGTACTAGTTACCTTTTTCGCTCGAATGATTTAGTCCAACATACATACCTGAATATGCGCAAAGGGAGCTGGCTCAATTGGCCAGTTCTCTTTGCTATCTTAGGGTTCGTAGTTTGAGCCTTGCTGCTAATGTGTGTTTTCCAGCGGCAAGGTCTGTTTCGGCATCCTTCAACTCATTAATAACGAGTACAAAACCGACTAGAGTTCCAACCACAGCGCTAAGTCCCAAAACTTCTGCATTATAGTAGCCTTTCAAAACGTAGAAGGACCCCATCATGATACCTGGTCCAAAAGAAAGTGCCACTGTAAGCTCTCCCAACCCCCTATAAGCAAGCTTTACAGGAGGCATAGTGTAGAAGAGACCCGCAAAAACGCCTCCTAGCCCCCATAGGAGAGGGTGGTAGCTCACGCCTAGGGAAAGCCACAAAGCAACCCCTAGAGAGGATAAAAAAAGTACAGTAAATAACACTTTTGCTTCGCGCACTGTGACAAGACCCTGTGGCAAGACTCCGCTCCCTCCTGAATACCTCCCCGCAGTCTGCGCTTTATCGGCACCAAGGACATAATCGTAACAATCATTGGCCGCATTGCTCGCTGCATGCAGTAAGACCACTCCAAACAGGCATGCGAACAGGCGTCCGTAGTTAATACTTCCGCCTCGATCAGCTACACTAGCCGCTATAACAACGGGAAAGATGGAAAGCGGCAGAAACTTTAGGCGGGTCAGAGCCAGAAAAGACCACAGACGTTTCATATGGTTCCTCCCTATCGTGCATTATCGTCTTAGTCTTCGCTTAAGAGCAAATGAAAATACTTACAAAGGGAATAATAAGGTGGATGATGAGCATAGGAGGTGGACTATGTCACGGCGAAAGACTCGCAAGCCCTTACCTATATCGCGACTAGCCGAAGCCCGTGGTAAGGAGCCACAAAAGCCACAAGATGTGGAAGACGATCTAAAAGTACCACCGCCCCAGCCCTTAGAGGACCAACATGACCAGCCCTTATCAATTGATCTGGACGAAAACATTGAGTTACTCAAGCAACGAGTGGGCGCAAGTGACGACATAGTATTCCGCAACTTCAAGATTAACAACGCGGGTGAGCTTAACGCCACCTTAGTGTTTGTTGACGGTCTAGTTAATAAGGACCAATTGCAGCGGGATCTCATGGGTAGTCTAATGCTTTTTGCCCGCCAAACCTGTAGAGCTGAGTGGAGTACTGGAACGCATGGTTACGATGCTATCAAAAACCATTTACTCACACTAATAGAACTCAAAGATGTCACCACTATACGCCAATGTGTCGAAGCCGTGACTGCAGCCGACGCGTTGCTGTTTATCGATGGATCAAAGAAGGCCCTAGTTCTTGGTGCAAAGAGCTGGGAACACCGCGGGATCTCTGAGCCAGGGACAGAACAGGTTGTGCGTGGGCCACGGGATGGTTTTAATGAGCTGTTTAAGAGCAACGTAGCCTTGGTACGGCGGCGCATCAAGAGTCCTTACTTGCGGGTTAAGTACGCAAGAATTGGGCGCAGAACACAAACAGACATGGCTATTATGTATGAGGAAAATATTGCCAACCCGTCTATCGTGAAAGAGACTTTTCGCCGTTTGTCACTCATTGATGTCGATGCCATATTAGACTCAGGCTATATCGAGCAATACATAGAGGACAACCCCTACTCACCATTTCCCCAAGTGCAGTTTACGGAGCGCCCAGACCGTGTCGCTGCGGCCTTACTAGAAGGGCGCGTGGCCATTCTAGTCGATGGCACTCCCTTCGCACTGCTGGTTCCTGCTGTGATGAGTAACTTCCTCCCCTCCCCTGAGGATTACTACGAGCGCTGGATTTTGACCTCTGCTACTAGGTTAGTCCGCACTCTCAGCATTATTATTGCAATTCTGCTTCCAGCTCTTTATGTAGCAATAGTCACATTTCACCAAGAAATGATCCCCACCCGTTTAGCCATAGCGATTGCTAGCTCGCGCGAGGGTGTGCCATTTTCGGCAGTCGTGGAAGCTTTACTTATGGAAATCACTTTTGAGTTATTGCGCGAAGGTACTATCCGCGTGCCGGGCACAATTGGTTCAACCATCGGTATAGTCGGTGGTATTATCATCGGTCAAGCCGCCGTCAGTGCCGGCTTAGTCAGCCCCCTGATGATTATAATTGTTGCCCTTACCGCTATAGGTTCTTTCGCGATACCCGCCTTTAACGTCGGCCTGTCACTCAGATTATTGCGTTTCCCCTTAATCGCACTAGCCGGTAGTTTTGGGTTATATGGAGTTTTCTCCGGCATTATTCTTATCATGCTGCATGTTGTTAGCCTACGCTCATTTGGGGTGCCTTACCTAGCCCCAGTAGCTCCGTCTAACCTTTCTGGCATGCTAGACACTGTCATTCGTGGGCCTTTATGGGCCCTGAGTCGGCGGCCAAAAATGTTTAGACCTCGTCAAAAACAGAGAATAGACAAACCCGCATTCATTCAACACCAACAAGAGAAGGGAAGAGACGACAATGCCGAAGGTAACAGTTAGAATTTCTTCCCGACAGCTGATGCTCCTTAAACTCACTGGTATTACTGGCACCATCTTCTTTGGTGCAGTTCGCCTACTAACCACTATGGCGGGGGCTCACGCCTACCTTGCTATCCTTGGAGGTGGAGTCGCTTCATGGACTGTTATTTTTCTGGCTACCCGTATTGCCCAACGCTTTCCTGCTGAAACCCCCTTTGAATACGCACAAATAATCTTTGGCAAGTGGTTTGGTAAGCTTTTTGGGTTCGCTCTCATAAGCTTTAATTTGGTCGCTGCATCACTAATCTTGCGCTCTCTAGGAGACTTCCTAATAACAGCTATCCTCCCACAGACTCCCCTCAGCGTGAACATCACCCTGATGCTTGTTCTCATTTGTGTAGGAACTTACCTTGGCCTTGAAGCTTTAGCCCGCTTTAATGAGGCCTTCTACCCCTTTATTTTTTTATCTTGGGTGTTAGTTCTCGCGGCTTCAGTCCCTAGACTAGACTTCGGTTGGTTCCGTCCCCTATTCGATATCGGGCCAGGGCAACTCACGTCCGCTACTATTGTGGCTGGTACATTTTTAATTGACAGCCTTGTTGTGCTTGTATTTTACCCTTTTGTCACCGATAAAAAGGTGGTGCTTAAGTACACCACATGGTCTGTAGTCATTGGTACCATTTTGGTTTTGCTCCTGCAAGGAGCGGTAATTGGCGTATTTAGCCCTAACCTCGCTAATACGCTGACCTTTCCACTTCTTGAACTAGCACAAGACGCCTCCCTAGGCGTTTTCTTAGAACGCATTGAAGCCTTGTACCTTGCCATTTGGGTCGTAGGTACGTTTATAAGGGTTGCTGTTGTGTTTTATGCTGCCGTTCTCGGTCTAGCGCAAACACTGGGTATAAAAGACCACCGCATTTTTATACCTCTCCTCGTAGTACCTGTGTTCTACCTTTCATTTCAAGCCGACAACGTACCCATGAGCTTTAATTATGACTCTCTTTTTTCCCACTACGGTATCTTCATACAGTTTGGGTTTGTGATTTCGCTCCTACTTGGCGCTATGTTCCGAGGGAAAAGGGGGCGTGCTGATAGTGAAAGCAAGAGCGTCTAAATTTGTGGCCCTGCTTATTCTACTGACCTCTGTAAGTTTGCTACTTACAAGCTGTTGGAGTGCACGCGAGATTGACCAGCTGGCCTTTGTTGCTGCCATGGGAATAGATCGAGAAGATGACACCATAAAACTTACTGTCCAAATTATAGTAGGAGGCGGTGGTGGCGAAAGCGACGGCGCACAAGCGCCTGTCTGGATAACTAGTTCTACCGGAAATTCACTTTCAGAAGCGGTATTTAACCTTAATCTAGTAGTTAGCAAGACTCCTTTCTGGTCTCACTCCTATGTAATGATAATCGGAGAAGACCTTGCACGTGAGGGCATTGCCGAGGTCCTTGAGTGGATGGGTCGGGATAGGCAGGCTAGAGACACCCTTCTAGTGGCTGTCACCTTAGGAAAGGCTGAGGACATCCTCAAAGTTGAGCCTAAGATGACACAACTCCCTGCTGAATATATCGAAACCCTCCTGCGCCTCGGGGCAAAGACAGGGTATATTCCTAATGGACACCTCTTTAGAATACGCCTAGCCTACGCTAATCAACCTGGCATGCAGGCCATGATGCCCCTAATTCAGCCTCAACCTCAAGAAGATACAGGCGGAAGCAGCGGTGTGGAGAACCCCGCGGCTGGGATTGGCGAAAGTGACGAAGGGGAAGAACAAAAGGCTGAAAGCATAGAACTAAAGGGTACGGCTGTGTTTCGAGACGACCGCATGGTAGGTACGCTAGACCTTCGCGAGAGTAGAGGTGTGGCATGGCTAACCGGTCAGATCTCTGATTCCCTAGTTACAATTAACCGTACAGAAGGACAAATTACCCAGCGCGCAGACTTTACTCAGGTCAAATATCGCCTTCGTAAAATAGATGGCAACGTTAAACTTGAGGCCCGTGTAACTCAAGACGGAGTACTTCAATCTTGGCCGTTGCGCGGTGTTCAAAGCATTACACCCACCATCTTGGCTCAGCTGGAAGAGGACTTGGCGCGCGAAATAGAGGGTGAAGTACGTGCAGCTCTGGCTAAGCTACAAGGTGAGTTTAACGCAGATATAGCCGGCCTTGGTGAAAGACTCCGGCGTCTCGATTCTTCGTTGTACCGCAGTCTCGACTGGGATAAAGCATTCCCCACCTTACAACTTGCTACAGAAATAGAGGCTTCGTTCAGACGAATTGGGCTTACGAAGGAATAGCGCGGACGCAAAGCAGAGAGCCGCAGGCGCTTCATAATGCTAAGCAAAAGGCTGCCCGCGGGCAGCCCTTATCTTTAGTATGGCTCAACAAACAATTCGTAGTGGCTCTGGGGATGTGCACAAGCGGGGCACAACTCCGGGGCTGTCTTGCCCTTGTGGATGTAACCACAGTTGCGACACTTCCAGCGTACGTCCTCAGGACGAGAGAAGACAGTGCAACATTCTAGGTTTTTCAAAAGCGCCAAAAAGCGCTTCTCATGCTCTTCCTCGACTTCTGCTATCTCAGTGAATACCTCCGCTATTTTAAAGAAGCCCTCTGCCTTAGCTTCTGCGGCAAAGTTCTGATACATGCTGGTCCACTCATGATTTTCGCCGGCTGCTGCTTCACGCAAGTTTTGCTTGGTGTCGCCAATAGCACCGCTTAAGAACTTGAGCAAACGCTTAGCATGCTCTTTTTCATGGTCGGCTGTCTCTAGAAAAATGGCTGCGATTTGCTCGTAGCCTTCCTTTTTGGCTACAGCAGACCAGTATGTATACTTGTTGCGAGCTTGCGATTCGCCAGCAAATGCTTCCTTTATATTTGCTTCCGTACGTGTTCCTTTAAGCTCCAATGCTATTCCTCCTCTTCCTTGTTCTAGTTTTCCTTCTCAAACTGGTCCTTACCCACACCACATAGTGGACATACCCAGTCCTCTGGGATATCCTCATATGCTGTGCCAGGTACTACACCGCTATCAGGGTCACCTTGGGCCGGATCATAAACATAACCACATACAACACATGCCCATTTGCTCAATATTAACACCTCCTTCCAGTAGTTTTATTCTACCATTAAGAACTATCGCTCTCAAGTCCAGCATCTTGCTGACAAAGGCCTAACATGCTAATCTGTGATAGAAGAATAGGGGGATAGCTATGCACACCTTTGCCCTTCAGGGAAGCCCTAGGTTAGAGAACAATACTAACACCCTGCTAGACGCAGTTCTATCTGAGATCAAACCGCACCACCTCGTCGTAAAGCACCATGTATCCCTACTCCACATACGCCCTTGCACTTCTTGTTATGCCTGCGCCTCTCGGGGCCACTGCCCTGTCGCCGACGACATGCAGGGCCTTTACCCTGCTCTGGCATCTGCTCCTGTGGTAATTCTGGCTTCACCTATCTACTTTCATGGGGTAACAGCCCAGCTTAAGACTGTTATTGATAGATGCCAGACATTCTGGACAAACCCTGCGAGCAGGACCGCTGGGCGTGTCGGTGCACTATTACTTACAGCCGGCGCCACCGATAAGTCGGGACATGGCAGGGAAGCTGCCACTAGTACTGCTCGGATTTTCTTTGACTCTATAGGCGCTCCATTGACACATATTATTGCAGTTGTTAACACAGACCATCAACCAACAGCTACTCAAATCGAGCTACTCGATAAGGCGAGGGAGTTAGGGAAGAAGCTTGCACAGAATTGAATTCGATAATTTAGACATTTAATCCTGCAAATCAATTGCGTTATACAATAGAGGAGGTAATCTTTTGTCCCACTGTCCGGCTTGTAATGGACTCATCAGTCTCACCGAGACATGCCTACACTGTGGTACCCTGTTAAGCGACGCCGGGAGTCGTGAAGACTTTTACGGTCCTTATAAACCATATATGAGCAACGACAAATGTATCGATCAAATATGCATGCATCTGCTGATCTGTGAAGATTGTGGAAGCTGTGTTGATTGGCCAGTTCCGGTGATGAGGTGAGACAAATGCATTCTACAACTCGGCGAGTTCTGTGTGCTCTATCAGATGGCAAAGAACATTCTGGTGAAGGAATAGCAGTGCGCCTAGACATATCACGTGTAGCGGTGTGGAAGCATATTTCGGAATTACGTAAGTTAGGTTACGATATTGCCTCTGCGGCAGGCAAAGGCCATAAATTATTGCACTCCCCCAACACTCCTTACGAAGCAGAAGTCCACCGCTATCTCACGCCGGAGCGTTTGGGAACAACAATTATCTATGTAGAAGAGTGCGATTCTACCAATGCCCTATTAAAACATAAGGCTGAAATGAATGAAGCTGAAGGAACTGTAATTGTAGCCAATGTGCAAAGCGCCGGAAGAGGCCGCCGTGGACGCACATGGCTGGCACAGCCTGGCCAAGCACTGCTTTTTTCGGTCTTACTGCGCCCCCCTTTACCTCCACGAGAGTTATTTGGCTTAACTCTGATGGCGGGGGTAGCTGCCGTGGAGGCCTTACTTGCGTTAGGTTTTGAGGCAAAGGTGAAGTGGCCTAATGACATTCTCCTGACAGGAAAGAAGGTCTGCGGGATCCTAGCGGAGGTTAACGGTGAAATCGACCATACTAACTATGTGGTATTGGGCATCGGCCTAAACGTTACAGGGCACCCCCACACTCACGAATACCAGTGCACTGACTTAAGCGAGCATAGCTCTCCACCTACAAGAGCCAAACTTTTAGCCGCCCTTCTACAGGCACTAGATGAAAATTATTCCCTGTTTTTACAGGGAGAGCTGCCCTTCATTTTTGATAAATGGCGAACCTACTCGGATACGCTGGGGCGCTCGGTTACGGCTATCACACCGCGGGGGACTCACACTGGATTAGCTAAAGACATAAATAGTGAAGGAGCTTTAGTACTAGAGTTGCTGTCTGGTGAGAAACTCCTAGTTACGGCAGGAGAAGTAAGCGTGCGCCTGTCATAGGGAGTACTGGATTAACGATTAGAGGAGACGTGAATAATATGTTGCCATTGGTAAAGTTAGTGGCCACTGGGGGAACAATTGCAGGCAAGGGCGACAACCCCCTACAGACCATGGGGTATCGCGCTGGGCAACTTGGCATCGAAGAAATTACAGCTACCATCCCCGGACTCAGTTCCTACGCTCGCATAGAGGGCGAGCAATTTGTAAATTTGCCTAGCTCCGCCCTAGTCCCCGAGGATTGGCTGAGGTTAGCTCAAAGAATAAACACTGTTTTTCAAGATCAACCGGATGTCAGCGGAGTTGTTGTGACTCACGGGACCGATACATTAGAAGAAACAGCCTACTTCCTGAGCTTAGTTTTAAAATCTGCCAAGCCGGTCGTTGTCGTAGGCTCGATGCGTCCTTCCACTGCAATTAGCCCGGACGGCCCCATGAACTTACTAAACGCAGTGCGTGTTGCCTCTAGTAGTAAGTCCATCGGCCTCGGTGTGCTGGTAGTTATGAATGATGAAATATACGCCGCTAGAGATGTCACTAAAACCAATGCTAACCGTTTGGATACATTTCGTTCATACGACCTTGGAGCTCTAGGCTCTATCGATAACGGCGAGGTTGAGTTCTATCATCGCCCCTTACGCAAGCTAGGCATACAGACGGAATTCTCTTTAGAGAGTGTTACGACACTCCCTAGAGTCGATATTATCCTAGGGTATGTAGGCGCAGACGATGTCTTGGTCAACGCCTTGCTCGCTGCTAAGGCCGAAGGCATAGTCTTGGCAGGTACTGGCGCAGGTCATATTTCTCCCTCTGCAGAGCAGGCATTGCGTAAAGCGCATGATGCTGGTACACTAATTGTTCGCGCTAGCCGCACAGGCACAGGACGAATTCTGCAGTCCCGTACCGACGATTTTATCGCTGCCGACAATCTATCCCCGCAAAAAGCGCGTATATTGTTAATGTTAGCCTTAACCAAGACTAGAGATAAAACCGAGATCCAAAGGATGTTCTGCGAATACTAACGATCTCAATAAGACGCACAGCCAGTTGCTGTGCGTCTTATTGCTACCTCTAGTATCGGTCACTATCAACTTACTACCTCTCGACAGAGAAATACGCACGCATGGTTTTCTAAAAAGGGAGAACTAATTTTCTGTATTACATAGAGTGACATCTTTCGACATTTCACCTTTGGCATAATCACATCAGTTCTGGGCGGTAAGTAGAAATCACGCCATGTCTTACACGTGAGACGAAGGGGGGTACAGAGCTCGTCTTCTCCGGGCAACGTATTTCTTTCCTCTTGTTCAGGTGAAGGCACGAGCTTTCAACAGTGGCAAATTCTAGACGCCAGCGCAACTCTACCTCACAATCCTTTCATGACAAACCCTTATGCTTCCATGGGCTGGACGTTCATGTATGATCCATCCCTACATCAACGTATTTCTTCAGGGTACAAGAGATATCCAAGACCGGGCCACAATGGGGTAGACATTGTACACCGAACTCAAGGTTCTGCAGGCATACAAGGAGTACCAGCAAAGGCAGTGGATAACGGCACGGTTTCATTTGTCAGTTGGAGTAACTCAGCCGGATGGATGGTGATTATCCAAACCAACTCAACCGATCCTAGTAGAAATAACAGAAGAATAACAGTAAGATATTTACATCTGGAGTCTATAGACCCGGCTATAATACAGCATCAACCAGTCGCCAAAGGGCAAGCTGTAGGAAAGACAGGGAACACTGGAGAATCCTTTGGTGCCCATCTCCACTTCGACGCAAACACAGACGGCGCAGCCTCTCCCACCGCAGAAGCTGCGATCAACCCACAGAAGTTCTTCCCAGCATTTTTTGTCGGACGTACTTACATGAAGATGCGTATGATCTATGTAATTGCGTTAATAGCACTTATTGCCCTGACGGGATGCTTCCCAAAAGTGCGTCAAGAACACATTGAGGTAGCCACTATGGACGCGTCCACTGTTGAACTCCGGAGACCAGAGAAAAATCAACCGGGCCTTTGTGAACAGGTTTGCACTGCTCGTGGATGATATTGTATATACCCCCGATTGGCTGGCCTCCCGTTCGGTGAGAGACTATGCCCGAGCAAGCATTCTACCACACCACATCCGCGAATACCTGAAACAGATCGATAATTCATTCTTCCATAATGAGTATGTGGCCATAAAAGGAAACTACAACAAGATGGTTCAGCAACTATTACCATCAAGTCAGGTAGACATCTCTACGCGCGAAATGAACATCCCGTACTGTCCCGCCTATTACGGTATAGATGGTTTCTTGGAGGATTTAATTGAGATGCCAGAAGCCGTCTTTTGCTGTAAAATAGATATTAATGATACAAAATATCTTATATCAGAAGTATATACCATTCGGGAGTGTATATCAATGGCAATTCCGATGGATATTGGTGTAATGATCCCGGCAGATGATTCGGTGAGGCTGCTCAACGCCGTGCTAGAAAGGATGGATTATAGGGATTGCATGCGGCGTACTCCCGGCTGGGGAGAATCGAAAGGTCACCCGATATGTTGGCGAAGGGTTCGCCCCAAATACACCGCTAACAATGCCTTTACCAAGTCTAGCCCGATATAGGGCAGAACTGCTACGTTAAATACCCAAGCCCAAGTAATTGAACGACCTAGATAAAAAGTAAGGATGGCATAGAAGTACGGCAACCCGACGGCGTAAAGAGTGAGTACACCGAGCAGAGTCGCGGCCATAGCGCCCACACGGGTCCTGATATCAAATTGCCCTGCCACAACCGCTGCAGCGATAAACCCCATTAAAAACCCAAAGGTTGGCTGCAGTACGTACACTAGGCCTCCGAAAGGCGCTCTAGCAAACACAGGCAACCCGAGTAGCCCTAGCAAGGTATAAACCACTAAACTTATAGCACCCAGCCTTCCCCCTAGAGCAAAGGCGGCCAAGAAAGCCATAAAAGGCACCAGACTAAACGGCACAACCGCTTCTCCACCCAGACGTAACACTACTGCTGCTGCCACGTGCAAAGCAGCAAAGACCCCCACGCGAGCAATTTCCCTTGTTGTAAATCTCAAGCTAGATCGCCTCCCGCCTGATGTTACCCTATCAACAAGCGTCTGTCAACCATTGTCTACACTATGGTTTACAGACCCCAGGGCTGATTGACAGCATATTGAGGTTTGTTGCCTTTGAGAACTGCACTTATGTC
Organism: Bacillota bacterium; assembly: GCA_009773495.1. Lineage (GTDB taxonomy): Bacteria > Bacillota > UBA994 > UBA994 > UBA994 > WSXW01. The sequence continues at coordinate 118,360 of WSXW01000001.1, forward strand.
TTTACCTGCGACTTCTGCTAGGCGCATGAGGCATTCTTTGGATGATCCTGCCATATGAGGCGTAAGAATTACGTTGGAAAGCTGCAAAAAAGGGCTGTAAGATGTCAGAGGTTCTTGTTCAAATACATCGAGGGCCGCCCCTGCAAACCATTGCTCCTCGAGGGCTTGAATCAAGTCGGCTTGTACTATGACTCCCCCACGAGCAGTGTTAATTAGCCAGGCATCATGCTTCATCAAAGATAAATGGCTGCGATCAATAAAGCCTCTAGTAGAATCATTAAGACCAACATGAACACTCACAATGTCCGCAGTTTTAAATAATTCATCCTCAGTCACTAGCTTAGCTACCTCACTACCCTGGTCTACACGATCCCAATAAACTACATCCATGCCAAAAGCGTGGGCTAAGAGCGCCACGAGTTCACCAATATTCCCAAGCCCAATTATCCCTAACTTTTTCCCTCTGAGTTCTCGACCAACTGTGCGCGCTGTATCCCACTGGCCGTGTTTCACAAATTGATTCGCTCGGGGGATTTGCCGCATAGCGCTGAGCATAAGAGCAAAGGTAAACTCGGCAACAGCTTGAGCATTCCCTCCCGGCGCATTAGTAACATAGATTCCTGCCTCCGTTGCAGCCTTCACGTCCACTTGATCTACCCCTACGCCATGCAAGGCGATGACCTTCAGACCCCGGCACTGCCCCACTAATTCATAGGGAATAACGCCTGTACGCACAAAAAGAGCCTCAGCTCGCGCAATAAGAGTCCAGTATGCCTCTCTCTCCGCTAATGACATGTCTCCGAAAGGCAGTGGTACAATCTCCAAGTCATATTCTAGCGTCAAGTATTGCTTTAGTGTATCGACGTCTACCGGCATGTCTTTCGTTGCAGTAACTACAATGTGTTTCTTCAAAGCTCAACATCCTCTTTGTTCATTTCATGACTATATCTGACGGACTTGTCCTCAAAGACGAATTAGCTCATCTCTAAATGCGCACATTATTTACGAGGAGGTGAGTCTTTTGCCCGAAAGAACGAGTAACCCTATCCATAGAGTAAAGTGTGTAGTAGAAAGGTGCAAGTACTGGCAGAATGGAATTAACTGCGTAGCTACAACCATTGAAGTGCAGGGCCTGCATGCGAACAGTGTGCAATCTACAGACTGCGCTACTTTTGAGAACCATACCCATAGAAATTATCGCAGGCGGAAGCCTGCGTTTTAGTTGACGTACACACATAGTTAGGGCTATACTTCCTTGTTGGACTAAAATTAAAGGAGCCCGAGCACAGTGAAAAGAAACATTGCGATCATCGCCCACGTCGACCACGGCAAGACGACCCTGGTAGACGCCTTGTTGAAACAAAGCCATATCTTTCATGCCAAAGAGCATGTTCAGGAGCGTGTCATGGACTCTATGGACCTAGAGCGTGAACGTGGTATAACTATTATGGCCAAAAACACTGGGGTTTTTTACAAGGGTCACAAGATTAACATTGTAGATACACCCGGTCATGCAGATTTTGGTGGAGAGGTAGAGCGAACACTAAGCACAGTCGATGGAGTCTTGCTTCTGGTGGACGCTGCGGAAGGACCTTTGGCACAAACCAAGTACGTCCTGCGCAAGGCCCTCGCTCAAAAACTGCAGACGATCGTGGTCATCAATAAAATTGACCGTCATGATGCCCAACCTCTAGTAACCCTCGATAAATGCCTTGATCTATTTATTGAGCTAGGCGCAGACAACGAACAGCTAGATTTTCCTGTACTCTTTGCATCCTCTCGCGCTGGAATAGCCAAGTATAAACTCGAGGATGACGGACAGGATTTGACCCCGTTGTTCGAAACAATTATGGACAAAATCCCCAGCCCCGTGGGCGATCCCGACGGCCCCCTTCAGCTTCTAGTAGCGACACTAGACTGGGATGACTATTTGGGACGCATCGCTATTGGACGGGTCACACGAGGCAAGCTCTCTGTAGGGCAGACCGTGGCAGTGATTAAAGCAGACAATACTGTTGCCCAAGCGAAAATTACCAAACTATATCAATATGTAGGCCTCAAACGAGTGGAACACGAGTCGGCAGAGATGGGTGACATCGTGGCTGTAGCCGGACTAACAGATGTAGGCCTAGGCGATACAGTCGCTGACTTTGAACACCCAGAACCACTGCCATTTGTTCCAGTAGATGAACCTACTGTTACAATGGACTTCATCATCAATGATAGCCCCTTAGCCGGTAGAGAGGGCCAATTTATAACCTCGCGGCATTTAAGAGAACGGCTTCATCGCGAGGCCTATACCAACGTAAGTATGAAAATTGAGGATGGCCCCACCCCCGATGTATTTCACGTTTCGGGCCGTGGAGAACTCCATTTAGCGATCCTCATAGAAACCATGCGGCGCCAAGGGTACGAGTTTGCCGTCTCAAGGCCCAAGGTTATTTTCCGACAAATTGCAGGGCAGCTCATGGAACCCATGGAGCTTCTTACTGTAGATGTGCCTGAACAGCATATGGGCGTTGTTATCGAAAAGCTAGGATCCCGTAAAGCTCAGATGTTGAATATGGAGCACACAGGAACTGGCTCGGTTCGCATTGAGTTTGAGATAACCTCGCGTGCTTTGCTTGGTTTCCGTTCAGACTTCCTGACTGATACCCGCGGTTACGGAGTCATGAACCACCTTTTTAACGGTTATGGACCTTATCGCGGCGACCTTCCGGCCCGGGCTAACGGCGTATTGGTGGCTTACGAAGAAGGCGAGACCACCGCCTACGGCTTACAGAACGCCGAGGAACGCGGCGTATTGTTCATTGCACCAGGTGTGAAGGTTTATGAAGGTATGGTTGTAGGTGAATCGGCTCGAGCGTCAGACCTCGATGTAAACATCTGTAAGCGCAAGCAACTTACCAACATTCGTTCTTCAGCTGCTGATGACGCCATTCGTCTTACCACACCACGCGACATGAGTTTAGATCGTGCTCTTGAGTATATCTCAGATGACGAGCTTGTGGAAGTAACACCTAAGAGTATCCGCATACGCAAGCGCGTCTTAAGGCGTGAGGATCGCTTACGGCAAATTAAAAAGCAACAGCAGCAGGAAACAACAAACCAATAGTTGCGAGGAGCTGGTTCAGAGTTCAAACTGAACCAGCTCCTTTTATGTCCCCGCATGTTTGCGCGTATCAAAATACCCAAAAACTATCAAAATGCATCCGAGGCAAAGTGAGGACTATCCATAATAAAAGGGCAAATGGCCCCAAATATCGAGAGTCGCGACAAATCGGTTTATTACTTATCCTAGTCTGCTCCTCGCGTCGTATTTTCCTCCAGCGCGGCAATCAGCAAGGGCAGTACTTGGTGAACATCACCGACAATGCCGTAGTCGGCTACCTTGAAAATCGGTGCGGCGGGGTTTTTATTGATGGCTACAATCATCTTGGAGCCCTGCATGCCGGCAACATGTTGAATGGCTCCAGATATGCCACAGGCTATATAGAGCTTAGGGTGGACTGTTTTACCTGTTTGACCAACTTGGTGACCAGAAGATAGCCATCCGGCATCGACTGCGCCGCGAGAAGCTCCCACTACTCCACCAAGTTTTTGCGCGAGCTTCTCTAGTAAGGCAAAGCCGGCGGCACTGCCGATGCCGCGACCGCCGCAGACTACTACTTTGGCGTCCTCGAGATTAACTACTTTACCCATTTCTTTAACGATTTCTCTTACCCTAGTGCGCACCTTAACATCCCGGCTATGGTACGCTTCTCGCACTAAATTGCCAGTTCTGCCGTAATCGGGGGACGTCTTTTTCATGACACCGGGGCGCACGGTGGCCATTTGCGGGCGATGCACTGGGCACAAAATAGTCGCCATTAAATTACCACCAAAAGCAGGGCGGGTTTGTAGCAGTATCCGCTCCTCAAGATCGATACCAAGCTCGGTGCAGTCGGCCGTAAGACCGGTGACCAAGCGCCCGGCCACGCGAGGGGCAAGATCCCGCCCGATATTAGTGGCCCCCATGAGGATTATCTCCGGCATATACTTCTTGGCCAGCCCGACAAAGGCCGCTGTGTAGCTCTCGGTACGGTAGAGCTCAAGTTCCTTATCTTCTACCAAGTAGACCGTATCGGCACCATAAGCATAGAGGTCCTTGGCCATCTCCGTGACATTTGCGCCGATAAGCACAGCAGACAGCGGAACTCCAAGCGAACTAGCTAGCTTTTTACCTTCGCCGAGCAGTTCGTAGGCGATGCTTAACATCTTCCCTTGGCGTTGCTCGGCAAAAACCCAGACCCCCTTATAGGACTGAGGGGAGCATTCGTCGCCTTCTACTTCATCGTCTCGATAAATGGCTGTGACAGAACACATCTCGATGCATGCTCCGCAGAGAGTACACTGATCGTTAATAACTGCCACTCCGTTGACCATGTCAATAGCGGCAAACGGGCAGGCAGAAACACAAAGATTACATCCGACACATTTATCTTTGTCTATGATAACAGTCATCGTCTTCCTCCTACACTACGTGTTTGGCGCGCAGTTCCTGCACTAGCTGCTGCACGGCTTCTTTGTGGGTACCTGTCAAGATTTTGCCCGTCCCTTTTACAGAAGGGGTAAAGGTACGTTTTACTTGCGTAGGCGACCCCTTAAGCCCTATCTTTGCTGGGTCTGCCCCAACAGTCTCTGCTGTCCATACAGCCACTTTTTTCTCGTCAAACGCGGTGACGATACCGCTGGCAGAAGGATAGCGTGGCACATTAAGCTCTTTAAGAGTGGTCAACAAGGCTGGTAGAGTGCTTTCCACAACCTCGTAACCATCTTCTAGGGCCCGCTCGACGACAACGTACTTTTCATCAAGTGAGACAATTCTCCTCACATAAGTGACATGGGGGATATCCAGATGCTCAGCCAACTCCGGGCCCACTTGTGCCGTGTCCCCATCAATAGCTTGGCGTCCGCAAAAAATCAGAGAAAACTCGCCATGCTTTTCAATCGCCTTAGCTAAAGCATACGAAGTGGCCCAGGTGTCAGCACCGGCAAAGGCGCGGTCGGACAAGAGAACTGCTTCATGCGCCCCCATAGCTAGAGTTTCGCGCAAAGCGTAGTCAGCCTGCGCCGGTCCCATGGAAATAACCGTAACCTGCCCCCCTAGGGGCGCGGCAATGGCGAGAGCTTCTTCTAAGGCATTCTTGTCTTCCGGATTTATAATGGTGGGAAGCCCTTCACGAATAAGCGTCCCCGTCTTTGGGTCGAATTTGACTTCGGTAGTGTTCGGCACTTGCTTAATGCAGACAACAATTTTCATGCTCTTGTCCTCCGCCTACTTCAGGAGACTTGCTGAAATGACCATGCGCTGCACTTCAGAAGTTCCCTCATAAATTTCAGTGATTTTGGCATCGCGCATTAAGCGCTCCACTTTATAGTCCTTCATGTAACCGTAACCGCCGTGAATCTGTATGGCCTTGACGGTATGCTTCATGGCCGTCTCGGAAGCGTAGAGCTTGGCCATCGCCGCCTCTTTGCTAAACGGACGCCGCATATCCTTGAGCCACGCCGCGCGGTAAACGAGCAGACGCGCCGCTTCGATCTCAGTTCCCATGTCGGCAATCATCCACTGCATCGCCTGAAAAGTCCCAATCGGCTTGCCAAACTGTTGACGCTCCTTGGCATAGCGCACACTTTCGTTGAGTGCCGCTTGGGCGATACCAAGAGCTTGCGCCGCAATACCGATTCTCCCGCCGTCTAAAGTTTGCATCGCTATCTTGAAGCCATCACCTTCTTTGCCCAGAATATTGCTGGCGGGAATCCGGCAATCCTCGAAAATAAGCTCCGTAGTGCTCGAAGCACGAATGCCCATTTTGTTTTCTTGCGGTCCAAAAGTAAAACCAGGCGTGCCCTTTTCCATGATAAAGGCACTGATGCCCTTGAGCCCCTTGCTTTTATCGGTCATGGCAAAAACGATATAAATATCTGCTACTTCACCGTTTGTGATAAACACCTTTGTTCCATTTAAAACGTACTCTCCACCCTCTAAGACAGCTATGGTCTGCTGCCCCGCGGCATCTGTTCCGGCGTTAGGCTCGGTTAAAGCAAAAGCTCCTAACTTCTCTCCCTTGGCTTGCGGCACCATGAAAAGAGCTTTTTGCTCAGGGGTACCAAACTGGTAAACTGGGTGCGCTCCCAAAGAAACATGTGCCGACAACACTACCCCTGTTGCCGCGCAAGCGCATGAAATCTCTTCCACCGCCATAATGTAGGCCAGCGTGTCCGCCCCTGCCCCTCCGAGAGCCTTAGGGAAGGGAAGCCCCAGAAAACCCAGCGACGCCATCTTCTTTATTGTTACCCATGGGAATTCGCCACTTTCGTCAATCTCTGCGGCCATAGGCGCAACCTCTTGCGTAGCAAATTCCTGGAAGAGAGTCCTAAACATTTCATGCTTCTTGCTTAATGTAAAATCCATATCTTCATCACTCCGTGCTATATTTCACTTATCATGTTATTTTTTTCACTTTCACGGGTCCAAAAAAATAGATGGCCTGTCTAGCTACGTTTCGGATACATAACCAAGGCTTCTCCCTCAACCACAATGCCAGCCTGTTCAGTGCGGCCAGTTGTCTTGAGCCGGGCCCGGTTCTTGGCGGTATCCATGTCAATCACTTCTACTTCCACTACCACAGTCTCACCAATACGCACGGGAGCCATAAATTTAAGGGACTGGCTGAGATAAATCGTGCCTTCACCCGGGAGCTGAGTGCCTAAAACGGCAGAAATGAAACCAGCAGTCATCATACCGTGGGCGATGCGCCCTTTGAAGCGTGTGTTCTTGGCATACTCTTCGTCCATATGGACCGGGCTATAATCACCGCTCAACTTAGCAAATGCCGCAATATCTTCCTCTTTAATGAGTCGTTCCATACGAGCTACCGAACCGATTGTAAATTCTATCACCGCAAACCCTCCCTAACTAAAATTTACCAAGGTCCTCTGGATAACAGCCTCTTCTTTTTCCTACTGGAAATAGACCTACACACTCTAAGTCTAAATTGACCCACTAAAAAATGCAAGCAGGAATATCAGCTCATTCTCTGCTGGGTGGGGTGCGGTTAAAATTAGGCGATGTCCTCCGTTCTAGACACACTGCCAAAAAAGCTCTGTTAGTTGTATGACCAGTCGAACGGAAGGGGATATTTTGTTTGTCCCCACTATAGTAGCACAATAGTTGATCCTTGCCATGCAGGACACTTTTCTGAAACGGAGAAATAAAGGATTATCTAACCTAAAGGAATGGTGAATGATGAAAGGTAAAGACGCACTCTTTGACTCACAGGGGTTTTTTGAAAGGAAAACCTTGCTCGAAGCTAAGCTAGCTTTTGAGCTATATAGTCTTGACCAGATAGCCGTGATTGACGGGGACCGCCGCCCGGTAGGGGTTCTAACTCGGAAGCGGGTTGGGGAATTAATACAAAGCGGCTTGCCCCTTGCCACCCCGGTGTCGCAGTTAGTCGACAAGGCTGTGGTCTGTATCAGGGGCGAAGAAGAGGCACATCTCGTCATTGACAATAATCTTGCAGTAGCTTTTGTTGTGGACGACGCCGGAAGAGCAATTAATTTTGTAACCAAGCAGAGTTTGTTGCGCTCCTATTTTCAGAAGTTAGAACTCACCAATACGAATCTGCAGGCCATAATCGAAGCAATTGACGCCGCCCTCGTGGCCATCAATCCAGAAGGCGTCATAGTTTACGCCAATGCCGCAGCGAAAGAACTTTTTGCCGCTCCCGAGGATAGCGCATCGGGGGTGAACCTGCTAGAACATTTACCTTTGGAGACGCATCCATACGTAACCCAAGCGAGAGAAAAAAAAGTGACTTTCGTAACAAAGCTAGATGAAAAGAGGTATTTTGTAAGGGCTGTTCCTATTCGCGGTAAGACGACCACAACAGGTGCGATCTTTGTTTTTGAGGATGTTTCTGCACATGAACTCTTAAAAAAAGAGCTTAAGAACGAGAAACACTATAGTGCTATTCTCAAAACTGTTTTAGAGATTGCTTATGACGGAATCGTCGTTGTAGATAAACATGGCCTCATCACCATGATGAGTCAAGATTACCTGAAGTTCCTGGGTCTCAAGGAGGAGAATGCGATTGGGCACCACGTTACCGATATCATTGAGAACACCCGTATGCACATAGTAGTGGAGACAGGAATCCCAGAGATTGCCGATATTCAGCTCATCAAAGGGAGTTATATGGTTGCTACCCGTATTCCGATGATCAGCAACGGAGAGATAATCGGAGCTGTGGGCAAGGTGTTGTTTCGCAATATTGACGACCTTGACGCCCTGCGTGAGAAGATCAGTAGGATGGAGGAGCAGTTAGAACTCTACAAGGGTCAGATTAACAAGACTCACCGCTCACGTTATTCTTTTTCAAATATCATCGGCAGGAGCGAATCCATTGGTAGCGTAAAAAGGCATGCTACCAAAGCCGCCTTGTCTGACGCGACTGTGTTGCTGTTGGGCGAGAGCGGGGTCGGAAAAGAAGTTTTTGCGCAGGCCATCCACTCGCATAGCAAGCGATCTAGCTACCCCTTTGTGCGTGTTAACTGTGCCGCAATCCCCAACGAGTTGCTCGAGATGGACCTCTTCGGCTTTGAAGAAGGGGCTTTCTTTGGTGCGCGCAAGGGTGGAAAGATGGGCAAATTTGAAATTGCCGACGGCGGGACGCTCTTCCTTGATGAAATTGCGGACATGCCGCTCAGTATGCAAGCAAAAATATTGCGTGTATTACAAGAGCGGGAGGTAGAAAAAATCGGCTCTGAAACTCCCAAGCGCATCGATGTACGCATAATCGTGTCCTCAAACAAGGATCTAGAAGAGCGCGTGAGAATGGGATTTTTGCGGGAGGACTTGTATTATCGCATCTGCGCCTGGAGCCTCGTCATCCCTCCTCTGCGGGACCGAAAAGAGGACATTATAGATCTAGTGGAACACATCCTAGATAAATACAGCCACAAATATGGTAAACCAATTGAGGGCGTAAGTGAAAAAACGATGTCCTTTCTATACAAGTATTCGTGGCCCGGAAATGTACGAGAGCTAGAAAACGAGCTAGAGCGGGCTATTGGCCAGCTCGACAAGGACTGGTTAATTCAGCCGGAGCACTTGTCTGAGAAAATTACACTAGGGCGTTACGTTGAGCGCGTTAACACCTTAGATGAGGTCTTGTTGGCGGCTGAGCGCCAGGCTATCATCGATAGCCTTAGGCACTGCGCTAACAACAAATCTTGCGCCGCGAAACTACTGGGTATCGGGCGGACGTCTCTATATGAGAAGATGATTAAGCACAATTTAATTTCCAGTAGAGAAAAGCAAGAATAACCTGCGTTCGCTTTATGCTACACTTTTGCAGGACACGTTCGGTATATCGGACACTCTATGCTCCTCTTTATGTTGGTTCTAATCATATTTTCGAACAGTATCGTAGGCGTACCGCACTCCGCTTATTGCGGGAAAATCTACACATTTCCTTCTTGTCGAAATATGTCGCCGAACTTAAACTGAGCTTGTCTCTCAGAGGTCTCAACGATAGGAACAGCGACTTCTTGTTGGCACTATACTAAACAAATGCGAGTAATTCGGGCAAGCTCTTTGTGGCCGCCATATGGCGCAACTGTGGATTACTCATATTATGCACTAATGTTTTAACCAAGGATGAATTTGCACATTTTAGGACTTGAACACGCGGCAGTTAGGGATACCACAAAACGCGGGCCAAAAATAGTCTGAGGAGGGAAGTGTAAAAATGAGCAAGAAATTGCGCACCCCAGAAGAAGCTCTGCGAGAGATGCAGAACGGCGCCACAGTGATGATCGGTGGCTTCTTGGTCGTGGGCACTCCGGAAACTTTAATCGAAGAAATATTAAAGAAGGGCGTCACCGATTTGACCGTCATAGGCAATGACACCGGATTCCCGGAGAGAGGCATCGGCAAGCTCATTGTAGCCAAACGTGCCAAGAAAGTCTTGGCCTCGCATGTCGGCACCAACCCCGAAACCGGTCGCCAAATGCACGCCGGAGAAACAGAAGTCGTCTTAATTCCGCAAGGCACTCTCGCAGAACAAGTGCGAGCTGGTGGTGCGGGTTTAGGTGGCATTCTTACGCCTACAGGGGTGGGCACCATTGTGGAGGAGGGCAAACAAAAAATTGAGATAAACGGCAAGGAGTTTTTGCTGGAGTTAGCTTTGCAGGCAGACTACGCCCTCATTAAAGCCCACAAAGCCGATGAGAAAGGGAACTTGGTTTATCGTCGTGCCGCCCGCAACTTTAACCCCCTAATGGCTACTGCTGCTAAAATCGTGGTGGCTGAGGTCGATGAGATCGTGCCGATAGGGAAATTGGATCCAGACGAAATTGTCACGCCGGGACTTTTTGTCACCTATTTAGTAAAAAGGGAGGCCCCTTGCGATGAGTAAAGACATTAAACGAGAACGCATTGCTCGCCGCATTGCTAGTGAGCTTCAGGACGGCATGGTGGTCAATCTCGGCATTGGATTGCCTACTCAAGTGGCCAATTTTCTCCCTAGAGGAAATGACGTCCTGTTTCAGTCAGAAAATGGCTTTGTAGGTTTAGGCCCCGCGCCTCTCCTCGGGCACGAAGACCCCAATGTCACTAACGCTGGGTCGCAACCTGTCACCATCTTGCCCGGTGGAGCATGTTTTGACAGTGCCATGTCTTTCGTCATCATCCGGGGTGGTCATGTAGATGTCACCGTCTTAGGGGCCCTCGAAGTAGACGAAGCGGGAAATTTGGCCAATTGGATGGTGCCAGGGAAAATAGTGCCCGGGATGGGCGGGGCCATGGATCTTACTGTGGGTGCGCGGCGAGTGATCGTCGCTATGGAGCACACCGCTAAAGGAAACGCAAAAATCCTCAAAAAATGCACTCTGCCGCTTACGGCCATACAACAAGTAGATATGATTGTCACAGAGATGGCCGTCATAGAAGTAACGCGGCAAGGCCTAGTCCTGAAAGAGATAGCTCCCGACACAACCGTGATGGAAGTTGTTGCCCAAACGGAGGCCACTTTAATAATCAATGACGTCAAGGTCATGGAGGTGTAACTAAGGATTTTTAAATTACTTGCAGAAGGCAATCGCAGACAGCTCTGAAGGAGGTCAATTCGGAGGTTTCGCGCGAAAGGGCCTACACTCGTGTCATAAAAGTGTTGGGTCAGTCGTAAAGCTGTGCAAACAGCGAAAACCGGGGGGCTGGAAGCTCTTGGTAAAATAATAGTTATGCCATTCCTAAAATCCGTCTCACTGCCCTGATTCGAGATCTATTAGAGCGATAGCCTCAGTACAACGATTAAAAAGGAGGGTTTTTTGTGATAAACAGACTTAGCCGTTTTTTCGTGACATTAGTCCAGCGTTATCTTCCTGATGCATATCTTTTTGCAATTTTGCTTACTTTAGTTACCTTTGGTATGGCTTGGGGCTTTACCGACACGACCTTTATGCAGCTTATCGGGATGTGGGGCGACGGGCTTTGGGGTATCCTCGGCTTTGCGATGCAGATGATACTCGTCCTAGTCACCGGCCACGCACTGGCGACTAGCAAGCCGATTAAATCACTTCTTGCTATGGTGGCTTCGATCCCTAAGAATCCACAGCAAGCAGCCATGTTGACCGTATTCGTGGCCGGCATCGCCAGCTTCTTCAACTGGGGTTTCGGCCTGGTGGTTGGCGCCCTGCTTGCTAAAGAGATGGCTCGCAAGGTAAAAAACCTTGATTATGCTCTTGTGGTTGCTGCTGCTTATTCAGGTTTTGTAATCTGGCATGGTGGTGTTTCGGGCTCTATTCCGCTCGCCATTGCGACCAAGGGACATATTATGGAGAATATGATCGGGATCATCCCGGTTACTCAAACTATTTTCTCCAGTTGGAACCTCATCATTACTTGGACAATCATCTTAACGTTGCCATTTTTGTTTAAATTCATGTCTCCTAGGCCTGAAGACGTGAAAAGGATTGACCCCACACTGCTTATTGAAAGTCCTGCAGTGGAGGCACCAAAAAAACACACTTTCGCCACTTGGCTTGAGCACAGCGTAGTTATCAATATGTTGTTTGGCGGAATGGGCGTTATTTACTTAGTGAATCACTTCATGACTAAAGGATTTTCTCTTAGCCTTAACATCGTTATTTTCTGCTTTTTGGTGCTTGGCGTGATTTTCCACTTAAAGCCCATCAACTACGTGCGTGCTGTGGAAGAGGCGATAAAAGGCGCAGGTGGCATCGCTCTTCAGTTCCCACTGTATGGCGGTATTCAAGGACTTATGGTGGCCTCTGGTTTAGGCGCGGTTATCGTTCAATGGTTCGTTGCGCTTTCCACCCCCACCACCTTCCCGCTACTCTCCTTCTATGCCGGTGGCATTGTAAATATGTTTGTTCCTTCTGGCGGCGGTCAGTGGATTGTTCAGGGTCCGATCACTATCCCTGCCGGCCTTACGCTTGGTGTGGACTCGGCTAGGACAGCGATGACCATCGCATACGGTGATCAGTGGACTAACATGATTCAGCCGTTCTGGGCACTACCCTTGCTCGGTATTGCTAAGCTGGGCGTCCGCGACATCATGGGCTATTGCGCAATGACACTGATTTGGTCTGGCATCATTATCAGCCTTGCTCTGCTTTTTCTTTAGGCGATATATTAGGCAGAAGCGGACAAAGTCCGCTTCTGCTACTTTAAGGGGTCAAAATCTGAGCACCGGTATCAGCCCCGAAGCTTTCCACAGAGTGGCATCCTTGTCTTCTGGCGGTCTCGATACACTTCCGCACAACGGAGCGGTATTGACCCTGCTAGCAGTGACAGGGCTCACCCACAAGGATTCTTACTTTGATATATTCATCGTGTCTGTACTAATCCCGATCATTGCTACTATCGTAGCGATCATTCTCGCCAGCATGGGGCTAGTCTAGCCTAGTGCCCACTCAGTTTTAGAATTAGCGTAACGGCAAGGAGAGGCCCTCTTCTTGCCGCTCTCTCTGATTATACTAATTTTCATAAGGAGGTTTTTTCATGAGACTAAAGGACAAAGTCGCAATTGTCACAGGTGGAGGTCGCGGTATCGGCGAGGCAACTGCCAAGCTTTTTAGCCGTGAGGGCGCAATGGTTGTCGTAGCTGACATGAATCAACAAGATATCGACCGCGTAGTCGCTGACATCACCGCTAGCGGCGGCAAAGCCATTGGCTGCGTTGTAAACGTAACAGACCGTACCATGGTCGACGGTTTGGTACAGGCTGCAACCCAAAGTTTCAGCAGAATTGACATCCTGGTTAACAACGCTGGTATTACCGCAGACAATACGCTCTCCAGAATGACAGAATCCGAGTGGGACCGTGTAATCGACGTTAATCTCAAGGGCGTCTTTAACTGCGGTCAAGCAGTAGCCAAAGTCATGGTTGAGCAAGGCGGCGGCGTTATCCTCAATGCCTCCTCTGTCGTCGGTATCTATGGCAATTTTGGTCAGACTAACTACGCAGCTACCAAGTGGGGCGTTATTGGCATTACTAAGAGCTGGGCTAAGGAGCTTGGTCGCAAGGGTATTCGTGTGAACGCAGTTGCACCTGGTTTTATCATGACACCAATGACAGACAAGATGCCTGAGAAGGTTCTAGAGATGATGAAGGATAAGTCCCCGCTAAAATCTCTTGGTTATCCGGAAGATGTTGCTGCAGCATATTTGTACCTTGCTTCGGACGAAGCACGCTTCGTGACAGGCACCGTACTAAGCGTTGACGGTGGATTAGTGTTATAATTAATTTAAAAGTGAAATTGGAGGAAGGTAACATGTCAAAAGTCTACCTTGTAGCGGCAAAACGAACTGCTATCGGATCTTTTGGAGGAACACTGGCCCCAGTGCACCCGGCCGAAATCGGTGCTGCGGTAATAAAAGGCTTGCTGAATGACACGGGGGTAGCGCCAGACTCCATAGACGAAGTAATTGTAGGCAACATCCTGTCCGCAGGTTTAGGACAAGGCATTGCACGCCAAGTGGCTATTAAGGCGGGGCTACCCGTTTCTGTTCCTGCCTATGCACTTAATATGGTGTGTGGTTCTGGCATGAAGGCCCTCCTCAGTGCCTTCGCCAACATTACCGTAGGTTTGCATCATGTAGTCATTGCTGGTGGTACCGAGAACATGTCCATGGCTCCTTATATTCTTCCGAACGCCCGCACTGGTTTCCGCATGGGTCATGTGCAAGCTAATGACCACATGGTTTTCGATGCGTTAACCGATGCCTTCAACAATGTCCACATGGGCATCACTGCTGAGAACATCGCCGAAAAGCATGGAATTTCTCGTCTAGCCCAAGATGAATTTGCGCTGAATTCGCAGAAGAAGGCGGTTGCCGCTGTCGATGCAGGACGTTTCAAAGACGAGATTACACCAGTTGAAATTAAGACTCGCAAAGAAACCATCATCTTTGCACAGGACGAGTATCCAAACCGTTCTGCCGCGCTTGAGAAAATGGCGGCACTTAAGCCTGCATTTAAGAAAGATGGCACTGTAACTGCAGGTAACGCCTCCGGAATTAATGACGGCGCTGCTTTCTGCATGCTTGCTTCGGAGGCCGCAGTCGCAAAATACAATCTTATCCCGATGGCAGAAGTAATTGGAATCGGGCAAGGCGGGGTGGAGCCTCTCTTCATGGGCCTTGGTCCTGTGCCAGCAGTGGCTGCAGCACTAAAGCATGCTGGACTTAACCTGGCCGATATTGAGTTACTCGAACTCAACGAAGCTTTTGCCGCGCAATCGTTAGGCGTGGTGAAAGAACTTGCCGATGCGCACCATTTGACCTCCGAGGCTATTGTGGAGAAGTGCAACGTCAACGGTGGAGCTATTGCTTTGGGTCATCCGGTTGGCTCATCAGGCGCCCGTATTATTACTACACTTGTACACGAAATGAAGAAGCAAAACCTTATCTATGGCTTGGCCTCCCTTTGTATCGGTGGCGGCATGGGCACAGCCATTATCCTAAAGAGAGACTAACGACCAAAAGATTCCTAACAACCTAGTATGATTCTCGCTATGGGTCAACGTTAAAACGTTGACCCATCTGTTTTTGGTAAGAGTAAAATGCCCGCACCCATTAAATGCTCACCTCTATTGCATTAGTTGGTACAATAGAGTTAGTTAATGGTGTGGTGTGCACCCCTTAAGCAATGACGAAGAGGTGAACTAATGCAGAGATCCTATATTGTATGCCTAATTGGAATTATCGCCGTCTCATTTGCAGCTACTTTCATACGCATGGCCGACGCCCATCCTACGGTAATCGCCTTTATGCGCATGGCGATTGCCGCCGTTTTGTTGGGTATTGTATGGTTAGCTACTAATCGCGAGTATCCGAGAGCTAACGATATTCCTTATCTATTTGCCGCAGGAGTATGTCTTGCCTTACATTTTGTTACCTGGATTGCTTCACTTGGTATGACTTCTGTAGCGAGTTCTGTGGTGCTGGTAACCATGCAACCACTCTTCGTGCTAGCCATATCTACCTATTTGTTTAAGGAAAGAATTACATCAAGAGAGATATTAGGCGTAGCCCTCTGCTTGATGGGGGCGCTAAGCATTGCCTGGAGTGACATGCAGACCGGAGGGCATAGTACCCTGCAAGGAAATACGCTGGCTTTAAGTGGGGCGGCTTTTGCGGCGTTGTACTTTGTTTTCGGCAAAAAGGTGCGGCGAAGACTTCATATCCTCCCTTATGTTGCGATAACCTATTCTATAGCGGCCTTAACCCTAGGACTAATAGTGTCGATATATCGCTTACCGCTTGGCCCTTTTTCTTTTCCGACTTGGGGAGCCTTCGTAGGGCTGGCTCTTGTCTGTACTGTTATAGGCCACAGTTCTTTTAACTATGCGATTGCCTACCTCCCGGCCAGCACAGTGAGTGTAGCCACTCTAGGTGAACCACTAGGGGCTACGCTCCTAGCTACCTTTATACTGCGAGAAGCACCTACCTTAGGTCAAATAGTTGGCGGGGGCATTATAATTGCTGGTATTTACATATTTTCAGTTAAAACACAGCCCAGTATTTCTCCCACCAGATGCATAAGCTAGGCAGGGACAGACAGCCACAAAAATTATTGACGAGGAAATTTAACTATGCTAATCTTTAATTGAATACCCCCCTGGGGTATTGGTCGAAGGAGATGATTCGAAATGGAAACTAGAAACACCAAGACAGTTACTATTAACGTTAAGGACATGACTTGTGCAGCTTGCTCTAGTAAAGTCGAGCGCGCATTACAGCGACTAAACGGTGTGCAACATGCAACCGTTAATCTTGCCACAGGCAAGGCCACGGTAGTCTTTGATGAATCGCTAATATCTCCCGGAGATTTAGAGAAGAAAATCACTGCGGTAGGCTACACGGCCTCCCTTGAGGTGTCTGACGGACGCTCAGCAGACGCAAAAAATGACGACAAGCAAAAAGTCATCATTGCTGCCCGCCGCATGTGGGTTAGCTGGGCACTCACTACGCCGATTATTCTTTGGATGCTTCCGGCAATGTTTGCAGGCGGACATAATATGGATGTAATGTGGCCAAGCAAAAGCGTGTACGGCCTAGGGATGCTAATACTATCTAGCCCTGTGCTGTTCTACGCAGGTAGGCATACTTACCTGTCAGCGTATAAGGCCACCATAAACCTAAGCCCGAACATGGACACCCTTATTGCTTTAGGCACACTCGCAGCCTGGGCTACAGGAATAACAACCTTCTTCTCCCACATCGAAAACTACGCTGGGGTAGCTGCGATGATTATGGCTTTTCACCTGACGGGGCGTTACCTCGAAGCCAAGGCTAAGGGTCGAGCGTCTGAGGCTATAAAGCGCTTACTACAACTCGAAGCTAAGACCGCTACCATCATGGTTGACGGAAATGAAGTGCAAGTTGCGCTGCAGAGCTTAAAGCTTGGGGACATTATGGTAATCCGGCCAGGTGAGAAAGTCCCTACTGATGGCCAGGTGGTAAAGGGCGCTACGAGTATAGATGAATCCATGGCCACCGGTGAATCTATGCCCGTAAGGAAAAGTATGGGTGATGAAGTAATTGGAGCTACTGTAAACCAAGAAGGCATGATTCATGCAGAAGCCACTCGTATTGGTAAGGATACATTCCTGTCGCAGGTGATTAAGTTAGTCGAAGACGCCCAAGGGACAAAGGTTCCTATTCAGGAGTTCGCGGATAAAGTTACTGCCGTATTTGTTCCAATCGTGCTAGTCATAGCCCTCGGGACACTGGCACTGTGGCTACTGTTTCCCGCGCAATTTACTTCCATCCTGCACATCGCAAAGCCCTACATCCCTTGGGTAAATCCCCATCTCAGCCCTGTTACCCTCGCTATAGTCGCTACTGTAGCTGTGCTAGTTATTGCCTGCCCCTGTGCCTTAGGTTTGGCCACACCGACAGCGCTGATGGTGGGCAGTGGCATCGGCGCAGAAAACGGCATCTTAATCAGACGTGGCGCCGCCATACAAATGCTGCAATACGTAAATGTAATAGTTTTTGATAAAACCGGAACTATCACTAAAGGCAAGCCCGACCTGACAGATATAGTTGCCTTGTCAGGCACTGAAGATGAGCTACTAAGGCTAGCAGCCAGTGCTGAACTGGGATCAGAGCATCCCTTAGGGAGATCAATTGTTAAGGCCGCAAAAGAACGAGGGCTAGAGCTAATTGAGGCCGAAAACTTTGCCTCAATTACCGGACGAGGCATTTCGGCAACTATTGCGAGCCGCAAAGTATTCGTAGGCAGCCGCAAATTGCTAAGCGAGAATAACATCGACCCTTCGTCTGCCGAGCAGGATACAGCTCGCTTAGAGGGCGAAGGCAAGACTGCCATGTTCGTCGCTGTTGACGATAGACTCTTGGGGGTAGTGGCAGTGGCTGACACCCTTAAGGATGACTCCCGAGCTGCGATTGAAGAGCTAAAGCACATGGGCCTCGTGCCCGTGATGATCACTGGTGACAACCGCCGCACAGCCGAAGCTATTGCTCGTTCCGTAGGGATTGAGCACGTCTTGGCGGAAGTCTTACCTGAAGGGAAAGTAGATGAAGTGAAGCGACTGCAAGCCAATGGCAAGAAAGTTGCCATGGTTGGCGACGGCATTAATGACGCGCCAGCTCTAACACAGGCCGACGTAGGCATTGCCATTGGTACCGGCACCGACATTGCTATAGAAGCAGCTGATGTAACCCTAGTACGCGGCAACCTCTCCGCGGCTGTGAGTGCCATAAAGCTCTCGCGAGCTACCTTTAAGAAGATACGTCAAAACCTATTCTGGGCTTTCTTTTACAATGTAGTGGCCATACCACTTGCGGTTGTGGGTCTGTTACACCCAGTAATCGCCGAGGTCGCCATGGCTATAAGCTCCGTTAGCGTAGTGACAAACGCTAACCTATTGCGACGGGTAAATATCCGGTCGGAGTATGAGCGCGGTCGTTCCTAGTTCTTTTGCTCCTAGTTCCTAGGGGGACGTACATGGTACACAGTACACGGTACATGGTACGAGGTGGTGTCCGGTGTGATTAGTGATTGACCTGAAAAGGGTCTGGTTCACGATTGTGAACCAGACCCTTTTGGTATTACGAAAGCTCGCCGCCCCAAAGGACAGCTATAGTCGAAGATGCACATGTCCCCTTCACTAAGATTGAGGTATCTTAGGGTAGCCGGCCTATAGTAGACTAGGCGCAGCGAGCGCAGAATCGTACCAGGTTTCTCCCCTTGTCGATGCGGAAGAACAGAATAAATCTGACGCTCATCGCCATACAAGAGCTCACGCAAAACTTTATCTTCATCACCTGGGCCATAGTGCAGAACCTCCGGAATTTTACGATGGGGTTCCATCAGGCAAAAATCAAACCTTAATAGCTCCTGTAACAACTTCTCATCTGGCACCGCGCCCTGAATTGACTGAAGCAGAAACTCGTGAATGTGCTGTGCGGGCACTTCCCCAGACAATAGTGTGAACAGCTCGCTAGGCTGAACTACGCTCAAGGCATAGCGCATGCTGTGGGTAGCAATATTAGAATTATAGTAGCGGTTGAGGTTGTGTTCTAACCCCTTGAGCTGCAGCAAGTCCCTAGGGGTGAGGTCGTGGCTACGCAGAACCTCATAGGGTGCGTAGGGAAGAAATGCGTAACCATGTTTGTCAGACGCTCTGCGCAAAGCTGTACCAGGGAGCAGCTTGAGAAACCCCATATGTAGCCTGTGGGGAAGTACGGACATAGCCTTGTTAAACGTCGTATGGAAATGTACTAGATTCTCACCCGGCAGGCCTGCAATGAGATCCACGTGGACCTCGACCGTTCCTAGCGCTAACAATCTCTCTACATTAGCAAGCAATTTGGTAGTATCCATGGCTCGGTTAATGGCTGATAAAGCAGGCCCATACGTTGATTGTAGCCCTACTTCGAATTGAAAGCGGATAGCCTCTGGGCGAGATAGTACTCTAAAATCTTGCTCTTCGAGTAGATGAGCACATATTTCAAAATGAAAGCGGCTGTCCCCTGGCAAATCGAGCATGTATTCCCACAGCACTCTAGCCCTCATGGGGTTCGCGTTGAACGTGCGGTCGACAAATTTTACTAATGGCACTTGCTGTGACAGAAATGCCAGTCTACGCTCGGCTTCGGAGATGGACATAAACCGTACGCCAGCTTCAGCCGAAGACAAACAATAGGCGCAAGCGTAGGGGCATCCCCTGCTGGTTTCAAAGTAATAGAGCTTGTGAGGTACAAACTCTTCCCCTGCTCCATAGGGGTCGGGGAGATAGTCCAAATTTCCAACCTTAGGGCGGGCAGTAATATCTCCGCCACGGCACGCTATGCCCTCCGTTGCTCCAAGTGGGCCTCCGTCAACTAGAGATGTAAGAACACGCGGTGTCACAACTTCACCCTCACCCACGCAGAGAACGTCCACATAGCCGTGCCGCACTAACACCTCCTCAGGGTTAAAAGCAACCTCAGGTCCGCCCCAGATAATAGTCAGGCTGGGGAACATCAGTTTCAGCCGTGTGCACACGTCCTCCATTAAACGTATATTCCAGATATACACCGAGCACAGTAGGACAGAGGGCTCATGTTCGGCGACCAAGTGGGCAATCTTCTCTGCCCGCTCGTTGATGTTTACCTCCACCAACTCAAGGTGGATTCCGGCTGTGGCGCAGGCTGCAAGAATATATCGGGCGCTTAGGCTGGTATGTGTGTAGCTAGCGTTAATTGCTAGAAATAACGGCCTCAAAAATAACATCCTTTCTATGGCGGCTAGTACTATTATGAATGAGAGTGGACCGCTACGCAATCGGGGAGCCGCCAGCCATCGGCCATCTGCAGTTCCTAAGCCAAAATCAACAAAAATCCAATGGGATATGGACTAATCACTACTCACAAAACAATAATCACTAGGGGAGACGGTGGCGAATAGATTGTAGCGCCAGCAACACCACAAGCAGTCTTTAGAGTGCGGGGCCGGGCTGGCCACCTCGTTGGAAGTTCCGCCGGGGGCCGGTGTGCCTTGTCACGACAACAGGGGCTGACTCACGTCAGCCCCTGTTGTTCTACATTTTACTAAATACTTGAGCGAGTCGTCTAAACCCCTCGCGGATATTCTCTTCGCTGGCGTTGCTAAAATTAAAACGCGCCGTATTCGTGTGTCCACCTTCCACGAAGAACGATTCCCCGGGAACGAAGGCAACCTTTTCTTTAACAGCCGCCTCAAATAAAGTAGCCGCCTTGATATGCTCAGGGAACTCCGCCCACAAGAATAGGCCTCCTTCTGGATTAGTCCACTTAATATCTGCAGGCAACATAGATAGACACTCACGCATAGTCTTGAGTTTATGACCATATTGCTGGTTGATGCCGGCAATGTGTGGCTCTAGAAGACCTCTGCGGCAAAACTCATAAACAAGGGCTTGGGAGAGGTTACTGGTGTGAACATCGGTTCCCTGTTTACCTATAACCATCTTGCGCAACACTGGAGCTGGGGCGATGGCAAAACCTACGCGAATGCCTGGCGAAACAATCTTTGAAAAACTGCCGAAAAAAGCCACCTGACTACTTTCATCACAGGCCTTGATTGCCGGTAGAGCATTACCGCTATAACGGAGTCTGCCATAAGGGTCATCCTCAACTACAATGACCTGATGACGCGAAAGCATTTTCCCAAGCTCCTGCCTGCGTTCTAAACTGAGCGTAATTCCCGTAGGATTTTGAAACGTGGGCACAAGATAGATGAGCTTTGGTTTCTCGCGTGTCAAAATAGAGTCTAGCTCATCCACAAAAATACCCGAGCCATCGCCGTGCACAATAGCATACGAAGCCTCATAAGTCTTAAGAATCTGGATTGCTGCGAGGTATGTAGGACTTTCCATGACCACTTTATCGCCTGGGTCTAGGAGGGCCTTGGCAATTAGATCGATACCCTGCTGTGAACCTGAAGTAATTAGTACATCCTCAGCCTTAGCCGAAATCCCTATGTCCTTAACCCAGTCAGCAACCCACTCACGCAGAGGCCAGTAACCTTCCGTGGTGCCGTACTGTAGTATGCTTGGGTTATTGCGGATTACATCTTGGGCAATCTCGGCCAAAATCTCTGCCGGAAAGGAATCTTGAGAGGGTAGCCCTCCCGCGAATGAGATTATATCTGGCTGTTGGGTTAGTTTTAGGAGCTCACGAATTACGTTACCCGCCATATTTTGCATTCTCTTAGCAAATCTACTCTCATCCAAACCATAAACCTCCTCTATTACACACCTATTCTTAACTAACTTCGCCGAGCCCTAATCATTCTCCTACCTCTGGAAAAAGTCTTACAATTTCGAATCTATACGCATGAAGAGCAACTCTCCACATATCTATCTTCCCGAGGGGGGATATTCATGCGTCAGGATTCACTTGTTAGTGGAACTATAGCCTTAACTACCGCGGCTGTTTTTAACCGCATTGTAGGATTTGTGTTCCGTGCTTACCTTGTGCGGGTGGTTGGCCAAGAGGCTATTGGGCTTTACCAAATGACCTACCCACTGTATGCAAGTGTAATGACGGTAGCTACTGCAGGCATATCTGTGGGGGTAGCAAAACTAACTGCCGGTGCTCGCCAGCGTGGAGATAGCCAAGCTATAAGTTCAACACTAAAAACTGGGTGTTATCTGGCCTTGTTTACAGGTGTGGCAGGTATGATTTTATTAATGATAAGCAGCGGCTTCATCGCTAAAACACTCTTGGGAGAGGAACGCGCATATCTGCCCTTACTCGTATTGGCACCGGCATTACCCATTGTCTCTTTAGCTGGCGCACTACGCGGCTATTATCAAGGTATGCGCTATATGTACTTAGTGGCCATAGCATTAGTAACCGAACAGATTGCGCATGTGGTAGCATCTATCCAATTGGCATTGCGGCTCAAAACCTTAGGTGTTGGTGCTGTTAGCACTGGCCTAGCTCTAGGATGTACAGTAGGAGAATTAGTCGGACTCTTGACCTTAGGACTTCTAGCCTTTTTTATCGCCAAAGGTCGCCAGAATCGAGCGCAGGTAAACTATGCGCCGCTATTAGGTATGGTTCTCCCCGTGGCAACCGGTCGTATTATCTTAGCTGCAACTTCAGCCTTAAACACTATTCTTATACCAAGGTCACTCAGGTTCATGGGTTATTCTGCAACAGACGCGGCAGTGGTCTTTGGGCAACTTACTGGTATGGCCATAAATGTGCTGTTCATACCTGCGGTATTGACCTTCCCCTTTGCCAGCAATCTCCTGCCACTGATGGCCGAAAGTGACCACGCAGCTCAAACAACTCTCAAAAAACGAAACTTCCACCAGGCTCTATCTTTTTCGTTAATACTAGGTATACCCTGCAGCATAGTTTTTGTAACTGCGGGACCACTGATTTGCGAACTCCTTTTCGGCGTCTCCGAAGCAGGAAGATTGCTATCAACCATGGGCTGGGTTGCCTGGATGATATATATTCAGCACATAACTACCGCCACTCTCCAAGGCTTGGGGAAACCTGCTATACCGGCGCGTAATGCTGCCGTTTGCACTTTACTTAGTTCAACTAGCGTCATTACTTTGTCACGCATATGGCCTTCGTTAAAAATAGATGCTGCCGTCTATGCTATCATGGTAGGTATAATTACAGGTGCACTGCTGGGGTTAGTAGCAGTCTTAAAAGAAATTGGCGGCTTGCGCACTGCCACAATCATAATCACTAGAGGGGCACTTGCTGGAGCATTCGCTATTTTTATAACAGAAAACGTTTTGGCTTCATTGACAAACCCATCGCCTCTTTACCAACTCTCAATTGCCTGTGCCATGGTAGCACTGAGCTTCTTACCTGCTGCATGGCTATTAAGACTTCACAAGCAGACATGAGTTTGACTAACTAAGAAAGCTAGCTCGCTGAGCTAGCTTTCATTTACCCATTACGTAGAGGCTCGGCTTTTGGTTCACCCGGGGTGTCAGGTTTGAGAGTATCTAAGCCGAGCAAATAGAGCATGGGACAACACCGTGTGACTCCTTCGGCAACCTTCATCGACCCTGCTGCTATGGCAGGCATCGACTTCTTACTAAGTCCCCAGCCAAGCAAAGTCAAACCACCGCTAATCCGGATATAGGCATCTAATTGGCCAACATTTTGTCGCATGGATTACACCTCCTCACCACTAGTCTGCCCACGTTTGTGTTCATACTAGTGGCGACCACGACGCTTCTTTTTCTTAATGGTCAGGCGCTCAGGGCAGATTGTGGAATAGGCAATTAACGGTCCCCCGGTACTCCAATCTACCCAAGCGACAGTCTTTTCTGAGATCGCTGGAGTGGACTGGTCTTCGGGGTCGGCTTCGATAACAAACTCTCTTTGTCGTCTAATGTCGTACGCGTAGATGTCGGGGTTACCATTGCGTAAATCGCTCCATACTACAACGTCCCCACTCAAACTCGGACTAAAGGCGCCATGTTCTTCCCGAGAGATGCGTCGCTCTTCTCCCGTCAGAAGATTATGTAATCGAATATGTGGCCTTCGGCCACGAAAATCTGTCCACACTAGGAATTGCCCAAACACTTTAGGGTCAAACTGTTCTAAATCCGATGGACTAACCTGTTTTTCTTTACCCGTCGAGAAGTCGTATGTAAAGATATTGGGCACACCCGTACGCAAATCGACCCATGCTAAATTATTATCGAAAATGGTCGGCGCAAGTTTATCCCCCGCCCCGACGATTAATGGTTCTTCTCTATTGTCTCTTAAATCTCTTGTGTAAATCGCGGCAGCCCCTTGTCGATAATCCACCCATACCATACGAGTATCCCATATATCTGGCATGATCTGTACTGAAGGATCAGAGGTAACCTGAAGTTCCTGTTTGGTTGCTAAGTTCATTGCGAAGATATCCGAGTTCCCAGCGCCCGCACGCCAATCTTCCCACACTACCATGTCGCCCCACAGCCTTGGTAATATCTTGGCCCCTGCACCTTTGGTCAATTGGTGCTTGGTATGTTCCTTAGTATTGTAACAGAACAGGTTTGGCTCACCTTCGTGCAAGTCCGTCCACACTAGCCTGTCACCAAACACGGCAGGGAATATTTGACCCCTAGAGTCTGGACTAGCAACTTTCCTGCTATATAAACGAAAATTGTATTCCGTAGCCCTTCCGGCATATATTGCTGGCGTGCTAGTATCAGTAGTATAACTACCCCCACCCCCATATAACCGATAATAGCTGGGAGGCAAGGCAGAAAACCAGTATTCTCCTTTTGCGTTTGTTACTGAGTCGCGAACCGCACCGAAAAAGGCGTGGACTTTAACAGGCACAGCGGGTAGACTAGAGCCACTACAGAAGCCAACGATTCTCCCTGCGATACTTCCTCCGGCATTCATCTTATCACCACCTTTCAAAGTAATATTACATCCTATGCCAGGCAGGAACTAAATGCTAAGGCCTCTACAGGAAAACTGCACATCACAGAGAAGAATATAAATACCTCTTCAAGGGAGGTTAGCAAATGAAACTATTAGCGCTCCTCTCTCAGAACTACGAACTATCTGTAGCGGATATTGGTTTAATCGAAACTGGTCGCATTAATCGTAACTACAAAGTTACGTCTAGTGAAGGCAAGGAGTACTGCCTGAAGGTATACAGTGAAGCGGTTCCAGATAGCAGACTGCTTGACGGGCTAAGAGTTACCACCTACCTCGCACCCTTGGCTTTCCCTGTGCCTAGGGTGGTATTAACAAT
This sequence comes from Bacillota bacterium, assembly GCA_009773495.1. Classification (GTDB taxonomy): domain Bacteria; phylum Bacillota; class UBA994; order UBA994; family UBA994; genus WSXW01. The sequence continues at coordinate 143,664 of WSXW01000001.1, forward strand.
CAATCATAAGGAAGTGTTATACACGCCAGAAGGGCGTTATCTGTTACTACACTACATCCCCGGCCGCAACCTCCCCAAGGAAGAAGTGGGAGTGGCTGAGTGCTTTGGCATGGGAGCCATGCTGGGAAGGTTGCACCACTCCTTGCGTTTCTTCCCCACTGCAGACAGGCTGTACGATAGTCTTTGGCGCGGCAGCGCTTCCGCTTTACCTCGAGTGTTCGACTTGCTGTCCCACATTCAGTCAAGGGAAAGCCATGATGACTTTGACAAATTTGCCATTGCTTCACTTACTTATCGTATCCAGGTCATGCAAAAGCTAGAGGTTGGCCCGGAGCAGTTCTCACACTTACAGCGCCAGGCTCTGCATGGCGACTACCACCTAGGCAATGTGATATTTAACACCTCTGGCGAGGTCTCTGGTGTGCTAGACTTTGATCAGACTTGCTTTAACTTCCCCGCTTGGGAGCTAATGCGCGCCATTGGATTTACCTGCTTTGACGGAAATAAGTTTTCCTTTGAGCGGGCTGCAGCTATTCTTAAAGGATACTCTGTAAATGGTGGCACGCTTACGCCGGCTGATTACCTCGAAATGCCGCGTTTGTGGTACTGCCAGATGGTCCGAGGCTTGTGGGGCTTGCGTGAGCATTACCAAGGAGAGGCCGACCCGCGTCAAGACGAAGCCGCATATGGCCGCCACGCTATCATGGTGTGGCTAGGTGACAATCTCAAAGGAATAAGAGATTTTATCTGGAACACTATAAAGACCTGAGGTGTGGCGCGTGTTCCCTTTTAGCTAGGTACGTTACACTAACAGACAGCCGCAAATGCGGCTGCCTGTTAGTGTTTGCTATTTTACGGCCTCATTGAACCATCCCACCATGTGTCTAAGGCGCTCCAAACGCAACTTAGGCTTGCCACTACGGGAGAGCTCATGGTTAGCGCCAGGGAACCTTACCATACGTGTTTTCACGCCTAGCTTTTTGAGGTAGACATAGAATTGCTCCCCTTGTTCGATGGGGCAACGCATGTCTTGCTCGCTGTGCAACACGAGGAGAGGGGTCTTCACGTTCTTAACATAGGAGATCGGCGAATGCTTTAACATCATCTCGACATTGTCCCATGGATTGCCACCTATTTCGTACTCGGTGAAAGTATAGCCGATGTCACTTACGCCATAGAAGCTCATCCAGTTAGATATGGAACGTTGCGTAACGGCACCTTTAAACCTATCTGTATGACCTATAATCCAGTTAGTCATAAAACCGCCATAGCTGCCACCCGTTACACCTAGGCGACTCTTATCGACCCATGGCAATTGTTCGGCATAATTAACTGCCAACATCAGATCACCGTAATCATTGCCGCCGTAGTCGCCACGCACTGCATCAACAAAGGTTTGGCCATACCCGGTGCTACCGCGGGGATTTGTAAATATGACGCCATACCCTTGACTGGCTAGCACTTGGAACTCAAAGAAGAATGAACACCCGTACTGGGTATGGGGGCCACCGTGTATTTCTAGAATCAAGGGGTATTGCTTTCCTGCTTCGATACCTATCGGTTTCATTACCCAACCTTGTACATCCCAGCCGTCTACGCCCTTAAACCAGACTTCTTGAGGCTCGCTAAGCTCTAACTCCGACAAGAAGGCTTCGTTTATTGTGGTCAAGCGACATTCGCATCCGCAGATGCCTTGAATATAAAGATCGGCAGGATGCAAGTGCTCAGCCGAAGTATAGACGATATCCCCAGTACCCGAATTGTAACTCATGGCCTGGATATGCCTCTTGCCTTGCGTTACTTGTGTTACCTTCCTAGCTGCAATGTCCACCGCGAAGACATGGGTATTACCAGTACAGCTAGCCAAGAACATGATGCTTCCGCCATCCTTGGTAAAGGCGAGGGATTCCCCACCACCACCGTAGCGGCTGTCGGAACCAGTTGTATCGCCTATGCCACGATCAAAGCTAGCAGTCAGATTGACTGGCTCGCCTCCTTCTGCAGCTACTAGCCAGACCTGCGTATTGGTTGCGGAGTAGAACTCCCCCCTATGTCCAAGATAAGCGATCGCTTCGCCGTCTGGCGCCCACACAGGGCTGCCACTTGGTCCTTCGGTATTGGTAATACGCTTTATCGCCCCGCCACAGGACGGGACGATGTAGATATCGCTTTGGTAGGGCTTAAACTCTGAGTCTCCATCGCGATTACTAGCAAAAGCTATCTGAGTGCCATCGGGAGACCAAGCAGGCCCGCTATGGTCAAAGTTGCCGCTAGTCAGACAAACAGGGCTCCCCCCCTCTACGTCTACAACCCAGATGTGACTTCGCTTGCCATCAAGAAAACCCATAGCCTCGTCTGATTTATACTTAATTAGGTCAATCACTTTCGGTTCTTCCCTACGTTTTTTGTCTTCTGCTTCTTTTTCTTGCGCTGAGCGAACCTTGAGTAGTTCTTCTACTGAGTCACCTTCAGCGAAGCGAGAAACAAACGCGATGCATGTGCCGTCGGCTGACCACACCGGATTAGCGGCGCCATTGCGCATGGTCGTTAACTGACGGGCTTCACCCCCGGTCACTAAATCCATAACCCAAATCTGTTTGTCGCCGCTGCGGTCAGAGACAAAGGCTAGTTTCTTACCATCAGGAGAATAACGCGGAGCTGTGTCGCTCTTGGGACCAAAAGTAAACTGCCGCGCGGGGCCGCCCTCGGTTGAGATTACATACACATTGGAGCGGTACTCGTAGCTCTTCTCGTCGATATGAGTTTTTACGTAGGCGATAGTCTCTCCACCAGGCGATAATTCCGGAGAGGCAATGAACTGCAACCGCAAGAGATCTTCGATAACAACCGGACGTTTCATAAAAACACTCCTTTTCCAATAAGCATAATTATTAGTATTTGACGTCTAAGTCTTAAATTCCTTTGGAAAATGATAATTTCGGTAACGAAAAGGAGGGAGCAGGAACGAAACCACTGACCGAGTCACTGACCGGGAGACTGATCGGCAATGAAGGAATGGAAGGACGAATTTGTGCACTGGAATACACTTAAAACACCGACCTAGGAATAATACTCCTCACAAAACCCTTAGGTCAACATGGTTTAGGCGACAAGAAGCTGCACTTAGGTGCAGCTTCTTGCTCAGTATCTAGTAATCCGCTCTTAGCAAATGCCCCCGGCGCGGGCTTCGACCGTTGAAATACATCGAAATACCCACCCATGCTCCATCTTGGGCCCTTATCATAGCATGAATGTGAATGTGCGGCTCGGTGGTCTGGCCGCTATTACCTACCCTGCCCAGAGTATCCCCCGTGGCCACTCGCTACCCTTCGAGCACAAGGAGTGAGCCTTGCTTGAGGTGGGCTATCAGGATGCATATGCCTTCTTTGGTTTCAAGCGTAACATAGTTACCAGCAGGATTTAAGGTATCCCGTATCCCCACATCCATATCCGGGAGTCCGTCTACAGCGAAATCACAACCCCGTCAACGGGGGCCACGACAAGGGCATCCCAAGAAGAATATGAGCTCGGCACAGGACCATGTTCTCGCACTATCCAACCGTTTGTGGGCAAATGCGTAAGGTCAAGACCGTATCGCTGACCCGCCACTCGGTTGTGATGATTAACGATAGCGAACGGACCTCCATGAGCCACATACCATGTGCCACCCTCAACTGGGAGCTCAAGTGTAACACCTTGAGGCATTGGCCATAGGACTATCGCTATAGCCAGAATAATGAGCCCCCCCCTATCAAACTAAAGACCAAATCCGCAGGTCGTGCAGGTATCAATTGCGTGAAAGAAGACACCCCTCGCAGTCCAGTATATGCACTCAGGAGACCCGCAAAGCCAATCATAATTACGGTTCCTGCCCTCACCAGTAAACCCGTTCGATACCATGGATACAACATATTTGAGGCAAACGAGACCCCAACTAGGTATAAGGTTTGCGCTGCAAGCGAAGGGCGGCTCGATGACGGATGCCGCAGTAAGCCCTGCACTGCCCCTGCGAGTAAGATTACGGCTACTCCTAATGGGACTCCTGACGTAATGAATGTTTCCATGTCGTCCACCTTCTCTTAATAAATTTGTAATTTGCCCCCTGATTACGAGTAAACCCCCAAGACACAGGACAGCCAGTGGGCCAAGCGATATTAGCAACGTACCGCAGTGAGTCGCTAGGGATGCAATGAGATGAAGCCGCACGCGCAGCTCACCCAGTTCAGAGACGAGTAACCCGAAGCCACTACTTCGCTGCATCTCCGCAGCATGAATCTTAATGTCAACAATGCCTCTAACACTCTCGGACACAAAACCGATGACTTCACCGACCTTACTGTTGTGTGAGGCACAGCATGCTCTGGCTTGCGTGGCACCGATAAAGGTTCCATAGGGCGGCAAGCGCCCTATCGCGTTACTCAGTAATGCTGTCGGGTGCTAGCAGGCGGATAGCGCTTTTCTCTCCGCTACTACAGTAGCCTATCAATCCACGGCGTTACATTAAGCATGCGCTTGAACTCGTCGTAATGTGCGGGGTTTGGTGCGCTGGCGGATTTTTCCGCGCGAATCATGATGTTCTTCGGCGTATCAAGGGGCGACACGTACTCAGCGACGCTTACCTTGTAGCCGTGTGCCTCAAGAGCCGCTGTGCGCAGACCATCGGTCAATAAGTCAGCCAGTTTTTTCTTAAACACATTATGGCGCGCCAGGTTAGCAAAAGGTCCGTAATCAATTTCATCAGTCAGCGAGGTTTGACAGCAAGGCACCGCAATAATGTACTTAGCGCCACATCGTAGCCCAAGTGCTAGGGCTTGGTCTGTCGCTGTATCGCAAGCATGCAGACTAAGGACCATGTTAACCTTTTTCCCAGCTTGAAAGCTCCGCACATCAGTAGCCACAAACTCCATATTTCGATAGTTCAGTTTGCGCTGCACTTCGCGAGAACTCTCAATAACCTGAGAGTTGTTGTCTATGCCTATAAAGTAACAGCGTTTACCTAGCTTCTCATACAAGTAATAATTAAGCGCGAACGACAAGTATGACTTCCCACAACCGCAATCTAAGACCACCAGTTCCTCTTTATCGGGCCATGCTACAAGCATATTAACCACGAGCTCAATAAACCGATCTATCTGGTAGAACTTACGCCGTTTATCGCCCTTGATTTCGCCATCAGCTGCCATCACTCCAATAGCCTCAAGCATTGCACTGGCCTCGTGCGCCTTAATAAACGACTGCCGAGTCCCGGAGGCTATCACTTCGTGAACATGCTCCGTAGCTGGCGCAGCACTAACCTTCCTTGCTCCCATCTTTGTGGTGACCTTACCGCCCCTAAACTCTATAGTTGTCTCAGTCGTGCGCTCGACAAGCAACACTTTAACTTCTGCTGCATCGCCTACAACTTTCTCTATTGTGGGCATGACGGCATCACGGCTTAAATTAATCCCCTTGCCCTTACCTTGCTTCCACAAAAAATCATCGCTCCCCCATACAGAGGTCAGCTCAGCAGTCAGCTCTGGACCCTTATTTACGACACGAAGCCTTAGTTCCATAAAACCTTTATCGCTGAGTCGATCGGGCAGCGTCGAGAGGATAAGCTTCAGTCTTGCATCCATATTACACCTCGCTAATCAATGAAACCTAATGCATGATAGTTCGTAGTATACTTAGGTGGGAACAAAAACAGACACGGAGAAAGGATGAGCAAAAATGAATCAAAAAGGAAGTATCCTCGGTGTTTTGCTAGTTATCGTGGGCGTAGTCGCCTTACTAGGTATTGTCTTAGCTGGATCCTATAACTCATTTGTAAAACTTTCGCAAGAAATTGACCAACAGTACGCCGTTATTGAAAGCAAGCTGCAGCGGCGTTATGACCTAATTCCCAATTTAGCCGAAACTGTTAAGGGACATATGGCTCATGAGCAAGAGGTCTTCGGCCAAATTGCTGAGGCCAGAGCTAAGATGGCTGGCGGGGCTACTACAGACGAAAGGCTCGACGGCATGAATCAGATGGAAAGCGCCTTATCACGTTTGCTAGTTGTGATGGAGAACTACCCTCAGCTCAAGGCGCAAGAGTCTGTCAATAATTTGATGGTTGAGCTGGCAGGCACAGAGAACCGCATTAGCGTCGAACGCGACAACTACAACGGATTTGTCCAAAAGTACAACACTAAGGTAAAGTCCTTCCCCGCTGTTCTTATGGCCAGTATGTTTGGCTATGACGAACGTCCGTATTTTAAAGCCGACCCTAGGGCGGGTGAAGCACCAGAAATTAAGTTTCCCTAGCAGGCGGGAGTGAAATACATGAAGAGAACTCTCGCGATTGGTTTGCTGATCTTTGTGCTATTGCCAGCAATAGCTTTCGCAACCATACCCACTAAACCATCACAGCTAATATTCGTAAATGACTTTGCCAACGTGCTTAGCACCAGTCAGGAAAGGGAGCTAACCCAGGTTCTCGCCGCAATTGAACAGGTAACAGGCGCAGAAGTTGTCATCGTCACGGTATCATCACTAGGTAACGATGAGGCTTTTAACTTCGCCCAAAGCCTGTATACTACTTGGGGGATTGGCAAGGCCGGCAAGAATAACGGGTTGCTAATCTTCGCGGCTATTGATGACCGTGAGTTTAGGTTTCACACCGGATACGGTCTAGAAGGGGCCCTCCCCGATAGTTATCTTGGCTCGCTCTACCGTGAGTACATTATTCCTGCCTTTGGGCAAGAACGCTACTACGATGGATTAATGCGTGTCCTAATTTCTGACAACGGCCTACTTCCAGCGCTTGAGAAGGAGTATAACGTGAAAATCAATACCAATTCTACCCTTCCCTCGCGCAGCGCTGAGGAATGGACTCAAGATAACCTTAGCAAAATCATCACTATTATCGTTATCCTCATGCTCTTCACCCGCGGCGGGCGAGGCCTCTTCTGGTTCTTGTTAGGCACTAGCATGGGTCGCGGGGGCTCTAATCGAGGTGGTGGCTTTGGTGGCAGCCTCGGTGGCGGTTTCGGTGGAGGCCGTTCCGGCGGCGGTGGCGCCGGGGGACGATGGTAGCGGTTGGAATACGGCAGATCTTACGGATATCGGAGCGGATTAAGCGGCATCATCAGTGAAAATCCGTGATACCGTTACCCTCCCCGTCTTTCCTTTTACAGCAGCCCCATTACTTTTTTGACCCGGGTTAGTGTCTGCGAGGCAATAACGCGCGCGCGTTCTGCGCCAACAGTGAGCGCTTCCTCGAGCTCCGTGGTCTCTAGTATGTCCTTAACGCGGTCTTGGATGGGTGAGAGTGTAGCCACCACAACTTCTGCCGTGTCCTTCTTAAGATCACCATAACCTTTACCTGCAAAGAGAGCTTCTAGCTCAGCTATGGTGCGGTTGCTGCACAAAGCGTTTATAGTTAGTAGGTTTGCGACTCCGGGTTTATGCTCGGGGTCGTCTTTTATTTCGCACCCTGTATCGGTAACGGCACGTATGATTTTCTTTTTCACTACACTTGGCTCGTCCATAAGACTGATATAACTCGCTGGATTAGGGTTAGATTTGCTCATCTTTTTGTTAGGGTCTTCGAGCGACATAATCTTGGCCCCGAGTTTTGGAATTTGGTGCTCTGGTATCACGAACACGTTCCCAAAACGTTGATTAAAGCGCATGGCTATATCTCGGCATAGTTCGATGTGCTGTTTCTGGTCTTCGCCTACCGGAACAATGTTGGTGTCATACAAGAGTATATCGGCTGCCTGCAAAACGGGATAAGTGAAAAGCCCTACCGGCACAGACTCCTTGCCTTCTGCCTTCTCTTTAAATTGCGTCATTCGGCTGACCTCGCCCATATAGCTCATGCACTGTAAGAGCCAAGCCAGCTCGGCATGTTCAGGAACATGTGATTGTACAAACAGGATAGACTTTAGGGGGTCAATGCCCACCGCAAGATATGTCGCTGCAAGTGTGCGAATTTGCAGGCGCAGGGCGTCTGGGTCCTTGGGAAGAGTAAGAGCGTGCAGGTCTACGATGCAATAAACCGTCTCCTCTGTCTCCTGTTTAATGGCGAAGTGGCGCAGAGCTCCTAGATAATTGCCTATTGTTAGAACACCCGATGGTTGTATGCCCGAGAAAACACGTGCCATACAAAGACCTCCTTGTATAAATTGGGCCATAGAAGTCCCCTATAAGTAACAAAAAAACCACCCCGTAAAATAACGGGGCGGTTGTATCCGCGGTGCCACCCGAATTCGCCGCAAAAACGGCGCACTCTACCTTCTATAACGGGAAGACCCGGCTGTTGCACTCAGGAGCCCATTCCCAACGGAGCGGAAGCACCGGCCTTTCACCACCTGCCAGCTCGCTAAGCTTCATTACGTGGTACTATTCTCCTTCTACGTTTGTAATAAAGTATATAGCTGCAGGCAACTAAAAGCAAGTCTATATAGAAGATGCCACCGGTCATTTCACGCCTCTTCTGCGCGCTTACGATGTAGATTCTGTCGATGGAACGTCCTTCAAACATTTTCTCTTACCTGCCTGCACCGCCTTAGCCAATAAACCCTCGCGCTACAGAGCTACCAGTAGAAGCGACCATAGTCGCATCCCTAGAACTGCACCTTGTCCTTAAGATACGCCGCCAATTCGGTAATTGGCATACGTTCTTGCGTCATGCTGTCCCTTTCCCTTACAGTTACGGCTTTGTCCTCTAGGCTGTCGAAGTCAAAGGTAATGCAGAACGGGGTACCGATTTCGTCTTGGCGACGGTAGCGCTTACCGATACTGCCAGCCTCATCGTATTCCACCGGAAAGTGTCTGCGTAACTCATCGTACAGTTTGTGGGCTTCATCCCCAAGCTTCTTACTTAGCGGTAAAACTGCAGCTTTGATAGGGGCAATAGATGGGTGGAAGTGCATGACGATACGTGAATCTCCGCCTTCGAGAGACTCTTCTTGGTAGGCGTTAATTAACAAAGCTAAGGCTAAGCGTTCTACGCCTAGGGAGGGCTCAATAACGTAGGGCACGTAGCGCTCGTTTGTCTCTGGGTCCAAGATACTAAGATCTTCGCCTGAATGTTTAATATGAGCCTTAAGGTCGAAGTCAGTGCGGTCCGCTATGCCCCAAAGCTCGCCCCAGCCAAAGGGAAAGAGAAACTCTATATCAGTCGTGGCGTTGCTATAGTGGGACAGCTCTTCTAGTGCGTGGTCTCTAAGGCGTATCTTATCTGCCTGTAGGCCGATAGACAATAACCACTCATGACAGAACTTACGCCAATACTCGAACCATTCTAAATCCGTGCCTGGCATGCAAAAAAACTCCAGCTCCATCTGCTCAAACTCACGTGTGCGGAAGATAAAATTGCCCGGTGTGATCTCATTTCTAAAGGATTTTCCTATCTGCCCTATGCCAAAAGGAATCTTTTTACGCGTAGTACGGACCACATTGCGAAAGTTAATAAAAATACCCTGGGCAGTCTCGGGGCGCAAGTAAATATCTGCCTTTGAATCTTCGGTTACCCCCTGGAACGTCTTAAACATCAGGTTAAAGTGGCGTATGTCCGTAAAGTTATGGGCTCCACACTTAGGACACTTTAATTTGTTCTCTGTTATGTATCCCTTCAGTTGTTCCTGGGTCCAGCCATCCACAGAGATCTTGCCAACCTCTTCGATGAGGTGATCGGCCCTGAAACGCGCCTTGCATTCCTTGCAGTCTAGCAGCGGGTCGCTAAAGCCGCCTACATGACCACTGGCCACCCATGTCTGGGGATTCATAAGTATTGATGAGTCAAGACCTACATTATACTCCGACTCCTGCACAAACTTTTGCCACCACGCTCGTTTAATATTGTTCTTTAACTCCACGCCCAGAGGACCATAGTCCCAGGTGTTAGCCAGCCCGCCATATATCTCTGATCCCGCGAAGATAAAGCCGCGTCCCTTAGCTAACGCTACAATCTTGTCCATTATTACTGTCATTTGCAGTCACTCCTTTGTTTTTTGTAGAACGGCACATGGCGCATAGCGCATGGCACATGGCTGATCCTAACTCTCCTAGTAGAACATGGTACACGGTACACGGGACATGGTGGGAGTTCCCAGTAGATTGTACTTCGTACTTCGGGGAGGGGCGGCTGGTGGCCGGGGACTAGCGGCTAGTGAGTAGTGTTTTGTGATTCGTCCCCAAAAGCGGAGAGCGGCCAGCGGCAAGCGCCTGAGTTTCTTCTAAAGCCTAACCCCGTTCCCCTTATGACTTATGACTTATGACTTATGACTCGTTCCCTGGCAACACAAAAACCTCCCATCCCCTAAGGGACGGAAGGTTTCTTCCGCGGTTCCACCCTTGTTGACTGCACATGGCAGCCCACCTCAAAAACTCCCACTCCCTAGTGCCAACCATAATCATCAAGTACCGAACTCACACTCTCTTCGGCTCGCTTAACTCAATGCACTTATGACCTTCTAGTTCACAGCGGATATTGATCTTTGAACGATTATAGCAGAGCTAACGACACACTGCAAGGAGAGCTACTTTGTTACTGGTCCTCGCCATGCCAACATTCCCCCAGACATATTGCGTACATGTTTAAAGCCTTGTGCCACCAGAATTCTAGCGGCTTGGCCGCTGCGATTACCACTGCGGCAGACTAAGAGGTACGAATTTTCAGGATTTAAGCTTGCCAGTTTACTTTGGATGACTCCAAGAGGTATTAGCATCGCTCCTGGGATGTGCCCTTCAGCGAATTCAAACGGCTCGCGCACATCGATAACTACAATATGCCCGCCAGCTAATAGCTTTTCCGCCTGAGTGGCAGTCACGTTCTCATACTTCGTTTGTTGACCTTTACCGAAGAAAAACATTAAAACTCCTCCTAACACGATGAAGATGAGCCCCACAATAAGGACTCTTTTCATTGAGTCGCCTCCAAACTATTCGAACTTGACCCGTGCCACGCCCAAAGTTAAAAATACAACCGTAAGCCCAAGTAAAATACCCCCAGGCAAGAACAACGTCGTAATATCATCCCCCCGCAGCATGATATTAGTGAAGCCTTGCATAGCCCAGTACTGCGGCATAGCCCTAGCGATACTCTGCATAAAGGCGGGCATTATTTCTACCGGCCAAAAGATGCCACTTAACATGCCACTTGCTGTCATGACTAGCGAAGCCACGGATGCTTGCTGTTGGAAGGTGCGCACAATACCAGCAATGGCTAGTCCTAATGCCATGGCACAGGTCAAGAACAACAATACAAAGGGCAGCAACAACCATAAGTTACCCCAATTTATCTTGAATAAGAAGTGCTGCACTACTGCCAAGACGATAAACTGCAGAAAAGCAACAGCTAAAAAACCCAACAAGTAGCCTAGCAGAACCTGAACCCTAGTGACAGGTGCCGCTAGAACCCGTCTCCAGGTACCGCTTTGACGTTCCTCAAGTATCACTCCCGTACTAATAACTGCACTCATCATTAAAAACATAATGGTCATGCCAAGACCTACATTGGCGATGCCGCTGATAGTTTTGACCTCAGCCTTAGTAATTGTCTGTATTTGCACCCCTATGCTATCTTCCCTAAAAGCCACTAGTGCCTGGCTATAGGTTTCCGATTCTCCGTCAGCTATTACATCTGCAATAACAGCAGATGCGACGACGCGGCGCACGCTCTTCATGATCTCCTGTTGCAGCGCGATGAACATATTGCTCTGGCCTTCTCTCCATACCACGATCTCAACAGGGCTTTGTGTATTTACCCCATCAGATAAATTGGCTGGCAGCAAGAACGCTGCGTATACTACACGCTTACTTACTAACTCACGAGCTTGGTCAGTCGTTACCCACCTGACGCGCAAATTAGGGTTGGCGTCAATATCTGCCACAATATCGTTGGTAAAGATAGATTCATCGCCAGCTACAATGGCCACGGGGTAAGTAGCAGGACCGCTCTGAGAGGAAAACAATGACCCGAAAAAGAGACTAAAGACTATCGGCATAACCGTAAATACTATCAGCATCCCGGGCTGAGCCACAGAAGAGCGCAAGTAGCGGGCTGCAGTCGATAATATTTTCTGCATCGCTAGGCACTCCTCTGCTTAAAAACTAAATGCCCGGCGCCTATACATAAAGCCACAGTGCCTATGGCTAACAACGGCAGCACATGGGTTAATTGCAGTGTTTCCCCACCCATTAGCGCCGTAAACATACGTATGCCCCAAAAATTAGGCGAGAGACGAGCCATCTGCTGCAGAACCTTGGGGAAAATTATCAGTGGCACCATGCTTCCACCGAGCGCGGCACACGCTTGCACCCCGATCTCCCATACTCCTAAACCCGCCTTGCTTAAAGGCAATAGCGCCGCTACCAATAGCGATAATCCACTAACGGCAACAGCATAGCACACACCGGCCGCTACCACCATGAGCATGTTGTCTCCCCACGAGACCTTGTATAGCAAGGTGGTGCCTAGCATTAGCACCATGAACTGTAACGAGTTCACCAAGAGCACGGTCAAAAACTTGCCCAGTATCATATAGACTGGCGATGTTGGCGACGCCATGAGCCTCTCCCAAGTAAGATTCCGCTTCTCAACAGCAATGGACTCCAAGCCTACGCCGCCAGCACTCATCATGAACATGACCGCCATGGCCGCAGCGTAGTACTGAAAGGCAGAAATGAGTGACCGATGCGGCTCTGCCACTTCCTCACGGAATTGCAAAATAAGGGCGTGAAGCTGCTCTACTATGTGCCCTGCTGTTTGCATCGGGTCAATGTTGCTCGAACCAAGCATGGCCTGCCTAACTGCCAACGATGCAGCAATGCGGCCCGCCGAAACGTACTCGACGAAGGAATTAGCTATGCCTTGTACCACCATGGGTCGCAGGCTACTCCCCGCTTCCTTGAGCACCATCAAAGACGCGTCGTTACCAGCGTAGACCGAAGACGTAAAACCTTGTGGAACTACTAGTGCTACTTGCAACTTTCCCGCTGCGATTCTGTCTATTGCTTCGGCTTCTGTCATTTCAATGACACGAATAAGAGACTTAAGCAGAGGAGTGTCTAGCACAGCGCGCAAGGCCACAGCTAACTCTCCGTCGTCTTCATCAATAAGTGCCATTTCAAATTGCCCTAGAGACGGAGCATCAGTGAAGTTGCTATTCATGGCAGCTCCTAAGATGGCCGTTAATACCATGGGCATCACGAGAAAAATGAGCATTCCTTGCCAGTCGCGCAGTGTAATCAGCAAATCTTTAATTGCAATATGTAGAGCTTTCATATGCACTCAGTCTCTTAACGCTCTGCCTGTAAGGTGAAGGAATACTGCTTCTAGGTTAGCTTCTTTTATATCTACAGAACGCAGCTTTACACGGTAATCCGCCAAGACTTGAGTCACGGCCGCAAGCGCTTGGGCAGCATCACCAGCAGTTATTTGCAGAACCTCTAGGGTGGCCGCAACTGTATTCAGCTCGCTCAAGCCATGTAATGTAGCCAGCAGTCCCTCAGGGAGGCTCGACACCTGCAAAACTAGCGTAGCAACCTCACCCACAATACGGCGCAACTCAGGCACCGTGCCTTCAGCAATAATTTTACCGTGATCTATAATGCCGATGCGTGTACATAAGAATTCGACTTCTTCCATGTAGTGGCTAGTATAGACTATGGTGAGGCCGGCGGCGTTCAGCTTTTTAACTGTCTCTAAAATATGGTTGCGGGACTGGGGATCCACACCAACCGTAGGTTCATCCATTATAAGGACCTTAGGTTCATGCAATAATGCAGCAGCGATATTCACACGGCGCTTCATTCCACCCGAAAAAGTCTCAATCGTAGACTTAGCTCGGTCGCTTAGGCCAACAATCTGTAATACCTCTGCTACCCTCTGGGCAAGCTTGGCCCCGCCTAAACCGTACATGCGCCCCCAGTAAGTAAGGTTCTCTGTGGCTGTGAGTTCGGGGTATAGAGCAATCTCTTGAGGCACATAGCCCATGCATGACTTGGCCTGCTCCGGCTGCTTAATGAGAGGAAACCCATTCACCACCACTTCTCCTGTGGTAGGCTTAAGCAGACCAAAGATCATGCCTATGGTTGTAGACTTGCCTGCACCATTAGGTCCTAGCAAGCCATATGCTTCTCCCTCTTTTACCCCGAAAGAGATTTGATCCACGGCTTTTTTATCTTTGAAGGACTTAGATAAATTTTTGACCTCAAGGATCATTATGCAACCTCCCTAAAATACCCAGAATACCTCACTAACATTCTAATCACTGCTTCTCTTATCTTGAATATCCTTATGACCCTGCCTTTTCCGGAACAGCGTTTTTTGCAGGCGCTGGCTTCTTCTTAGGCGCGGTATAGCGATTGATCAGCGGTACGGCGGCGTTTAGACCCAAGATGGCAAAGGTCGTACCTTCAGGCAGCGGGCTAAAGAAGCGCATCGCCATAATTCCCCCCCCGATCAGCACACCAAATATCCAGCGCCCTGTTTGGGTGCGCGGCGAAGTTACCGGGTCGGTAGCCATAAAGAAAGCGCCGAGAAGAAGGCTCCCCGAAAGAAGATGAAAGAGAGGGTCTTGCCCTACCACAATGGCTAGCGCCGCCACAACGGCCATAGAACCAACGGGTATGCGCCAGTTGGCAAATTTCTGCTGCGCAAGCCAGATAAAGCTGATGACCAAAGCCAGAACTGATGTCTCGCCAATGGAGCCCGGCACATGACCAGTAAACAAATCAACTAGAGAAGCTACCGCTCCTCCCGCCCGATGTATTTGCAGAGGCGTAGCCGAGGTCATCAAGTCTACCGGAGTCAACCACGGTCGCATGGTACCAGGGAAAGCCAAAACAATGAAGAGTCGCCCGAGCAATGCCGGATTAAAGAGATTCTTGCCAAAGCCCCCAAAGAGCTGCTTTCCTACGATGATGGCGAAGGAGGCGCCGATTGCCGCGATATATAGTGGCAAGGAAGGAGATAAACTCAGACCAAAAAGCAGCCCAGTCACTACCGCACTTAGGTCCTTGATCTTGATCGGCCTCTTGAGAGCAAACTGCCACAACGCTTCGCTCGCTACCGCCGCTGCCACACTAACAATGAGCAACCATAACGCCGGTAACCTAAAAAACCACAGCGCTGCCATAGTGATTGGTAATAGGGCTAACAGCATCGCCCGCATCATCTTCAAGTTACGCACCTCCTACTCAATTTTAGCCTAATAGTTCCATTTTACTGTAGAAAATATCATTTGCAAGAGATAACTATTATTAAATCATTAAACAAAAAGGGACGGTTCTTTTTGTCGGAAAACAAAAACCGTCCCTTTTTGTCAAGTAGACCTATAAGCCGGGTCCTGTCCCGCTTGCGCGGTAGTAGTCATCTATCTAGGACATACGTTACCGCATACCTCATCCGCACGTAAGTGCGCGTAGCGACCAACCCGGGAGAACGAGCGAGCAACTCTTAACTCTCCCCTATTAGGTCTTGCTCCGAGTGGGGTTTACCTAGCCAAACTAGTCGCCTAGTTGCTGGTGAGCTCTTACCTCACCTTTTCACCCTTGCAAGCATCGCTTGCGGTATATCTCTGTGGCACTTTCCTTCGGGTCGCCCCGACTGGTTGTTAACCAGCACTCTGCCCTATGGAGCCCGGACTTTCCTCGAAAGCGTAAACACGCTTCGCGACTACTCAGTCTACTTGACATTTTATTTTATTCTACAACGCACACTTTTGCAAGTGCAACCGTCATGTTAACATAATACCACTTTGCATCTTAAACAACAAAACACAAAATCTTACTGTGGTTTCACCAAATACCCGTCTTTAAATCCTGCATCCAGAGTTCAATCTGCTGTCTTTTAACAGCAACATGTTCTGTTCTGGCTTTAGTTAGTTCTAAAAGTATGCCTTCCCAGTGCTTGAGATCACGCGCTATGATTTGCTTTAGCAGGTCACTGTGACGCTTAAAATTTAGACGCCCATACTCAAGTTCTAGGCGATTATATTCTTGCAGCTCACTGCCGGGTTGCGCTTTTATTATTTGGTAAATAAACCCACCATCAGCTACGAGCTGTTCGTCAACTATCACCAAACCATTCTGTAGAAGATACGCCCTAAGCTCCCCCGCATCGACATTGGGCTGCAGTACTAACTGCGCCACGGACTCAAGGCGATCGCGACCGTTACTGAGAATGCCCTTAATAGTACCCCCGCCCATGCCGGCTATACATACTGCATCAGCTTCGTCTCTCTGTAGGGGTTTTAATCCATCACCCAAACGAACATCAACTGCCGTAGCCAAGCCCTGCTGCTCTACAGTCCTCTGCGTTTGCTCAAATGGCAACTGATTTATCTCCACGGCAATGCCACGCCTAGCTCGGCCAGCTTGGACAGCAGTGGTAATCAGGTATCCGTGGTCGCTGCCTATATCAGCTAAACACTCACAGGGCGCAAACATCGACAGCACCACCCCTAATCTCGAGGAAAGCAATTCCATGATTACACCATCCTATACATTAATCTAGGAAGGGCAAGGTTTTATATACTATAATATTATAATAACTGGAAACTTTTTTGAGAGAGACCTCCACTCATTGCGATGACAATTGAACAACATGCCTAGTAGTAATTGACAGACAAGTGTCATGAATATAGGATAAAACAAAGGAACCAAGGTGGGGTGAAGTAATTGCGTGTTCAGCGCCTCATGGCTATAATTTTACTGTTGGAGTCGCGGGGGAAAGTAAGAGCACAGGACTTGGCAGCAGTGCTTGAGACCTCGGAGCGAACTATTTACAGAGATGTCGAGGACCTCTGTGCCGCGGGCGTACCTATAGTAGCACAAAGTGGACCACACGGCGGCCTCAGTTTGGCCGAGAGCTACAGCCTAAAACCGGAGGGGCTAGACACCGAGGATATTATCAATCTCTATATGTGTGGTATTAGCATCCGGCCCCAGGCTCAAAGTGCAGTAAATATTAATTTGAAATCTACTTTGGCAATGCTAGAGCAGGCGCTCCCCCTCGCATATCGCGCCGATGTCGAGAAGGCCCAAAAGAGCTTCTTCTTTGATCCCACTCCCTCGTGGCGAACAGCACCCGAGATTGCCCACATGGACAGGCTCCGTAAAGCCGTATGGAACACCCTGAAGATCCGTGTTCAATACATCAACGGCAGTTACTCTACCAACAGCACAATCCTGCCCTATGGCCTAGTAGTTAAGCACACAGATTGGTATGTCGTTGGGCATTGTCACATGCGTCAAACAGTGAGAGCTTTACGTTGCGACCGGATTCGTAATGTGACAGTGCTAGAGGAAAGTTTTACTGTCCCACCCTCTTTTGATCTTGAAGTATTCTGGCAGAAATGGATGCGTGAGTCTGCCAATTCTATAGACAGAGTGTAGAAACCCGTGGTACTAGGAGGAGGAACTCACTTGATGAATGTAAGATACGGACAACTAGACGACACCGAGCGCATAATGGCATTGCTAAGCAAGGTGTGGGCAGATGACTATGTCCCCCATCTGTGGACCGAGTGGGTTCAGCAGCCCGAGTGTGGCATCGTGCTAGTGGCTGAGTGCGAGGGAAGTATTGTGGGTACATGCTACGTAGATTTTATGGCGAATGACACGTGCTGGTTTCAGGCCATGCGAGTGCACCCAGGCTATAGGCGACTCGGCGTAGGTACGGAACTGACCAAGGTCTGTTTACAAGAAGCCAAGGCCCGTGGCAAGCACGCTGCCTACCTAGGGATAGAGGCCGATAACAGTGCCTCCGCCAACATGACGATCAAGCAAGGCTTCGTAAAATTACTTGACTTTAGACGGCTAATTACTAAATTGCTCCCCTGCGAAATCTTATCCCCTCGGCAAACAATGTGGCGACAAGCCACAGAGGGGGATATCGCCGCCATGTTACGGATCTGCAACACGACGATGGCGCCAGGGCCAATCTTTGCTTGCTGGCAATGGGAGCCCCTTAGCCACGATGCTTTAGAGCGCAACATCCGCCACGAGACTTTATGGGTTTGGGGTTCCTTAGGCGAAATTCGTGTATGGGCCGGGTTTGAAAACCACAAGCCTGAGTACCATTTGTTTTCACCAAGCGGCGCCGTTCAGGATATTAAGGCTGCACTAGATGACCTTTTGGACTTTATCCAAGGCCCAGACGAGGTGGCCTTAAAGTTTTGGATACACAATGAAAGCCCAGTTATCACCTATCTGAAGACCATAGGATTTATCGAGGAAGACGGCTATACCATCTGGGAGTATAATCTCAATTCACAACTGATCGCCCACTAATCAACAGCAGGCGCCCTTTGTGGCT
Organism: Bacillota bacterium; assembly: GCA_009773495.1. GTDB lineage: Bacteria > Bacillota > UBA994 > UBA994 > UBA994 > WSXW01. The sequence continues at coordinate 161,956 of WSXW01000001.1, forward strand.
GCCCGCTGTTCGTTTTCCTTACTGGCTATATAGTTCAATAATCTTTAGGATGACTTGAACAGCCTTCTCCATTGACTGGATGGGCACATACTCGAAAGTGCCGTGGGCATTATGACCGCCCGTGAAAAGGTTAGGGCAAGGGAGACCCATGTAGGATAGTCGTGCGCCATCAGTGCCCCCGCGCACGGGCATGGTTACTGGTTCAATGCCTAGCTCACGCATAGCCTGGCGCGCTGTCTCTACAATGTGCATTACAGGCTCAATTTGCTCCTCCATATTATAGTACGAGTCAGCAAGGTCAAGCGTAAAGGCACCCCCGTACACGCCATTGAGATAAGCGGTAATCGCCTGGATTCGTTCTTTCCGTGCAGTAAATTTAAGTTTACTATGGTCACGGATGATATATTTGAGGGTAGCTTGCTCAGGCACTCCCTGCAGCTCTGTCAGATGATAAAAGCCTTCATACCCCTCCGTGTGCACTGGGCGGTCTGAAGCTGGTAGCATGGCATTAAACTCCATGGCCATTAGTAAGGCATTCTTCATCTTATTCTTAGATGCGCCGGGGTGAATGTTTTTTCCCTTGACCGTAATCTTGGCAGAAGCAGCGTTAAATGTCTCGTACTCAATTCCGCCTACAGCCCCGCCGTCAAGGGTATACGCAAAATCGGCACCATACTTAGCTACGTCAAATTTGGCGGTGCCACGAGCAATTTCTTCATCGGGGGTAAAGGCCAGCTTAATAGTACCATGCTCTATCTCGGGATGTGCTAGTAAATACTCAACGGCTGTTAGTATTTCAGCAATTCCGGCTTTATCATCTGCACCCAGCAGAGTGGTGCCGTCGGTGGTGATGATATCTTGGCCCACATAACGCAGCAGCTCCGGGTACTCCTTCGGCGACATAATTATGCCTTGCTCTTTGTTGAGCACTAGATCGTTGCCATCATAATCCCTAAAAAACTGGGGCTTGATGTCTCGTGACTGCACATCTGCCACAACGTCCATATGCGCAATTAAACCGATAACTGGTATCTTCTTAGCTGTAGTTGCAGGCAAAGTGGCGTAAACGTAACCCCATTCGTCCATGTGAGCATCTTTAAGCCCCATGGCCAATATTTCTGCAGCAAGAACCTTACCGAATTCCAATTGAAGGGCTGTGCTAGGCTGGATGGGTGAATTAGCGTCAGACGCCGTGTCAAAACTGACGTAATTCAAGAATCTCTCTACTACCTTGCTCATTTAAATACTTCCTCCTTAACTTACCTACAAGCCTTTATTTATTCGCTTTATTCTACTCTTTTACCTGCCCTGCCGCCAGATTATTGAATAATATCGCCCCTAGCGGTACGTTTATCCAAAAGAGATGAGGGTTGAAGAGCCTGAAGGTAGCAAGGAAAGTCAAAACTCCACCAAGGTCAGCGCAGTGTACACAGTATCTGAGAAGCATTTATATTAGGAGGGATAGGAATGAAAAAAAGGGTCTTCTACATCCTCGACGTGTTCGCGGAACAGAAATATGCAGGGAACCAGTTAGCAGTCATTCGTGACGCAACAGAGCTTACGAGTGACGAGATGCAACTGTTAACACGGGAAATGAACTATAGCGAATCTACCTTTGTTCTTTCTGATCGAGAGAGAGAAGGAGGTTATGACGTCCGCATTTTTACTCCGGGCGAGGAGGTGCCCTTTGCCGGACATCCCACCTTGGGCACGGCTTTTATTGTTCAGCAGGAAGTCATACAGCAACCTGTGGAGCAGGTCATATTGAACCTAAAGGTGGGACAGATCCCCGTCCGCTTCACATACAGAGATGACAAACCCGACGTACTATGGATGAAGCAAGTGCAACCAGAGTTTTGGCAAACCATCGAGCCAAGTGTGATGGCAGAATTACTGCAAATTGACGAGAACGATATCGACATTAGCTTTCCCATTCAAGAAGTCTCCACAGGCCTGCCGTTTATGATTGTGCCACTTAAGTCGCTTGATGCGGTACGTCGGGCTCGGCCAGACACCCGGCAGCTACTCAAGTTCGTGGAGAGCTACACTGCTAAAAACGTCCTAGTATTCGCCCCGGAGACATATAGTACCGACAATCAGTTGAATGCCCGGGTCTTCACCGATTACCTTGGCATCCCCGAGGATCCTGCCACCGGTAGCGCTAACGGATGTTTGGCTGGCTACTTAGTCAAATACCGCTATTTTGGAGAACCTCAGGTTCAGGTTCGCGTGGAGCAAGGCTATGAAATGGGTCGGCCTTCTCTCCTGCTACTCGACGCCCGAGAAGAAAACGGCGGCATTAACATTCGCGTCGGCGGCAAAGTCATTCTCGTCGCCAAGGGAGAGCTGGAATAGCTTTCCCCTAACTGCCAAGAAGCACAAAAAACCATTGACGGGATGCTAGAGATAATCAGGAAAGGGGATGGTTTAAATGAGCGATGCGGTCTTTCAAGTCCAAGATCTTAGATTTGCGTACCCCCGCAACAAGGAAGAGACCATTAAGGGTATTTCTTTTGAGTTTAGCCAAGGTGAAATCTTTGGGTTTTTGGGCCCTTCAGGCGCAGGTAAGTCGACCACGCAAAAACTCTTAATCAAGATGCTCAAAGACTATAAGGGACAGGCATTGTACCGAGGTAAAGATCTGAAGGCTTACGGTAAAGAATTCTTTAGCGAGATTGGCGTCGGCTTTGAGATGCCCGTGCATTTCTCCAAGCTAACAGCACTCGAAAACATTGAATTCTTCAAGCGCCTCTACCCCCGACACACCGATGTGGAGAGCCTAATGAAGCGCATCGGCCTGTGGGAGCACCGCAATAAGAAACTCTCCGAATACTCTAAGGGCATGAAAATGCGCCTAAACTTTGTGAGAGCGTTACTAAATGACCCCAAGGTGCTATTTCTCGATGAGCCAACTAACGGACTTGACCCGCATAACGCCCGCATCATAAAAGACATCATCCTAGAATTTAGAGCTGCAGGTGGAACTGCTTTCCTCACCACGCACCTGATGCACGACGCTGACGAACTTTGTGACCGAGTGGCTTTTATTGCCGAGGGAGAAATCCGTGAGATTGATTCACCCAAGAACCTCAAGCTGCGCTTTGGACAACGCACAATCACCGTGGAATACGAGGATGGGGAACGTTGTATAGAGACCTTCGATATGACAACCCTTAGAAAGAACGAGTTATTCTTCGATATTATGCGCACTAAAAATTTAACTACTATCCATAGTGGAGAAACGACCCTAGATGACATCTTCATCAAGGTCACAGGAGTGAAGCTCCATGGATAGGGTTTTGATCTTATACAAAGGTGAAATGAATCGGACCGTAAAATACGGCATTACAGGCGCTAGCCTAGCTGCCACGGTTTTGTGGGTACTGGCACTGCAATTTAGCCAGGCGGGTAGCGTAACAGCTCTTTTCCCTTTAGTGCTTTACATTGATACCACACTTATGTCATTCCTATTGGCTGGCGTAACCTTGGTCTTTGAAACTCAGGAAAACGTGCTTCAGTCTTTTTTGGTTACACCCATAAACACCACGGAATTTCTTCTAGCCAAAGGCCTAGCGGTGGTTACTTCTAGCGTTATAACATTTGGTCTACTCACTACGTATGGAATACTTTTCAAAAACTTGAGCGTTAACATTCTGGGTCTATTGGCAGCGGTTATCGTCATCTCCTTTGCATTTGCGCAGCTAGGGATCTTGATGACCTACTTCTCCAAAGACTTCACCGACCTCCTCATGGGTATGTTTAAGTTTGCCATCGTGTTTTCGCTTCCTACCATGCTAGTTTTCCTGAATGTATTTAACGCGCGCTGGCTTACCACACTGCAATACATCAATCCTACCAAGCATGCCATTACCCTACTACAAGCCTCAGTCTTCCCCGTTCCACAGCAAGACCTCATCATCTCTATCGTATACATTTTAGTGCTCTCTATCGCTGGATTTGTCGGTGCATACAAACTGTTTGACGGCTATGTCGTAAAAGGAGGGGCATAGATGTTTATTCTTAATTACTTCAAATTTGAGCTGAAGAAATGGTCCCGTGATTCCTTTACCAGCTTTATACTAGTTTACCCCCTGCTTATGGGGACAGCCGGTCGATACCTCGTGCCCTTAATCGAAAAGCAAATGGGAAGCGACCTTAGCCCGACCTACCCCATTATTCTTGTTACTCTAAGCATGGTCTCGGCTAAGATCGCTGGCGCAGTAGTTGGCTTCTCCATCTTAGACGATCGTGATGATAACATCCTCTACACTGTAAAAGTCGCGCCACTCAGCATGGAAGTCTTTATTGGGCTGAAGCTATTGCTAGTGTATATACTGAGCGTTATTGGAACTGTCTTTGTGCTATGGTTCTCTAACTTAGGGCTGCTACCCTGGGGGACAATAATCAGCATTTCCCTCGTCGCTGCCATTCAGGCACCCCTTCTGGCACTGTTGATTAACTACATTGCCTCGAATAAAGTGGAAGGATTCGCAGCCATTAAAGGCCTTAATGTGCTTATCGTGTTCCCGGTTGTAGCACTCTTCTTCCATGATATCAAGGAGTTCCTTTTCGCTATTGAGCCATCGTTCTGGCCCGCTAAAGCCCTCTACGGGGCGCTGACAGGAGTGCCCCAGCAGTTGTCGTATAGTGGCTATTACATTACTGGCTTGGCATACGGACTATTGGCGACTTACCTTGCTTACAGAGCATTTGCTAAAAAGGTCTACTAATAATTATAAGAGGGTAAAGGTAGCACCCTGTTTATTACGGTTGGCGCCCTGATCTTCACTGTAGGAACGTGTTGGGTAGCATGGTAAGCAGCAGATAGGTAACACTAACTGAGTGCAAAGAATTTTCATTTGAGGAGTGAAACACATGCAACGCAGCAAAGGAAAAGAACGCGCGCTGAGGTGAGTTTATTGAAGAAATACTGGCCAATGTTCCTGTTTCCCGTAGGCCTTGTTTTTTCCACAGCGGGTTCAAGATATCCAGCAACTGTGGAGCACGTTTATTCCCGTGGGTTATACCCTCATATTTCTCGTTTACTCGCGCTGATGACTGGGTGGATACCCTTTTCTCTAGCAGAGGTGGTAGGGATACTGCTAATAGCCGGTATTATCGCCGCTTTAATCACGAGCATCTTTGATCACGACTGGAGAAACGTTGGGGAAATTACCCTGAGGCTACTGACAGGAGCTGCAACGCTATACTTCTTTTTCATTATCATGTGGGGGCTGAACTATAGCCGTATGCCCTTTGGTCAAACAGCAGGGCTCGATACCGCCAACCCCACAAAAGCGGAACTTGTGGCAGTCTGTGAGCGGTTAATCACCGAAACAAGCACCCTGCGCACACAAGTCACACAAGACGCGGCGGGTGTTATGCTCTTATCTTTGGGAGTGCCTGAAACGCTCGGACGAACGCAGCTGGGATACAATCACGCTGCAGGGTACTACCCCACCTTAGCAGGCCGTTACGGCACGCCCAAAGGGATACAGGCTTCCAAGCTTATGTCCTATCAGGGCATAGGCGGTATCTACATGCCGTTCACTGGTGAGGCCAATGTGAACATCTCAATGCCGCACTCTTCTATCCCCTTTACCGCTGCTCACGAGGCTGCTCACCAGCACGGCTACGCTAGGGAGGATGAGGCAAATTTCATTGCTTACCTTACGTGCGGCCTGCACCCAGATATAGCCTTTAGGTACTCTGGAACTTTACATGCTATGCTCTATGCCATGCGAGCTTTATACGGACAAGACCCAGAAGCTCACGCTGTACTCAATACAACTATTAGTGCCGCAGTCAAACGAGATATACGGGCAGAGCGAGATTTCTGGAAAGCACATGAAGGCATCGTTGAACGTATCTTTAACCGCATGAATGACGCCTATCTTAAGGCAAACCGCCAGCAAGATGGCGTGGCAAGCTACGGCAGAATGGTGGATTTACTGATAGCTCAGCATCGAACTCAAAGTCCTTAGAAATCAGACGTCCGTGGTGCGTCTTGTTTTTAGTAAAAAATCTACCTCGCCTATGTATGGCATGGCAGCAATTGCACCGCGTTTAGTTACGCATAAAGCAGCGCAGGCGTTAGCAAACTGCAGGGCTGTAGCCATGTTGTCGCCTTGTCCCAGAAACTCTTCCAATCCGGCAAACTCGAGCATTTTGTGCAACATACCCGCCATAAAAGCGTCACCCGCTCCGGTTGTGTCGACTGCCGCAACCTTGAAGGCTGCGACTTCTACCTGATTCACAATTCTGCTAGCGCCCGACCGAAAGAAGGCCATGCTGCCTTCGGAGCCTAAGGTTACACAAAGTAACTGTATCTGCGGGTACTTGTCCATTAGCAACACAGCTAGCTCAGGAACCAAGGCTCTATTAAGAATGTCCGTGCAGCTTCTTGCCTGAAAAGCAAAATTTAACTCTTCGCAGGAGAGCTTCACAACATCGCACCAAGGTAGGATCTTGTGTAGCTGAGCGTGGGCTAATCCCATATTTTCCCACAAGCGAAGACGCAGGTTCACATCTATACTAGTCGTAACCCCCACGGTACGAGCTAGGGCTACTGCCTGCATCAAAGTGGTTCGGGAAGGCTCGTGCGTAAGTGAGAGGGTGCCAAAGTGCAGCACTGCTGCTTGGCGCAGGTACTGCAGATTAACTTCGTCGAACCTAAGCCTTGTGTCTGCGCCGGGATTCCGTACAAAGGCAAAAGATCTTTCCCCGTTTTTGTCTAAGGCCACAAAAGCCAATGTCGTAGCTGCGTCGCTGTCCTCATACAGGTTTTCAGAGTTAACTCCCTCTGCCTCTAAAGTTCTCCTGAGGTAAGATCCAAACATATCTGTGCCTACTTTTGCACACATATAGGCTGACGTGCCTAGGCGGGACAAAGCACATGCGACATTAGCAGGTGCGCCCCCAGCATTTTGTTCAAATAGAGGGGCACCGCCTAGTAGCTCACCTGCCGAGGTAAAGTCTATCAAAACCTCGCCCAAACAAAACACATACTTCATGCCTATGCCCTTCTCTTTAACCCTGCGTCTATCGCAGGGTCGGTATAGATATCGTGTTCGTCTAAGCTCTTAGTGGAAAATTCTGATACTACAGCCCCCTCTGGCCCACCCTGAAACCAGTGCCACGTATTTGGCTGCAATGTATACTGATCACCAGGGCTAAGCTCAATTTGTCTCCACGCAGTAAAGAATTCCTCTTTCCCAGGAGGCAACACCGCAGCTGGGTTAGGGGTTGCATCGCCGGAGACGTATAAGTATACCTTCCCGTAACGACAGCGAAAGGTCTCTTCCTTACCAACATAGCCCCCTACGGGTGGGTGCTTGTGCTCAGGGCAAGTTTGGTGCGGGAATAAGATAAGTTCCTTGGCACAGCAGCGGTCGGTGTTTACGTAAACCACAAGAGATAACCCGATACTCTCAAGCATCCCCAGTCCGTATTCGGCTACTTGCATCTCTTGCCTTTCTGCGTCTGTAATGACAATACCAGCACGATTTAGATACCTTTCAGCTTTAGCGCAGGTCTGGCGGTATTCTTCGGGTGTAAGCAACGATAATTCCCCTTTTTTACTATATTTAGCATCCACTTGTCCCTAACGTCTACGCATTCCGCCGCAATGCAAATGCAGAAGAACAATACATGGTTAAGTTAAATGTGCAGTAGAGTTGATGGTATGGGTCTGCCAGCGTTGCGTCACCCACTGGTACTTAAGAATAGATAGACCAGTATTATCTACTACCAACCCTGACACAAAAGAGAATGTAATAGGTGGTAAAGATAGAGCGTGGGCCAACAAGGTCCGAACACAACCCCCGTGCGTTACAAGGCAGATGGTACCTTGGGGGTGTTTCGCCACTATACTCGACAGGCATTGGGTTGTCCTTTGCGAGAGGTCCCAATATGATTCCCCCCCGGGACGCCTAGTATTAAGAGGGTCCAACTTAAGTTGGTTAAAGATGTCGGGGCTCTTTTCTTGGGCTTGCTCGGAAGTTAAGCCTTGCCACAAGCCTATGTTAATCTCCTGCAGGTCATCTAAAGTGGTTAGGGGGCAACTTTGACCCTCAGCCACAGAATCCGCTGTAGTGTGGGCCCGAGCTAGGGGGCTACTATAGATATGATCTAACCTAAACCGTGGCGCCAGCCATTGCGAGAGCTTGCGGGCTTGTTCTCTGCCTTTTTTATTGAGAGCAACATCAAGGTTACCCTGCATAATGCCGTGTTTATTGTGGTCTGTCTCGCCATGTCTTATTATTAACACTGTGGTCATTAAGCCACCTCCTCATGAAAATACCCTTACAGTTTACCACACATTTACGCTTTCCTCATTGTTCGTTCCGTTCCTCGTAGGAGCAACGAACCAGGAACGAGTACATGGGGCCTGAAACTAAGCTTAACTGATTGGTATGCCCAACACAGGATATTGAATCTTTTCAACTGTTGAATAATAAGTGGCGCCCTAGTTCAATGTGAACTGGGGCACCACTTATTTGCTGGACTTGTTAACCACGCCCAGTTCTATGTATGCGACTCAATCCAGGAGTAGAGAGTGGGCAATGGCGGCATTGCCCACTCCTCCCCACATCATGGATTGGCTTACATGCAAATGATTGCCTTTACTACTTGAGACAAACCAGCGGAATGCGAACCCTTTACGAGCACCATTGTATTACTGTCGAGCAACTTCTGCAGTAGTTCTATAGCTCCGGCCCGCGTGACAAATGCATGAATCTTTTCCTTAAGCATTCCTGCAGACTCCGCCCCGCGGGCGATATACGCTGCTTTTTCCCCAACAGTAATGAGTCGATCTACGCGGATTGCAGCAACCTCCCTCCCCAGTTGCATGTGAATGATCGGCCATTTGGGCCCTTGCTCCTCCATATTTCCTAAGACAGCAATCGCAGTCCTTCCTCCAGCCGCAGCCTTTAACGTCTTCAACCCTGCTACAACTGATAGAGGGTTCGCATTAAAACTGTCATCAAGCACGACAGAATTGTTAATCCCTCCGTACGGAGTGAGTCTCCCCCGTAGCCGGCTGAACTTAGTTAGGCCGCACTCAATATCGGACCAAGAACACCCTAGCACTCTTGTTGCCGCAACGGCTGCAGTCGCATTATGGGCGTTGTGCTCCCCAGCTATTGGTATAGTCAGCGTTCTTTGCTCGCTTTCAGCGTGGACAACAAACGTGGTTTCTAATCCCTGAGTCTCACATTTTACAATCCTGTAATTGGTCTCAGGGGCTTTGCCATACTTGATAATACGCCCTTGAAACCCCTCAAGCCTTAGCAACTGACTCCCATGATCGTCAGCATTAATAATCAGAACACTACCCGCTCCCATACCACGGATGATCTCGCTCTTGGCCAGGATTACGCCAGCCATGCTACCGCATTTTTCGACATGACCACGATTTACGTTAGTTACTATTGCTACATTAGGCGCGGCCATGTATGAGCTCTGGGAAATCTGCCCCGGACGAGCCATGCCGAGCTCTAGTACTAAAGTCGTATCCCCAAGCGTTGCTGCTTCAATTATCTGACGCACGTGAACGGGGAGATTGAGATTGCCAGGAGTACTCTTCACCGTACGACTAAGGCGCAGAATACTGGCAATCATCTCTTTCGTTGTTGTTTTACCTGCTGTTCCTGTAACTGCGACTACTTTAAAACCTAAGCGTATGCGTTTATTACGCGTTGTGACTTGTAGTTTTAATGGTACTAAGAAATCTAGTGACATCGTTTCTCACCCCCTCTGGTATAGACTATGGTTCTCTAATGGAGGTGGTTAAACACGAAACAGGCACAGCACTGCTGTTTCTGCAACCAAGGTGGGCATCCACTAGAGCTACTGCCAAAGCGTTTTGACTCGCGAGTCAAAATATACAGGTTCTTCCAGCAGTGCTGGGCTAAGCGCCTAGCCACACAGATGGTGAAGAACCTGCCTCTCTCGAGCCGATGTGAGCGACTGTATGTTATAGCTTATGAAGCCGGGCCTATGTCGGTGGTAGTTCGGGCGGTGCGAGTTCTATGCCGGAGAAAACATACGGTTAGAGTTCTGACCCAATTGACAGGTGGACCGGAAGGCAAGTGTGCGTAGTGCAGAGTTTAGTTAAACGCAGGGCAGGTAGGTATACGATAGTCAGACGAAGAGGTCCGCACTACGACTTTCGTTTTTATTAGGCATACATATAAGGAGCTGAGATAGGTAATGCAATGCGTTAAAGGACTGCACCCCTACGGTTGCAGTCCTTTAACGCATTTATGAAGTTCTCCTCATACAAGTGTGTCCGTAATAAGTACGATGGTGGGCGATGACGGGCTCTCGGTCATGCCTGCATGACCCGAAGTGCGACATCCACGCTAAGTCCGAAGGACGTAAGCGAGCGACCTGTAAAGGGCGCAAGGATGGAGGCGGTCGAGCTGAGTGAAATAACAAAATAAAACAGACACATTGCTGTGTCCGTAATAAGTACGATGGTGGGCGGTGACGGGCCTCTCGGTCACGCCTGCATGACCCTAAGTGCGACATCCACGCTGAGTCCGCAGACGAAAGCGATGCGGCCTGTAAAGGGCGCAAGGATGGAGGCGGTCGAGCTGAGTGAAATAACAAAATAAAATAGACACATTGCTGTGTCCGTAATAAGTACGATGGTGGGCGATGACGGGCTCTCGGTCATGCCTGCATGACCCGAAGTGCGACATCCACGCTAAGTCCGAAGGACGTAAGCATGCAACCGCCAAAGCGGGTGCAAGGATGGAGGCGGTTCGAGCAGTGAGTGATAAAGCAAAAGCAGACACAACTAAGTGTCTGCAATTAATACGAATGGTGGGCGATGACGGGCTCGAACCGCCGACATCCTGCTTGTAAGGCAGGCGCTCTCCCAGCTGAGCTAATCGCCCTTATATTATTGGGGACTCAATCATATTAACATCCTCTTGTCTAAACGTCAAGACTTCTAATTCTATCTTCCAACAGCTAACCTCTAAATCAATGGTGGGCCCACTAGGACTCGAACCTAGGACCAATCGGTTATGAGCCGACCGCTCTGACCAACTGAGCTATGGGCCCGACATGGCGCCTCAGGCAGGGCTCGAACCTACAACCTACCGGTTAACAGCCGGTTGCTCTACCATTGAGCTACTGAGGCACGTATACCGTTCTTAGTTGCTGGTTCTAACGAAGAACGCTAATCGTCGTTTGCGCGACATAGATAATTATACTCAAATAGCTACTGAGCGTCAATGACAAACTAAATGGTAGTTATTATTCTAAGAAATCCTTAAGCCATTTGCTACGACTGGGATGACGAAGTTTGCGCAAAGCTTTAGCTTCAATTTGCCGAATACGCTCGCGAGTAACACCAAATTCTTGGCCAACTTCTTCTAGTGTACGCGAACGGCCATCCTCTAAGCCAAAACGCAACCGCAAGACCTTTTGCTCGCGCGCCGTTAAAGTGGATAGTACTTCATCAAGCTGTTCGCGCAATAGCACGTATGCTGCTGCGTCTGCAGGAGCTGGAGCATCCTCGTCAGGAATGAAATCTCCCAAGTGAGAATCCTCTTCTTCGCCAATTGGTGTCTCTAGTGATACAGGCTCTTGGGCAATCTTATGGATTTCGTGAACACGCTCAACAGGCATCCCCATCTCAGCTGCCACTTCTTCGGGGGTTGGTTCACGCCCTAACTCCTGAAGTAACTGGCGAGTCACACGGATGAGTTTATTGATAGTTTCTACCATGTGGACAGGAATACGAATAGTGCGCGCTTGGTCCGCTATAGCGCGAGTAATTGCTTGTCTAATCCACCATGTGGCGTAAGTAGAGAACTTGTAGCCCTTGCGGTAATCAAATTTCTCTACGGCCTTCATCAGGCCAAGGTTACCCTCTTGAATGAGGTCAAGAAACAGCATCCCACGCCCAACGTACCGCTTAGCAATCGACACGACTAAACGCAAATTAGCTTCGACTAAGCGGCGCTTAGCCTCCTCACTGCCGTCTTCCATCCGCTTCGCGAGCTCTACTTCTTCCTTCGAATTGAGCAATGGTACTCGCCCAATTTCCTTGAGGTACATGCGAACAGGATCATCTAGGCGAACACCATCAGGAATACCTATTTCGCCCTGTTCTACCTCTTCCTCGTTCTCGCCGCGCAGTGCATCAACATCTGGCTCAACCACGAGTGCCTCGCTGGTCCCCGGTATAAGGTCGACGCCTAGCGTCGCTAACGTCTCATAGAAATCGTCGATCTGTTCAGGCTCAAGCTCGTATTCGCTGAGGTGCTTCCCAATCTCTTTATAAGTAAGGACCCCTCGTTTTTTACCGCGCTCGATTAACTCCTTGACAGCTTCTATTTGCATCTCTTTCTTACTCAAGGCTAATACCCCCTCGACTTGGAACCTTTCTCTCTCTGAGTCTTTTCTTTCTAATCCCCAGATCTCGGCGCTTGAGGAGGAGCTGATTGCGTTCTTCTGAACTGTTGGCAGACTCAACGTCCTTCATAACGCCCTCCACTTCTTGGTCAATGTGATGTTCCTCTATCTTTACAAAACACTCATTCGCCATTTCTATAGCATTTTCCTCTATAATCTGTTCATTATACGCTCCAACAAGTTCGGATTTTAAGTCAGACGGTAATTCATGAGCCAAACTAATAGGATCGTCCGTCTCCGCAACATCATGTAAGAGCCATGTTGCTAGTTGCTGATACTTGCCTTCAGGAAAACCTATTTCTGACCAAAACTGAAACAGTTTTTCACGATGTCTCGGAAACCTCACCATAAGGTGAATTAAGAGACGGGAAGCTTTCACCCAACCGCTTTGCGTAGCAATTAGTCCTCTATCAGAAGTATTATGCCGTCTTATGGTAAGTTTATCCGTATACGCCAATTTTCCGAGGACCTTTGCGAGTTCTTGCATAAAAGCTCCCTCAGGCAAGCGGTAGCTCTGTAATGCTTTCTTAATGTAGCCGTCTCGCTCTACAGCGTTCTCTACTTCGGCTACCGTTTTTGCAACTTGTGCGGCAAAAGCTCCAAGACCATTTGGAATCGAAAGGTCGTGCTCCTTGCTAAGCTGCAGTATGCGGTACTCAACCAGTGGCAAGGCGGACTCTGTCACAAGTGACAAAAATCGTTCTTTGCCGAACTTGCGCAGATAATCGTCCGGATCTTTGCCTTGCTCTAGCTGAGTCACTTTAACGGAAATCCCAGCCTTGCGAAGTATATCCATACCTCGTAGGGCCGCGTTTTGTCCGGCTATATCAGCATCGAAACATAGATTCACTTCATTAGTGTATCGCTTAAGTATATGTGCGTGATCCTGCGATAGCGCAGTACCAAGAGAAGCGACAACGTTGTCTACCCCATATTGCCAGGGCGTAATGGCGTCCATATATCCTTCAACTACTATTGCAAAGCCAGCCGTTCCTATGGCTCGAGCAGCACGGTCTAAACCGAAGAGCTCACGCCCCTTATGAAAAATAGGAGTCTCTGGGGAGTTGAGATACTTTGGTTGGGAGTCATCAAGCACACGCCCCCCGAAGGCTATGATTTGCCCACGGCGGTCACAAATAGGAAACATTACTCTATGACGAAATCGATCGTACGCTGTGCTGTCTCCTTGTACTGCCAGACCCACGCGTATGAGTTCATCAGTACTGATACCAGCCTTCTGTCCGCGTTCGATCAGAGTACCCCAGGCGGGCAGGCTGTAGCCGATCTTAAGTGAGTTCATCAGGTCTGCTGAAAGACCACGTTTCGCTAAATAATCGCGGGCAACCTTACCTAATTGCTCGTTGATAAGCTGCTTTACAAAAACTTCAGCGGCCCAACTCATTATTTTCAGATCTCGTTCGCGTTGCTGTTTGCGCAGCATGGCTTCTTGGTCGTCAACCTGCTGTGGCAGCTCAATACCAGCACGCTCTGCCAAGTTTTCCAGCGCCTCAAAAAAGGGCATCTTGCTGTACTCCATGAGAAAGCTGTAGGCGTTACCTCCTGCTTGACAACCAAAACAGTAATACAACTGTTTCTCCGGGTCAACATGAAAAGAAGGGCTCTTCTCTGAGTGGAAAGGGCATAAGCCCCAGAAGGCCCTTCCTTTCCGTTCAAGTCGGACGTGCTCTCCAATTACTTGCACAATGTCTACGTGACTACGGACGCGCTCCACAATCTCCTGAGGAAATTCAGGCAAGAAGTTCACCTTTTCTTAAATAGGTTAGCTTTTTCTTATTCGAGAATGTTTATACCATTCCTCTTTTCGTGCAATCTAAAGACGAAATTTTTTTCATAACTTTTTTATACTGTAAAAAAGACGTAATTACCACAAAAATCTGTGGGAATTACGTTACTTTTACAAGGGGGTATTTCCGTGGCCTCGGCTAGCCCCCTCCCTTTAGTCATCGCCTATTTTATCGCGACGGTTATAATATTCAACTATTTTGGCCGCAGTTTCCTCTACAGCTTTCTTGGTTACGTCGACTATACGGCAGCCTGCTTTACGCATTATTCCTTCACCGTAGTCAAGCTCTTCGCGAATCCGCTCGTAGCTCGCGTAGCTTGCATTACCTGCCAGACCTAACGCCTTAAGACGTTCTTGGCGAATAGACTGGAGTTCGTCGGGTTTAATGGTAAGACCAAAGATGCGTTCCGGTGGCACGAGGTATATTTCATCGGGAGGGCTCACCTCTGGCACCAAAGGCACATTGGCAACGCGGAACCCCCTATGAGCGAGGTACATGCTCAGGGGTGTCTTAGAGGTACGCGATACTCCGAGTAGTACGATATCAGCCTTAAGCAAACCTCGTGGATCCTTGCCATCGTCATACTTAACTGCGAACTCTACTGCTTCGACCTCGCGAAAGTATTCTTCATCCAACTGATAAATAAGACCAGGTTGGAGCTTGGGGTTAGAGGCTAGTATGGACGATAGGCCATCCATCATCGGCCCCATAATATCGACAGCTTCAATATTAGCTGCATGGCATTTTTGGTTGATATAGGCCCTAAACTCAGGGAGCACCAAGGTATGCACTACCAGTGAACGAGCTCCGCGGGCCTCTTCTATGACCTCATCCAAAGCTTCGAGGCTGGACACATAGGAAATGCGGCGAAACTCAATATTGTTATCGAATTGGCTAACGGCTGCTCTGACTACCCGATGTGCAGTCTCGCCTAGGGAATCTGATACAACGAATATGAGAGATTTCTTATCCATAACTACCCTCCTAGTGAGATTAAGCTAAGTCGGCCAACAAGCCACTAATTATGCCTAGTGATATAACCCCGGTTACCTCCACCTTAGTTGTTGTTTCTATGATTAGCTCTCTCGTCACCGGAAGAGCAGTAAGGCCATGTAACCTTAGCTTGCGTGCGGCAGAGAACACACTGTCATCGGGGCTTAAGGTTATTAGGTTTGAAACTCTAGTCATAATGACTCCAACCGGAACCTTATTAAGATCCATCTGCCCGATAGCACTACGCAGTAGGTCACTTCTGGATACCGCTCCAGTGAGATGGCCCCGCGCATCGACCACAAAGAGCGTTCCTCTGTCCTCGAGAAAAGTTGTAACTATTGCATCATACAATGGTTTGTCCTCTTTGATTACAACAGGAACCGACTGAACGTCCTTAACTTTGAGACTGCGCAGGTGGTTAAGCCGATCCGTGGTCTGCTCTTTACCCAAGTAGGAATACCCTACCCTAGGACGCGCCTCAAGGTACCCCGACATGGCCAGAATTGAAAGGTCAGAACGAATAGCAGCGCGGGATAGATGCAACTGTGCAGCCAACTCCTCTGCGGCAATCGGTCCTGTGCGCTTCACTATCTCGACAATATGCAATTGGCGTGGCGTTAGTTGCATTGCCATCACCTCGCTGTACTTCTTATCTGAGACAAGAAAACGTAGCTTTCCAGTCTCTTCTCAAGTTTAATATAGATAATTCTATCTAAGACTGCTGCTACCTCTTTTTCGCCGGGAATACCTGTTGGCAGAGCCTCGAGGCGTCGCCAGTCGCCGCCACAGAGAGTCTTTAGCAAGCTATATGCCGCCAAACTTATTGTTAGGAGGGGTTTTTCCCCCGCACCACCTGGTATGCAGGCAGAGCAAGGAAAACCTAGGTTTTGTATGCTAAATTTGGCCCCCATTTTCCCACCACATACAGGGCAGCTCTCTAGAGAAAGGCCCCACCCTAGTCTGCTCAACAACCGTAATTCATAGAAGGCCAAGAGCAGCTCTAGGTGATCAGTATGGGACAAAATGTGTAAACAGGCAATCAGCAGGCTGAGTATATCATCGTGGCTTTGCCCTTCCTCGAGGGTTGCGTCAATCATCTCTAACATATATATCCCATACGCCATTCTGCCCAGATCTTCACGCAAAGGTCTGAACCCTTCAATGAGCTCTACTTGACTGAATGTGTGGACACTCTTTCCCTGATACACTGTAAACCGAATATTGCAGAAAAGTTGCGTGAGAGAGGCATAGCGGCTTTGGATCTTGCGAGCGCCTTTTGCCACTATCTTCAGCCTACCCTGCCCTTGTGTGAAAACCGTAAGTAGTTTGTCCCACTCACCAAGATTCATGGAGCGCAGGACAATCCCTTCACCCTTAAACTGACCCATGCCGTGATTTGCTCTCTTCGACAATAGCCACTCCCGAACTGGTACCAATACGGCTAGCTCCAGCTTCGATCATAGCCAAGGTGGCTTCCAGTGTTCTGACGCCGCCCGAAGCCTTAACCCCTATTTCGGGCCCCACTGTCTGTCTCATCAACGCCACATCGGCTATTGTGGCTCCACCGGGACCAAAGCCAGTAGAAGTCTTAACATAGGCTGCGCCTGCCGTCTTAGCCAGCTGACACACCGTTACTTTATCGGCATCAGAAAGTAATGCTGCTTCAATGATAACTTTGACCGGAACGTCATCCGCTGCTATTACAACAGCCCTAATGTCGGCCTCTACTTGTGAGTGTAGTCCGGCTTTCAGCCAACCCACATTGATGACCATATCAATCTCCGTGGCGCCATCCTTAACAGCAAATGAAGTCTCCGCCGACTTCGCCGCAGTAGATGTAGCCCCTAATGGAAAGCCAACTACACTAGCTACATGAATACCATTCGCTACCAAACTCTTGGCTAACGAAACATAACAGGCGTTTACGCACACTGCAGCAAAACCATATTCATTGGCTTCGTGACACAACTTTATGATCTCCTTAGGAGCGGCCTCAGCCTTGAGAACGGTGTGATCTATGTACTTGGCAAGTACGTTTGGTTCCATTGATATTCCTCCTATTTCTCTCTCTCATAACCTAGCATTTTGAGATCATTGTCTTTATTGCGCCAGTCCTTGCGCACCTTGACCCATAACTCTAGATGGACGCGGCTACCTAGCAACGCTTCGATGTCAATACGTGCTGCTGTACCAACGGCCTGCAGCATGGAGCCCTGTTTGCCGATAATAATCCCCTTCTGGGAGTCCCGCTCCACATAGATGTTAGCTGCCACATGAACGATATGACCCTTATCCTGCATGCTCTCCACGAGGACTGCACAAGAGTGGGGTATCTCGTCTCGAGTAAGCTCGAGTATTTTCTCTCGAATAATCTCACCTGCCACAAATCGCTCTGGCTGGTCAATAATCATGTCTTCGGGATAATACTGTGGACCAGGTGGCAGATGCTCACGCATGTACACGAGCAGTGCCTCTACACCATCACCGCTAACAGCAGAGAGGGCAAAGGCAGCACTAAATGGGTAGGCGCTCTTAAAAGCTGACAAGGCGGTCTCAACCACTTCTGGCGCGACTGTATCCACCTTATTGACGATAAGGACCACGTTTCCCCTAGTAGGGAAACGTTCAATTATGAACCGGTCCCCTTTACCTACTACCGTATCGGGTTCTACCACATACCAGAGTTGATCCACCTCGCCGAAAGTGTGGACGGCCTTCTCTACTAATTGCTCGCCTAACTTATGATGAGGTTTATGTATACCAGGGGTGTCAAGGAATATGGCTTGCATATTATCCTCAGTATAGATACAGCGAATTTTGTTACGGGTAGTCTGTGGTTTGTCGCTGACTATGAGTATTTTTTCACCCAAGACGCGGTTAAGTAAGGTAGATTTGCCGACGTTGGGCCGCCCCACTACTGAGATAAAGCCTGAACGGTAGGTCAATGGTTATCCTCCTTGGCTAAAAATTCTGGCCCAAAGGAACCTGGAAGCAGCAGCTTAATCGTGGTTTCTCGCACGGCGCCGTCTCCGGCTACTAAGTATACCGGGAAATCAGTCCCGAATTCGCGCAGTACTTGCCGACACGCCCCGCAAGGCGAAGGAGCACCTATTTCTACTGCAATTGCTACGCCTTGGATTTGCCGAGCACCGCTAGAAATGGCCGCCGCCACCGCACTTCTTTCCGCGCAAATGGTTAAGCCGTAAGAAGCGTTTTCAATGTTGACGCCTTTAAAAACATCTTGCCCCGCCAACACTGCAGCCCCGACTCGGTAGCCCGAATAAGGGGCGTAGGCCTGTTGTAGGGCTTCTTGCGCTGCCTTAACTAACTCTTGTTTCATGGGCACCACCTATCTATATTGTACCGTAGTCAGTATGGGTACTACATGTATTATTGTCTTTCCGGATGTAAGCTGCCATTCCTCTCCTTTAGAATCGAGAAACTTTGTAGCCCCAGAGGGAGAGTCTTTGACCCAGATACCCGAGTGTGCTTGCCCTTTCGTAAAGAAATACGCCGGGCCACTCGCTAAAAGCTCAACTGAAACCTCAGCTCCATCCCGCACCGTGGTCTGCTGGATCAGAATGTTCTCTACCACATACTCTTCCTTGGTACCCTCGGTTGTTCGCTCGTATAATCCACTATTTATATATCTGTACTCTACACTGTAGCCTCCAGGATAGCGCAAGTTGATCTGTGTCACAGTACCGGGATGCCGTGTGGTAAAAACCCACCTTCTTCCGGCATAATCGTCATTAACACTCTGACCTACATAATCCCTAGCCTGAGCAATGTTCGAATAGAGGTTATGGGGGGCAACTCTTCCGCCATCTCGCCAGATCGGCTGCGAATTAATGCTAGTTAGGTCAACATGGGTACCCCCCATGGCCTCAACTGCCCCCGAAAAAGAAAGAGATTCGCCATGGTGCATTATGATAGCGTCATATTCTGCCGCTATCAACGTGAAAAAGCCCCTCGCACTCCTAATAGGACCTATGATACTGGAACTAGTGCCATTAGTCAAAAGCAGAAACCTTGTCATCCCACCCTCTACGGGAACTTCGTAGATGATATCAGCTGCGGCAATCCCGTCTTGCGGACGGGCCTGAGGATGGTTATCTACGACCCACAGTAGAGGGGAGGTCGGATAAGGTTCCTTACCTGTAAGCGGGCTCAAGTGCTCTGAGGGTACGACAATGGGAGGGTCCACTGGCTTGGGCAGAGGATTGCAGCCCACCAGCAGTAACAACATACACAGAAAGAGAGGTGAGCTCCGCTTCATCCACATTGGACACCCTCCTATCGTAAAGGTGCGTAGGCCGGCAAGGTTAGGTAAGCGAGTTTCTCTACTTCCAATTTGATACCCTTGGTGGCAAGCAAGGTTGTACGTACTAGGCTCAGGCTCGAAGCCAAGATATTGGCATCACCTACAGCCTCTAATACAACAGGGTTTACAGCTACAGGGCGTTGATTAACAAGAATTATAGGGCCCGCGCAGCGAACGGCTGTTTGGGCTGTAATACGTTCACCTCCCACTGCTACTCCCAAGGCACCTGCGGCATTCAGTTCATTAATTATGTCGCGCACATCAGAATCATGGACTATCTCATCCTCGGTAAAGCCGCCAAAAGCATCCCACAACTTGATTCGTACTCCAGGGCCTGTGAGCGAGAGAAACCCCGCGCTACTGCGAATGGACTGCATCTCCACCCGCAGGGCTGTAAGTTCCTGCTCTTGAGCACTAACACGATCTGTAAGAGTTCGCTGAGTAGGTACACGAATCTGACCGTTGTCAATCTCCACTACAACATAGGGGAAAGCGTGCTGCAAGGCTGAATTGCGACTGAGCTCAGCCACTGTTGCGGCATCAACAAGGTTTAGTGGATCAATTATCTTAATGTCTTTGGCTTCATCACGGCTAAGTGTAACACTGGCCTTGCCCGTGCGAGCCAATATTACAGAGCTCCGGCTAAAAACTGACACAATGGCCTCGCGACGCATTGTCTCTTCCTCACGCGCCATTACAGCTTGCGTCTCAAATAACCCCTTCTGCAAGGCCTGCGAGACCTCATCTACAGTACGTGCCCTTTTTACATCGTAGTGCAGTCTGGCAATCGACTCCTGGACTGCAGCGTTGCTGCTAAAGCCCTGCCCCTCCGCCAATCGAGTAATGTGCCCAGCAACCAGCTCCGCGCCGTTGCGTGCCTGCGATAGCTCGCTCTGCTCCCCTGGCAAGCGGTACAACCCCTGCACGCGTCCCAAGACAATAATATTGAGAAAAAGCACGACCGCGACTACAACGTTAAGCCACGGTCGCTCTGAACGGGATGTATTGTATTTCATCGGTCGCCACCTCCTAAAGCTTAAGTGAGGCCTCTTAGGGGTTACTACGCCGTACACGGTAAATGGTGGCCTGCGCGGGGGTGGCTAGATCCCAAACTTCACCCGCAGATATGGCACAAATATGATCAGCCCAATTACGACTGCAACTACAGCCACAACTAGAACTGCACTGGCTGCCAGTCTTTTGGCAAATGCTGCTAGAGGATTATCGTTAGGCTCGGCTAAATCCACAGCGCGTTCGATGGCAGAATTGACGAGCTCCATGGAGATTACAGCTGCTATAACAAGCAAAATGACAACCCACTGCCAAGGTTCTAGACCTAAGTATAGTCCCAGCAAAATAGCCAGGGCAGCAAGAGCAAAGTGTATCCGCATGTTGCGTTCCTCTCGTAGAGCCAGGCTCATACCTATGAAGGCATCTGTAAAGCTGTCAATTAACGAATGGGCTCTTTTCACCTCAAATACCCGAGCTCACGTACTATCTCGTCATTTAAGGCGCTCATCTCGCCTTCGTTGTCATCGTCGTGATCAAAGCCTGCCAAGTGCAGTAAGCCATGGACCAAGAGATACGCTATCTCTCTCTCTAGACTATGACCATATTCCTCTGACTGAGCCTTTGCACGCTCCACAGAGATGATAATATCGCCTAACATTAGTGGAGCGTTATCGGGAACGATGAACTCCTCCCCTTCTTCTAATGCAAACGATAACACATCAGTTGGACCTACTTTGCCACGGTAGTGTAGGTTAAGCTCTGCTATAGCTTCGTCGTCAACAAAAGCCACGCTGACTTCCCCGTGCGCAGGAAGCTTGAGCTTTGCAGCGACAGAGTCCCCCGCTCTATCGAGTAGCTGTTCCAGCTCCTCCGGTAAACTCGCTTTTTCCTGGTCGTTGCTCCATAACACCTGCATGTTTTAGTTTACCTCCTCGCTCTGGATATTCAATGCGGTGATGGAAAATGCCCGATAGATGACGTACAAAAGCGGTCCCGATTATATCAAGGTCTCTTAGAGTAAGGTCGCTCTCATCTAGCTGGCCCGTAAAAAGTTTCTCACGAATTAAGTCCCTGACTTTCTGCTCTATTTTAACAGGAGTGGGAGAATCAATTGAACGGACTGCAGCCTCTACAATATCCGCTAGCATGACGATAGCAGATTCTTTCGTTCGAGGGCGCGGACCTTCATACATGAAATCTTCTTCACGCGCGGCAGGGTTAGTCTCCTGTGCCTTGCTATAGAAGTACTGAACTAACGAAGTTCCATGATGTTCACGGATAATGTCGATTATTATCTCGGGAACTTTATATTCCGTTGCTAGCTTCACCCCATCTTTGGCATGACTAGTAATAATGAGCGAGCTCAAATGCGGCGGATAATCGTTATGCGGATTCTCCATCATGGTTTGATTCTCTATAAAGAAATATGGCCTTTCTATCTTGCCAACATCATGATAATAGGCGCCAACTCGTGCCCGCAATGCATCGGCACCCACTCGCTCAGCAGCCGCCTCGGCCAAGTTGGCCACAATAATACTGTGATGGTAGGTCCCTGGCGCTTCAACTAAGAGCCGCTTTAGCAGCTCTTGATGTGGATTAGCTAGCTCAGCGAGCTTAATTGTAGACGTAACACCAAAGGTGTTCTCCAAAAATGGCAACGAGCCGATGGCGAAGACCGAGGATACAACTCCACCGCCAAACCCTAGCAGTGCGTCGCGCAGCGAGTCGCTCCCTGACCCCCCAAACAACAGGGCAAAGGACAAAATAGCTAAAGCGTTTACTCCGCCTACTATTACGCCGCCGCGCACAAGGCTACCTCTATGCTCATTTTGCGACACCGCGTAGACGCCGGCAGCTGTACCAAATAAAGCTACCATAACAAACCGTACTTCAAACCCTACTAGCCCCCCTGAAAGCATGCCCAGCGAAAAACCAGCGACCAGAGCTAATTTGGGCTCAATAAGAACAGTTAGAAGGATACTCACTGCTGCGACGGGGATGAGGTACCCTGAAAGCAGTGAGGCTCCATAAGTCAAGACTGCCCCCAGCATAAAAACAACTCCCGTAAGTGCTAAATTGCGCGAATCTTTCTGTAGCTTATCGCCTAAAAAAAATATATAGAGGGTCGGCAGCAGCAGGATCAACAGAGCGTAGAGTAAGCTTCCAGACACAATTTTCCAATCGATACTGGTGCGCAACAAGCCTAAGTCCTGCAGTACATTGATCTCACGCTCCGTAGCAATTTCACCCAGGCCGATGATCTTTTGGCCTTTTTGTACTATAACCGGCTGAACCCGACTAGCAGCTTCCTGTTTCAGCTTCTGGGTAGAGGCCTCGTTGAGGCGCATATTGGCCCGCATAGCGCTACGCGCAATATCCGTTAGCAGAACCCGATATTGAGCCTTAAGGCTCGATGTAGATAGCGCACTGCTCACTGTGTTTCTGGCATTATCAAGTCCATCTAGTTTTATACCCAGTCGGTATACTGGCTCTAGGGCCAGTGTTAGTTCCCCAACCATTTGTTCTTCCAATTGTTCATCAATAGTCAGACCGGTACGAACCACGGCATCACTAAGCTCATACCTTATCTCCTTGCGCACAAACTCCATGCGCTGTTGCTCGTTCATTTGTGCATCTGAGGCGGCTACACGTAAGATAGCAAAGATCTCGCGCGATTCCTTTAATACTTGTTCTAACGTCGTAGGGTCCTGTTCATAAACTTCTGCCACTCCATTAGATGCCTCTGTCTTAAGCACCGTGGTGGTGAATCTATCCTCTACCATACGAGGTGCCCCGATGTATTTAGGGCTGGCCTGGCCAATTTCCAGCACGACGGCCTCAGGCACTAATTTTAGTATCAGAATACTCGATACAAGTGCATACACAACCAGAAACAACGCACCATGTTTAATCCACGTGCGCTTGCTGAGTTTACGCATCAGCAATCTAAGATATGTCATTTACCCGCCTTCCCGAGTGGAGCTCGCCTCGTAAGCCTGAATGATCTTCTGTACTAAAGCGTGCCTCACTACATCGTGATGCGTCAAGTGAACGAATGCTATACCATCTACCTGCGACAAAACAGCCCTAGCATCATGTAATCCAGACAATCTGCCCTTAGGCAAATCTACCTGAGTGAGATCACCAGTTACGACTGCACGCGATCCAAAGCCAAGTCGGGTAAGGAACATCTTCATCTGTTCAGGCGTAGTGTTTTGCGCCTCATCAAGAATGACGCAGGCATCGTCAAGGGTTCGGCCCCTCATATACGCTAGTGGAGCAACCTCAATTGTACCTTTCTCCATGTGCCTCTGAAATGTTTCTACTCCTAAAATATCAAACAACGCATCATACAACGGCCGCAGATACGGGTCAATTTTATCCTGCAAATCGCCGGGCAAAAAGCCTAGCTTTTCCCCTGCCTCCACTGCCGGACGAGTCAAAATGAGTCGACTAACTTCCCTCGCCTTGAGAGAGGCTACGGCGTGTGCCATAGCCAAGTATGTCTTTCCGGTACCAGCCGGCCCTATGCCAAATACTATATCGTGTTTACGGAGAGCTTCAACATAGAGTTTCTGCCCCATGGTCTTGGGCCTTATTTGCTTCCCTCGTGAAGTCTGTACCACCACCTCATTGGCCATATCGACCATTCTTACGGTTTGGCCTTCTGATACTACTCGTAAGAGATAAGTGACGTCACCACGGCTTAATTCTCCACCGCTGCGCAGGACCTCTAACATGCCCTTAACCACTTCCTCTACTTTCGCAACTTGAAAAGACTGACCTGAAACAACCATCTCATTGTCTCTGCTATAGATGCGAACAGGAAAAACAGCTTCGATCGCTCTAACATTTTCATCATGCATTCCAAATAGCGCGAGTGCTTCTGTATTATCTCGGATTACCAATTTTACTTCCTTAACGTCGATGTGCGACAACTCCCTTTTTAGTTGTTAATAAGGAATAAATTGACCAATATCTTCGTGAGCTTCCACCAAAACACGGACAGTTACGGTGTTACCATCAAGCGACCACTGTTCAGTCAATTTCTTGTCTACCACCACTGTATGTTCAGGTAGCAGTTCGTTAATCATTGCCTTGGCGTTTCCTGCTGCCTCAAGCCGTGCAACCTCGACCGAGACTACCTCATTTTCTAAGGCCAACTCCCTGTAGGTTATGGTGATATGTTCGACACCCGGTAGCAAAATCCTTTTTGCCACAGTGCTTTCGTAGAGTTCGAACGGACTTACCCGAGCACCAGCCACGAAGAACTCTCGAATTCCCACACGCACCACTTCGGTCACGGCAAGTATCCCCGTCGGTCTCTGGACACTACGTGAAACCTGAGCGTGTCCAAAAGCTTCATACCATACCCGCGCCTCGACAATACCTTCGGCCATTACTTGCCCTGCTACCTGCTCCTCGATTACTACTTCACCCCTAATAAGAATTTGTCCGGGTGATACAGTCTGGCCATTCGTAGCAACTGCCTGACCGCTAGTAGCAATAACCTTGATAAGCACTCCAGACTTCGCCGCTACTACATCACCGGGCATACGCAGCGGAGGTGTCACAACCACCTTATCCACCAGTTTAACATGAACCCGACTTCCTGCAATGGAAATACCTGCCCACACTAGCTCAGGATATTCTCTGAGGATAGCAGATGCGACGCCGTCTAGGTCAGGCGAGGTACGCCACGCCCCCACATAAAGTCCTTGAGTACGCATGTATGCCCCGAGCTCAGCTGTCGTTACTGTTTCGCTGCCCTCAATTTCTATAAACCACACAAACGACGACAAGAACCACAGAAGCAACACAAAGAATACAGCCCCCCATGAGAAGGTCGCTCTCCGCTGCATACGTTGCAGCATGAAAGGTAAGCCATGCCGCCCTAGTACTCGTACTTCGCAACGTTGTTGTCGGGCAGGCCTCCGCATAGCCTTAAAACCAGCTATGCTCGTATACATTAGAATGGAATTGCTGCGCGTACGCACCGCCCACTGTGGAATGCCTTTTGTGGCACAAGCGTTGAGAAAGCGCACTCGGTCTTTCCCTGAAACACTAACGATAAGATAGCCAAAGAAATGTGCAAACAGCCTATCGATCATTGGCATCTTCCTCAAATAGCAACGCCTTAATCGAACCGTCTACTACAATCTCGTCAGCATGGATGCTCCGTAGAGTTAGGTCATCACCATTTATTACTAGAGTCCCTCGCTCTAGAGCAATGCGAACATAGCTACCATCGAAATCCTCAATACCGCGGTGGTTCTCAATGACTAGCTGCAGGTCGCCTACTAGAGTAATGCGTGGCAAATTGAGAACGAGGTCCCTCGGGAGATCGACAACTGCACCAATCAGATTCTTTAACGAAGGCAAATTTCTGCACCCCCTCTTAGAAGATTATGAGGCAGGTGTTAACTCCATAACAAAAAGGATGCACAGACTTCTACACAGAGGAGACTTCATTGTTCCACTTCCGTTACCTTACTTTGCCCGATAAAAGCAAAAAAGCACCCGATCAAGGGCGCTTTTTCTCTAATAATCCTTAGAAGAACTTACGCTTACGTGCTGCCTCTGACTTTTTCTTACGGCGAACACTCGGTTTGTCATAATGCTCGCGCTTGCGGACTTCAGAAAGAACCCCGGACCGTTGGCACTGGCGTTTGAAACGTTTTAGTGCTTGGTCAAGGCTTTCGTCCTTACGAACCTTAACTTCTGACATTGAATCTCCCTCCCTCCGCCTACCAACAAATGCTCGGAGAAGTCCCGGGTACGTTTTACAATACCTTCCGATATTATAACCATTACCGAAACAGGTGTCAACTAGCCCGGGGGCCACTCAAGGTGTCTTCCTCCTAATAAATGGAAATGCAAGTGGTTAACCATTTGCCCGCCGTATTTACCAGCGTTGTTGACAACACGGAAACCATCCTCACTCAAACCCAGTGTAGCAGCGAGTTTACTAATGGCGAGAATGACGTGCCCCGCTATTTTCTCCACTCCAGGCGTATCGATACGCTCCAGATGATCTTTCGAAATAAGAACCACGTGCACGGGTGCAACAGGGCTAATATCGCGGAAGGCACACACGAATTCATCCTCATATATGATATTCGTTGGAATCTCGCCGGAGACTATTCTGCAAAAGATACACGCCATATAATCAACTCCTTGTACTAATTCGACGCTTTAACGTAGAATCCTGCCAAGTTGACCATAAACTCCATCACATGAAGCACTGTTTATTTCCTAAGCGCAAGAACAGCCGTCACTTGCTGATTTACTTTGCACCCTAGGGTAAAACCTACCGTCGGCATGATAGGTCTCCTGTGTCGCCTAACTCGTACATCAGAATACTGAGTAATGTTAGAGGTGCCGTTTCTGCCCTTAGTATGCGCGGCCCTAACCCAACTATGATATAGCTATGAGATTTGGCCATATCAACTTCTACCTGTTCAAACCCACCTTCTGGGCCAATCAAACAAGATACCGTTTGTATGGCAGATAGTCCCTTAAAACAGGCCTTCAGGGAAGTGCCACCACCTTCATACGCCATTAATCTGAGTTGAGACTGGTCTTGTGTTAAAGCATCGACTATAGGAAGCGGTTGATCAACGAGAGGAACCTTCGCTCTGCCGCTTTGCTTGCTGGCTTCTTGGGCGATACGCTGCCACCGTACAGTTCTTTCACGAGCCTTCTTTTGGTCTAGGGTCACCACCGATCGCCTGCACATAACAGGCACTATACGGCTCACCCCTAGCTCTACCGCCTTCTGAATGATTAGTTCTAGCTTATCTCCCTTGACTATACCTTGATACAGCGTAACCTCAAGCTGTGGCTCACTACTTGGGAGTGTAGCCTCGATCCTTACTGTGACAGAGCCCTCTTGCAGTCTACTAATAACACCACGGAACAATTTTGCATCGCCAACAACTTCGATCACATCGTTGACGCGATAGCGATGTACTTTTACTACATGGTGGGCCTCTTCACCGGTGAGTTCTCCCCATCCATCCTTAAGGCTAGAAAGTAAAAAACGAGGCATAGCTACTGCCCCTTATGAGTGACAACGAGTGCCACCCATTCACCTTGCGTTCTCTGCTCAATAACACGTAGGTTATGTTCTACCATAGCCGCTAACACACCGCCTAGTTTCTCTTGAATGATGCCGGAAGCTATGAATATCCCACAGGGCGATAAATGCGCCTTAACCGCAGGCATGGCCTCTATGATAATGCGAGCAATGATGTTCGCCACCACAACATCGTATTCCCCCTGGACCACGGCAAAAAGGTTGCTTTCCCGCACTGTTACGACCGCGTCGATACCATTGTGCTGCACATTTTGGGCAGCTACTTTGACTGCCACAGGGTCATAATCTAGAGCCAAGACTTCCTTTGCTCCTAGTTTCGCAGCTGCAATAGAGAGTATCCCTGAACCACAGCCTAGGTCCAAAACCTTTTTGTTTTCTAGGGTATACTCCTGCAGATACTCTAAACACATCACCGTTGTAGGGTGAGTTCCTGTGCCAAAGGCCATACCGGGGTCTAACTCAACAACTACTTTATCAGTATCATAGTCAAGCGCTTCCCACGATGGCTTGATGACTACTCGAGGACCGATAAGCACTGGCTTATAGTACTGCTTCCATGCTGTCGCCCAGTCCTCGTCCTCCACCTCTGCAAGGATGACCTCGCCACGACCGGGATCTAGATCATAGTCTACTAACGCTGCTACCTCGAGCCTAACTCCGTCAATTATCGCTGGCAAAGACTGTTCTATAGACAGATAGGCGGTTACTCGCACTTCTTCTAAGGGAATATCTGGAGGAGGTGCGGGCGAGTAGTCCTCAACATCATCAGCTAACAATACCGATGTCGCGTCTACAATGACCACACCGGTAGCTCCGGCCCGATACAAAATGTCTGTTACAGCTTCCTTAGCTTCTTGCGAGGTTATAACTGTAATCTCTGTCCATTTCATGACCCGACCCCCTAACGTAATGCATCACGAACTTTACCCAAAAAGTTCTTATCCTCATCTACCGCTTCTCCCATTGCTTGTGCAAGCTGCTTCAGCAAGTCTCGCTCCCTGGCCGACAACTTCTTAGGCGTATCTACGATAATTGTCAGCACCAGGTCACCACGCGCCGTCGTACCTAGCTTGGCTATGCCCTTACCTTTAATTCTTTGCACAGCTCCACTCTGCGTTCCTGCAGGAATTGCAACTTCTACAACCTCGTCATTGATAATCTTGACTTCGGTCTTGCCACCTAGGGTTGCCTTAGGGAAGGATACGTGTAAATTCAGCAACAGCTCAGAACCATTGCGCTTAAATGTAGGATGCGAGCGAACACGTAGCACCACAAAGAGATCGCCTGGGGAACCACCGCGATTTCCAGCTTCACCCTCTCCTGTGAGTCTAAGACGTGTGCCTGTATCCACACCAGCGGGGATTCGCACTGTAACCTTGCGCCGTTTGCGCACAACTCCCTTACCGCCGCACACAGCGCATGGTGAGGCAACAATCTTCCCGCCGCCTTGGCAACGGTCGCAGGTACGCACACTGTTGATACGGCCAAACATGGTGTTTTGGGCGAAACTTACCTGGCCCGACCCGCGACATTGCGGACAGGTCTCCGGTGAGGTGCCTGGCTTGGCCCCACTACCATGACAGGTATCGCAAGATTCAGTGCGGGGGATCTCCAATTCTACTTCTTTGCCATTAGCGGCATCGGTAAAATCAATCTCTAGTTCATACTGCAGATCAACGCCACGCTCCGGACCGGTGCGCTGCCTGCGCCCGCCGCCCCCACCAAAGAAAGCATCAAATATGTCTTCAACGCCACCAAAGCCGCTAAAGCCACCACCCCCGCCGCCTGCCCCCTGTTCAAAGGCGGCATGCCCAAAACGATCGTATTGTGCACGCTTATCGGTATCACTTAATACTTCGTAGGCTTCTGTAATTTCTTTAAACTTCTCGGCTGCCGTATTATCGTCAGGATTGACATCCGGATGATATTGTCTGGCGAGTTTACGGTAGGCCTTTTTAATTTCGGTTTCATCACCTGAACGACTAACGCCCAGTACTTCATAGAAGTCTCTCTTCGCCAAAGCTCTCTGCCCCCTAACCTAAGCGAAGGGGGCTGTTCGTACAACCCCCTGCATCTATTATTTTTTGTCTACATCGTAGTCGGCATCCACGGTGTCTCCACCTTGGTTACCTTGTGCATCTGCTGCCTGCGCTGCATCGCCAGCTTGGCTGTACAGAATGGTAGATAGTTCATTAACTAACGTAGTCAATTCTTCTGTGGCTGATTTAATACGGTCAAGGTCATTTGAAGCCACAGCTTCTTTGCCCGCTTCGGCTGCCTTTCTAACCGCCTCAGCTTTATCCACTGGAGCCTTGTCGCCGAGGTCCTTGAGAAGTTTTTCTGAGGAGTAAACCAACTGCTCTAGGTTATTCTTTGATTCGACTAGCTCTTTGCGCTGAGCATCCTCGGCGGCGTACTTCTCGGCATCCTTTACCATGCGTTCGATGTCCTTATCAGAGAGAGCTGCCGAAGAGGTAATCGTAATCTTTTGCTCCTTGCCAGTAGCCAAGTCCTTCGCCTTGACATTGACGATGCCGTTGGCATCGATGTCGAAAGCGACTTCAATCTTAGGAATGCCGCGAGGCGCGGGTGGAAGACCATCAAGCGTAAACCGACCAAGTTTTACATTATCTGCAGCCATGGAGCGTTCTCCTTGCAGCACGTGAATCTCAACCGATGTCTGGCTGTCTGCTGCTGTGGAAAAAATCTGGCTCTTCGATGTTGGTATGGTGGTATTGCGTTCAATCAAATGAGTCATAACGCCACCTAAAGTCTCAATTCCAAGGGACAACGGAGTAACGTCCAGGAGAACAACATTTTTAACGTCGCCAGAAAGAACGCCGCCTTGAATAGCTGCACCAAGGGCCACTACTTCATCTGGGTTTACGCCTTTATATGGTTCTTTACCCATGAGACTGCGCACAGCCTCTTGCACAGCAGGAATACGCGTTGAGCCGCCTACTAGGATGACTTTATCGATTTTGCTAGCGTCAAGCCCGGCATCCTGCAAAGCTTTGCGGGCTGGGCCGATTGTAAGCTCCACAAGATCACTGGTAAGCTCATCAAACCTTGCGCGACTGAGCGTAATATCTAGATGTTTAGGGCCTTCGGCGTCCATGGTGATAAACGGCAGGTTAGCATTACTCTGCTGCAAAGTGGAAAGCTCAACCTTAGCCTTCTCAGCTGCTTCGCGCAGCCTTTGCATAGCTACGCGGTCCTTAGACAAGTCAATGCCCGTATCACGCTTAAACTCTTTAACAAAGTAGTCTTGCACACGTTGGTCGAAGTCGTCGCCACCTAAGCGGTTATTGCCAGAGGTAGCTTTTACTGCAAACACACCATCGCCAAGTTCTAAGACAGACACATCGAATGTACCACCGCCGAGGTCAAATACAAGAATAGTGTGATCCTGCCCTTTATCTAAACCGTAAGCCAGAGCCGCAGCTGTAGGCTCATTAATAATACGGAGCACCTCAAGACCTGCTATCTTGCCTGCGTCCTTAGTGGCCTGACGTTGGCTGTCAGTAAAGTAAGCTGGAACTGTGATGATGGCCTTTTCTACAGTCTCACCCAAGTAGGCTTCCGCATCTTGCTTTAGCTTACTTAGAATCATAGCTGATATCTCTTGCGGGCTATATTCTTTGTTATCAATCTTCACCTTATGGTTAGTCCCCATGTGGCGCTTAATCGAAGCAATGGTTCTATCGGGGTTGCTTACCGCTTGCCGTTTGGCGATTGCTCCTACCAAAAGTTCTCCCGTCTTAGAGAAGCCCACAACTGAAGGGGTTAAGCGTCCACCTTCAGAATTGGGTATTATAACCGGTTCACCCCCTTCGAAGTACGCGATGACAGAGTTAGTTGTGCCTAGGTCGATACTAATAGTCTTAGACATTGTTATTTCCTCCTGTCGAAACTTTAACTTTACTGGGCCGTAGCACTTTACCACGGAGTTTGTACCCGCGTTCAAACTCTCCTGTGATCATATTTTCTGGCTCAGTTGAAGCAATGTCTTGCATTATTGCTTCGTGGTACTGCGGGTTAAAACTGCCCTGTGATTCGATGGTCTCTAAGCCTAATCGTGCTAACACATCTTGCAGCTGTTTACTGACCATTGCAATTCCTCGCGCCCAGTCGTTCTGGGGCAAGACCTGCATGGCTCGCTCAAAATTATCTAGTGTAGGCAGTAGCTGCGTCATGATATCGGCTGCAGCCACGTACCATGTTTCTTCTTTTTCTCGCATGGTGCGCTTGCGCAAGTTATCCATGTCGGCTTGAAGTCGGAGAATCCTATTCTCTAGCTCTTGTGCAATCTCAGTTTTTTGTACTAACTCTGCCTTTAGAGCTTCCAGTTCAGGAATGATCTCCACTTCGACCACATGTTCATCCTTTTTATTTGCTTCTCCCACTAATACACCACCTTAAAAATCTGGTTGCCGCTCGCTTGCTTTCTCTTCGTCGCGTTTTCTAATTATCGTATCAATGCGCAATATGGCTTCGGCAATTTCTCCTGCGGCCCTAATAGCATAGACCTTAACTAGGGTGGGGTCCACTACTCCAAGGACCAGCATATCCATAACTTCGCCACTATCGCAGTTGACAGCCAAAGTATCTAGGCCTTGTGATATCTGTGCGGCGATAACGTCCTCCACTTTTTCCAGCGGGTTAAACCCCGCATTAAGGACAATCTGAGATAAGGGGCGTTTTAAAGCCGCGCTCACACAGTCTACACCATAAGCGGACATGCCCTTCATAGTTTGCCGCACTCCCTCGACATCCTTAGCCACCGCTACTTCTATCGCTCCGCCCCCCGGCACATAGCCGCCGCGTACAGCTGCTTGTACAGAAGAAGCTGCATCCTTAGCGATGCGCTCGCGCTCGCCTACAACCTCAGCCGTAGCCGCACCGACTAGTATTGTGGCCATGGGCTTTCCGGCACCGCCAATAACTCGCACGTGCCCCAAGCGTTCATCTTCAAGTGCTTGCTCAGCAACTCCTACATATCGCTCTAATTCAGCTAGGTCTTTGCGCAGCGTGGTGCGCTTCAGAGCACGGGCACCTGTGTGATCTACTATCTTGCGTAGATCACCGGAAGACACACGGCAAACCGCCATGATCTCTGCATCCGTTAGCATTTCCTCGGCAATGTCGTCTATCCCTCTATCTACTAGGCAAAGATTGACGCCGAGGTCAATAATCTTTTGTATGTTCTCTTTAAACTCGACCTGTAACTCCATGTACTTTTTAAAGCCAAGTTCGGTAGCTAATGCCTCGTCTTCGATTTCCTCTGGCTCTAAGGCGTCGTCTACCACTAATATTTTTACGCCATGTAAATTTTTTGGCATCTGCTTGCTGAGGCGCTCTTTACCAATGATAACCCCCATAAACACCTCATTATCTGCGCCTTCTTCGGCTAGAATTGTCTCTGCTAACTTAAAAGATTTATCCATGAGCTTTTCCTTACCGATAAGGCGAGCTGCTCCCACTACGAGAGAGGCAATGTCTTCGTGCTCACGTCCCGAAACGTAGGCGATACGTAACAAAATTGGGTCATCAAGGGATTTTATGCTGCGCGAACGACGCACCACACTCTCCGCGGCACACCGCACTCCTACTTTCATCCCCTCAATGACTCGGGCCACAGGGACGCCACGTACTACTTGCCCTACTCCTTCAGCAATTAAAGCCCCGGCCATAATTGTGGCAGTAGTAGTTCCATCCCCAATCTCGGCCTGCTGAGCCTTGGCCACATTAATCAGCATCTTGGCCGCAGGATGGTTGACATCCATCTTTTCGAGAATAGTAACACCCGCGTTAGTAATAATTACTTCACCAAAGCGGTCTACGAGCATTGTGTCCAGGCCTTTAGGGCCCATGGTACCTTCAACAGCCGCGGCTATGGCTTGGATAGCATTGGCATTAATCACTAATGCCGCAAGCTTCTCGTCAACTTCTGAGCTTCCTCCGCTCATACTCTTCATTACCACTGTCTCCTCCTCCTTCACCAGCACTACGGGCGAGCGTTCCTAGTTCCTCGTGGAAATGCCGTCGTTTAGGACTCACTTATGAATCTGCTAACGAAGCTTAGCAAAGCAATAACCCGAGGGTACTCCATGCGAGTGGGCCCAAGAATACTGATATGACCGGTTTTCAGTCCGCCAAACCGATAGGTGGCGGTTATTATTGAGCACTCCTTGAGCTCTTCTAGTGGATTTTCTGCCCCGATACTTATAGACGCCGGGTTTGAGGCCGAGGTCCTCACGAGCTTGAACACAAGGTCGTGTTCTTCTAGCACCCGTAGGATTGCACGTAGCTTAGCTACATCCTTAAACTCGGGTTGGTTAAGGATATTAGTTGCTCCACCTAGCACCACCCTATCACTTTCTCGCCGTTCCAAATTAGCAATAAGGCTATCCATAGCGCGTTCAAAAGCTTCGATTCGTGCGCTCATACGCCCGGAAAAATCTGCAAACTGCAACCTGTCGAGGGACACATTGTTGTATTGATAGTTGATGTAGGCACAGATCTCAGCTAAGTCATCAAAGGATAAGTTTTCAGGGATGGTCAAGACTTCGTTAGCTACCACTCCGTTGTCAGAGACCATCATCACCACCGCACGGTGGTCTGCTAAGGGAATCACCTGCAACAGGCGCAGCTTAGGCCTGGCTTGAGCTGGGGTTATAACGATAGAAGTATAGTTGGTTAGGATGGATAACAGACGCGCCGTTGCCTCTAGCATCAGCTCTTGACCGCGCAGTTTGCCGCCTAAGTGTTTCTTAACTAGCGCGGCTTCAGCAGAAGTAAGCTCTGGCAGTCCACCGATAGCATCCACATAGAAACGGTATCCCCGGTCTGAAGGTACACGGCCAGCGGAGGTGTGCGGTTGCTCGAGATAGCCAAGCTCCTCTAGGTCGGCCATTTCATTGCGAATTGTAGCGGGACTTACACCTAAGTCATACCTCCTAGCGATAGTCCTAGAACCTACAGGCTCGGCGGTCTGAATATAATCCCGCACAATAGAAAACAGCACCTGACGCTTGCGCTCATCCACACCCATCACCGCCACTTCATTTAGCACTCACTGATAGAGAGTGCTAACACATTACAGCTACAAAATACACCGTGCAAAGCCCCTTGTCAAGTGGTAGCCGCAAGGAAACGAGGAAGAAACCGTTTCCTGCTATTTGACAAAGTAAACGCAACCGATGCAATGTGGCGTAGTTGCATTAAGTCTTGCGCTCAATCAGTTGCAGTTACTCTTGCTGGGGACCGTCTCC